>CADEDV010000003.1:72109-97432 GCA_902826165.1 uncultured Bacteroidota bacterium
ATACAGCAACCGATGCAGAACCCGTTTGGGCAGCTGGCCAGCAAGACCCGTGGTGATAAAGTCATCTGGGCATTGGTGGTATTGCTGACACTGGTTTCGTTACTCGCTGTTTACAGTGCAACAGGTTCATTGGCTTATAAAAATTATAAGGGTAACACGGAAGTATATTTGTTCAAGCAGATTGCTTTTATCGTGGTGGGTATCATGGTGATCTATTTTGCTCACCTGGTCAATTATACATTCTATTCTAAAGTAGCACAGATCGCTTTCCTGTTATCCATCCCCTTGCTGGCCTATACCTTATTCTTTGGCGTACGAATGAATGAAGGAAGTCGTTGGATAAGACTGCCCCTTATTAACATGACGATGCAAACCTCTGACCTGGCCAAGCTGGCTTTGTTCATGTACCTGGCCAGGTTGATGAGTAAGAAGCAGGATGTCATCAAAGATTTTAAGAAAGGATTTCTGCCGGTGATGCTACCGGTTGCAATTACTTGTCTGTTGATTGCGCCAGCAAATCTTTCAACTGCATTATTACTGGGAGCCAGTTGTTTGATGTTATTATTTATTGGCCGTGCCCGTACCAAACATATTTTAATAACGATCGGTATTGCGATGATCCCGATCCTGTTCCTGGTGTTGTCAGCAGTAGTGAGGCATTCATCAGCGAATGAAGAAGCGGTGGCCAGTGCAAAATCTTCAGGTTTGTTTGGCCGGGTGGAAACATGGATCAGCCGGGTGGAAAATTTCATGTATGGAAGTAAGGCAGCTGATAATGATGAAATGTACCAGGTGAACCAGGCCAAGATCGCTATAGCACAGGGTGGTGTACTCGGTGTCGGTCCCGGTAACAGTACGACAAGGGATTATTTGCCGCAGGCCTATAACGATTTTATTTATGCCATCATTATTGAAGAATATGGTTTGATGGGAGGAGCATTCATTGTATTCATATACCTGGTGTTTCTGTACAGGTGCATACGGATATTCAAAAGATGTCCTTATGCATTTGGTGCATTCCTGGCATTGGGATTAAGTTTTACGTTAGCAATACAGGCATTAGCTAATATGGCAGTGACAGTCAATTTATTTCCCGTAACGGGAGTAACACTGCCATTAGTAAGTATGGGAGGAACGAGTTTCATATTTACCTGCCTGGCCATTGGTATCATATTGAGTGTGGCAAGAAACGTGGAGAAAACAGAAGGCAATAAGGAGCAACCTGTAGTAGCATAAAAAAAGAAGAATGGGGAAACGGGTGATCATAGCGGGCGGGGGAACAGGCGGTCATATTTTTCCAGCGATTGCGATAGCCAATGCACTGAAGAAAATTGATGACAGCATTGAAATACTGTTTATCGGTGCCAAAGGGAAAATGGAAATGGAAAAAGTGCCACAGGCCGGATACAAGATCGAAGGATTAGATATAGCCGGGTTTAACCGGAGCTCTTTGATAAAAAATATTGGTTTACCATTTAAATTGGTAAAGAGTTTTTTGCAGGTCAGAACGATCTTCAAAAAATTTAAACCGGATGCAGCTATCGGTGTGGGGGGCTATTCAAGTTTCCCGGTATTAAGATTTGCTCAGGCCAGGGGGATCCCAACCTTTATTCATGAATCGAATTCCTTTGCGGGTAAATCGAATATACTGTTAGGGAAAAAAGCAACAAAGGTTTTTACTGGTACGGACGGGATGGAGAAATTTTTCCCGGGAGAAAGGATAATGGTGACAGGTAACCCGGTAAGAACAGCGATAGTAGCTTCAGCCGTTAGTAAAGCAGATGCTTTGAAATTCTTTTCACTTGATGAGCATACAACAACTGTTTTAGTGGTGGGAGGCAGTTTGGGTGCCAAATCTGTTAATGAAGCCATCGACAAAGGATTGGATGAAATAACGAATGCCGGCATTCAGCTGATCTGGCAAACTGGAAAACCCTATGCGGGAAAAGCAAAGGAAAGAACGGCTGGAAAAAAGGGGGTGTGGGCCAATGATTTTATCACGCAGATGGAGAATGCCTATGCTGCAGCCGATGTGGTGGTGTCAAGATCAGGTGCAATGTCTGTAGCTGAATTGTGTGTGGCGAAAAAGCCTGTTCTCTTTGTGCCCTATCCCTTTGCAGCAGAAAATCACCAGACGGTGAATGCAATACAACTGGTCAACAAGAAAGCGGCTCTGATGGTGAAAGACAATGAAGCGGCTGAGAAATTAGTGTTTATGACGATCGAACTGGCAAAAGATATAAGTAAGCAGAACGAGTTAAAAGAGAATATTGCGGTACTGGGTGTGACAAATGCGGATACCCGCATTGCGGAGGAGATTTTGAAAAGTATTTAATAATTACAGCGAATTGATTAGTCCAGACAATACTGTCCTTATGAATGCCCCCTTCCGGGGGATTGACAAGATCGGAGAAGTGTATTTCGTCGGTATCGGCGGCATTGGTATGAGTGCTATTGCGAGGTTCTTTCATGCCAAAGCAGTAAAAGTGGGTGGCTATGATAAAACAGCAACTGTGCTGACCAAAGAATTAGAAGCAAGTGGCATAGCCGTTCATTATGAAGAGAGCCTGGCCCTGATCCCGAAAGTGGTGGACCTGGTGGTATATACACCGGCGATACCAAAAGAGCATAAAGAGCTGCTCTTTTACCAGCAAAACGGATACAAAGTGGTGAAGAGAAGTGATGTGTTGCAGATCATATCGGAGAGTTCTTTTAATATCTGTATTGCCGGGACCCATGGGAAGACAACGATCACCACAATGGTGGCCCATTTGCTAAGAGATACCGGTTTTGGATGCAATGCATTTCTCGGCGGCATTTCTGTTAACTACGGAACCAATTTCTGGAGCCATGAAAGAAATGTATGTGTGATAGAGGCAGATGAATACGACAGGAGTTTTTTGAAATTAAACCCGGATGTGGCCATTATCACAGCGATGGATGCGGATCACCTGGATATATATGGTACGGCTGAATCGATGGAGCAGGCATTTATTGATTTTAGTAAAAGAGTTAAGCCGGGGGGCATGCTGGTGAGAAAATTCGGGTTGGAGAGAGGAAAGGAGCTGAGTGCTGATACGCATCTTACGTACAGCCTGCAGAATGAAAGTGCGGATGTATACGCCACGAATATCCGGATGATGAATGGTAGTTATGAGTTTGATGTGATGATGAAGGATAATATGCTGGATAATGTGCGGTTGAATATGGGAGGGATGCATAACGTGGAGAATGCGATAGCGGCAATAACAGCCGCCAGTTCTTTGGGAATAGATAATGCAAAGATCAAATCGGCCGTGGAGAATTTCCGGGGTGTGAAAAGAAGGTTTGAGTATATCATCAAAAATGACCGGCTGGTTTTTATTGATGATTATGCCCATCACCCGGAAGAGCTGAGGGCTTTGATCAATGGGGCAAAGACGTTGTTCAGCGGGAAAAAATGTACTGTGATCTTCCAGCCACATTTGTTCAGCCGGACAAAAGACCATGCGGAAGGATTTGCTGAAGTACTGGACATGGCGGATGAAGTGATCCTGCTGCCCATTTACCCGGCACGGGAGTTACCGGTGGAAGGCGTGAACAGCGAAATGATATTGACAAGAATGAAGAGTGAGCATAAAAAAGTACTGGGTAAAAAAGAAATACTGGGCTGGGCGGAGCAGGATTTTTCAAAAACAGTGAACAAGGATTTTGGGGAAGTGCTGATCACGGCAGGGGCAGGAGACATCGATACGTTGGTTGAACCAATTAAAGAAATTTTGAAAGGAGTATAAGTAAAGTGGGTACAAAAAAGACGATACGGAAGATTTTAGTTGTCAGCATGTGGTTGCTGATCGGGGGAGGCATGATCACCCTGCTGGCAGCGGCCATGCGGCAGCAGAAAAGTGAACGCTGTAAGGACTTTACGATCAGCATCAACGGGGCCAAAGAAAACCTGTTTGTTGATGAGAAAGATGTACTGAAGTTACTTTCAACCGGAACGAAAGGGAATATTAAAGGGCAGCCCATGTCTGCTTTCGATCTTCTCAAGCTGGAGCAATTGCTGGAAAAGAATGTATGGATCAAAGATGCAGAACTCTATTTTGATAATAAGGAAGTGCTGCATGTATCAGTAACAGAAAGAGAGCCGGTTGCCAGGATATTTTCAACAACGGGTAAATCTTTTTATATCGATATGGATGAAAAGAAGATACCCTTATCTGAGAAAATGAGTGCTGATGTTCCTGTGTTTACCGGGTTTCCGGAAATGATGAAACGGATGACGAGCAGGGACAGCAGTTTATTACATGCTATCGCCGTAACGGCAGGATTCATTAATAATAACCCTTTCTGGACAGCACAGGTAGCACAAATTGATATCAATACGGAGGGTGAGTTTGAAATGGTGCCGGTGGTAGGTAACCATACAGTGAAACTTGGGAAGGGCGATCATATTGAAGCCAAGTTCAACAGGCTGTACGTATTCTATAAAAATATTTTAAGTAAGACAGGATTTGATAAGTACAGGACCATTGATGTTCAGTATGCCGGGCAGGTGGTGGGAGTGAAAGGGTACACTACAAAAGTGGATTCAATCCAGCTGCGAAGAAATGTAGAGAAACTGTTACAGCAGGCCCGGGATATGAATTATGATACTGCCGCAAGGGCAACGGCCGCACAGCCTGTACCTTACCCTGCTACGGAGAATAATATACCGCTGAA
Source organism: uncultured Bacteroidota bacterium (assembly GCA_902826165.1). Taxonomy (GTDB): domain Bacteria; phylum Bacteroidota; class Bacteroidia; order Chitinophagales; family Chitinophagaceae; genus CADEDV01. The sequence goes on from CADEDV010000003.1 coordinate 76,811, forward strand.
TGCTACGACGAGTATTATAAATGATGATGGCCCCAATCCCAACCCTTTGAAACTTTCTGAAACCGGGACTAAACCAGCCGGGCAAGATCCGAAACCTGTGCAACGAGAACCGAAGGCAGTGATGCCGAAGAGGAATAATTAGTATGGATGAGCAGTGAGCCGGAAGATGAACAGAGCATCGCAACGAAGATGCCATGAGAACTGAAGTTTGGACAATAAAAACTTTCGATAAAAACAACAACTAAAAACAACATTTATGAACAACGAACAACCCATTATTGTCGGTCTGGACATCGGAACAACCAAGATCGCAGTAATTGCCGGAAGGAAGAATGAATTCGGCAAGCTGGAGATACTGGGCTTTGGTAAAGCCAACTCCAATGGCGTGAAGCACGGGCAGGTGCTCAACATTGACGAGACGATCAAAGCTATCAAGACAGCATTAGACAATTGTTTTGCTTCTAATCCGAACCTGGAAGTAAATGAAGTGTATGTCGGTATTGCCGGGCACCACATTAAGAGCTTACAAACAAGAGGTGATATCGTTCGCCAGAAGACGGACGAAGAGATCACTCAGAAAGAAATTGATCAGCTGATCGACGACCAGTACAAAACTTATATCCCTGCCGGTGACCAGATCATTGATGTGATCCCGCAGGAATTCACCGTGGATAATTTTCAGAACATTCCTAACCCGATCGGGTATGGTGGAGTGAAGATCGGTGCAAACTTTCATATCATCACGGGGGATAAGAATGCGATTCGTAATATCAACCGCAGCGTGGAGAAATCAGGTTTGCATACCAAGGATCTCGTGTTGCAACCATTAGCTTCCTCTTCAGCGGTCATGGCACAGGAAGACCTGGAAGCGGGTGTGGCTATTGTGGACATTGGCGGTGGTACCACAGACCTGGCTGTGTTCTATGAAGGTATCCTGAAACATACAGCTGTGATTCCTTTTGCCGGTGAGAATATTACGAATGATATTAAAACAGGATTGGGTGTGCTGAAGACACAGGCCGAAGCCATGAAAGTGCAGTTTGGTTCTGCGTTAGCGAACGAAGCTAAAGCCAATGCTTATATCACTATTCCCGGCCTTCGTGGTATGCCGGCAAAAGAGATCAGTGTAAAGAACCTGGCGAATATCATCCAGGCAAGAATGAGTGAGATCATGGATTTTGTTACCTATCACCTGAAACAGGTTGGTTTGGATAACAAGGCACTGAATGGTGGTGTGGTATTGACCGGCGGTGGTTCACAATTAAAACACCTGATACAACTGACAGAATATGTAACGGGTTTGCCTGCAAGAATCGGGTTTCCGAATGAGCATTTAGCCGCCGGGCATATTGAAGAACTGGCGAAACCAACCTATTCCACCTGTATCGGGCTTATCCTGAAAGGGTATGATGATTACGAGCATAACCGCAAGCAGTTTGAAAAGGAATACAAGAAAGTGGAAGTGCCGGATGGTTTAAAGAAAACGGCGGCAGAAGAAGCTGTTGTGGAAACAGAAGAAGCTGTGAGTGCAGAAAGAGTAAAGCAACGCCGTGGTCTAAGTAATTTCTGGGGCAAATTCAAAGATGGTATTATCGATCTGTTCAAAGAAGAAGAGGATAAGCATCTCTGATCCGAAAGCTGTATTGAAAAAATAACTAACCCATTACTACATAAAGCTGTGACTGATGAACAGCTTCATTAAATTCAACGACTATGATTCATTTTGATCTGCCGAAAGAAAAATCATCCATACTGAAGGTGATCGGCGTTGGGGGCGGGGGTGGAAATGCGGTGAACCATATGTTCAGCCAGCAGATTGATGGTGTCAATTTTATTATCTGCAATACCGACGCACAGGCATTGGCCAATAGTGGCATCCCAAACCGGGTACAGTTAGGACCGCATCTTACCCAGGGTTTGGGTGCAGGGGCTAACCCTGATATCGGCCGCCAGGCTACAGAAGAATCTCTCGAAGAGATCAAACGTATCCTGGAAGTAAATACCAAAATGGCTTTTATCACAGCTGGAATGGGCGGTGGTACGGGAACAGGTGGTGCTCCTATCATTGCAAAAATCTGCAAAGATCTCGGGATACTTACTGTTGGTATCGTTACCACACCATTTGCATACGAAGGAAAGAAACGCCAGCAACAGGCGGAAGAAGGTATCAAGATATTAAAAGGATATGTTGACACCTTACTGGTGATCAGCAATGATAAACTGCGTCACCAGTTTGGAAACCTGAAAATGCGGGAAGCATTTGAGAAAGCGGATAATGTACTGGCAACAGCAGCCAAATGTATCACGGATGTGATCAACAGTACCGGCCAGATCAATGTTGACTTTGCGGATGTATGCACCGTAATGAGAAATGGTGGTGTGGCCATTCTTGGAAATGCGGAAGCAGCTGGCGAGAACCGTGCACAAAAAGCAATCGAAGAAGCAATGAACTCTCCATTGCTGAACGATAACGATATTCATGGCGCCAAGTGGATACTTATTAATATTAACTCTGCGGAAGGTGAGCATGAGTTTACGATGGATGAAGTGGAAGTGATCCAGAATTATTTACTGAGCCAGGCGGGTGAAGGTACCGATGTGATCCTGGGTATGGGTTATGATAATACTCTCGGTAATAAACTGGGTATTACGCTGATCGCAACGGGTTTTGAACATAAAGATCCGTTTGCAAAGGCAGAACCAAAGAAAGAAGAGCCAAAGAAAGAAGAGAAAATAGTGATGGTGCTGGGCAAAACAGAAGAAGCTCCGATTCCTGTGAAGACGATAGTGAAGGAAGAAGTAAAACCTGTTGTGGAAGAAAAGCCTGTTATTGTTGAAGCGGCTCCTGTAAAAGAAGATCTGCTGGCTCCCAAACTGGTAGAAGAATTTCCTTTGCTGGAATCACCCATGCCATCCGTGAATGATATGGCTGCTGTTCCTTCTTCTTATATTAAAGAACAGGAGCCCGTTATGGAGCGGTTTGAATTACAACTAGAAGAAAAAATACTTAGTAATACTACGGTAAATACTGACAGTACAACTACTGTTGACAAAATGTTAACGGAGGTAAAAGCTGAAAGTATAAATTCGACAACTCAAGCGCAAACCTTATCTCCCTTTTTTAAGAACGAAGAAGAAAAAAATGCTGAGCTGCAGCTGAGCATTAAAGATAGTACTAGTACAACCAGCCCGTTGCCTGCAGCTGCGGGAGGTTATTTGGCCAGACCATCCAATATCTACGCAGAATCAAAAGCAGAGGTATCCACCTCAATGCCTTCTGCCGAAGAGCCGGTCCCTTCATATAAGATCGCCAGTAACGAAGAGGAAGAACTCCTTGAGTTGCAAATGCAGATCGTTGAACGGGATGACATTCCTGCGGCGGATGTGCCTATGGCCTATCAAGCTCAACCACCTTTAGCCACCCAAGTTGAGGATCCGGCGATGCTGGACGAAACAGAGGAGCAAAAACGTAGGGCAGCAGAACGTTTACAGAAATTACGTAATCTGTCATTCAACGTTAATGCAAACGACCCGAATAATGAGTTTGAAACCGTGCCGGCTTACATCCGCCGCAACATGGAATTATACAACAATAATTCCCAGGTAGAAAACTTCTACAGTAATTACGAGGTCAAAGCCGACCACAACAATCAAGCACAAATAAGTACAATCAATACCTTCTTGGACGGGAAGAAACCCGATTAATGATTTCGTTCCGATGAAGCCACTACAATAGCTAGTGTTTTTAGTTGTTCCCCCTGATCTTTATCAGGGGGTTTTTTATGCCGATCAATACTTGTTAAAAGAAAAGCCAGCGGGTAACGGCTGGCTATAATAGGGTACAATTTTTTTTTACAAATCATCATACTTGTACTTCCTCACTGCCAGATAAACATACAAGCCCGCAAAAGCAATAGCTGAACCGGCCATGATCAGTTTATCTGGTTTATCACCAAATATTCCATCCATACCGGGGAAGGCGATCAGTGAGTCAGCTACCTGAAGCGGGAGGAAGTGTTGTAATCCCGGAAGTATTTTCCAAAACAACCACATGAAAATAAACTCGAGTAATAAGCCATAGATAAAATATACAATGATGGCTACGCCACTACGCCGTAAAATGGTGGCGAGTAACAGGGCGAACATCAGGTATACAAAAGTTTGTATAAAAGTGTAACCCAGTGTTTCTAAACCGGCAACAATTGAAAAATGCGTGTTAGTCACATTGCACATGATTGCTGTGGCAATAATATTCATGATCGTTACGACTATGGAAATACAGGTAATCAAACCAATCTTGGTATAAATAAATGTTTCCCGTTTCCAGCCATCAATGATATTTTGACGGTGCGTCTTAAAATTAACTTCATTAATAAACAGGTTAATAATCACCATACCGGGGAGATATAATAAGAAACTGGTGGAGAAACAGACCGTTGTCCAAATAGTTTCTTCCGAGAAAAGTTTAAAAATATCATCGCTCATCCCCCCGGTCACCCGGCTCATCATTTGAGTATAGATCTTATAAAAAATATAAATGATGATCAATATACCAAGCATATACAACACTGAGAATACCTGGAACACCCGGTAGTTTTTGATCTTCATCCATTCGATTTGCAAATTCCTGAACATATGCAATAAATTTTAAGTAGTAGTTTAAATTAGCGGTCGCTTTTGCCACCCGTGATCTCCAGGAACCTTGTTTCCAGTGACTTTTTCTTCAGCATCAGCTGGCTGAGAACAATTCCTTTTTCAAAGCAATATTTATTGATAGCGGCGGTGGTTATGGTATCTTCCGCTTCCACCGTTACTGTTTTTTCGTTGGTATACACATGTACAATACCGGGCATTTGCCGCAATGCTTCTTCCAGTGCCGGTAAATATTCTGCAGCGAGTTCTATTTCCGCGGTAGCTACCATATTTTCTGTGCCGGCGGCAGAGGCATTCAGCACATCATGCACACTCCCAACTGTTTTCAGATCGCCTTTCTGGATGATGGCCACATGGGTACAAACTTTTTCTACCTCATCCAGGATATGGCTGGCCATGATGATGGTTTTGCCTTCCCGGTTCAATTGCCTGATCAGTTCCCTGATCTCGGCGATACCTGCAGGGTCAAGCCCATTCGTGGGTTCATCAAAAACTAAAATATCGGGATTGCCTAACAAAGTGGAAGCGATTGCCAGGCGTTGCTTCATTCCCAATGAGTAGGTACTGAATTTTGAATCTTTACGCTGCGAAAGATTCACCTTCTCCAGCACTTTAGGTATATCATCGTATCCTTTTTCTTTGATGGCGGCAGCTATCTTCAGGTTTTTTTCCCCGCTCAGGTAATGATAAAAATTGGGCGTTTCCAGTAAAGTGCCGATCTGTTTACGCATTTCATTGCTGCTGCCGGGCTGACCATTCCAGAGAAAGGTACCGCCATTGGCTCTTAAGATATCCATGACGATCCCCAGCAAGGTAGTCTTGCCACTTCCGTTGGGTCCTAGGATACCAAAGACGCTCCCTTTCGGTACTTCAAAAGAAATATCATTCAGGGCACGGACAGAACCATAAGATTTACTGATGTGCTGAATGGAGAGAACTGAACTCATAGCTAAAAAATTGATTACCGGATGAAGATAATTCTTTTCCATCTTTGCAGTAATTTTTTGTAACAATGGCAGCCTTGTGTTGTTGTAAGGAAGAAACACACTATTTATGGCAACAGTTCTCATCACTGGCGGTACCGGTTTGATCGGCAGGGCACTCACAAAAGCATTGCTGGAGAAAGGATATGAAGTGATTATTCTTACCCGTAGCCCAGCAAAATCTACAACGCATACATCCCGCCTCAGTTATGCCGCCTGGGACCTGACTGCACAAATGGTCGACGCGGCTGCGATCATCAAAGCGGATCATATTATTCACCTGGCAGGGGCCGGAGTGGCAGATCAACGATGGACTAAAAAACGGAAGCAGGAGATTGTAGAAAGCAGGGTAAAGAGTGGTGAGTTGCTGGTAAAGACGTTAAAAGAAACAGCCAATAAGGTGCAATCAGTGATCAGCTCTTCTGCTATAGGCTGGTATGGGCCGAATGATAAAGAACAAAATAGAGGCTTTACAGAGGATGCCTCACCTGCACCTGATTTCCTGGGACAAACCTGTAAGCAATGGGAAGCAAGTATTGAACCGGTAACGCAACTGGGAAAGCGATTAGTAAAACTCAGAACAGGAATTGTGTTGAGCAAAGACGGGGGAGCTTTAAAGGAGTTTTTAAAACCACTACATTATGGGATTGCCAGCATTCTTGGTACGGGCCGGCAAATGATCAGCTGGATACATATTGATGATATGGTAAGGCTTTATATCACGGCTATTGAAAAAGAAACCATGAGTGGTGTTTATAATGCAGTGGCTCCATCCCCGGTTACGAATAAGCAGTTGATAATGGCACTGGCCAGGAAGAAAAGGGGCCGGTTCTTTATACCGGTGTATGTTCCTTCCTTTTTGTTAAAGATTATGCTGGGTGAAATGAGTGTTGAAGTATTAAAAAGCACCACTGTTAGTTGTGAGAAATTAAGTAAGGATGGTTTTGTCTTTCAATATCCAACCATTACTGCAGCGGTTAACGATATAAAATAAAAAAGCCCCGAACAGGGGCTTCTTTATTTTAAAATCCTTTTTTCTCTTCCGGTAGTTTCGGTGTTTCTTTTTGGGTGAAAAGAACAGGGTTCACTTTCTTCGGATCGCCCTGGTAGCTCCAGGTAATATTATTGATATACTTTTTAAAAACAGCATTCAGCTGCTCCAGGGTTACCGTCTTCATCTCATCCTTAATGGTATTGGTCCTTTTCCAGTTACCATGGATCACTTCGTTGGCGGCTAATGAACCAGCTTGGGCATCATTTGTTTCCTGGCGATAGTAAATATTGGTGAGGTACTGGGTTTTTATATTCTTCAGCTCTTCTTTTGTAAAACCTTCCTGTTTTACTTTATCAATTAATTGGCGGGCCACCGCGATATATTTATCCGGCTCAGTTGTGGTAACATAAATATTGGAGTAGTTGGCGGCACCTGCACTAAACCAGGCACCTGGTGCGTAGGACAGACCATTTTTGCTCCTGATCTCTACAAAATGGCGGCTGCTGAATACCCGCATAGCCAAAACAAAGGCGTTAAAATCAGGCGTGCCGGGCTTGGGTCCGCCGGTAATACCTTGTATATAATTAGTGGCATTCTCTCTTTCCTGTGGTTTGAAGGTATTGGCCGGGGGTGTATAACTTTCTTTCTTCATCACAAAAGGGGCTCCTTGCGGGATCTTAGCAAGAAGGTCTTTCACTTTGGCTTCAATCACCGTTTTATCAAGATCGGCAACGATCACAATCGTAAGCCTTGAACGGGTGAAAATGGACTGCCAGTATTTTTTAGTTTCTTCAGGAGTTAATTTTTCTACTGAAGCTACAGTGCCCTGTGGATCTTTTGCATAATTTTTACCTGCAAAGGCTGTCTGGCGGGCCATATTGTCAATTGCATTATCAGGGTTTGATTCGTTGGCCCGGATACTATTTATCGCATCCTGTTTGATCCGGGTAAATTCCTTGGCATCAAACTTTGGTGAAAGCAAAGCGTCTGTATATAAAGGCCAGACAGTTTCAAAATCACTTTTGATACAGTTCATCCTGAACGTGGCATAGTCCATTCCTGTGCTGCCACCTACCTGTGCACTTACTTTATCCAATTTGTCTTTGAAGCTGTTCTTATCGTCTTTAGTCGTCCCGCATTCGGTAAGCGCAGACATCGCCAGGCTTTCAATACCGGCTTTGGCAACAGGATAGTTCTGTACGCCGCCTTTCACGATCGTTTGAATGACCACAATATCATTCCCACTGGGTTGTACGATTACTTTTACGCCATTCACTACCATGTCATAGGCCTTACCCATCTGTGCCTGCAATAGCAGCGGCAGTGATAAGGCAGCTGTAAGTGTTATATAAAGATATATTTTTTTCATGTTGGTTGGTTTAGTTCGTGAAGAATGATTCAGGTTTCAGTTGTGTATTCATTGCTTCATTAAGGATCATGCCGGCTACAAAAGGAGCACCGGTGATATATTTTTTGATATACTGCTGGATATCCTTGCGGGTTACTTTCTGCAGATCATCAGGATAAGCAGTGAAATAATCCAGGGAAGTGCTGCACCACTGGAAGGTCAGTTGCATAGAAAGAGTAGAGGGCTTTTCAGCATTCCGGATATGATTCCGGCGCAGAATATCTTTAGCCGTCTGCAGTTGTTCATCTGTAAAATAATCATCATTGGCCCAGGCCATAATCTGTTTCATGATCACATCATGGCATTCCCTGAGTTTAGTTGGATTAGGAACAGCAAATACTTGTATCGGTCCAACATATTTACAAGTCTGGTAGCTTACGCCGGCATAGGTGGCCAACCCTTGATCAACCAAGGCTTGTTGCCATTTGGAAGAATTCAATCCTAATATGGCTGAAAAAACGTCGGCGGCAACTGTTGCAGCAGAATCATTCCGGTAATCAGGTCCCTGCCACTGGTACATCGTATAGGGCGTTTGTGCAATAGATGATACTTTGATATTATAATTTGTTTTTGGGATTGGTTCAAAGTCTGGTATAGGATATTTAACATGGGGGTCAAAACCACCATGTTCCCAGTCGCCAAATATTTTTTTGGCTTGCGCAAAAGCATCAGTTGGATTTACATCACCACAAATAACCAGTAAAGAGTTATTGGGAAAATAATATTTGTCCTTGATGGTCATCATTTTTTCCGGTGTGGCTGTATTGATGATGTCATGATCGCCAATCGCATTCTTCCGGGTAAAATTATCTCCCCAGCAACGCTTGTTCACATCAATCCATAACTGGAAACCGGGATCACTTTCACCCCGCTGAAACTCTCCGTCCACCACAGGTCTTTCTTTCTGCATATCTTCTGTGCGGTAAATGGGAAAACGGATAGCGGCATTCATGAAACGCAGACCTGCATTCAGGCTATCCTTGTCAAATGTGAAATAGTAATTCACCCTTTCATCGCCGGTGGTACCATTCCAGATCATACCCAGTTCTTCGGTACGGGCAATAAATTTTTCCTGGTCGGGATAATCTTTATTGGCTTTAAAGAACATATGTTCAAATAAATGGGAGAGACCACTGTATTCGGGCCCTTCGGTATAGGCGCCGTTCTTTACAGCGATCTCAATGGTAGCCAGAGGCACCTTGTGGTTTTCGATTACCACCACTTCGAGACCATTGTCAAATTTTTGCCAATGATAGCCTTTCGGCAGTTTAGGCTGGGCAGTTGCTGCAATAGTAACAACAAGGCCGGCCAATACGAGCCAATTTTTGTGCATAAGAAAATGATTGAGGTTTTGATTATTCTGGCCTTAAGGTACTGAAGACGCCGATAAGTAAAAAAAGTTACTTCAAGCTTTGGGAGCTCCGGTCTTTAACAAGGATGCCCGGTCACAGTTCATCACCAGGTGAAACAGTACGGTGATCCGGATGCCAGATGCTGGTGAACTCGCCAATAATGGCTTTGCCGTTTTCAAAATCAAGTTTGTTGAGTTTCAGCAATTCAATATCCTGTTTCAGCACTTTCCGGTGCATGGGGTGCATGGTGCCTCCATTGCTGCTATCGCCGGCACGACCTTCGGGATTATATTGAAATTGGGGATCAACCAAAGTGCCTCTTGGGTACATGATGCCGGGGATACCACGCCCCCGCAGATCAAGGTCTTGCGGATGTTCCAATCCGAGGGTATGGCCGTATTCGTGTGCCGCAGTGGTGGAGCCTTTGTATAAATTTTCCAGTTTGAAATAGCCGCTGTTGCAGCCCAATCCATCTACAAAAGAGATATTACCGTGGGCAAACTCTTCGATACGGAAATAATTATTGCGGGGATCCAGGTTCTGGTAAATATCAACAGGTGAAATACCCGGTTGGTATTCGGCAGTTATTTTAAACCGGATCAGTAGTTCATACCCTTTGATAAAAAGTACGGCTTTGGGCTCATTCCACATGGTTTCAATTTCATCCCGTATCATTTCGGTAAGTGCAGCATCAGCCGCATTACCATAGGTAATGATGTGGGAAGTGATGATCAGTTGTTGTGTATCGTATTCTGCCGTACCCATAATAAAAAAGCGTTAAGCAAATTACCTAACGCCTTGCAATTCTATCCAATTAATTATTAAAGTAAACTTTGAAGGCTTCATTGATCCGTTCAAATTCTTTGCGGGAAGCTTTAATGCCGATAAGACCGCCTGATAATATAAGTCCCATGTCACGGTGTAAACGAACATAAAAAAGGTCATCCTGTTGTTTGACTGTCACCACCAGTTTGAAATATTTTACAAATACACCCAGCAGGATGCGCATCACTTTATTTCCTTTCTGGAAAACCCTTTCTTCCCCACTATCCGTTTTTAACGGCAGGTCTTCGGAAGTAAAGAACAGGTTCAATTTATTATCCAGTTCTGCTTTTGAAGTGCCGGTAATGTTATAAACAACAGCATCTTTCTCAAAGTCAACAACTTTACAATTCATAATTGTTTTTTTAGTTTCTGACCGGCCTTCCGCTTTTTAAAACACTTTGTATTCTTTCCAGGCTTTTCTTTTCGCCGCATAAGGAGAGGAAGGCTTCTCTTTCCAGGTCCAGTAAGTATTGTTCAGACACAAAAGTTGGTTCACTCAGGTCGCCGCCGCACATGACCCAGGCCAATTTTTTTGCCACCAGTGCATCATGTTCAGTAGCATAATTCGCTGTTTTCATAGCATGGATACCTGCGTATAAAGCACCGAGTGCAGAACGCCCTAAAACTTTTACGTCTTTACGTTGCACCGGCATAGTATAACCGCTGTCAGATATTTCAATGACTGATTTTTTTGCTTCGGCAATTCTTCTTCCCTGGTTCACCACTACTTCATCCAGGCCTTTCCTATACACCCCGATGTCAAATCCTTCAAATGCAGAAGTGGCAACTTTGGCCGTGGCAATATTTAAGAAGCGATTTTTTAAGGTAATAGTTTCCGGTTCGTCTTCATGCATTTCATCGGATGCCCGTAATGCAAATTCCTTGGTACCGCCGCCACCAGGGATCAAGCCAACTCCTAATTCAACAAGACCAGTATAAGTTTCTGCAGCCGGACAAACTTTATCAGCATGTAAACTTAATTCACAGGCACCGCCTAAAGCTAATCCATGTGGCGCTACTACAACGGGTACAGAAGAATAACGGGCTCTCATCATCGTATTCTGGAATAAACGGATGGCCATATCCAGTTCGTCGTATTCCTGGTCGATGGCCAGCATAAAGATCATCCCCACATTGGCACCGGCTGAGAAATTGGGACCTTCATTACCGATCACTAATCCTTTATAACTCTTTTCTGCTTTTTCAATCGAAGTTTGAATACCGGCCAATACATCACCACCAATGCTTCCCATTTTGGTGAACCATTGCAGGCCGAGCACATCATCACCGAGGTCATACAATTTGCAACTGCCATTTTTCCAAACCAGTTTATCCTGGTAATTGCTCATGACGATAAAGGCAGCCCCCCCGCCCCCCGCAGGGGGGATCATAGAACCTGTAAGAGGAGAATAATTCAACCGGGTTCCATTTTCTATTTTATAAAATGATTTTATTCCTCTTGCTAACATTTCATCTACCCATGCAGCTACTGAATAACCAGCTTCTTTCATGGCCTTTACTGTTCTTTCTACACCGAGCACATCCCAGCTTTCAAAGGCACCGATCTCCCAGCCAAAACCGGCCATCATCGCATCATCAACACGGTACAGCTCATCGCTGATCTCCGGGATGCGGTGAGAGATATAGGAGAACAAACCATAATGAAAATGGCGATAAAAATCTCCCGCCTTATCCTGGCCTGCACATAACATTTTCAAACGCTGGTACAGATCATCGATTGGTTTGGCAGCTTCTACCGTGGCGAACTTTGGTTTTACCCTCGGTCCGTATTCCATCGTATCCAGGTTTAGTGTCAGTATTTCTTTTTCACCACCTGCACCCTTTGTCTTTTTGAAAAATCCCTGGCCGGTTTTATCACCCAGCCAGTTATTGGCTACCATTTTATCTAACCAGGCGGGAATAGTGAACTGGTCTCTTGCTTCATCATCAGGACAATTATCGGCTACACCCTTTGCCACTTTCACCAGTGTGTCAATACCTACCACATCTGCTGTTCTGAACGTAGCTGACTTCGGACGGCCAATGATCGGACCCGTTAAGGCATCAATTTCATCAATGCTAAGTTTCAGTTTTTCTTTTACATTCATGATGGCCATCATACCAAATACACCAACACGATTGGCAATGAAGGCAGGAGTGTCTTTACACAACACAGTTGTTTTGCCAAGATACAGATCACCATAGCTCATCAGGAAATCAACAACAGCAGGGTCAGTATCAGGAGTAGGGATCACTTCGAGTAATCGCAGGTAACGGGGAGGGTTGAAGAAATGCGAACCGCAGAAATTCTTTTTAAAATCCTCACTTCTTCCTTCGCTCAGCATATGAATGGGAATGCCGGATGTATTGGAAGTGATCAGTGTACCGGGTTTGCGGAACTGTTCCACCTTTTCATACACGATCTTTTTGATGTCTAATCTTTCCACCACCACTTCGATGATCCAGTCGCAACCGGCAATATCTTTCATATTGTCATCGAAGTTGCCGGTGCTGATCTTCTTTATTACGTCTTTATGATAAACCGGGGAGGGATTACTTTTAATAGCAGCAGCCAGGGCATCATTAACGATCTTATTCCTAAGTTTTGGATCGGTACTTTCAACAGCTTCTTTTGGAACGATATCCAGCAACAAGACCTGTACGCCTATGCCTGCAAAGTGGCAGGCGATCCTTGAACCCATTACACCGGAGCCCAAAACGGCTACTTTTTTTATACTCCTGTTCATACGACAAAATTAGTTAGTTATGCAACTATTTTGAAATCGAAGATAGGAGTTTTTCTTGCAGAAAAAGCAAATTGTAAGGAGCTTAAAATGAAGATAACGGCCTCAGAGCGGCGAGAGGCTACAGTCAACAGTTACCCTGATCGTTTTAGAAATATTATCCCGGTAGAGTTTGGGAATGCTGATCTTATAATCTGCCACCAGCACAGTGAACACAGCGTTTAAAACAACCTTACCCTCTTTAACCGTTACGGTTCCGCTGGTCTCGATATCTTTTGTTTCACCGTGAATAGTGAGTTTACCTTTTACTTTCGCAGTATAGGTTCCGTTGACGGTATAATTGATCTCGGTAGGGTTAGTGATCTGTCCTTTGAATTCAGCTTTGGGGAATTTGCCACTTTCCACATACTTATCATTAAAATGTTCCTGCATTAATGCCTTTTTGAATTCAAACCCCTTCATCAGTACAGCGAACTGTAAACTCCCGGTTTGGGAATCCAGTAAGGTTACCACATTCCTGTTGACAGCTTCAATATTCTCAATGGAGGTAGATGAAAAGAAAGATATCCGGCCACTTTTGGTATAAAATTTACCCTGGGCCATTACCAGGCAGGGCAGTAATAAAAAAAGAACAATAGTAATGAGGCTCTTTGTTTTCATATTCTTCGTTAATCTTTTTTATTGATGACAGCGCAACGGTTTAGAATAATATCGGAACCCAATCCCATTTCATCTTTATTATACCCTGTGCAGGCTCCCCGTACTGTAACAGACGATTCGTTGATCAATCCCGTTGCCTTTTCCTGGTGTATACTGTCTATGGCGCAACGAACGGACGACATACTCGTATTATCCCCTATCACAACGGTGTAATAACCTTTGTCATCTTTCTCCACCGCTTTTACCTGGCCGTTCACCTCCAGTATTTTGCCATTGTATTTTTCAGCACTTGCAGCATCATTGCTTTCATATTCTTTGATGAGCTCAGACGCTGCCAGCACAAAATCCGCTTTTGCAGCAGCAAGATCTTTATTGGTCCGGCTATATTCTCTATAACCATACCAGGCAGCGGCTACTGCTGCTAATAAAAGAATGAGTAAAATTATTTTCTTCCGGTTCAAGTGACGCAGGTTATTTCACCTGTCTCAATCGTAATCAACCGGTGGAAGGTTGCGCTGCCGTACTTCTTTTTTATAATGCCGGATCAGCTTCCGGTTACCTTTTACACCCGTGCTGGTGCTGGCCCCACTGATCACCATTTTGATGAGGTAGTTGAGTGATGATCGTTCCCGGTTGCGCAGGTAGAATATTTTCCCGGTTCTTTTTGTGTTCTTGTTTTTTATAAGAAAGCTGTTGGCTGCAAAATTCAGCAGGCCGGTGAGGAATTTTCTTTTCTTTTTATTCTTGGTTAAAATGATTTCTGCTTTCAGGTTATGATAAAGCATCAGCATATCTCCATACGCATAATACTCATTGCCATGTACCCGCATACTCATGGTGTCAAGATAACCAGATTTTAGCCTGGCGGATACCAATGGTACCAGCACAGGGTTCAATATCCGCATATCAGCCGGCTTTAGGCGGGCCGTCATCAGGAAACCTGCCAAGGAATCCAAATAGGATTCTCTTAAACGAAGACGTACCCAAACCGAATCGAATAAATAGCCATTGGCCTGTATGCGCAAGCTGTCTTTTTCAATGAGGTCATAGTTCCGGAATGGAAAGACCCGCAGGGTCATTCTTGTAACAGGAATTGTTCCGGCCTGGTCTGTTTTAGGGTTGTGCTCGGTGTAAACGGCATACGCATTATTCAGCAGCACACTGTCAACCGAAATTTTAAAAGGAATACTTTTTATCCTGGCGGTCATCAGTGGTTTGATGACACCGGTTTTGAATGGCGGCCGATTATCCCGGTAATCAGAAAAGCGGACACTGTCAATTTTTACTGTACCAATATTTACAATGGTATCACGGAGGTATTTTTCGAGATCGAACGGGCCGATACTGACAGCACCTGTCGTGGCCTGTACAAAATCTGTCTGGTAAGGATGTTTTTTTACAAAAGCCTCCCGGTCGTCAGCAGGGGAGTAGCGGAATGAATCCAATGTGAAATACCGGTTGTTGCGGTCATAGCCTGCATTGTACCAGTTGAAAACGTTATCGCTGTTTGCATAACTACCCGTGATCCGATCCAAACGGAACCGGGTGTTCTGTTCAATTAATTTCCTTACACTGGATAAGGAGCCGGATTGAAGGGCAAGATCTTTCAGTTGTACAGTTTCAATTATTAATGATCCGGCTTTTTTACCAAGACTGTCAACCCGGAAATTTTTTCCATTCAGTAAATAGATTCCTGCCTGCCAGTGAATGCCGGAATCACTTAGCTGCCGGTAGCTGATATCTTGCAACCGGGCAGTTATTTCACCTTTCCCGGCATCAAAGAGTTTTCCTTTTTCATTTTCCAGGATAAAACTGTTGAGGAGTACAGACAGCTGCCGGGCATTAATAAAGGATTTCCCTGCAATCACTTCATCAAGTAATAAATAATTATTGCCAGTTCTCTTGCCATACCAATCCAGCTTTACAAAGCCATCCTCTGTTTGTTGCCTGAAATGTATTTCCGGTTGTTCAATTTTCAACTGATCGATAATTCCCACCGGGAGCGACAGGTCTTTTACTATGGATGATTCCTCTTTTTTATTCAGCCAGATGCTGATAGCAGGTTTAGTGATCTTCATTTCCCGGGCATTGATCTCCCCGGCGATGGCCGCTTGTATATCGGGTATAAATGAAAGTTGTGGAATGAGAGCAATGATGGTATCAGCACTGCTTTTCTTTTTGAAACTGATATTATTCAACAGGGCTTTTCGATGATCAGCGATATCAACCGATTCTATACTTACCTCAGAATTGGCATCTGCAGCTTTCAGGTTATTACCTGACAGCTGCAGGCCGGCGATGATCGGTTTTTCGCCCGGCTTTAGCAGGAATGCAATGGCGGATAAATGATTGATATGGCCAGATACTGATTTACCGGTACTGGCATACTGAACAGTTGTATTCTTGCCTTTAATATCGGTCAGGCTGATAAAAGAAGTGCCTTTGCCGGTCCTTTTTTTCTGAATAGCAGAAAGGTTGATATTGGCTTTATCCCAGTTGATGCCAGCAATGGTCACATCTCCAGTCAGTTCATTAATAAATATTTCGTCCATACGAACAGCACTTGCTGTTGCATCAATACTCTTATCATCATTTTTTACCAGTACACGGCCTGCATTCAGCTTACTGTTATTGCCTGTATAGATAATGCTGTCCATTTGAAGCAACATATCGTTAATCCTGAATTTACCCTGGCTGAAATCAAGGTGGTTGACCGAACGGCGGATACCCGAAAGCTGGCTGGAACCCAGCAGCGAACGGCTTTCTACAGAGAGAGTGGCATCTTTTAAATTCATATCAATACCACCATTCAAATGCATTTCTATATTGCCATTCCGGATGGAAAGATCTTCCAGCATGAATACCTGGTTAATATCTGCGAGGGCTTCAAAGAGATTTCTTTTTTGCTGCAGCCCGGTATTTTTATTGGGTTCTTCGGTATAATGGATCACCGGGTCATACAACACGGCCTGCTGAGCTGTTAGTTTTTGTTCAAACAAAAGATCATCCCAGGAAAGACCTGTGAGCTGGAACTTCGGAACTTTAAAACTGTTCACCGGGTTGCCTTTCACCCGTTGCTGAAAGGAAAAATTATTAAGATAGATCTTGTCATTATTGACAAGAATACTATCGAACTGTAAAGCATATAAACTATCCCGCAGGAAATTTTCATAGTTCCGGATCGCCATACCAAATTTCTCCACCCGGAATGGCCTTGCTGCATCGTTGTCAATCGTAAGACCCTGTATCTCGAAATTATTTTTATTGGAGGTGAAGGAGCTGGGTTTGCCATTCCTGATTGTATTAATATCAAAACTGGCATTGTTCACCACGACAAAATTAAGCAGCAGATCACCTGTCAGCTGGCGGATGATCTCGTCCAACTTTGGCGCTTTAGCTCCTTTGCTTTTTCTTTTATCCAGGTCAACGATCAATTTAAAGGTGGGATTGATGCAATACACAGAATCCGCTTTGATCACTTCAGACCTGTACAGTGTATCGAAGTTGATATTCGTTAACTGTAACGCATCAAAATAAATACTAAAGCCGGTAGAGTTATTACCTGTTTTCAACGCAGCGATCGTGCAACTGTCAAACACCACGATCCTCTTTTCGATATTAATACGAAACTTCCGGTAACTCAGCCGGTGTCTTCCATCCGGGAACAGGACATCCTGGTCTCTTGATTTCAATACAATATTATCGCTGAAAAATATCTTTTCTTTTCCTGTTAACTGGCTGGTGTCAATTTTAAAATTGTCAATATGGAAATCGATCTTCCCGATCTGTACCGGTAATTGGTCCGGGTCCATTTTATTGACAAGGGTGAAGGTTGCATTTTCAATCTCAAACTTTTTTACCTCCAGTACTTTCATCGCATCCTGGATGGATTTATAGATGCGGCCCATTTCCTGCGGGATAGAAGATTTTTCTCCACGGGTACTATCCCTGGAAGCCCGGAGACGGGTAACAAGAATATCGGGACTGTCAAGCGATAATTTATCGATCAGCACTTTTTTTTCAAAGATTAGGGGGAAAACACCTTTTACTTTCAGTTTGATATTTTTCACCGCAAAGCGGTAGGTAGTGCCGGCGGTTACAGAATCGGTGGTATAAAAAACGGCATCTTCCAGTTCCATTTTTTTACTGAACCAGTTGAACTTGAAATTGCTCACCTCCAGTTTAATATTTCCGTTTGATTTTGATTCTACCAGGTCCTGGATGATTTCTTCAGCATGGTTGACGATCCAGAAATGAAAAGCAGTCAGCAGTATGAGTAAACTGCCAACGATGATGCCGGTGATCTTAAGAATTTTCCTGGTAAGCGGTTTTGCCGTCAAGGTGCGGAAAGATTAAGGCATAAATTTACTGAAAACCAGCGGCTCATAAAATGAAAACCCCGTTTCTGGTACCAGAAACGGGGTTGTTCTATCCATTTTTACCGGTTAACTAACATTTGAGCCGGTATCTATCGCATTTTCAGGGTTGATAAAATGAAGTTTACCTGATTTATCTTCTGCAATCAGGATCATACCATTGCTTTCAATACCTCTCATTTTTCGTGGTGACAGGTTGGTCACAACGGTTACCTGCTTACCAACTATGTCTTCGGGCTTAAAGTGAAGTGCAATACCGCTGACAATCGTTCTTGTTTCAAAACCAAGATCAACGGATAATTTTAAAAGTTTATCCGCCTTTTCTACTTTCTCTGCAGCCACTATTGTTCCCACTTTCAGGTCTATTTTAGCAAAGTCATCAAATTGGATAGTTGACTTGTTAACTGGTTGATCAGTTGACTGGGGTGCTGGTTCCGGCGTATTACTTTTTACTGGTTCATTCATAATTAAATTACTTTTCAACTTTTCAATTTGTTCACTCACTTCGGCATCCTCAATTTTCCGGAACAATAACTGCGGCTCTCTTAAACTATATCCCACACTCAGCAGTTTTATTTTCCCGGCATTCTCCCAATCCAGCATTTTGTCCACCACCTTCATCATTTGTATCATTGTTTTGGCGGTGTTGGGCAGGAAGGGATTAATAAAGATGGCCAGGTTTGCTGTTAACTGTAAGCACAGGTGCATCGTGTTATCAATGCTTTTTTGCACTCCGGGATTTTCTGCCAGCTGTTTGGCTACGATCCAGGGCTCTTTCTTCTGCATGTATTGATTGCCCTTGCGGGACAGGTCGATCACTTCAAACAAGGCTTCCCTGAATTTATATTCTTCCAGCAGGCCTTCAATTTTTGTTTTTGCATTTTTGATCTCTTCCATCAGCGACCGGTCATTCTCATCAAGCAGGTCTTCATGCAGTTTGGGCACTTTTCCGCCGCAAAGTTTATGCATCAATACCCAGGTCCGGTTCACAAAATTGCCAAAGATGGAAACGAGTTCACTGTTCACTGCATCCTGGAAACCCTTCCACATAAATTCACTGTCCTTGGTTTCCGGTGCAATCTGTGTTAAATAATACCGCAGCATATCCACGGCCTGCCCGCCGCCATTTTCCTTCTTTACAAAATCATTGATATAATCCCGCATATCCAGCTTCCAGTTACGGCTGGTACTCATTTTATCACCTTCCAGGTTCAGGAATTCATTAGCAGGAACATTGGCCGGTAAAATATTGCCATGCAGTTTCAGCATCACCGGGAAGATGATGCAATGGAAAACAATATTGTCCTTGCCCACAAAATGAACGAGTTGGGTATCCTTATCATACCAATAAGGTTCCCATGCTTTATTATTATTGAGAGCCCATTGTTTAGTGGCGCTGATATAACCGATCGGCGCATCAAACCATACATATAATACTTTTCCTTCCGCATCTTTCAGTGGAACTTTTATGCCCCATTCAAGATCCCTTGTTACAGCCCTTGATTGCAAACCGCCTTCGATCCAGCTTTTACATTGGCCTACTACGGTAGCTCTCCAGTCATCCTTATGCTGTTCTAAGATCCATTCTCTTAAAAATTGTTCGTGTTTACCCAATGGCAGGTACCAGTGCGATGTTTTTTTCTTGATCGGTGTTTTACCACTTAAGGTACTTACCGGGTTGATCAGTTCATCAGGACTTAATGTTCTGCCACAGGTTTCGCACTGGTCGCCAAAAGCCCGGTCGCTGCCGCAATTCGGGCAGGTTCCTTTGATGTAGCGATCTGCCAGGAAGGTTTTAGCCTCTTTGTCATAATACTGTTCTGTCTCTTTTACTTCCAGTTCGCCCCGGTCATTCAGGTAGGTAAAAAATTCCTGTGCTGTTTCGTGGTGAAGTGGTTCACTGGTGCGGTGATAAATATCAAAGCTCATCGACAGATCCTCAAAATCCTGTTTCATCGCTTCGTGGTATTTATCAATGATGGCTCTTGGAGTGGTTCCTTCTTTAGTGGCCTGGATGGGAATAGCGGTGCCATGCTCATCGCTGCCGCAGACAAACACCACATCTCTTTTCTGTGCCCGCAGGTAACGGGCATAGATATCGGCCGGGATATAAGCACCGGCCAGGTGACCCACATGTTTCAATCCATTGGCATAGGGCAGGGCAGAGGTAATTAAATATCGTTTCGGAGTACTCATATTTGTTTGTAATCAGCTTTTGAATCTTTGGTCATCGTCCCTTGCGTCGCACTCTTGTACTGTATATCACTATTCAGCAAATCAGCAACTCATTTAGCCTGCAAAAATACCGGAATAGCAGGCATTACCCAAACCCAGCAAAAAACCCTCTGAGTGGCAGAGGGTTTGCAAAGTAGCTTGATGATCCTTTATTTCTTACGCTTATGCAATAACATCCAGCCCAGGTAATCCGGTTCGGCAAAAGCATTATCCCAACTGTTATGGTTTACGCCGGGATATTCCGAATATTTTACTTCTGCCTTGATGGCTTTCAGTTTATCCACCATTTCTCTTGACAGGTTTACGTTCACCACCGCATCGGCGGCACCATGAAATACCCAGAAAGCGGTTTTCCTGATGCGTTTATCATAACTTTTTACATCGCCACCACC
>CADEDV010000003.1:97532-117077 GCA_902826165.1 uncultured Bacteroidota bacterium
ATAATGATAGCAGGGAAATTTTTACGGTTCTGTTCTGTCAGCATAAGTTTGGCACCATGTGTCAGTTGCTTTTCATTATCCTTTCCTCGTTCACCGGCACCATGCAGGAACAGCAGTAAAGGATATTTTTTAGTTTGATCATAATTTTCCGGGTAAAGAATACGGTAAGGCAATGTTTTTCCTTCAGCAAATCCAAATTCTTTTTTCTGGTACAGTGCATAGGCCGGGTTGAATGCCGGTTTCTTTAACAGGCCCTTCATATTCATCCAGTCTCCAAAGCGTTCGATCCATTGATCAGAAGGCAGGTTCTGCGGCTTCATACCAAAACCATGTCCGCCTTTTGCATACATATGCAGCTCAGCTTCTTTTTTAGAAGAAATCCATTTTGTATAAAGGTCAACGCTGTGCGGGGCAAGGCCTAACTGGTCATCACTGGCTGCAACAATAAACATAGGTGCTGCATCAGCGGCCATAGTTCCCTGCATTTCTTTCGGGAAAAATGGATAGACAGGGACGGTGAAATCCGGTTTATTTTCTTTTGAATAATTGAAGCTGGCCGAAGTGGCTACCGTGCCACCGGCGGAAAAGCCCATAATGCCAATGCGGTCTGCAGAGAGGTTATACTCCGCCGCATGTTTTCTTACATACGCAATCGCAGCCCTGCCATCAGCTATAGATAAGGGAATCACTTTTCCTGTTTCTTCTTCAAATTCTTTCGTACCCATTTTACTGGCTACTTCCGCTGCCGGGTCATTTGTTGAACAGCGGACCAGCCGGTATTTCAAAACAAAACAAGTAACTCCTTTTTGTACCAGCCATTTAGCCACATCAAAACCTTCGCTATTGATAGATAAAGCATAAAAAGCACCACCGGGACAAATAACAACGGCGGTCCCATTGGCCTTACCTGCTTCGGGTTGAAAAACAGTCAATGTGGGTTTGCTGACGTTGTACACCACTTTTGTCTGCCAGCTATTATTATCATTCTCTGCTTCATTCCAGGTCCAGCTTTCAGAGCCGGGAGCCGGGCCATCATATAAGGGGATTACTTTTTGTTGTGCATGAAGGACTGTTGTTCCAAACAATGCAATGCTGAGGAAGAGAAGAATCTTTTTCATATGACTTTTTTTGATGAGGGAATTCAAAGGTAGGAAAAGAAAAACCCCTTGTGGGCAAGGGGCTTATGATAGTGATCACCTGCTTATTTTTTTAATTCTTCAACATGTACTTGCGGCATCATCACTTTATTACATTTTTCTGTCACCATATCTTTTGACAGTATAAAGCCAGCCGTTTGCCGGGTGTCTGTTGAAGAGGCCCCGATCTTTACAGTATAGTTACCTGCCTCTGCTATCCATGCTGTGGAGGCGGTATGGAAAGATGCAAGGTCAGCAGCCGTAATCGTAAAAGTTATTTTTTGCGACTGGCCGGGTTGTAATAAACCCGTTTTTGCAAAGGCTTTTAATTCAGCAGCTGGTTTATCCAGTTTGCCGGCAGGCGCAGCAATATATAATTGTACCACTTCTTTACCGGCAACATTACCGCTGTTGGTTATCGTTACAGTTGCAGTAATTGGTTTAGTAAAATTGGGACTGCTCAATCCTGGTTTGCTATAGGTGAAATTCGTATAGGATAACCCGTAGCCAAATTCATAAGCTGGTTTTACGTTGAAAGTATTGTAGTAGCGGTAACCTACATAAATTCCTTCTCCGTACGTTACTTCCGCCGGGATGGCTTTCATACCCATCATACCGGTTGTGGCTTTTTCCGGAAATTCTTTGCCGGGAAAGGTTTTTGCTGAAGGCTCGTCTTCATATTTTGCCGGAAAGCTGGTGGCTAGTTTGCCTGAAGGATTTACTTTACCACTCAATATATCCACCACGGCATTACCTGCTTCCAGGCCGGGTTGCCAGGTCAGCAATATGGCATCCACTTCATTCCGCCAGCTTACAACTTCGATCACACCACCAGTATTGATCACCACCACCACTTTCTTATTTTTTGCATGAAAGGCAGTTGCCACTTTTGTGATCAGTTCCTTTTCAGCAACTGACAGGTTGAAATTATTTTCTACTTTCCGGTCAGATCCTTCGCCGGCATTTCTTCCAATAGTGATCAGTGCAATATCTGCTTCTCCTGCTTTTTTGCTGGCCATTTCATCGGTTATGGTCAGCTCGGGAATTCTCGGTGTTGGGTTCATAAACTCTTCAAAGAAATTCTTTTTGGGCTGTTTTGCTTTCTCAGCTGTTACATAGTTACTGTAAACTAATCGCAGTTCTTCTTCAACGGACAAGCCGGCATTGCTTAACCCCTGCACCAGCGATATGGTATATTCTTCGTTCACATCACCACTACCCGTGCCGCCGGATACAAAATCGTAAGAGGTATTGCCAAATGCTGCGATCTTTTTACTGTCCTTGCCAAAAGGTAGTGCAGCATTGTCGTTTTTCAATAAGATCATTCCATCCGCTGCCGCTTGTCTTGCAATGGCGGCATGGGCTTTCAGGTCGGGTTTATTATTGAATGTATATTTTTTAAATGCCGGGGAACCTAAAATGTATTGCACAATGCGTTGTGCATTTTCATCCAGCACTTTTATGTCCAGTGATCCGTTGTTCACGGCATCGAGTATTGCTTTCTTCTGTGCCGGAGTTCCCGGCATAAGCAGGTCATTTCCCGCTTTCATTTGTGCCACGGCATCTTTACCACCAAACCAATCGGTCATCACAAGGCCTTTAAATCCCCATTCCTTCCTTAGGATAGTAGTAAGCAGCTCATGATCTTCTGAAGTGTATTTCCCATTGATATAATTATAAGAGCTCATCACGGTCCAGGGCTGTGCTTCTTTAACAACGATCTGGAATCCTTTCAGGTAGATCTCCCTTAATGCTCTTTCGCTGAGGATGGTATTTACGGTATTCCGGTTTGATTCCTGGTTATTGGCCGCAAAATGTTTGACGGATGTACCCACCCCGTTTGATTCAATGCCATTCACCATTGCAGCCGCCATTTTACCGGATACCAGCGGATCTTCTGAATAGTATTCAAAATTTCTACCGCCAAGCGGGTTGCGGTGTATGTTCAACCCGGGTGCAAGCAGTATATCCACTCCGTATTCTTTTACTTCATTACCCATTGCTTTACCAACCTGCTCCACCAATTTGGTATCCCAGGTGGAGGCTAATAGAGTTGCCACCGGCCAAGCCGTGGCATAATAGGTTTTTGGATCATCTTTCCGGGTAGGGTTGATGCGAAGACCGGCAGGTCCATCAGCCAGTACGGTATTCGGCAGTCCAAGACGGGGAATAGCAAACGTGGTTCCGGCTGCGCCTTCCACTTTATCCATGGTTTGTCCTACCACAGGGGCACTGGTATTCAGGCCGGGTATATTCATACCCATACCCACGACCAGGTTCACTTTTTCATCCAGGGTCATTTTGGAGACCAGTTCTTTTGCTTTATTGGTTTGGCTGCTAGCAGAAAGAGCAATCACTAATGAGGCCATTAGAAAAGGGATCAATTTCATTTTACAATCGTTTAGGTTGTAAAGGTCTTTTTGATTGTAACAGGCCGATTTGATAATTGTCAAATAATCTTACTTCCCTGATCTGATCCTGCTCAATGTTTCTAATGTAACTCCTAAAAAGGAGGCGATATAGGACAGCGGTACCCGTTGAATGATATGCGGCGAGGTATTCAATAATCGTTCATAGCGCTGCTGGGCGGTCTCAAACTGGATGGAATCCATTCTTACCTGGGAAAGGATCAGTGAAGCGGTGACCATTTTACGCAGGAGTCTTTCCACATCATGGTGCTGATCGGCCAGTGTCATCAGGTCGTTGTGATGAATGCCGTATACCTCGGAAGCTTCCAGTGTTTGTATGACCAGGTGGCTGGGTTTCCGTTCAAAAAAACTGGTGATGGATAAAAAGAACTGTTCGTCCATGGCGATCCATTCGGTGATTTCTTTATCGTTCTTACGATAATAGATACGGGCAATTCCTTTTTTGATAAAGTAGATATAATCGGAAATGGTATGTTCTCTCAGCAACAAATGATCTTTGGGAGCCGACCAGTGTTTCCATACCTGTAGAAAAGAAGACATACTTCCAGGAGAAAGCGGGGAAATATTTTCTATGGCTTTTTGCAATACATCCACAGGAGAAAATTAGTAAAAGAATCGGGTAAAAGGATTTATTTTGGAGATATATAATTTCAGTATGATAAAGATTCCATCCTATTTGCAAAAAGGCGATACGATCGGGCTGGTATGTCCGGCCGGGTTTATGACGCTTGATAAAGTACAAACCTGTATCAACACATTGCAGGATTGGGGCTACGCTGTTAAATTGGGAAAAACGATAGGCGGTAATTCACAAAATTATTTCTCGGGTACTGATGAAGAAAGGCTGGCCGATTTCCAGCAAATGCTGGATGATGATGAAGTGAAAGCGGTACTCTGTGCAAGAGGTGGTTATGGTACCGGCCGTATCATTGACCAGGTCGATTTCAGGAAATTTAAAAAACAGCCGAAATGGATCATTGGATATAGTGATATTACCATCCTGCATTCACATCTGTACACGAATTATTATATTTCTTCATTGCATGCGCCGATGGCCGGGGCTTTTAATGAGGAAGGATATAAAAATGAATTTGTATTGTCACTGAAGAATGCGTTGGAGGGGAAAAAAGCAAAATACCAGTGTGAGGTGCATGCGTTCAACCAGAAGGGGGAAGCAGTTGGTGAATTGGTCGGTGGTAATCTTGCGTTACTTGCTCATTTAGTGGGAACTGGTTCTGATCTTAAAACAAAAGGCAAGATCCTTTTTATCGAAGATGTTGGAGAGTATGTCTACAATATTGACCGGATGTTTTACCAGTTGAAACGGAGTGGTAAGTTTTCTAAACTGGCAGGTCTTATCATCGGTGGCTTCAGCGATATGAAAGATACGGAAAGGCCATTTGGGAAAACTGTTTATGAAGTGATCCATGAGATAGTGAAGGAGTATGATTTCCCGGTTTGTTTTGATTTTCCTGTTAGCCACACTGACAGGAACTATGCACTTAAAGTAGGAGCAGGGTATAAGCTGAAAGTGGGTAAAACGAAAGTAACACTCGAAGAATAGAATACCCGATGGCTCTGGTGGGTATTACAAACTCAAAAGCGAATCTAATTTCTGAATAGTAAGCTTGTAGTTGTAGAGATTATTGTGACTTCCGTCTTCTATGCTCACCAATTCATCAGTTGGTTTTAACAGCGGTTTCAGCCGTTTTGAATTCTTATAGGAAACCGTCCAGTCGTCTGTGCCATGAAAAATAGTGACAGGGGCCGCCACATGCGGCAGGTACTGGTAAGTGGGCAGTTGGTAATGCAGCATCCAGCTTACAGGATAGATGGGTAAGTAAGCCCTGATCACTGAAGGAAAATCATAGTAAGGAGTTTCAAGGATCAGCCGTTTACAATTTTCAATGGAGGCAAGATGGGCTGCAATGCCGGTACCCATACTTTTCCCGTAAATAATGATACTATCTGCTGCATACAGCGTACGGGCATATTTATAAAGTTGCTTAGACCAATCGTATAAAACTTTTTCTGTCAGTTTCCCGGTGCTCTTACCAAAGCCGGGATAATCAATAATGATCACTTCATATCCATGCCGGGTGAAATAGGGGGGATATTTGGCATACCAGGAAATATTTTTCTTGTTTCCATGGAAATATAAGACGACTCCTTTTTTAACAGGGCTGGTACTGAAAAAGCGGACCAGGTTCAGGGTGTCCTCATTGTTCATGGCAATGCTGATATCCTCGTGGGGTTCTTTAAAGTTATAATTGTGATTTCTTTTCAATGTCACCGGGTGAAAAAGAATGGCATCCTGTAAAAAATAAAGTGCAATACCTCCAAGTATATAGATGGTCAGAGTGATCTTTATCCATTTTATTACTTTCTTACGGTTCATGATGGCAAAGATGTAAAGAAAAAGGGACATGAAAGGCATGTCCCTGGAGTATATGATATTATCAGTAGCTTTTAATACCGGTTAAAATAGTCTTTAATGCCACACTCTGCCTTGCTCTGTAATTCATCCACGACGCAACGGATGATATCGTCTTCATTGGGAGGATAATCACGGTTCCTGTTGAGCAATTGTTTATCAGTTTCACTCAAGGCCCTTGAGTCACCGGTATAAGTGGCAAACTCGGTGCTCCAGAAATGCTGCCCGTTATAATTCTCGCTCCATATCCGCTGACCGGTTTCATCTCTCACCAGTATTTGCATGAATCCTTCAGAACGCAGGACCCTTTTGGTGGTAGTGATCTTTGCAAATACTTTGGCGTATTCTTTCACAATAGAGTCGGGTCTGTAAACGGTTTCTTTCACCACTACATCTTTGGAGACGGTCCTGGTATCATGGTCGTCGTTGCTGCGGCCGATATTCATGCTGCTGAACCGGACTTCCACCACCTGGTCGGGCCTGATATTGCGGTTTCTCGCCTCGAAAGAAGAGTAAAATTTCACAAACTCGTTGCTATTGCTATTTTGAAGATACCGAAGTATATTATCATCGAAACGGCGATACCTGTTATTATAAGAACTGAACTGGTAGCTGTTTCTCTCTTCAATCGGCAACACCACTACGTTTACCACTGCATAGCTGTAGGCTTCATCCATTTTCTGGCGGATGCCGATATCTCCGGGGATAAAACCAAGGGCTACCTGGAATTCCCGGTAAGCTCTTCGGAAATCCTGTTTATTGCCTGATGTCATCAGGTCAAGTCCACGCTGGTATCTTGTTTCACCGGCTTTCTCCCGGTAAGTGATCATATAAGAAGAATAGTCAACTGGTTTCATTACATCAAATACGCCGGGGGATTTTCTTACTGCCTCGTATAAACGTTGAAGGTCGGCATATTCATTATAGGTCCATTCCCATTTCAGATCGTTATTGCTGGAGGCATAATTGCGGATGCGGCTTTCATGATCTTCCACTGCATAGCGGTAAGCATTTTGCAGCACATCCAGCAATTTGGGGTCATTGGGATCTTTCTGTAATTTTTTAGCTGCCAGTTCAACCGCTTCGTCATACCTGCCTTTTTCATATAATTTGCTGGCTGTCTTGCAGGACAAGAGCAGCAGGCTGGTCAGTAAAGCAAATAATGAGTAGAGTTTTAGTTTCATAAACACCTCCGTTTTCAGTGTGACGGACAAATAGTACTCCATGTTAAATGAAAAACAGGTAATTAGATAATCATTAACAGATAAGGGAAATACATCAGTATTTCAGGATGTCCCGTACAAAATTGTGATAGTCATCAAAAGAAGGGAGGTTATTATGCCCGCCCCCATGAATACGGATCAGGGTTATCCGTTGCGGGTTGAATTTTTGTAAGGCCACGCTGTGCCGGATCGGTATCAGCCAGTCTTTGGTGCCATGAATGATATAGGTATGGCATTTTACTTTTTGTATCCACTTATCGGTCCGGAGGTGATAGCGCAATACAAACCTGACAGGTAAAATGGGAAGAAACCGCTCCACCACTCTTGTAAAGTTATAATAAGGTGCATCCAGTATCAGGTAGCGGGGGTCATTATCAGAAGCAAGTTTACTGGCAAAGCCACTTCCCATACTTCTTCCATAAACAATAAGGTGTTCTTCGGAATATTTTTCTTTAAGCCTGTCATAGATGAACTGCATATCACTCATAATTTCCTTTTCACTACGCTTGCCGGTGCTTTTCCCAAAACCACGGTAATCAACAAGGACCACATCATAATCATAGCGGTAAAAATCACGGGCATATTTAGCCCAGCCTTTTATGCTGCGGGTGTTGCCATGAAAATAAAGGATGAGTCCTTTGGGATTGTCCCTGGAAAAATGCAAACCATTGATGCGTACGCCGGGTTCTATATCAAAAAAATACTCTTTGAAGGGAACATCATATTTGAATTCAAAATCCTGTTTAAGTTTTTCAGGCTTGAAAATAAATTTTTCCTGCAGGAAATACGCCAGCACAGAAAGCACAGCAATGCCAATGATGATATACCAGATGAAGACAGGCAGTTTTTGGTTGTTAAGTGAGGGCTTAAGATAAACCGATTCCGGAACAACTCAAAAACAATCAACCTGCTGAAGAAAACTAATCTTCCACCCTTCGCAACTTAAGGTTGGTAACAGGTGCCACAATCAGCGGGAATTTTTCTACCGTTACATTAGCAAGGTCAAGCCCGAATCCTTTTTCTTCAGACAGGCTATGATCTTTCAGCCAGAAGTGGAATTTCATCACCACTCTTTCAAAGAATGGTAATTCATTATCCTGGCTCAGGTATTTCTCCATCACCATGAACTGGAAGTCGCCAACGGTATTACTGCTGGCCAGGCTTTCGTAACGGCTGATGATATTTACTTCTTTATTGGCGACAAGGTCTTCCACTACTTTACGGAACATGAGGTTGATCTTGGGCTCCATGCGGAAGCCTAAACGAAAATCAACCCGGATGATATCATTCGGAATGATATGTTCTACTTTATACTCGCAGGTATAGGGATCATCCAGTGTATCCACATGCACAAACCAATAAATATCTGCTCTTTTTGGTTTTTTATTGAGGATAGAATAAATGATCTTATGCTCAATCTCTTTGGGGTTATTGGCACTGGTCAGGTAAACCAGGTGCGTAGCATACTTGGGAACAGATTTGTCATTACTCAACTCTTGTATTTTAGGAATGTAATGTTCCATCCGTACAAATTCAACATAGCGGTTCTTGATCTTTCTTGCCCTGTACCAGATGTACATGACAAGGAATACCAGTAAACCAATAATAAGAGTGATATAACCACCATGTGTGAATTTTACCATCAGGGCAACGAGGTAACCGATCTCTACGGCTAAATAACCTACCAGGAAAACGTAAATCCAGACTGACTTTGCCCGGTGCAATACCAGGTAATTGGCAAAAAGGATTGTTGTGGCCAGCATGGTAACGATGATCGCCAATCCGTAAGCCGCCTCCATGTTGGAAGATTTCCGGAAGTATAAAACAACCCCTGCGCAACCAAGGAACATAAGAAAATTGATCGCAGGGATAAACAATTGCCCTTTTGCTTCTGACGGGTAACGGATACGGAGTTTTGGCCATAAATTCAAACGCATGGCTTCGCTGATCAGCGTATAGGCTCCTGAAACCATGGCCTGGCTGGCAATAATGGCAGCCGTGGTGGCGATGATAACCCCCGGAATGATGAACCATTGCGGCATGAGGTCGTAAAAAGCATTAATGCTTAGTGCTTTTTTAACTTCTGCTGTAATTTCAAGGCCGGATCTGTGGGCAAGCAAATAAGCGCCTTGCCCGAAATAGTGAATGAGCAGGCAGGTTTTAACATATATCCATGACATACGGATATTGCCCCTGCCGCAATGACCCAGGTCGCTGTATAAGGCCTCGGCTCCCGTTGTACAAAGAAATACGGCCCCAAGTAACCAGAAGCCACCGTCATAGGTTCGCAAGAAATTTATCGCATAATAAGGACTAAGTGCTTTGAAAATCTCAAGGTCATCGAATACATGGACGACCCCCAGGATTAACAGCATGGTAAACCATATGAACATTATGGGTCCAAACAACCGTCCTATGGATGCAGTGCCAAATTGCTGCGTAAAAAAGAAAAGAGCAAGAATGGAAAGTACAATAATTACAACCGTATTGCTGCCATCTTCAATACCCAACGAAGGCAATTCTTTTAAACCCTCAATAGCAGAGGTAATAGAAATGGGAGGGGTGATAATGCCATCGGCTAACAGGGATGCGCCACCAATCATGGCCGGTATGACCAGCCATTTTTTTCTTCGTCTTACCAGCGCAAATAATGCAAATGTTCCCCCTTCACCCCGGTTATCTGCTTTCAAAACAAGGACAACATATTTAATGGTCGTTTGTAATGTTAATGTCCAGATGATACAGGAAAGTGTTCCCAGGATAAGCTCCTCGTTAACTACCCGGTCTCCAATGATCGCATTGAACACATAAAGTGGTGAAGTACCTATATCTCCGTAGATGATTCCTAAAGCGATAACTAATCCGGCGGCGGTAACTTTGTTGGTGGGTATTTTCACTGTCTGAGGTTAATAAAGGGGCTCCCGGTACAGATTTGGTCTTTACAGAAACCCGCCTGCAAATGTACAGGCAAAATTGAATTACCATCGAATTGGGTGAAAAACTTTACCACTGGTGGAAATAACGTATCCCGGCATATCTTGGGTGCAACATTTACTGTATCAAACCCATCGTTACATGTAATTCTTACTATAAGGGCATCATAAAAATAAAAAATGGCCTGCTTTTGGCCGGTAAACTTTAATTTTAATAAGCAAAAAATCATGGTATTATGACTTTCAGGCGAACTCTGTTATTGCTTGTACTTGCAGCCACTTTTTCCCCGGCCCTTTCTCAGAAGATCGTTTATTCAGAGCCCGGTAAAGATGATACCCGCCGGATGAATTTTGAGATCGCCGGGAAGGTGGCCGGTAATTTTCTTATTTATAAGAATATCAGGAATCATAACCTTATTTCAGTTCTTAATAATGAAATGGTCGAAGTGGCGAGTGTGGAACAAGATTATGTACCCGATAATGACCGTATGATCAACGTTGATTTTTTCCCCTACAGTGATTTTTGCTACATGATCTACCAGTACCAGAAAAAGAGTATTATCTATTGCATGGCTGCCAAAATTGACGGAAATGGGAAAAAAATCGGGGACGTGATGCAGTTGGATACCACACAACTGGGATTCGCAGCCAATAATAAAATTTATACAGTATTGTCCAGTGATGATAAAAGCCGGCTGATCGTTTTTAAGATCAATAGTAAAAACAGGAAAAACTACATCATTACCTCTATTCTGCTGGATGATAAGCTGACACAGCTGAAAAAAAGCCGCCTGGCTGTTCCGATGGACGACCGGCACGAATACCTGGGAGAGTTTAACGTGGATAATGAAGGAGACCTTGTTTTCACCAAGTTCCTGCGCAACAATAATGACAACATTTCCGAAGGTGCATTCGTCATAAAATATGCCCAGGCTGACTCGTTCAGTTATAAACCACTGAACCTCGAAAAGACCAACCTGGATGAGATCAGGATAAAAGTGGATAATGCCAATAAACGGTATTTCCTGACTTCATTTTATTTAAAGGAAAGAAGAGGAAATATTGATGGGCTGTATTATTATGTATGGGATAAACAAACAGGCAGCCTTATAAACGAAAACACCGTTACATTTTCTGAGGAACTGAGAAAGGAAGCCAAAGGTGATGCAGGAGTCAGGAATGCATTTGATGATTATTTCATTAAGAACATCATTACCCGGAAGGATGGAGGTTTTATTATCGGTGCAGAAGCCTATTTCACCACTTCCCGTTTTAATACCTGGAACCGTTGGGATTACCTGGGCCGTTACTCTTACATGAGCCCTTCCGATTATTATTCCTATTCCCCTTATTACAGTAACTGGTGGGGAAATTCCCGCTGGAACAGCGGCAACCAGTCCGTTCGCTACCATGCGGATAATATTACCGTGCTGTCATTTGATAAAGATGGTAAAATGGAATGGAACAATGTGATTGTAAAAGAACAGTTTAATGACCAGTCAGACGACCTGCTTTCTTATATACTCATGATTACCGGCGGGCAACTGCATTTCTTGTTCAACCAGGCGGAAAGAAGGGTGGAACTGCTGAATGATTACAGTGTGGCACCGGATGGACAAATGAACAGGAACCCGACCTTAAAGAACCTGGACAAAGGCTATGAATTCATGCCGAAATATGGTAAGCAGGTAAGTGCCCGCCAGGTTATCATACCTTGTCTGTACAGGAACTATATTTGCTTTGCCAAAGTAGATTATAACTAACCAACTTAATAACTATTTCCTTTATCCGTGATTGGGATATTTAAACAGAAAACCCCCGCCAACCTGCTGCTGTTACTGGTCTTCGGTGTGCTGATCAAGCTGCCCATGTTTCTGTATCCGCATACTCCTGAAGATCAACCGGCTGATGGACTACTTTTTACCTACCTGCTTAAATTCTTATCGGCTACAGGCAAATCCTCCCCGCTTATTTACCCGCTGCTGGCTTTCGGCTTAATGTTTCTCCAGGCCGTTGTGCTGACTCGTTTTATAAATAACCAGCGGATGATGAACAGGGCCAATTACCTGCCGGGCATGTCTTACCTGCTGATCACCTCCCTGCTGCCAGAGTGG
The DNA here is from genome assembly GCA_902826165.1 of uncultured Bacteroidota bacterium. Taxonomy (GTDB): domain Bacteria; phylum Bacteroidota; class Bacteroidia; order Chitinophagales; family Chitinophagaceae; genus CADEDV01. Next base: position 109,802 of record CADEDV010000003.1, read on the forward strand.
AATTATTTTTCTGCACCCCTGTTAATAAATACCGTTTTGTTGTTCATACTGGCTGCTCTTTTCAAAACATATAACCAGCAAAGTGCAAAAGCCACCATTTTCAATATTGGGGTGGCCTTAGGTATTGCCGGGTTTCTATTTGTTTCTGCCATGACCTTTGTGGTTTGGGTGTTACTGGCTCTGGCCCTGATGCGACCTTTCCGGCTAAACGAGTGGCTGCTTTGTATCTTTGGCATCACCACCCCGTTCTATTTTTACGGCATCTATATTTTTATCAATGACCAGTGGAGCTGGAATGCCATTATACCGCATATAACCATTGGAATACCGGCTATTAAACAATCGGCCTGGTTGGCGGGAAGCGTTTTCTTATTGATGATACCCTTCCTGGCGGGTGGGTATTATGTGCAGGAAAATCTGCGAAAGATGCTGATCCATGTCAGGAAGGGCTGGAGCCTGCTGCTGCTTTACCTGCTCACTTCCATGTTACTTCCGTTCGTAAATAATAACGATAGTTTTGAGAACTGGGTAATGGCTATGATACCAATGGCTGCTTTTCATGCCTGTACCTATTTGTATGCCAACCTGAGAATATTGCCCCTTCTTTTGTTCTGGCTGACAACGGCTTTTGTGATAGCCTACCAGTATTATGGCCCCGGTTGGTAATTCCTTATAACAGGTTCGGCTCCATGATTTATCTTTGTGCTTTCCTCACTGAAAAAGATAATATGAAATTTGGCGTAGTAGTTTTTCCAGGCTCCAATTGCGACAGAGATATGTATGATGCCCTTAAATATGATCTCGGGCAGGATGTTAGTATGCTCTGGCATAAGGACCGGGATCTCAGTAAATTCAATACAGAAGATTGTATCATTCTTCCCGGCGGATTTTCTTATGGCGACTACCTGCGTTGTGGTGCTATTGCCCGTTTCAGCCCGATGATGCAAAGTGTGATAGAGTTTGCGAATGCAGGCGGTAAAGTGTTTGGTGTTTGTAACGGGTTCCAGATATTATGTGAATCGCATTTACTACCCGGTGGTTTGCTCCGCAATGCCAACCAGCAGTTTGTTTGTAAAAATGTGTATATCACAGATGACACAGAAAAAGTATTTAAAATACCAGTGGCTCATGGTGAGGGCAGGTATTATGCCGATGAAAAAACACTGAATGAGCTGGAAGCCAATGGCCGGGTTATATTTTATTACTGTGATGAAGAAGGGCAAATAACAGAAAAGGCAAACCCTAATGGCGCAACCCGGAACATAGCGGGGATCTGCAATGCCAACCGCAATGTTTTCGGCATGATGCCGCACCCCGAAAGAGCCTGTTCTGCAGCTTTGGGCAATACAGATGGGCGGGCAATCATCAAATCCCTGCTGATGACGGCGCAACTGGTTTCCTGAGCTGGCCGTCTTCCACTGGATCACAGCCATTTGTGATTTTACTCACAAACAAATGGTGGATGCGGATATAGTTTTGTTATTAAATTTTAACAGGCGATATTGGACCCAAAACAGGAATTTTGCCGTATATATATAAATGAACATTATGAAGCAATTTTTCACTCTGTTTTTATTAATGCTTGGTACACTTGTAATGCGGGCTCAAAACCCGGTTACCTGGGCTTTTTCTTCAAAAAAAATAGCTGATAAGACTTACGAGGTTCACATGAAAGCTGCTATTCAACCGGGCTGGCATTTATATTCACAAAGTCAGCCGGAGGATGCAATAGCCATTCCAACAGGCTTTACCCTGGCAGCCAACCCATTATTTACGCTGGATGGTAAGATCAGAGAAGTGGGTAAGTTGGAAAAATTTCATGATAAGAAGCTGGATATTTCTGCCAACCAATATTCCACTACTGTAGATTTTGTGCAGGTAATAAAGCTAAAGACCAACGCCAAAACAAGCCTTACCGGGAACGTGGAATACCAGACCTGTAACGATGAAAGATGCTTACCTCCCAAAAAGGTTAATTTCAGCATCGCTATCCAGTAAAATGCCCTGAAAATTTTTATATATAACGAGTTCTTAGTAAGGAACTCGTTTGTTTTTATAAAGAGATGATCATGAGAAAGATTTTTTCATTACTCCTGCTGATGGCCTGCTTTTTAAATCCTATTCTTTCACAAGAGCCTGTTGCTGTATATAAATGGGAAGTGAGCAGTAAGAAAGTCAGCGATGGGGTATACGAACTTATTTTTAAAACGAATGGTACTGCTAACTGGCAATTGTATACGCCCAACCAGGAAATTGATGGAGTAAAGATGGCTGAACTGGTTTTTGCGGATTCAAGTGTGATCAAAGATGGCTTGTTTATTGAGGAAGGGGCCATTAGCAAAATAAGCAGCCCGGTATTCGGCCGGGAAGTTACAGTGTATGAGAAGGCCACCGTTTGGAAAGCAATAATTAAGATCAACGGGAAGGTGCCAGCACAATTACAAGGCACACTCAATACATTTTACGGGAAAGACGATATATTCAATAATGAGGTACCCTTTGCTTTTACTGTTGAACTGGAGGGTGGAGTTGAAGCCAGTACTGCTATCAAAGTAGCTTCTATTGATTTGAAGAACCCGGTCAATAACTGCGGAGATGGAGATACTAAGGGGAAAAGTATTCTTACGATTTTCCTGCTCGGAATAGCAGGAGGGTTTATAGCCTTACTCACTCCTTGTGTATTCCCGATGATACCAGTTACTGTTACCTTCTTTACCAAAAAATCACAGGATAAAAAGAAAGGCATGTACAATGCGGTATTGTATGGGTTATTTATTTTCCTGATCTATGTAGCAATCACCATTCCATTTCATATTGCAGGTTCTACCAAGAGCGAGATATTCAATAATATTTCCACTAATGTCTGGCTTAACCTGGTCTTCTTTGCGGTGTTTGTCGTGTTCGCCTTATCCTTCTTTGGTTTATTTGAGATTACACTGCCATCCGGTTTTGCCAATAAAGCTGATTCAAAAGCTGGCCTGGGAAATATCGGCGGTATCTTTTTTATGGCTGTTACACTGGCCATCGTTTCTTTTTCCTGTACAGGTCCGATATTGGGAACATTGTTAGCCGGCGTGGCTGATCAGGGCGCCTGGCCTTTGACAGCCGGAGCTGCAGGTTTTGGAGTGGCATTGGGATTACCATTTGCCTTGTTTGCCATGTTCCCCAATTGGTTGCAACGTTTACCAAAATCAGGAGGGTGGATGACGACAGTAAAAGTAGTGTTAGGATTTATTGAGCTGGCTTTGGCAGTTAAATTCTTAGCCAATGCCGACAACGTAGAGCAATGGGGGCTTATGAAACGAGAAGTGTTTGTTGCTTTATGGATCATAATCGGTACAATGATCGTATTGTATTTATGGGGCATAATACCTTTCAAAAAGAAAAAGCGACCAGATTTTACCTTTACAAGAATTGCTTTTATTGCTGTTTTTTCTTTTATAACATTATATCTTATTCCAGGGCTTACAAATACAAAGTGGGCTGCATTAAAACTGCTCAGCGGATTTCCGCCGCCAGTATCCTATAGTATTTACCCCGACCATGTATTGCACAAAAATGGAGTAAAGCCATTAGTGAACGATTATGAGACTGCATTAACCAAAGCAAGAGCAGAGAATAAACCCGTACTGATCGATTTTACCGGCTGGGCTTGTGTGAACTGCCGGAGAATGGAAGAAAAGGTTTGGACGGATAACCTGGTGGATAGCTTAATGAGAAAAGAATTTGTAGTAGTGTCCTTGTATGTAGATGAGCGAACAAAGCTGCCGTTAACGGAACGTATAACATATACCACTTCAGCCGGCCAGGAAGAATCAATCATTACCATTGGTGATAAATGGACGGCTTTTCAAAAAGAAAACTTTGGGGCGGTGTCACAACCACAGTATGCTATCATCAACGCCGACCAGCAAGCATTAACGTTGAGTAAATTTTACACTCCAGATGCAGATGAGTTTGCCGAATGGTTGAAGTGTGGCCTTGAAGCACACCGGAAACAAAAGCAATAAAATTTAAAAGTGAAATAAAAAAGCCCCGTACCTATCGTAACGGGGCTTTCAATTTGGTGTCATTCTGTACCAACCTTCCGGTTAGGCAAGCAACTGAAAAAATCTTTTATATCGAATTCTTCAATCTCCGGGTGGAGATACAGAATGACAAAATCTTACTTATAAAGCAATTTGCTTTTGCAACATCAGCTTACGCAAATTAATCAAACCATAGCGCATACGACCCAAAGCAGTGTTAATACTGCAATCTGTTGCGGCTGCAATTTCTTTAAAACTCATATCTGCATAATGACGTAATATGATCACTTCCCGCTGGTCTTCGGGCAGGCGCTGCAGCATATCACGGACACGGTCATGGCTCTGCCGTTTCATCATTACAGTTTCAGCACTGTCTTCGGAGAAGTTCAATACTTCAAAAATGTCTTTGTCTTCACCATTGCGGATAGTGGGAGTTCTTTTCACTTTACGGAAATGATCCACACAAAGGTTGTGTGCAATCCGCATCGCCCAGGGAAGGAATTTTCCTTCTTCTGTGTAGCGGCCGCTGCGCATGGTGTCAATGATCCGGATAAAAACATCCTGGAAGATGTCTTCAGCCAGGTACTTGTCCTTTACAAGAAATAATATGGATGTGTAAAGTTTGTCCTTGTGGCGGAGGACAAGGGCTTCAAGGGCATCCAGGTGACCATCTGTAAACAGATGAATCAGTTCATGGTCGGTCTTTTTAGTATAAGCTTTCATAACTCCTACAGGTTTAGGTTGCTCCACCTAAGCAATGGCTTTGGCAGATATTCAATGGATATTGGTTGCGAAATCGGTGATTGGTTAAATAACAGCGTAGAAGTTATGCGATAGGCGGTGTAGATTTTTGGTTTTTCATTTTTTTGGATATTGGACTTTAAAAATAGGCCATTTCATGAAATTGCCAAACATTTGTACCCTCAAAGCGTAGTTTAGTGTGTTAGCAAACTGTTAATGATTTGCGCTGAAATCTAAGCCCAGCAAGGCTTTATATTTGTAATAATAATAATGGAAAAGACGATAAAAGGGAAAAATCCCGTAAAAGCAAAGACCGTAAATTCCGCAGAAAACATCTCCATAAAAGGGGCCAGGGTACATAATCTGAAGAATGTGGATGTGACAATCCCCCGTAATAAACTCGTTGTCGTGACGGGTGTTTCCGGTTCCGGCAAGTCATCACTTACGATTGACACACTATATGCAGAAGGCCAGCGGCGGTATGCAGAAAGCCTGAGTGCCTATGCCCGGCAGTTCCTCAACCGGATGAATAAACCGGATGTGGATTATATCAAAGGCTTGTGCCCGGCAATTGCTATTGAACAAAAAGTGATCACCCGGACTCCCCGCAGTACCGTGGGCAGTATGACCGAGATATATGATTATCTCCGCCTATTATATGCCCGGATCGGTAAAACCATCTCACCAGTATCAGGAAAAGAAGTTAAGAAAGATGATGTGACGGATGTACTGGATGCTATTGTTAAACTAAAAGAAGGCGATAAAGTTTTTATCCTGGCCTTGTTCAAACAACATAAGAACCGGGAAATAAAAGAGGAACTGAATATCCTTGCTCAAAAAGGATTCAGCCGGGTATATGCCGACGGCCAGGTATTGCGGATAGAAGAAGAAATGGAAAATCCCAAAACTATTGTGGGAAAGAAAAAGGGCACAGCTTATATACTGGTTGACCGGATTGTGGTAAAAGAGTTCGATGAAGATGATAAACACAGGCTGGCTGATTCCATCAGCACTGCTTTTTACGAAGGAGAGGGAGATGTATACATTGAAGTGAATGGAAATAAACTACTGCATTTCAACAACCGGTTTGAGCTGGATGAAATGCAGTTTGAGGAACCAGTACCCAATCTCTTCTCTTTTAATAATCCTTTTGGCGCTTGTCCTACTTGTGAAGGATTCAGCCAGGTATTGGGAATCGATGCCGACCTGGTTATTCCTGACAGGCGGCTAAGCGTATATGAAGGGGCTGTTGCACCATGGAAAGGCGAAAAGCTGGATTGGTGGAGACAACAATTCATTAAAGTAGCCAAGAAGGTCAATTTCCCGGTGCACAAACCCATTGCTGATCTTACGGATAAACAATATGAAATTTTATGGGAAGGAGTGGATGGGATTGGGATCAATGCTTTCTTTAAAGATGTGGAATCGCAGTTGTATAAAGTGCAGTACCGGGTTTTATTGAGCCGTTACAGAGGCAGAACCAATTGCCCCGACTGTAAGGGATACCGTTTGAGAAAAGAAGCCTTATATGTGAAAGTAAATGGCAAGCATATTGGTGAGCTGAGTGATATGCCCGTGAAATATTTGAAACTTTGGTTTGATGAGTCAGGAAAAAAACTCAGTACCCACGATAAAGAAGTGGCAAAACGGATACTGATCGAACTGAACAACCGGATCGATACATTAATAAAAGTGGGACTAGGTTATTTAACTCTTAGCCGCCTTGCTAATTCATTAAGTGGTGGTGAAAGCCAGCGTATTCAACTTACCAGAAGTTTGGGAAGTAACCTTACCAACTCACTTTATATTCTAGATGAGCCATCAATAGGTCTTCATTCCAGAGATACGACGAATCTTATCAAAGTGCTGAAAGAATTGAGAGACCTGGGCAATACAGTAGTGGTGGTGGAGCATGACGAAATGATGATGCGGGAAGCCGATCATATTATTGATATGGGTCCGTTAGCTTCTCACCTGGGCGGAGAAGTGGTAGCTGCGGGTAATTATGATGAACTGGTGGCTAACCCGGATAGCCTGACGGGAAAATACCTCAGCGGGCAATTGAGTATTGATCCTCCTAAGACCATTCGTAAATGGAACAGTTCAATTACTATCGAAGGAGCAAGGCAACATAATCTCAAAAACATCACCGTTCAATTCCCATTGAATGTGTTGTGCGTGGTAAGCGGTGTGAGCGGAAGTGGTAAAACAACCCTGGTTAAACAAATACTATATCCTGCATTACGAAAGATAAAAGGTGAGTTCGGTGATAAGGTGGGTTTTCATAAAGCGATCACCGGCGATATGGAGAGTATTGCACAAATAGAAATGGTGGACCAGAATCCCATTGGTAAATCATCAAGAAGCAACCCGGTCACTTATATCAAGGCCTATGATGAAATCAGGGATTTGTATGCCCGGCAGCCGCTTAGTAAGATGAGAGGTTTCCAACCCAAACACTTTTCTTTTAACGTGGATGGCGGACGATGTGATACCTGTAAAGGAGA
>CADEDV010000003.1:117177-150041 GCA_902826165.1 uncultured Bacteroidota bacterium
ACAACAGGACTTCACTTTCATGATATCAAAAAATTATTGGCTTCATTTAATGCACTGATTGAACAGGGGCATTCAATTTTGGTGATCGAGCACAATACTGATGTCATCCGCAGTGCCGACTGGGTGATCGATCTTGGGCCTGAAGCAGGAGATGGCGGTGGTAATTTAGTATTTGCCGGAAAACCCGCAGATCTGAAAAAGAATAAGGAAAGCCATACAGCGAAGTATCTCTGATCAGCGCAATTTGTCTAAAGACTTTACCAGTTTTTCATCTTTCCGGATACCCCGGAAAGCCATGAAATAACTTATTAAAACTACAAAGGGTAAAATGCAGTAGAGGGCTAAGGTGGAATTTTCAAATTTTTGCATTTGCACGATGTAAACGGCAAGGATACCTACAGACAAAATTATGCCTAACAGGCAAAGCTGAATTTGCAGTTTCCTGTCCTTGAACATAAAAATAGTTATAACAGACAGGATCACGGAAGCACCTGTCATGATCAGCAGGAAGAAATTACTGGCTGCATCAAGGTCTTCAGCCACGGATTGGGTATTGATCAGTTTTGTGCCGGTCAAAAAAGGGAATTGAAAACTTAATATGGCACAAAGGGTTGCTAAAAATAACCACAATGTTTGCTGGCGCTGTATCATGACATTGAATATTTACTGCTAAAATAGTGAATCCTGAATGTAATGCGTATGACCCTGCGGGACATAAAAAAACATCCGTTGCTGGCGGATGTCTTTTATTAAAACACTTTTAACCGAGTTCAGGATACAAAGGGAACTGTTTCATAAATTCTTTTACTTCTGCTTTTACTCCCGCTACTATCGTCTCATCATCTGCATTCATCAGCACTTTATCAATAAAGGCAACTACTGTTTCCATATCTGCTTCTTTCATGCCTCTAGTCGTGATAGCCGGAACGCCGACCCGGATACCGGAAGTAACAAACGGGGATTTATCATCAAAAGGCACGGCATTTTTATTCAGGGTGATATGAGCTTTGTCCAGCGTTTCCTGGGCTTTTTTACCGGTGAGATTCTTATTGCGGAGATCGATCAGCATCAGGTGGTTGTCGGTGCCATCACTGATGAGGTTATAACCACGGCTTACAAAAGCCCTGGCCATTGCCTGTGCATTGCTAATGATCTGTTTGCCATATGCTTTGAAATCTTCGGACAGTATTTCACCAAATGCAACAGCTTTGGCAGCGATCACATGTTCTAATGGCCCGCCCTGCGTGCCGGGGAAGACGGCGAGATCCAATAACTGGCTCATCATCCTTGTATTTCCTTTGGGATCTTTAATGCCCCAGGGGTTTTCAAAATCATGACGCAGCATGATGATGCCGCCTCTTGGTCCCCGTAATGTTTTATGCGTAGTGGAAGAAACAATATGACAATGATCAAACGGGTCATTCAATAAGCCCGAAGCGATCAGGCCGGCAGGATGTGCAATATCTGCAAACACAATGGCACCTATCTTATCGGCTACTTCACGGATGCGTTTATAATCCCAGTCGCGGCTATAAGCAGAAGCACCACAGATGATCATTTTCGGTTTTTCAGCCAGGGCAGTTTTTTCTAACTGGTCATAATCAACAATACCATCTTTAGTAACGCCATAATGCAGGGCCTGGTAAGTTTTACCGCTGAAATTGGCCGGACTTCCATGCGTAAGATGCCCGCCCATGCTAAGATCAAGACCTAAGATTTTTTCACCGGGTTTCATGACGGCAAGAAAAACAGCTCCATTGGCCTGGGCACCACTGTGAGGTTGCACGTTGGCCCAGGTAGCATTGAATACTTTTTTTAATCGTTCAATGGCCAGCGTTTCGATCTCATCCACCACTTCACAACCGCCATAATAACGTTTGCCGGGATAACCTTCAGCATATTTGTTGGTGGCTACTGTTCCCATGGCCTGCATCACCTGCAGCGAGGTAAAGTTTTCTGAAGCGATCAGTTCAATACCATGACGCTGACGGTCCAGTTCTTTGTTGAGGAGGTCAAATATTACCGTGTCTTTTTGCATACGGGTTGTTGATATTTCGTTTAGCTGAATAGAATTACCGGACGATGAAGTGTGCGACGCAACGAAGTAGATAGCAGTACTTGGGTTGGGCACCTTGTAAAATCTGCTGCAAAAGTAAGTTAGCCGGGCATCGGGTGGGTGGCTTGTGCAAAGTTTTTGTTTATTCTAAAATCGTTACTTTCGTTGGCTTTTAATTTATAAAAAAGGTTACCGCCCCCGGCGGTTGTTAGGTTCAATGAAAGCGATCATACCAGTAGCGGGTGCAGGCACAAAGCTGCGTCCTCATAGTTATACGCAACCCAAGGCTTTAATTCCACTGGCAGGCAAGACTGTGCTCAGCATCATCATTGATCAGTTGCGGGAGGCGGGTATCAACGAATTCATCTTCATCGTAGGCTACCTGGGTGATAAGATCCAGGATCATGTTCGGAATAAATATCCTGACCTGAAGGCGCACTATGTGCACCAGGCTGACCGGCAGGGTGTTGGGCATGCCATCAGGCTGACCAAGAATATTGTGAACAATGATGAGGTGTTTGTGGTGCTGGGCGACAGCATCTGTGAATATGATGTAAAAGAAGTAGTAAACAGCCCTTTTTCCATGTTGGGTTTACGGAAAGTAGATGACCCCAGAGATTTTGGAGTAGCCGAGATCAATGAGGAAGGTATCATTGATCATGTGGTGGAGAAACCTCAGATCCCCAAATCGAACCTTGCCCTGGTTGGGGTATATAAGATCAAAGAAACCGAACAGATGTTTCAATGCCTGGAAAATAATATCCGGCAAGGACTTCGCACCCATGGGGAATACAGCCTGACCGATGCATTGGATTGTATGATAAATCTCGGGGCAAAGTTCAGGTCATTCAAAGTTGAGAACTGGTTTGATTGCGGCCGGAAGGAAACGATGCTGGAATCAAATGCGATCCTCCTGAAAAAGTTTGCGCCTAAAACGGACCCTGAACGGTTTGAAAATACGGTGATCATTCACCCGGTGAGTATTGGTGATGGTTGCACTATCAAGAATTCAATCATCGGACCCAATGTGGCGGTTGGGGAGAATACTACTATTGACTCTTCCATTATCAAGAACTCGATCATTGGCTCTTTTTCTGATCTGTTTGATATCGTACTGGACTCCTCCATCATCGGCAGTGATACGGACCTGAAGGGCGAAACAAGAACCCTTAATATTGGTGACAACACAAGTATCGACCTGGGATAAAACCAGTCATTAGCCGGCAGTAGTGAGCCATGAATTATCTTTATGCCCACTAACTAGTAATTCCTCATGATTCCTGACTTACACCTCACGACTCCCTTCAACAATCGTATCACAAAACTTTTTGGTATTGATTACCCTATCATCCAGGCAGGCATGATCTGGGCCAGTGGCTGGCGCCTGGCCAGTGCTGTCAGTAATGCTGGGGGGCTGGGTATTATTGGAAGTGGCTCAATGTATCCCGATGTATTACGGGAGCATATCCGGAAATGCAAAACAGCTACTAACCGGCCTTTTGCAGTCAATGTCCCATTGTTGTATCCCGATATTGATAAGCATATACAGATCATACTGGAGGAGGGAGTGAAAATTGTTTTTACCTCTGCCGGTAACCCGAAAACATGGAGCAGCGTCTTAAAGGAAAAGGGTGTCACTGTGGTGCATGTGGTTAGTTCTTCCAAATTTGCAAAGAAGGCGGAAGAGGCAGGATGTGATGCGGTGGTGGCAGAAGGTTTTGAAGCAGGAGGACATAATGGTAGGGAAGAAACAACTACGATGGTATTGATACCGGCAGTGGTTGAAGCGGTGAAGATCCCGGTTATTGCTGCAGGCGGGATAGCAACGGGAATACAAATGCTGGCAGCGATGGTGATGGGTGCTGAAGGGGTACAAATGGGTAGTGCCTTCGTGGCCAGTGAAGAAGCGTCATCACATATAGAATTCAAAAAAGCGGTAGTGAATACGGCGGAAGGCGACACGGCTTTAACGCTGAAGCAGCTCACTCCGGTGCGACTTATTAAGAATAAATTTTATCAGCAAGTGCAAGAAGCTGAAGCCAGTGGAGCAACTGCTGAGGAATTAAAAACGTTACTGGGAAGGGGGAGGGCTAAGAAGGGAATGTTTGAAGGAAACATGGAGGAAGGTGAACTGGAAATCGGACAGGTGAGTGCATTACTGGATCGTATTTTACCTGCGGGAGAGATCGTAAAAAATGTATGGGAAGAATTTAATAAGGCCTTGCTGAATCCGGTTAAAATGCTTTAATTTTAACCACGGAACATTTCGTATACCATTTAACCAACGATTAAACTATTTATTCATGAAACCTAAAGTCATTCTTCTTGCAGTTGGCCTTTTGGGTTTTACAGCCGCTAAAGCAGGCAGTAGCGATCCGGGTGCAGGTACCTGTCATAAAGGGAAAAAAGATGATTTAAATGGCACGGTAACACATTCAGATTCTAAGAAACCACTGAAAGACGTTTCTGTAACGGCTTTTCTTGTATCCAAAAAAGAAAAAATTGTTTTGACCAATGAGGAGGGGGGCTTTGCATTTGATGAATTAAAGCCGGGTACCTATAAATTTGTTTTTGAAAAAGCAGGCTTTAAAAAAGTAACGAAGGAAAAGATCGTAGTGAAGACAGATGAGGCATTCCAGTTAAATATTGAAATGATAGAAAGTGGCAGTTACGACCTGATGCCTTCCCCATTTCACTTCTCCGACTTTTAAGAGTACAAGAAAAATATAAAAAAGGGATGCAATTGCATCCCTTTTGTTTTTCATGGCTGGTTACGGCGGCACTTAATCCATATCGATATCAAAATCATCCTCACTTTTCTCGATATTAAATTTCTTATGCTTTTCAAGGAAGCTGCGGTATTTATTATAAACAGCTGCATCAGTTTTCTTACCATTAATGGTTAATTCACCATCCTTGTGTTTGATGGTATAGGAGCCTTTTTTATCGATAAGCCCATCTTCATTCAGGCCATCTACAAATGTTTTATACTCTTTTATTTCTGCCTTAGCTTTTTCAATTTCCACTTTTGCTTTTCCCATCTCCACTTTCACATTCGCCATTTCTTTTTCGATCTCTGGTTTGATCTTTTGGAGCTCTTCGTGCATTTTCTTCATTTCTATCTCCATTTCTTTGAAGTCGATCTTTTTCACTTGTTCTATTTCGGCTTTGATCTTGTCGAAATCGATCTTTGCAATGGACTCCTGTACTTCTTTTTTGATCTTGTCGAAATCGACTTCTTTCATAGCACTTTCGATCTCTGTTTTGATTTTGGCAAAATCTACCTCCCTCATGGCTTTTTCCACTTCCAGCCTGATCTTTTCGCCATCAATCTCTTTTAATGCTTTGGCTAATTCTTCATGAACATTCTTCATTTCCCTGTCCATGTCCACATTTTCCATTTCTGCCAGCACCTCATCAAGGTCACGGGCTTTTTTGTCAGTATGGATTTTTTTCTTTTTGGGTGTTGTGTCGGTTGGATTGGCCTCTTGCTGGTAAGTACCGGTGGGGCTTTGTTTTCTGTCCCACGATACAAGTGCAACAATCAGCCCAAGAGCCAGCACGGGAAGCCAGATGCGGCGGCTGGTTAAGGTTCCTGGTTTCATACAAGTTGTTTTAAGGTTAAAAAGAATCACGAAATACTTCGTATCAAATATACGATTGTATTCGTATTTGGTTGCATCCTTTTTATTTTGCAGGAAATTTTAACAAAAAAGCACCTGTGGGGCAGGTGCTTTTGTATTGGAAGTTATCGGGATCAGTTTTTCCGGAATGCCCATTTGATCAGTTCTTTCCAGGTTGGTTTTTTGCCATACATAAGGATACCTGTGCGGTATATTTTACCAGCAAACCAGGTGGTGAAAACGAAGCCGGCAATTAATAAAGCCATAGAAAGCCCCAGCTGCCACCAGGGAACAGTACCGGGTACGCCATAAGGTATCCTTGCCATCATCACAATTGGTGAACTGAAGGGGATAATGCTGCCCCATACTGCTATAGGTCCGGTAGGATCATTCATCGCCATTGACATCAAAGCGATCGAGAAAATAACAAGCATGGTTACCGGGAAGCTTAACGATTGCGCTTCTCTCATGTCTTCATTAACGGCGCTGCCGATAGCAGCATATAAGGAGGAATAGAAAAAGAAACCACCTAAGAAATAGAATACAAAGCAGAATAGAACAAGCGGAACGTTAATGCTGGAAAATACTTTTTGTACGCCACCTACCATACCACTTACGGAATCACCGGCCCCGGATGCTTTGGTAACATTATAGACTATAAAAATAAAGGCGATCCAGAGAAAGAACTGCGTTAGTGCAACAAGGCCAATGCCCAGGATCTTACCCAGCATCAGTTGAAATGGTTTTACAGAAGAAACGATCACTTCCGCAATGCGATTGGTTTTTTCTTCCATCACCCCCATCATTACCTGGGATCCGTAGATCAATAAAATAAAATAAATAAGAAAGCCTGCCACATAGCCAATCGTTCCGGCGATTTTGGAATCGGCATTTTCATCGTTGATATTGACAGGTTTGATAGTTACCTGGCTTGATTCCAGCTGGTTGATGGTGCTGTCGCTGATACCGAGTTTTTCATTTTTGATCTCACCCCATATATTATTCAGCTTGGATTGCACTGGCATCGCTGTTTCCAATCCCAGTGTTTTGTCGGCCTGGAGCGGGATGTTTCTTAAGCCATTTTTCCAATCACCGATAGCTGGTATAACAACAAATGCATCAAAACTGGTCGCTCCGAGGTTTTCCTTCAGGCTATCCACTTTTATATTTGTCAGTACTAATACAGAGGAACTGTCTTTACCGTTCGCTCTTGCGATCCTTCCCGCATCAAAATAACCGGAAGAGTCAACAACGGCTACGGTTAAGTTTTTCTTTGATTTTTCTCCCAGGTACCCGATGCCGAAAATGAGACCCAGGTATAGGAGGGGGAATAAGAGTGTACTGATAATAAATGTTTTCTTTCTGACCTTCGTCAGGTATTCTCTTTTTATAATGAGCAGTATCTTGTTCATTGGAATGATTTTAATGGTGGTCAGATCAGTTATTTACCTGTTGAAACTGGCGGGCTGTCGGAGTACCTTCCACCAGCTTGATGAAAATATCATTGAGCGAGGGCAGTATTTCATTAAAAGAATGGATCTCACTTCCCTGTTGCAGCAGGTATTGCAGCACATCATTCGGCTTACTGCCTGCTTTGATTCGCACCACAAAGGCCTGCTCTTTATTACCCACTACTTCAAACGGGCTGTTACCGTTCAGTGAACCGGGCAACTGGTTAACACCAATGCTGAACAGATTTTCCTTAAAGTTTTGTTTTACTTCCTTTACTGTTCCGTCCAGTATCTTTTGCCCTTTGTTTACCAATACGATCTGGCTGCATATTTCTTCCACCTGCTCCATCCGGTGTGTACTGAAAATAACAGTAGTGCCACTTTGTGCCAGCTTATATATTTCCTCTTTGATCAGGTTGCTGTTCACGGGGTCCAGTCCGCTAAATGGTTCGTCGAGGATAATCAGCTTTGGTTCATGTAAAACGGTAGTGACAAACTGTAACTTTTGCTGCATTCCTTTTGAAAGGTCTTCTACTTTTTTATTCCACCAGCTTTCCATTTCAAAACGGATGAACCATTCCTTGATCTTTTTGGTAGCATCTGAACGGCCAAGGCCTTTTAACTGGGCGAGGTAGAGTGTTTGTTCGCCGATCTTCATTTTTTTATACAACCCTCTTTCTTCGGGCATATAGCCGATCCTGCCAATATCATTTACGGGGTCAAATTTTTTACCATCAAAAATGATCTGGCCTTCATCCGGGTAAAAAATACCGGTGATCATCCTGATCAGGGTGGTTTTCCCGGCACCATTCGGGCCTAATAATCCAAAGATGCTTCCCGGCTCGATTGATAAACTGATATCATCAACTGCCTTTTGAGTAGCAAAGTATTTTTTCAGGTTTTGTAGCTCCAGCAGCGGCATATATAATGGTTTTGTCTGTCAAATATAGTTTAACCCGGTTTCATCGCCTTTTCATATCGGTGAAAAGCATGATTTGAGGCGTGAACTGCATCAGGTTAAATAATGATAAATCGTTTGCCCGGTTACGATTTTTATCCAACTTCGCAGTTCAATAGATAATAAAGTATGAAAAACAGGTTGTTCCGGCTGACGTTTTTGTTGATAGTATTTGTTGTGTTCAGCGGATGGGGTTTCCTCGTGCATCGCACCACGCATCAGCTGGCCGTCTATCAATTACCTAAACCGATGCGGTCGTTCTTTTATTCCAATATGAATTACCTGGTGGAGCATTCGGTGAGACCGGATCAGCGGCGTAACCAGGATTCCTCAGAAGCCTCCAAACATTTTATTGACCTGGAAGCTTTTGGAGATTCTGCTGCCTGGAAAATGCCTTTAATATGGAATGACGCAGTGAAGCGGTATACTAAAGACAGCCTGCTGGAATACGGATATGTACCTTACCAGGTTATTGTGACGAAACACAAACTTACAGAGGCATTTCGTTCCGGGAATAAAGACAGTATTCTCTTTTACGCTGCTGACCTGGGTCATTATGTTGGAGATGCCAATGTTCCGTTACATACTTCATTGAATTATGATGGGCAACTGACCAATCAGAAAGGCTTACATAGTTTATGGGAATCGATGATCCCTGAGTTGGAGATCGACCAGTATAATTTATACAGTAAACATAAAGCAAAGTACTTATCCGATCCTGAGCAGGCTATCTGGGATTGCATCAGGAGGGCTCATACATTATTACCCGATGTGTTTGGAAAAGAAATAGCTGCTACCAAGGGATTTGTTGATTCCACCAAGTTCAGGGTGCAGGTACGCCGTGGCCGTGAATCAAAATCCTTTACCACAGCGTTTGCAAAGGAATACAGTAAGCAATTGGGCAAAACGATCAATGAACAATTATTATATTCAGCTAAAATGATCGCTGATTTTTGGTATACTGCCTGGGTGGATGCAGGCAAGCCCGATCTTTCTCAGCTGTCAACAAAGCCATTCGGTGATAAAGTGAAAGACGATCTCAAAAATGAATTGAAAGCCTGGCGAAATAACGAGTTGTTGAAGAAGAAACTACTTATTTCCCGGAAGCAGGGTGCAGAACAGCAGTGATCATATCCACTACCCGTTCACCATCCATGGCGGCACTCACAATGCCCCCTGCATATCCAGCACCTTCCGCACAGGGATAAAGACCTGCAATTTGCGGATGCTGCAATGTCTGCGGATCCCTTGGTATCCTGACAGGAGAGGAGGTTCTTGATTCTGTAGCTACCACGACGGCATCATTCGTATAATATCCTTTCATTTTTTTACCAAAGGCCACAAAGGCTTCCTGTAAGCTTTTATGAATAAATGAGGGAAGTACTTCTTTTAATGATACAGAGTGAATGCCCGGCAGGTAAGAGCAGTCGGGTAGTTGGGAGGAGATTTTATTTTGGGTGAAATCAACCAGTCGTTGTGCAGGGGCAACAAATTTTCCACCCCCGGCAGTAAATGCTTTTTGTTCTACAGATCGTTGAAACTCCATGGCCGCTAATGCACCATGTTTTTTGAAAGCCTGGATATCTTTTTCCTCTACTGAAACAACAATGCCGCTGTTGGCGTAAGGATTATTTCGTTTTGAAGGGCTCCAGCCATTTACTACTAATTCACCCGGTGAGGTGGCAGCCGGTGCAATGATACCACCCGGGCACATACAAAAAGAGAAAACACCCTTGCCATCCACCTGTTGCACCAGGCTGTAGGCAGCCGGGGGTAAAAAACGATCCCTTACCATGCAATGGTATTGCGAGCTATCGATCAGGCTTTGCGGATGCTCCACTCTTACACCCAATGCAAAGGGTTTTGCTTCGATCAGTATGTTTTTATCATGCAGTAATTGAAAAATATCACGGGCAGAATGACCCGTGGCCAGGATAACGGCATCGGCTTCAAAACTGTTCCCATCAGCCGTTTTCACTCCTTTGATCTTGTTACTGGAGATGATCAGGTCAACCACTTTTTTTTCAAACAGAAAGTCAGCACCACAATCCTGCAATTGTTTTCGCATAGCAGTGATGATATGCGGAAGTTTATTCGTACCAATATGCGGGTGAGCTTCGTACAATATCTTTTCTTCCGCCCCAAAGCGGACAAAGAGATTCAGGATACGGTTGATATCACCCCGTTTGGAGCTGCGGGTATATAATTTGCCATCACTGTAAGTACCGGCACCACCTTCGCCAAAGCAATAATTGCTTTCGGGGTTCACTTCTCCTTCTTTGTTCAGTGCAGCCAGGTCTCTTCTGCGGGACCGTACATCCTTCCCTCTTTCCAGTATAATGGGTTTGATGCCATATTCCAGCAATTTTAAAGCAGCGAATAAGCCAGCCGGTCCTGCACCAACTATAGCCACTTTTTTGGTGGCTTTTGTTACATCGTCGAACTTAAACGTTTGTAATTGCCGTTGTTCGTACGGTTCGCTGATATATGCCTGTAATTGCAGGTTCACCCATGCCTGTTTGCTGCGGGCATCGATGGAGCTTTTGAGAATATGGTAACCCGAAACAGCTGAGGAGTTAACAGCCTCTGCTTTAGCAATGTATTGCTTTATTAGCTGCTCATTGGCTGCTTCTGAAGGAAGCAGTTTGAGGATAATTGTCTTTTGCATTGGGGTCAGGTTTTTATCCTGAAAAAAACTTTTGCGCTGCAAAGATGCAAATAAAAAAAAGCTGACGAAAGTTTGTTTTTAAAAGAGTAAAATCAGTTCTTCGGGATATAAAAATCTTACTACCTTCAGGCATATTGATTAGTATGAGACCAATCCCGATTGCCCTTATTTTATTAGTAGTTATCCAGGTCAGTTCCTGCAAACCGGCCTACCAGCCCCAAAGCATACAATATAAAGATTACCGGATCAATTCATCACAGGCAAAGGACTCTGTTTTGCTGAGTGTGCTGAAGCCATATAGCGACAGCGTTAATATGAGTATGAATGATGTGGTTGGTATTGCAGAAAAATCATTGGAGAAAAAAGCACCGGAAGGCACACTTGGAAACTTTATGGCAGATGCTTTTTTTACAATGGCCAATGAAAGATTCAAGACAAAGGTCGATGTGGCTTTTATGAACTTTGGCGGTATCAGGCTGACACAATTGCCTGCAGGTACTGTGACACGGGGAAAGATATTTGAACTGATGCCTTTTGATAATGTGTTGCTGTTGCAAAAAATGAAAGGAGCCGTATTGCAACAATTATTAGATCATATAGCCGGAAGAGGCGGCTGGCCGGTAGCCGGAATGACTATGCAGATAAAAGATAAAAAGGCGGTCAATGTGCTGATCGGCGGCAAACCACTGGATCCTGAAGCAACCTATACCACCGCCAACTCTGATTTTGTAGCTAATGGAGGCGATGATGCAGCGATGTTGCGAACTATACCCCAAATCAATATCGGCTACCTGATGCGGGATGCTCTCTTTGATTATATCAATACACTGAAAAGCCAGGGAAAGAATATAACTGCGAACGAAGAAAACCGTGTTACCAATGCTCAGTAGAAAAAAATTTATACAGCAAACAGCCCTTTCTGCGGGAGCCATACTGGCAGGACCATCTTTACTGGAGGCTGCTGAATACCTGGCACCACAAAAGCTTACTATTCTTCATACCAATGATGTGCACAGCCGGCTGGAAGCTTTTCCCATGGATGGTGGCCGCAACCAGGGATTAGGAGGTGTGGCAGCAAGAGCTGCACTGATCGAACAGGTACGAAAAGAGGAAGAAAACGTATTATTACTTGATGCAGGCGATATCTTCCAGGGCACTCCTTATTTTAATATCTATAAAGGAGAGCCAGAAATAAAAGCCATGTCTGCCATGCGGTACGATGCCTGCACGATCGGTAACCACGATTTTGATGGCGGGCTGGAAAATTTAGCTACACAGTTACATAATCATGCAAACTTCCCGATGCTGGTCAGTAATTATGATTTTGCCGGCACCCCAATGGAGAATAAAACGGTACCTTATAAGATATTTACCAAAGGGAAGCTAAAGATCGGTATGTTAGGTGTGGGGATTGAAATGCAGGGATTAGTTCCTGATAATTTATCAGCGGGTGCTAAATATCTTGATCCTGTTGAAAAGGCGAATGAAGTAGCTGAACGATTAAAAAAAGATATGAAATGTGATATGATCATTTGTTTGTCTCACCTGGGTTATCAGTACAAGGGAAGCAATAAAGTGAGCGATGAGATACTGGCTAAAGAAACAAACAATATCGACCTGATCATTGGTGGCCATACACATACATTCCTTGACAATCCTGTTGCGTTCAAAAATAAAAAGGGGGATGATGTGGTGGTAAACCAGGTGGGCTGGGCCGGGATAATTTTAGGTAGATTAGATTTTGAATTTTCCAAATTTTCGGGCAAAAAAATGGCAAATTCCCGGTCTATTTCAGTTACCAAAAAATCAGGGGAATAAAAATTTTTTTTTATAAAAGAAATGTAGATATTCGCCGTCCTGTCCAACTTTTTTTATCGACATTGTGTGAAGAATATTATTGGACATTTCAAAGGACTATAGTTAACACGATATATAAACTGCTAGTTGACAGATGGAGAAAAATGCTGAAAAAGTCTGGACCAATTGCTTAAAGATCATCAAGGATATTGTTGAGTGGCAGCATTACAAAACATGGTTTGAACCTATCACGCCGGTTTCCTTAAAAAATAATGTACTTGTTATACAGGTTCCCAGCCAATTCTTTTTTGAATACCTTGAAGAACATTACGTAAATTTATTAGCGAAGACATTAAAGAGAGAGTTGGGTAAAGAGGCCCGCCTCGAATACCGCATCATGGTGGACAGTGGCAACAGTAAGAACAAACCTGTTACCATGGATGTAAGCGGACAAGGATTTAAAACTTTTTCAAATAACGAAATGGATTTTCCATTAGTCATAAATAATCCAGTCAAGAATCCGTTCGTTATACCGGGTCTGAAAAAAATGCAGATTGACCCGCAGCTCAACCATATTTATACATTCGATGCATTTATAGAAGGTGACTGCAACCGGGTAGCCCGTCGTGCTGGTAAAACAGTGGCGGAAAAACCAGGTGCAAATTCCTTTAACCCTCTTGTTATATATGGTGGGGTAGGTTTGGGCAAAACACACCTGGCACAGGCCATTGGCAACGAGGTAAAAAGGTCGAATCCCAATAAAGTGGTGTTGTATGTAAGTTCTGAGAAATTCATCAACCAGTTCATGGATCACAGCCGGAATAATGCGATCAATGATTTCATTCATTTCTACCAGCTGATCGATGTGCTGATCATTGATGATGTTCAGTTCTTTGCAAAGGCTGAAAAATCCCAGGATGCTTTCTTTGCCATTTTTAACCACCTCCACCAGTCCGGGAAACAACTGATCCTGACTTCGGATAAACCACCAAAAGACCTGGAAGGCGTGCAGGAAAGATTACTGAGTCGTTTCCGCTGGGGTTTGAGTGCGGACCTGCAGGTACCTGATTATGACACCCGTATTGACATCCTGGAGAGAAAAATGAAGAACGATGGGTTGGAAATGCCCAAAGAAGTGGTGAAATATATTGCGTATAATATTAATAGTAATGTAAGGGAACTGGAGGGTGCTTTAATATCACTGTTGGCACAATCTTCGCTGAACAGGAGGGAAATTGACCTTGATTTAGCTAAGAAAGTGTTACGCAACTTCGTCAAATCATCCAGCAAAGAGATCACTATTGAAACCATTCAGCGAATGGTATGTGAATACTTTGACGTGTCTTATGATAAGCTTTTGCAGAAAACCCGCAAAAGAGAGATCGTACAGGCAAGGCAGATCACTATGTATTTGGCAAAAGCTTTCACCAAAAATTCACTGAAGACAATTGGTGAGCATTTTGGAGGAAGAGACCATACCACGGTCATCCATTCCTGCCAGACCGTGAAAGACCTGATGGATACAGATACTGTGTTCAGGGAAAACGTTTTAGAATTGCAACAGAAAGTGCAGTTAGCTGCCATGTAAGATACTTTGGACGGTTTCAATAAATTATTGAACCAGCCCCGTCTCGCTCCTGGCGATGATGGGGTTCTTTTTTTATTGAATTTAAACGGTTAAAGATGCCGGAGGAAAGCAATTAATCTTTATTTTTGCCACCCCTTCGGTAAAAACGGGGTAAAGTTCTTAGGGAGAGGTGCCTGAGTGGCCGAAAGGGCCGGTTTGCTAAACCGTTGTACGAGCTTAAACTTGTACCGAGGGTTCGAATCCCTCCCTCTCCGCAGGAGCCTGCAAAGACCGGCAGGCTTTTATTATGGCCCGGGAAGTAGCGCAGGCCGGTAGCGCACCTGGTTTGGGACCAGGGGGTCGCAGGTTCGAATCCTGTCTTCCCGACCAAAACAAAAGAAGCCAAACAGCAATGTTTGGCTTCTTTATTTTAGAAAGATCCCGGTTTGTATTGATGTATGCGTTATCATACCCTGCCAGGGATTGGATTATCTTTTTTCTCCAGCTATCGGAAAATTAAACCAGGTGCCATGCTTTGTGATGTACGTTACAGAATACCCGATTCTGTTTGTCTACCTTTTCCTCCAACAATTGAATAATCTTTTTAAGGCATAAGGTTTTTGCTTCCGTTGTGTCTAACAGATAACATGCATTAGTGTGGACGATACTGAACTTATACAAAATGTCCTGAACGGCAATCAAAGAGATTTTGAACGATTAGTCGAGAAATACCAGTCCACTGTCTTTCGGATAGCAATTGGATTGCTTCATAATAAAGAAGATGCCGAAGAAATTGTACAGGATGTTTTTATTAAGGTGTACAAGTCTCTTTCCTCGTTTGATGCAAAAGCCGCTTTCTCCACCTGGTTGTACCGGGTTACTGTGAATAGCAGCTTGAATGTTCTCCGTAAAAAGAAGCGGCAGAAGTTATGGGTTGAATTATCAGATATTCTTCAGTTACGATCCAAAGAAAAACAAGCAGATGTACAAATGGTTGAACAATCTGATAATGCTTTCATCTACCAGGCCATGAATGAGTTGCCTGCAATGCAACGGGTGGCTTTTATATTGTCAAAATACGAAGAGCTTCCACAAGCCAGGGTGGCTGAAATTCTGCACCTTAGTACGGGTGCCGTGGAGCAACTTATCTACAGGGCTAAAAATAATCTTCAGCAAAAATTAGAAAAAAAATTCCCCACCCGTAAGATAATTAAAACAAGTGTGTCCAATAGTTAAATGACCCGGCAAATGAAAGAGCAAGAAATAGAAAATAAAATTCAGGCTGCCATCCGGGAAGAAAGGAATACATCATTTAATCCTTTTCTTGCCACCAGGATCATGGCTGCTATTGAAAAAGAAAGGACGGACCGCACCAGCACATTTATTCCGGCCTGGAAAAAAGTGATGGTTGCGATGAGTTTGCTGGTTGCCATTGCCGCGGGCTATTATACCGGGAATTTATATGAGCGGAATAATTATCCTGATGAAGTGGTGCTCATAAACGATTACGGAATGGAGCAACTTGAATTTTATAAGCAAGGGGAATAAAATAAAAGTAACATGCTGAGGAATATTAAACTTTTACACTGGCTGCTGATTTTACTGGTAGTAATGAATGCTGTTACTATAGGAACAATTTTAGTGCATAATTACAAGGAAAAGAAAAATCGGGGCGATATGAAACTGAATAATGTTCCAGGCGGAAATGTGCTGAATGGAAAATTCTTCCGGCAGACACTGGGGTTTGATGATCAGCAAATGGATTCATTCCGGCAAATCAACCAGGCTTTCCGGTCCGGTACCATGGGACTGGCAGAAAGGATTGAAACGCTTAAAGAAGAGATGTTTATCGAATTGAAAAAACCTGTACCTGATACAGTGTTATTAAACAGGTATTCATTAAGCATTGGGAAAATGCATGGCGAACTGAAAATGGAAACATATAAATTTTACCTGTTACTAAAATATAAATGCTCTCCTGAGCAAGAGGCTGAACTTGAAAAGGTATTTCTGCCATTGTTTAAAAAGGAGGGAATTCATGGCCCTGCGAACCAGCAAAACCGCAGAGGCTGGAATAAAGAAGCTCCTTAATAATTTAAATATATAAATATGAAAAAGTTGATGTTGACAGCGATCCTTCTGGTCGCTATGGGCAGCCTCTTGTCTGCTCAATCTCCCGGCCCCCGAAATTCAAAAGCCGGAACGAACAAAGAGGCAGCAAATTATACAGATGCCAATAACAATTCTGTTTGCGATAATTATGAAAATAGAGGAATATCCCGGCCTTTTTTGAAGAAGGGTAAAGGACAAGGTAGAAGGGCCGCAACTGCCGAAAGGGGTCAAAAAAACAGGTGTTTTACACGACAAGGCAGAGGTAATGCCGGTCGTAACCGATGAGAGCCCGGTAAAAGCGGATGTCAAATATTTTTTAGTATTAAAAAACATACGTCATGAAAAAAATAAGTAAAGCAATTTCTTTATTGCTGTTAACTGTCATAGCTCTGTTTATCACTACATCCTGTTCAAAGGGGAATGATACAGTAATTGCTGATGATACTGCTGCACTTAGCCTGGATATAGCCGCCATTCAGGCACAGATAAACGGGCTGCCGGCTGAACCACTGAGTGAAGCCGAAAAGAATAGTCTCCTTTTTATGCGGGAAGAAGAAAAATTAGCTAGGGATGTTTATAAGGCCATGTTCACGAAATGGAATACGACTATTTTCAGCAACATCGCATCAAGTGAACAAACACATATGGACGCTATTCTTATGTTGCTGAATAAGTATGAGCTGGCGGATCCGGTAGCTGCAAATGGCCCGGGCATTTTTACCAACCAGGTTCTGCAAAATTTATATAACCAGCTGATCATCCAGGGCAACCTTAGTATAGCTGCAGCCTATAAAGTTGGTGCCAGTATTGAAGAACTGGATATTTCAGACCTGACAACAGCCCTGGTGAGTGTGGATAACCAGGACATAATTATGGTGTATAATAACCTGACAAAAGGAAGCCGTAATCACCTGCGATCCTTTTATAAAAAGATTCTATGGATAGGTGAGACTTATACCCCACAGTATCTTACTCCGGCAGCATTTGATGCTATTATAAACAGCCCCATGGAAACTGGTAATCCATGGTAGGGATGGAAAGAAAAAAATCCCCTCATAGAGTACTGAAAACGATTTTTTAATTTAAATAATCCTTTATGAAAAAGTTAGTGTTTTTGCTTCTGGCATTGATTACAATGACAGGAGCCGTGTTTGCTCAGGATCAGCAACGGGATAAAGACCGTGACCGGCTGCGGATCAAAGAACATATCCTGCTGAAGGATGGAATTGCTTATAAAGTACAGGACCAGGTTCAGACAAGATTGCAGACACAATTAGTATTACAGAATGGAACCACGGTTAACCCGGATGGAACCTGCCAGCTACAAAATGGTAAAAGGCTGCGGTTGAAAGATGGCCAATGCCTGGATATGGATGGCAATAAATACCGGTCCCAGGACAGACTTCGGGAGAAAGCAATGAAACAGGAAAGGCAGCATCAACGATCAGAACAGCGGATGAAAACACAGGATAACCGTCAGAGGGGTACTGGTGCGGGTGCAGGGCGCCCATCTGGGAATTAACAAGTAACGGAGAAGCAGCACTCCCAATTGAAAGGATTTATTCCTTGAAATAACGGGAGTGTTGTTTTATCAACTCAATCATTATGAAAAAGAATATTTCTGTAACGATTTTGCTCTGTCTGTTAGCTCCTTTTTTCAGTGCGGGGCAGACGGCAAAAAAAATGGATTCAACCGACCTTAGAAGTTTGTATAACAGTTCATATGTTACAGCAGCTGTTAATTATGCCAGCGATTGGGTCTTTGCCGGCAGGAAAGATTCTGTAAAGTGTCCTTATATTTCTCCTGCTGTATCATATTATCATAAATCTGGATTGTTTGTCAGGGGACAATTATCTTATCTGACCGCTGCCTCAGCAGGAAGAATCGATATGTTTAGTTTTTCGGGTGGTTATTTATTTTCTAAAAACCGCCTGTATGGAGGAGCAGACGGATCCGTACAACTATTTAATGACAGTAGTTATGCCGTTTCCTCCGCCATGTCCGGAAGAATCGGCGTATATACCGGGTATGATTTTTCCATCTTTGAACTGACGCTGGATGTAAATGGATTATTTGGGCAGGAAGCAACTGATCTGTTAACAGGAATTGAATTAAGCCGTCGTTTTTGGTTGTTTAATGACCGGGTTACTATTTATCCTTCCGTGTATGTATTAGCCGGAACACAAAACTATTATTCTGATTATTATACCACCAGAAGAAGTGGTGCAAAGGGAAGGGCGGGCAGAGGTGGTACCGGCGAATCAGAGGTTACAAGTCTTATCAGCAGTACCACAAGACGATTTGAACTATTGTCCGTTGATATCAGCCTGCCACTTAGTTATTCATTCAGCCAGTGTAAAATTTCATTCACACCGGTGTACTCTTTTCCTCAGAACATTCCTGTTGTGACCACAAACGGAATAACCAGCAGGCAAGACTTTGGAAACCTGTTCTACTGGACTGCCGGTATCAGGTATATTTTTTAGGCAGCATTGTTATTATCGTCCCATCCAGCCGCCATCAACTGTTACGATCGTTCCGTTCATGTAGTCAGATGCAGGAGAAGAAAGGAACACAAATGCACCGGCCATATCCTCTGGTGTTCCCCAACGATTAGCTGGGATGCGGGATAATATCGCTGCATTACGTTCTGCATCTGCTCTTAATTGTGCTGTATTATCAGTTGCAATATAACCGGGTGCCACTCCATTCACCGTTACACCAAATTTAGCCCATTCATTCGCAAACGCTTTTAATAAAGAGGAGATAGCTCCTTTGCTGGCCGCATAACCCGGTACGTTGATGCCCCCCTGGAAGGATAACAGGGAACAGGTAAAAACAATTTTACCATAGCCCTGTTCCACCATTCTTTTCCCGATCTCCCTGGTCAGGATAAACTGTGCGTTGAGGTTAATATCAATGATCGTGTCCCAATATTCATCCGGGTGTTCGGCTACAGGCTTCCGCATGATATGCCCTGCATTGTTTATTAAAATATCAATCCGGGGGTGATCAGTTTTTACTTTTTCAATAAAAGAATAAATGGATTCCCGGTTACTGAGATTACATTGATAAGCATAAAATTTTTTGCCGGCAGCTGTTACTGCTTTTTCTAAATCGGAACCGGAAGCTTCCAGTTTGCTGCTGACACCAATGATATCTGCTCCCGACTCTGCTAATGCAGTTGCCACCGCTAAACCGATGCCACGGCTGCTGCCGGTTACCAACGCCAGCTTACCATCTGTTCTGAAATTTAACATGCTACTATTGTTGAATTATTATTGTAGGGTTTGTAGAGGAGCCGGGTCCATATCGGTGAATGCCATATTCTCACCTGCCATAGCCCAGATAAACGAATAGCTGGCTGTTGCACAACCGCTGTGTATGCTCCAGGCAGGAGAAAGAATAGCCTGTTCATTATTCAAAAAGATATGCCTGGTTTCCTGTGGCTGCCCCATGAAATGGATCACCCGTTGTCCTTCGGGCAGATCAAAATAGAAATACGATTCCATTCTCCTGTCGTGCAGGTGCGGTGGCATCGTATTCCAGATACTGCCTTTTTTGAAATTAGTGACTCCCATTACCAGCTGGCAGCTTTTAATGCCATCAAGATGAATATATTTATTGATCACCCGGTGATTATTGTTATCAAGGCTTCCCAGTTCGGCTGGTAATGCTTCCGTTGGTTTCATCAACCGGGTCGGATATTCCTGGTGAGCAGGGCAGGAGAAGAAGATAAATTTGGCCGGATTATTTTTACCTGCACTCGAAAAAACAATATTCTCTTTTCCTTTACCGATATAAAGGCAGTCCTGTTTTTCCATGTCAAATTTTTCTCCATCTACGCTGACAGATCCAGTTCCTGCAATATTGACGATACCGATCTCCCGGCGGCTTAGAAAATGATCGGTCTTTAACTGGTCATAAGTGCCTAATGTTAATGATTGGTTTACCGGGTTAGCCGCCCCAACGATCATGCGGTCGTAGTGGGTATAAACACATTCAATTTTGTCGGCCTGCACTAGATTTTCCAGTAAAAATTTTTCTCTTACTTGTTTTGTATTATAAGAGGCAAAATCGTCGGGATGTACCTGGTGTATGATCTTCATATGGTTCTTATTTAACTGAGTTATGAATTGAATTGGTTAAAACTATTTAAAGCGCAGCAATTAATGTAAAAAAACTCCGGGAACGTTACCGGGTAACCGTCAGGGAATGAATCATTTTATGCTGTTGTCTTTTTTTATAACAAATTTGTTTTCTGCAATTGTTCCTGATCGGATAATTGCGTTTCTTTCCAGTTTATGATCAGCCCTTACAAAATCTGTATAGCGGAGCAGAGTTCCCTGGCTGTTGCAACCTGAAAACTGGTTCGAAAATATTTTTGTTTGCTGCACGCCTGTCAATTCTATTAGAGCTGATCCGGCAGCAGTGTTACAATTATTGATTTTATTATGACTGAAGACAAGGTCGGGTCCCAGGGTGCTTTCGTCATTGCCGCCCCTGTAAATATTTAGTAAAGAGCCTCCCTGGTTAGTGAAACTAGTATGGCTTATAAACACTTTCTCTGCACTGTAATATCCTTTGTTATCGGTTTCGTCATTCATCTGGAAACCAGTGCAGTTGTTATTTAAGAATGTATTGTTGTGAACAGCTATTTTGTCTGCGATAATGTATTTATAGGCAAAGAAGACCGCCTCACATCCATTGGCCTTATTAAAATTACTGATCGTTGTATTCTTAATAGTCAGGTTATAGTGGCTTGATGAACCGGCACTGTCACTTGCGATAAAATATTTTGTATGAGCCTTACTGCCATCCACGATAAGTTGATTAAGGATTAGATAGCCTCCGCCAGCAATGATAAAAACACTTTCCATATTCCCTGTTTCAAACTGGACTGGTTTCTTTTGATGGCTGATAAACTGGACCCGACTTTCTACCTGGAAGGGGTTTAATAGTTTATATTGCTGATTTGTCAATATAATGGTTAAAGGTATTTTTTTGGCGAGCTGGTGGTTGATTTCTGCGGTTGTATTACAGTTAACGGTTGTAATTTTTTTTGTACTGGGATTAATTTTTGCAGAAAACCAGGATGCACCAGTAAAGGCATAGGATTTATCCGAAAGGGCCACAGCATTGCGGGTACTTTGTGGTAGTTTGGAGCCAGGGTTTAGTACTTTATCAAACCCGTTTGGTAACGACTGGGATAATGACTGACTTGTTGTGTTATTGATAAAGCGAATGCCGGAGATATCATCATAGGCTTTGTAAATGATACTATCCCTGCTGTTGTAAAAATCATTTCGTTCAAAAACAACTCCCGATGGCGGTAAGGTTCTCTCAGTATCACTTCCTTCACAAAAAGTGACAGGAGCACATTCAAAAAAAACATTATCCCTGATAAAAGCATCGGTTACCTGTACATAACGATGTGCGGGAGAATTAGGAATACCATTCATAATAGCCATAGGAGAACGGAAATCAACGCCCCGGCATTTGTAAAATACATTGCTTGTAACTTTTTGCCCTTTGTTAATGATTCTAACTCCACCGGTACCCGGCTTGTCGTTGCCGATAAAATAATTATGACTGACCGTATTGTTATCACCATGTCTTAGGACCACGGAACCCTGGCATTCTTTGAATACATTGTCTTTAACAATATTGCTCCCCGATTTGATGGAAACAATCTCTGTCTCACCATCACAATACTCGAAGTAATTATTAAGTATTTGTGTATTGGAATTGAACTGGCAATGCTGGGAAACACCTACCCGGATGATCTCGCCACCGTTAGAGCCAAGCGGTATGCGTCTACCAAAATAGTTATGATTGATTGAATGGAAATTTTCACGGCTTCTTTCATCATCGAGTACCACTGCCAGCAATACACCCATATTTGTTTTGCCCTGAAAGCTGCAATGATCCAGTTGGTTATTTTTTCCATAGAAAAGCACCCAATTGTTTTCTTCCATTCTTTTTGGGTTATTGAAACTTTCAATGACGCAATTGGTTACTCTGGAGTGATTAGCTACCTGCTCTTTGCTGGCCCTGAATGAGATTACTGCATCTTTTGCAGCATGGCCATTGGTAAAATACAGACCTTCCACAATGAGATGGTTGCCGCCAATCCTGAGCGAGGAAAGACCGCTTACTATCACTTTCCCATTTGTTTGCGCTTTGAAATGTATCGGGGACTCTTTGGTTCCGTTGCAGGTGATTTTGATCAGCGCATTGGCCCAGACACCATTCTGCAGTATGATCACATCACCTGGCTGCGCTTGTTTATTTGCTACATTCAGCTCGTCTATATTTTTAACAGGAATTGTTTTTGCAAAGCAGTGCAGGGAGCATATAAAAGAAAAACATAGTATAACTATTTTTCGCATGGCTTTTATTTTAGTCGACCGTTTTTAGGGATTGCTCTTAGTGAGGATTCACGGATGATCAGTTTAGGTTTCAATACTTCTTCCACATCGCTCATGTCATTATTATTATGCATGGTTTCAATGAAAAGTTTGGCGGCCACTTTGCCCAATTCAAATGCAGGCTGGTCCACACTGGAAATGCCGGGTGTAACAAGACTGGTCACAGGTTCGTTATTGAAGCCAACCAACCCGATGTCCTGAGGCATTTTTAACCCTTTCTCTTTTATGGCCAGCATGGCGCCTATGGCCATCCGGTCGCTAATGGTGAAAATGGCATCCGGTCTTTTTTTCATGCTTAATAATTCCTGGGTAGCGATATAAGCATATTGCTGGTTGAAATCGCAGTTGATGATCAGGTCTTCGTCCGGTTTTATTTTGTATTTCTTTAATGCTTTCAGGTAACCATCTAGTCGTTGATTACTGATCCCCAGATTTTTTGGGCCTGCAAGAATGGCAATGCGTTTATAACCCTGTTCAATTAAATGTTCGGTAGCCTGGAAGCCACCGTCTTCATTATCTATTCGTACACCCGGTGCCTTTAAGTAGGGAGTAACACGATCAAACACCACCATGGGCATTTGTTTCTCCTGTATTTTCCGGAAGTGATCAAATACTTTTGTTTCGCTGGAAACAGAGATAATGAAACCATCAACAAGACTGTCCAGCAATCTCCTGGTATTAACGATCTCCCGGCCAAACGATTCATTGCTCTGGCAAACCATTACCGTATAGCCGGCTTCTAAAGCTACTTCATCAATCCCTTTTACCATAGTGGAGAGAACATAGTCAAGATTCGGTACGATCACTCCGATATTATGGGTTTGTTTTTGTTTAAGACTTAGGGCCAGTTTGTTGGGCTGATAGTTAAGTTCTTCGGATAAAGCCATTACAGCTCTTTTAGTATCAGCGTTTACATCCGGCGCATTACGCATAGCCCTGGATACTGTAGAAATAGAGATGTTCAACTGGCGAGCAATGTCTTTGATCGTGGCTGGTTTATTCATAATACAGTGCAAACATGAAGGAATAAAGCTATGATAAAGAAGCTTACGGAAATCCCGGTAGCGTTGCCGGTAACGTTCCCGGCTTTCTTTTTTTAGAAAACGTTTAAAAAATTATAAAATTCATTTGATTTAAGCTGGCAGTTTGCTGAAATTTTATTCTTTTTCTAATGAGCTAAAAAATGGCTGCCTGATAATTCAGCCTAATATTACAAGTGAAAGTTTGCCATAGGTCATAATCATCTGCATTTCCCGGCACTTTTTGCTATGTATGCGGGGTATCATTTCCGGGGCATTCGTTCAGCCTTATTCTTCACAAACTGCGTTCATTCACATATTTATTCTGTTTTGTTATGTATTCATTAAAAGGTAAAGTAGCCATCGTTACAGGTGGCGCAAGAGATATCGGAAGACAGGCATCGTTGAAGCTGGCTGCGGCTGGTGCCAAAGTGTGCATCAATTATTTTGGTAATAAAGAACAGGCGGATGAAACCCGGCAAATGATTAAAGATGCTGGTGGTGAAGCTATCCTGGTACAGGCCGATATGACAAAAGCGTCAGAAGTTAAAAAGGTAATTACTAGCTGTGTAGCGGCCTATGGGGAAACCATTCATATTCTGGTGAATGTAACCGGAGGTTTGATGGGCAGAAAAGTATTAGCAGACCTGGATGAAGAATTCTGGGATGCGGTTATGAATGTGAACCTGAAATCTGTCTACCTCGTTACCCGGGCAGTTGTTCCCCATATGACAGCCGGTGGGGCTATTGTTAATTTCAGTTCACAGGCGGCAAGAGATGGTGGTGGCTTTGGCGCATTGGCCTACTCTGCAGCAAAAGGTGGTGTGCTCACATTAACGAGGGGGCTGGCAAAAGAATTAGGACCTAAAGGTATCCGGGTCAACTGTGTTTCCCCGGGTATGATCAATACAACTTTCCATAACACATTTACCAAACCCGAAGTAAGAACCAATGTAGCAGCTGCTACCCCGTTAAGAAGAGAAGGGGAGGCAAGAGAAGTTGGTGACCTTGTATTGTACCTGGCCAGTGATGCTTCTTCCTTTATCAATGGTGAAAGCGTTGAGATCAATGGCGGTACCTGGTTTGCATGATAAAGTCTGTACACTTTTTTAAAAGGCAACTAAATATACTTACTGTGATGCGATTGCTGAAAATGATAGCCTTTCTTTTGTTTCCTGTTTTGCTGACTGCTCAGCATCCCATTACTTTTTTTACAAAAACAGAGGCTGCTGACGTTAAAAAAAGCCTGGCAAAATACCCCTTGTTAACCCAATCCTACAATGATATAAAGAAAGAAGTGGATGCCTGGGCCGGTAAAGATATTGATGTGCCTTTTCCAAAAGATCCTGCCGGTGGATATACGCATGATAAGCATAAGTATAATTATACACTGATATTTAACAGCGGTATTTTATATAACCTGACCGGTGATATAAAATATGCCCGGCTGGTTAGAGGGGTATTATTAAAATATGCCACGTTAAATCCAACGCTTAAAAATCATCCGCAGGCAACCAGCAGTTCACCCGGCCGTATTTTCTGGCAGGCATTAAATGATGCGAACTGGTTAGTATATGCAGGCATGGCCTATGATCTTGTATATAATTCGCTTACTGCAGCCGAAAGAAAGGTTATCGAGGAAGGTGCATTCAAACCGGAAGTTGATTTTATTACCAAAGATCTGCAGACATGGTTTGATTTGATACATAATCATGGTGTCTGGGCCTGCGCAGGAGTGGGTATTGTTGGTATTGCTTCCGGCAACCGGGAGTATGTGGATATGGCATTGTACGGCACTAAAAAAAATGGAAAGAGCGGATTTATTGCTTTAATGGACGGATTATTCTCCCCTGATGGATATTATACGGAAGGCCCCTATTATACCCGGTATGCCATTCTCCCGTTTTATCTTTTTGCAACAGCACTGGACCATGCCCGGCCTTCTTTAAAAATATTTGAATACCGCAACCGCATTTTACAAAAAGCATTAATGTCGGGTTTGCAGCAAACCAACCTCGATGGAACTTTTTTTGCGCTGAATGATGCACTGAAGGAAAAAGATTATACCAGTAACGAATTGGTTACAGCAGTTAATACCGCCTGGGATATTTACGGAAAGGATAATGGCCTGATGCTGGTAGCTAAAAAGCAGGGACGGGTAGTGCTGAATAAAGGAGGCGTTTCTATTGCAGCAGCCATCACTGCTGCGAAAACAACTTCCTCATTTTATCCTTACCGCACGGTTGAATATACTATTGGGAGTAAAGGCGATGAAGGAGGTGTGAGCCTGTTAAGAAGCGGGAAAGAAAAAGATCTGACCACATTGATATATAAATACTCATCGCATGGTCTTTCACATGGTCACTATGATAAGCTTACTTACAATCTGTACGATAAGGGTAATGAAATATTAACTGATTATGGAGCTGTTCGTTTTATCGGGATAGAACAAAAATATGGTGGCCGCTATTTACCGGAGACGAAAGGATATGCAGCCCAGACAATTGCCCATAATACAATCGTAGTTGACGAGAAAAGCCATTTTGACGGTAAGGAATCAGTTGCAGAGCAGTTTCATTCAGAAAAATTATTCAGCAGCATCAGCAACCCTGCTGTGCAGGTGGTGGCAGCCAAGGAGGAGAATGCTTACAAAGGAGTGAAGTTGCAGCGGACTGTTTATATGATCTGGTTGCCGGAAGGCCGTAAGCTGCTGGCAGATATATTTAATACAACCAGTTCCGAAGAACATCAGTACGATCTTCCTTTTCATTATAATGGTCAGCTTATCAGTACTTCTGTAAAATACGACCCGTACACTAACCGGCAAGAGCCTTTGGGCAAAAAGAATGGTTACCAGTTTTTATGGAAAGAAGCGGAAGCGACTATTGCAGACAGTATGGTTCAGCTAACCTTCCTGAATGATCGGACATATTATACGATCTCTTCGCTGGTGCAGGGCCCGGCGCAGGTTTTCTTTACCCGCTCCGGTGCTAATGACCCCAATTTCAACCTCCGTCATGAACCAGCTATGATCATTCGTAAAAAGGGAATGAGGCAATCCTTTATCAGTCTAACGGAGATCCATGGAAATTTCGATCCGGTCCTGGAGTTCTCCACCAGCTCTTATTCATCCGTCAAACAAATAAAATGGCTACAGCAGGATGAACAATATTCTGTTGCAGAGATTCAGGTAAATGATAAAAAATTAATTATCGCACAGCTGAATAAAGATTTTGACTCAAAGAAAGTTCATTCAATAGCGGGAATTTCATGGACAGGCCCTTTTGCTGTCTTTTATAATGGTGTAAAAATGAACTAAACAGGCACCAAACAATATAAAAACTTATAAAAAGAAAGAAATGGGAACAACTGAAACGGTGAAAGCATTTATTGAAAATGCTGAAACACCCTGGCAGGAGATGGACAAAGGAATACGCAGAAAAATCATGGCCTGGGATGACAGGCTGATGGTGGTTAAAGTTGAATTCCAGGTGGGTGCAATCGGGCAACTGCATCAGCACCATCATACACAGATCACTCACATTGAAAGTGGTGTGTTTGAAGTGGAGATAGGGGACGAGAAAAAAATACTCAAAGGGGGAGATGCATTTTACATCCCGCCCAATATAATGCACGGTGCTGTTTGTCTTGAAGCAGGGGTACTGATCGACGTATTCAGCCCGATGAGAGAGGATTTTATCGAAAATAAATAATACGCAGAGCATGCAGCGGTTCATTCACATACTTTTTTGGTTCATCCTGGTGAGTTGTAATAAAAATATTACAACTGTGCCTGCTGTTCCTGTAACTCCGCCACCCGCAGGCAGTGAAAGAATTGTGAATGTATTTACCGCAGTACAACTGAAGGAAGCTTTGCTTAATGCATTGCCTGGCGATGAGATCATCATGGCAGATGGCGTTTACAAAGGCAAGTTCGTTATTGAAGCCGCTGTCAGCGGCACTGCTGCAAAGCCTATACTGCTCCGCGGCAGCCGTAATGTGATCCTTGATGCAGAAAATATCAATACCGGTTATGTATTATATCTCCAGGCCAGTTACTGGAAATTAAAGGGGGTCACTCTTACAAATGGGTTAAAGGGCATTATGGCCGATGGGGCAAGATATTGTGTGATTGATAGTATTAAAGTGCATATGATCGGGGAAGAGGGAATTCACCTGCGCAAATTCAGTTCACAGAACATTATTCAGCGTACAGAAGTAACAAATGTTGGATTGAAAACACCTGATTACGGCGAAGGAATCTATATCGGATCTGCAAAAAGTAATTGGGCCACGTATACCAACGGCCTGCCAGATAACTGTGATTCCAATAAAGTATTGAATAACAAGATTGGCCCGGCCATCACGGCTGAATGTATTGATGTGAAAGAAGGAACGACCGGCGGATTGATCAGTGGTAACAATTTTGATGCAACGGGTATTACCGGGGCAAACAGTGGCGATAGTTGGATGGATGTGAAAGGAAACAACTATCTCATAGAGAATAATACCGGCTTTAACCCCGGCGGCTCCATTTTTAAAGATGGTTACCAGGTTCATGTGGCGTATCCGGGATGGGGCAACAATAATGTGTTCAGGAATAATATATGTGCGGTGAATGCTTCCGGGTACGGGTTCAATATCCAGTTGAGCGGAAGTAACGGGACAACAACAGGCAATAAGGTATACAGTAATAATTCAGTAACAGGTGCAACATCCGGAGTGGCTAACATTCCGTTGAGCAACTAAACGAACCGGGATGAAGCTAAAAGGACTCAGGTGGTATATTATCGGGCTCATCGGGCTGGCAACGATCATTAATTATATTGACCGTACGGCCATCAATATACTCTGGCCTTATATCCATAAGGATTTTGGTATCTCCGAAGCAGACAGCAAAGACTCACTGAAACTGATCACTACTTTTTTTATGATTGCCTATGCGATTGGTCAAACAGTAACCGGCAAACTGATGGACGCCATCGGTACCCGTCTGGGTTTTGTTGTATCAATTGTGGGATGGAGTATTTCTATTGCCCTGCATGCGTTAGCTAAAACACTGGGTTCATTCAATATATTCCGGTTCTTCCTGGGATTAAGCGAAGCTGGTAACTGGCCCGGTGCTGCTAAAAGTAATGCCGAGTGGTTCCCGGCAAAAGAAAGAGCTATTGCACAGGGCATTTTTGGTGCCGGGGCTTCATTGGGCTCTGTTGTAGCTGCTCCTTTCATCGCTTATTTATATGTCGCTTTTGGCTGGAAGATGACATTTGTGGGCATTGGTATATTGGGATTATTATGGATTATTCCCTGGATAGTTATTAATAAAAACACACCCGATAAACATCCCTGGATCACCAAAGAGGAGCAGGACCATATTTTACAATCTGCTAATAACAAAGCCACAGCTCCTGTCGCAACGGAGATATATTCCTGGAAGCAATTACTGGGCTTCAAAAATACATGGGCTGTTATTTCTTCCCGCTTCTTTATTGATCCTGTTTGGTGGATGTTTGTTACCTGGCTGCCTTTCTTCTTGAAAGAAAATTTTGGATTTGATATCAAACAAGTGGGTGCTTTTGCCTGGGTACCGTTTCTGTTCGCTGCGATAGGTGGATTAGCCGGCGGTTTTTTCTCTTCGGTACAGATTAAAAAAGGGAAAGCTGCTGTTATTGCCCGGAAAAACGCTATCAGTATCGGTAGTGTGATCATGCTGATCTCCCTGGGAAGTATTGCTTTTTTCCTCGATCAACTCAAAGAGCAACCTGGTGTAGCCATCGCATTGATCAGTTCAACGCTGTTTGGTTTTCAATTCCTGATCAACAACCTGCAAACATTACCCGGTGATTATTTCCATGGTAAAAATGTAGGTACGGTGGCAGGTATGGGAGGAACATCAGCAGTGGCCGGCACACTGATCGTTACCTGGCTGGTGCCTGTATTAACAAAAACCAGTTACACATCATTTTTCCTGATGGCAGCCCTGCTGGTGCCGTTGTCATGGATATGTATCATGTTCATTGTATCAAAACGAAAATAAAGCCAAACAAAACGATTTAAACGCCGCAATATGAAAAGAATATTATTTACCATGCTGCTGTCACTGTTTGCAACATTGTTATACAGCCAGACAACATATTATTGGGTAGGTGGCACTGCTCCCACAACAAGTATTACAATTGGGACTAACTGGAATACTTCCTTGGATGGCCTGGGCAGTACCCGTCCTTCTTCTTCAGGGGCCACGGATATTCTTGTTTTTGATGGAACCAATGTGGCCGGAACTGTGCCTGCAACAGGCCCCGTTACAGTATTGGCAAACGGAAGTATCACCTGCGGGCAACTGAAATTTGTGAATAATGCGGCTATCAGTTTTGTAAGGGCTACTACCGGCACCAGTACAATGACAATCAGCGGCGGAACAGGAGATGATTTTGTTGTTGAAGCCGGTGCTTCGTTTTCAGTTCCTGTTACTACCACCGGAAGTTTACGCTTTGCCATGGGTGCTGCGAACACAGGAAGAGTAAGCGGTACAATGAGTATCACCACTACACAGCAATTCAGATTTGATAATACCACCACAGGTTTAGCAGGGGCATTTATTTTCAGCAGTGGCTCAAGCTTTACAACCAACATTACTTCAGCTTCTTCTTCCTATGCTTTTGGAAGCGGCACCCAATCCAGTGAAAAATGGGTGGTTTTTGAAGATGGGGCACATTTATATTATAATGGAGGTTATAGCCCGATGGGGGGTACATCCACGTATTCAGCTATTGATTTTAAGCCGGGCAGCTTCTGGCATCATCGTGCTAACAACGGAACAGGGTCATTTGTAAACAGGAAAGGATTTGGGAATTTTATTGTAGAGAATAATGCAACCTTAACCGCAGACGGGCCCGTTTACCGTATCAATAACCTTACGGTGGAAGCAGGAAGCAGCTTCATTACTCATACGTCCGGCCAAACTGCTGTTATGGGAAATATTGTTGTAGATGGAACTTTGTCTTCCCCGGTGGCTGCTGCCAATGAATTGATCCTGGCTGGTGATGCCACACAAACAATCTCAGGAACCGGCTCCATGAATATAGCCAGTTTGATTGTTGGTGACCGGTCATCTGTTGTTTTAAATAAGAGTATTGGTGTCGATCAGCAGGTGATTGTAAATGGCAAACTGAATTTTGGCACTAACCAGTTAACCGGTAGTGCCGGCTTTACTGCAGAGGGAGTTATATCAGCAGTTGCCGGTACCGGAACTACTGTTGCAGGCAGCTACCAGCTGACCGGAAATACAACGATCCCTGCTACAGCAAGAGGGCAATCGATCAGTGGTGCAGGTATTGCACCCAATACTACTATCGTTTCTTTCTCTGTTACAAATGATACGATCTATCTTTCTAATCCTTTAACGGCTTCGGCTACAGGGGTTACCATTACAGTTACTACAGGCGGAGCCACTTTAGAAACTGCGAATGCAAGTGGTTTTGATCCGGCAACAGGTTCGGCTGCCGTAAGCGGTAATAAAACATATAAGGATAGCATCAATTATATCATCAATGCCGCTACCAGCATACCGTTTGGTGTTTCAACGGGATCGGCGGCCACTTCTGTGCATGCAGGTTTTGCCGCCATTAATGCAGCTGTAACCACAAACCTGGGAATTTCTCTCAACGAGTATCTTTCGCTGAATGGGAAATTGACATTACGCCCTTCGGATACTGTTCATATTCTGAGCGGTGCTGTAATCAATGGTACTTTCAATGCCTCGAACTATATCGCTACTGATTACAATACAACAACAGGACTGCAAAGTATTGTACAATACGACGGGGCTGTTTCAGCAGTCACTTTACCGGTCGGTACAGTTAGTTATTATTTACCTGTTACGATAACACCTGCAGGCGCATCTGATTTTGCCGTGGCAGTTTTTGAAGGCATTACCACCAACGCTGCTGTAAACGGTACTCCATTAACCCCGGTACAAAAACAAACTGTTGTCAATGCGGTCTGGAATATCAACCGGCTCGCCGGTTCTGGCAATGCAGATTTGCAATTAGGATGGGCTGCTGCCCTGGAAGGATCTACATTTACAACATTGCCTTCCACGGATATTGGTGTAATTATCAATAACGGTTCATCATGGAGTTTGCCGGTGGGCACCGGCGATAATACCGCTAATACGGCATTAGCCGCTGTCAGCAGTTTCGGCTCCTTCAGTGCGGGGGCTGTTCCTCCAACACAGCCTTTCGTCTTCAACCCTATCCCGGTAAAAACTTATGGAGATGCAGACTTTAACGGAGGAGCCACCAGTTTGAATACCACGCAACCGATTATTTACTCAAGCAGTGATCCTGCTGTTGCAACAATTGTGAATGGCGATATTCATATCGTTGGTGCCGGTATTGCTGATATTACGGCTTCACAGGCCAGCGACGGTTTTTACCCGGCGGCAAGTGTTTCCCGGACACTGACGGTGAACAAGGCTGCTTTGATTATTACAGCAGATAATAAATTAAAATTTGAAGGACAGGCTAACCCGGTGCTTACAGCTTCTTATACTGGGTTTGTATTGAATGAAACGGCTGCTGTGTTACTTACTCCTGCTGTGCTAACCACTACAGCTGTATTGACATCCCTTCCCGGCACTTATCCCATAAACGTTAGCGGAGCTACATCCGGCAATTACGATATCAGTTTTGTAAACGGGGTGCTGACAGTGCAGGCGAAGCAAAACCAAACAATTACTTTTAATGCCATTCCAACAAAAACTTATGGTAATGCAGACTTTGCTACAGGTGGCAGCAGCACGAACAATACGATACCGGTAACCTATACCAGCAGCAATACCGGAGTAGCTACTATTATCGGAAGTGCTATTCATATTGTTGGTGCAGGCACTTCTGTTATAACAGCTTCACAAGCCGGTAATGAAGGTTATTTTCCTGCAACAGATGTTACAAGAACTTTGACCGTGAATAAAGTTAACCTGACTGTAAGAGTAAGGGATACAACAAAAGTGGAAGGCCAGGTGAATCCTGATTTTACTATGACTTATACTGGGGTTGTATTGGGAGAAACAGCAGCCAATCTAAACCCGGCACCTGTTGTTGAAACATCGGCAACCACGAATTCTGAGGCAGGCAATGATGCGGTTATACCGGATGCAGGGGTTAAGCAGAATGAAAAA
>CADEDV010000003.1:150051-199239 GCA_902826165.1 uncultured Bacteroidota bacterium
ACAGAATTATAATTTCATTTATGTAGCCGGAAGGTTAACTATTTATCCGCCGGGCGGAAATGGGCAGCAATACGTGAATGCATTCATGAGTAACAGCACCACCTTAAATGTTCGTGTGTTTTCAGTAGAACCTGTGTTAGGCGATATCAGGTTGTATGACCTTGCCGGCAGGCCCTTATTAAAGAAGAATTTCTTTATGCCATCCGGGTTTGCTACAACAACTATCCAGGTTCCCACATTGCCATCCGGTTTGTACGTAGTTACCATAACAGGAAATGGTGTTGACCTGAAAAAGACCATACCTATTATCAAATAAGTGAAGTATGAAAAGAGCATTGTTAGCAATAATTGGTTCAGCGTTCATCAGTTGCCAGGCAGCCAATGCCTTTAAGCAACCGGTTAAGCCAGTTGTTTTTTCCCTGAACCTGCAGGCGCTGGAAAAAAACAAAAAAAGGATCAATGCTAAAGATGCCGGAATACTACCGGCTTATGAAGTATTAATAAAAGATGCTGATAGGGCACTTGATTTTGGCCCGGTGAGTGTAATGGAGAAAAAAAATATTCCGCCCAGCGGGGATAGGCATGATTATATGAGCCTGGCACCTTATCA
This sequence comes from uncultured Bacteroidota bacterium, assembly GCA_902826165.1. Taxonomy (GTDB): domain Bacteria; phylum Bacteroidota; class Bacteroidia; order Chitinophagales; family Chitinophagaceae; genus CADEDV01. The sequence goes on from CADEDV010000003.1 coordinate 150,662, forward strand.
CTGGCCTGATCCTTCCAAAGCAGATGGTTTGCCTTATATCAGAAAGGATGGGCAAACGAATCCCGAAGTAAAAGAATATAAGGATAAAGAGTATATGCCGGCATTATGCGGTCATGTGCATACACTGGCATTAGCCTATTTTTTTTCTGGTGAAAACGTATATGCAGAACATGCAGCGAAATTACTGCGGGTTTGGTTTCTTGACACGGCTTCCCGGATGAACCCCAACCTGAATTTCGCACAGGCCATAAAAGGAGTGAATACGGGAAGAGGAGCAGGGCTGATCGATTCCCGCCATTTGGTGAAAGTAGTGGATGCAATAGGATTGCTGCAGGGATCTAAATACTGGATGACCGCCGATCAGCAGGGAATGAAACAATGGTTCAGTGATTTTCTGAACTGGATGCAGAGTAGTAAGATCGGAATGGAGGAGATGGCGGCAGAAAACAATCATGGAGCTTTTTATGATGCCCAACGGTTGTCAATGGCATTATTCATCGGGGATAAAGAGCTGGCCAGAAAAATTGTCCTGCATGCGGCAGATCGGCTTGACAAGCAAATGAATGACGAAGGATTGTTTCCCAAGGAACTGGCCAGAACCATATCACTGCACTACTCAACTTTCGTAGTGAGTGCTTTTTTTACCATTGCGCAGATGGCTGAAAAAACAGGTATTGATTTTTGGGCAATGACGACGCCATCCGGTAAGTCATTACGAAAGGCGTTTGAGACTTTACGTCCGTACCTGATCCGGGAAAAAGAATGGGAAGGACCGCAGATCAAAACATTTGATTGGGAAGACGGATATCCCATTCTGATGGAAGGCGCAGCTCAGTTCAATTGTAAAACCTGCCCGGATGAGGTGAAAAACCTGGCGGGCGATAAATCAGAACGTTTACGGCTTAACCTGCTATACTAATAACGATTTGTAAATATTTAAACTGCTATTATGAAAAAATTACAGTGCTTGTTCTTCCTCTTGCTCCTGCTGGGCAGTGTTGTGATGGCGCAAAAGAAAACCATATCCGGTAAGGTGCTCAACCAGGCTACCGGGGAACCTATGCAGGGAGTGAGTATCCTGGTTGACAAACAAAAGGGAGGCACTTCTACGAAACAGGATGGAACATATTCTATTTCTGTTCCAGGAACAGCTTCCACACTTATTTTTTCTTCAGTCGGGTTCACTCCGCAAACAATAGTGGTTGGCGATAAGACCACAGTAGATATATCTATGCAACCCCTGGTTATTGATAACAATGAGGTAGTAGTTATTGGGTATGGTACACAGCGGAAGTCTCATCTGACCGGTGCAGTATCAAAGTATAAAAATGAAAAACTGGATGAGACACCAGTGTCAAGACTTGACCAGGCATTGCAGGGTAAGATTGCCGGTGTGCAGATTCAGAATCTTACTTCTGAGGCAGGAGCGGACCCCAAGATACGTATCCGCGGAGTCAACTCATTTAGTGCTGGTGCTGATCCCCTGGTGGTAGTGGACGGACATCCTGTGCCTGACGGGCTTGCTTTTGTAAATATGGCAGATGTGGAGTCTGTTGAAGTATTGAAAGATGCAGCTTCAGCCGCTATATATGGTTCAAGAGGTGCAAGTGGTGTAATAATCATTACAACCAAAAGCGGAAAGGCAGAAAAACCAAAATATACCGTCAAGTTTTCAACAGGTGCCAAAACACAGTATGAGTTATACCCGATGATGACGGTAACAGAATATACGAACATGCTTTATTATGAAGCAGCCTTAAAATCAAAAGATCCTTCTATTAATCCTCCAACGGGCAATGCTATTATCAGTAATAATGAACGGGCCGCTTATGTGCTCGAAAACCAGATTCTTGGACAGGCTACGGACTGGCAAAAGGAAGCATTAAGAAATGCCACGGTCAGAAACTTACAGGTGAACGTTTCCGGCGGATCAAGAACATTGAAATATTATATATCTGGTGCTTACCAGAAAGACCAGGGTATGATGTATCACAGCGAGTATGACCGCTTCAGTTTACGAACAAAACTGGATGCAGAATTAAGTAAGAAAGTAAAATTGAGTTTTAATCTTAATCCTTCTTATATCAAGAGGGAAAGACCATCTGTCAATTTCATTGATTTTGTCCGCTTCCAGTCCTACCTGCCGGTTTACCATACAGCCACTTCAGCAGCATTTGTTAACCAGGATCCTTTATGGGCTACTATCAAACCGGGTGATTTTGCCCAGGCAAGACATTTTAATGGCCGTGTATATTCCGGCTTAATGCCCGATGGAAGTTTATGGACCACCACCTCTGCATCCAGTCCCTTCAATACAGCGAATAATACACCTAAGTCTGTCATGGAAACCAGGACTATCAATACCAATGACTACAGGATACAGAGTTCTGGTGATTTGACAGTTAATATTATACCGGGCCTTGATTTTAAGGCATTGGGCAGCATTTATGTTAACTATGCTACCGGTCTTGATTTTGCAAAGCGCAACTCTAACCGGGATGGCGATGTAAACAGGGGAGTATATACAAATCAATTCACAACGGATGTATTGTCAGAAAATACGCTAAACTATACAAAGAAGATCAGGAAGCATTCGATTGGCCTGCTGGCAGGATTTACAGCACAACAAACAAAAGTAAAACTTGACCGCCAGGTAGGACTAGATTTTCCAAGCGATAACATTCCTTCTTTTAATACAGCAAAGCAAATTGAGCAACCCTCTGTTGATGCCAACGGTAACCTGCAGGGTACTTATACCTTCAAATACCGGGAAGGATTGTTATCCTATTTAGGAAGGGTGTTATACAGCTATGATAACAAGTATTTATTTTCCGCAAGTTTCCGGAGAGACGGGAGTTCCAAATTTGCAACAGGAAATAAGTGGGGAAATTTCCCTTCCGTTTCACTGGGCTGGGTGCTAACGGAAGAAAAGTTTATGGAGAATGTGAATTGGCTGAATAATTTGAAATTAAGAGGCAGCTATGGCGTATCTGGGAATAACCGCATACCTAACTATCTTTTCGAAGATCTGTTATACGGAGCCAATTACCCGTTGGGTGGAGGCACCGGTGTAGTATTTACAGGCCAGGTTCCTTCCAGTAATGTTACCGCCAACCCTGATATAAGCTGGGAAACAACAAAGCAATTCAACTTCGGTATTGATATTTCATTATTTAAGAACGTCGTCAACCTTACTACAGACGTTTATCGTTCCAGGTCAAACGACCTGTTGTTACAGCAACCTACCATGGCGACTACCGGGGCTTTGTACTTTATAAACAATATCGGAGAGCTGCAGAATAATGGTATTGAATTCGAACTAACGACAAATAACATACGCAGAAAGAATTTTAAATGGACCACGACGGCTAACCTGTCACGCAATAAAAATGAACTAGTGGGGTATGGAGGACAGCCGTTTTCGTTAAGTTACGGTGAAAGGTCAGAAGTATACCTGAACCGGTTGGGAGATCCGCTGGTACAGTACTTCGGTTACAAAACTGATGGAGTCTGGCTTTCTCAACAGCAAATCAACGAGGCTATTGCTGCCGGGCTATCAACTAACCTCAGTAATGTATTTGTTCCGGGTGGCTTGAAGCTTGTGGATGTAAATGGAGATAATATTCTTAATGAAGATGATCGTGTTGTTACCGGTTCACCCTATCCAGACTTTACCTGGGGCTTCAGTAATAATTTTACGTACAAGGCATTTGACCTGAGCTTTATGTTCCAGGGTGTACAGGGTGGTCAATTGGTAAATGGAGATCCCAATTATAACGAAACAAAGCGCTACAACAAGAATTATAATACAAATCGCTGGCTGAGCCCGATGTTTACCGGTGATGGCAACACTCCTTATTCAACTGTCGGATTTAACTGGATGCTGACAGATTACGTGGTAGAGGATGCTTCTTATTATGCCCTGCGGGAAGTAGTGGTAGGGTACACACTTCCTGAGAAAATAGGAAAAACATTAGGCCTTAATTCTATGAGGGTCTATTTCTCAGGGCAGAATTTATATTTCAGGAGTGCTGCCGGGTACAGGGGTATTAATACAGAAGCCCGTTTTACCAGCGGCCCTTATGCCACTCCCCTTGCGGATGGATACCAGCGGGGAAGTTTTCCAACACCCAAGACATTTTTATTTGGTATCGATATAAACTTTTAACCACTCAAAATAGATTATCATGAAACTCAGACATTATATCATTTTACTTTGTTGCGGTGGTTTATTCTCCTGTAAGAAAGTGATTGATCTTCACTCAGAATCAAATCTCAATACCAGTACCTATTATTCCAATTATGAGGAAGTCAGGTCCGCGTTGACAGGTTGTTACAACGGGTTGCAAGCAGCACTTTATAATGAATGGCAGTTTACCGAATTGCGAAGTGACAACTCTAAAATGGGTGTTACGGGAAGTACCAGCAATATTAACCGGGAATTAAGTGACCTCGATATGTTTATCCCCAGCCCCTCACAAGTGCAGATATTTAATTATTGGAGAGCAGTGTACAGTAATATCAGAAATTGCAATATTATTTTGCAAAAGCTGGGTGTTGTGTATAACCCTTCCACGGGTATTCATACATTCAATGCAATCAATATTCCCATAACAGATGCAGACCGTAAGCAACTGGCTGGAGAAGCAATGGTCATCCGGGCCTATCATTATTTTAATCTTGTCCGCTTATTTGGAGGTGTATTTTTAATTCATCAGCCGGTAGCCCCGGTGGAAGCACCTGGTATCAGCCGTTCATCTGTGGATGATATCTATAAACTTATTCTTGTTGACCTGGGTACAGCAGCAACTTCAATGAATAATCTGAATTATGCACAGATACCATCAACAGAATTAGGAAGGGCAACAAGATGGGTGGCAAAAGGACTTCTTGCCAAAGCCTATTTAACGTTGGGAAGAAAGGCAGAGGCCGTTACTGAATTGCAGGATGTGATTACCAACAGCGGGTATGCTTTGCAAAACAGCTATGCGAATGTATTTGCCATTACTAATGAGATGAATTCGGAAATTCTTTTTGCTGTCCGCTTTAAAGCAGGCGGGCTGGGCCTTGGATCTTCTTTTGGTAACGACTTTGCGCCGTTAGGTACAGGGTCTACTGTAATTAATGGTGACGGTGATGGCTGGAATTATCCAACGGCAGAACTGGATACATTAACAAATGGCGATAACAGGAAACCAACCTTGATCAATTCAATAGGCTCAGGAACTTCATTGAAATTATATGTAAAGAAATATTTGTTTCCTGTAACATTAGCGAACGACGGGGAAAGTGACTGGCCGGTTCTTCGTTACGCAGATATCCTGTTAATGATGGCTGAAGCAAAAGGATACACCCAGGAAGGACTGGATATGATAAACAGTGTAAGACCAAGAGCCGGCTTGCCGAATTATACAATGGCAAATATTACTTCTGTTGCACAATTTGAAAATGCTCTGTCGCAGGAACGGCGTGTTGAATTTGCCTTTGAAAACCAGCGATGGTTTGATCTGCTCCGTTTTAATGTTACGATGACAACCGTGACAGCCATTCAGCGGATAAGGGATCATTATGCAAATGAATATGCAGCTCATTATAGTACTTATCTTCCGCCAACGCCTTCGCTGGCAACATTGCAGGGGTATATAACAACCGATAAGTTACTGTTGCCAATACCCCAGCGGGAAATTGATACCAATACACAAATAGTAATTCCGCAAAACCCGGGATATTAAAAACTTTACTACCAATGAAAAAAATAAAATCATTTTTAGCTCTTTTGTTTTTCACATCTTCATTACTGGCCCAGAACGGAGATACCGTTACTTATAAACCGGTGGAATACCCTGAAGGATATTCAGCACAGCTCAATGTGACCTATACAACAGTGAATGGATGGGATGGGAAGATGGACTTATACCTGGCACCTAAATCAAAAGGACTTTCACCGGTTGTAATCAATATACACGGAGGTGGCTGGAATAAGGGAGTGAAGGAATCACAGACAGGATTCAATACCTTCTTTAAAATGGGCTATGCAGTTGCTAATATCGAATACAGGCTTACAGGGCAGGCCACAGCACCGGCTGCTATAGAAGATACAAGATGCGCCTTACTTTACCTGATAAAAAATGCGGAAGAACTGAATATTGATGTGAATAAGATAGTAATTATGGGTGGCAGCGCCGGAGGCCACCTGGCATTGATGGGAGGTTTATTGGGCAGTGGTCACCGCTTCGATGGGAATTGCCCGGGTGTGGAGAATGTAAAAGTGGCAGCTATCATTGATAAATATGGGATCACTGATGTATGGGATTGGGGATATGGCAGCAACGTAACCAGTAAATCAGCTGCAAGATGGCTGGGAGATAAAGCGAATGATAAAAAATTTGCAATGTCTGTTTCTCCCATTTATTATGTTACTAAAAACAGCCCTCCCACTTTTATTGTGCACGGAGATGCTGACCCGACTGTTCCTTACCAGCAATCAGTTGATTTGCACAAAAAATTTGTGGAACTGGGAGTGAAGACAGAGTTCATAACGGTCCCTGGCGGATTGCACGGTAAATTTGATAAAGAAAAGAATTCCGAAATCAATAAAAGAATCGCTGGTTTCTTACAGGAATTGGGGCTTGGTGGAAAGTGAGCGGCTAAAGAAAAGGTCTGATAGCAATAAAAGTCCGGGTGAACTTAGTTCAGCCGGACTTTTCATATTTAATAATTTCAGTAAGTATTTTTTGCATGTGTAATGTTGATTTCCTGGTATTCTGAGATTAAATTTCTCTTAGAGGCTATTTTTATTTGCATACGTAATCTCAAAACAATAAATTTACTGGACGGTTATGTTAATTTTCACGACAGAAAGGTATAAATAAGGCTGAATCAATTTTTTACATTAGAATTTCGACACCCCCCATAGTAGATAACATGCCGTTTGCAGATTAGTAGTTAAGGGTCTTTTACCCCTTACTATTCTGTATGTGTATAGTGAAAAGACAGCCTCCTTTTTCAATGCAATATCCCTGAAAGCTAAACGATAGCTTAAAGCTATTGACTCATAATGTCAATAGTTAGTAACTGCCATACTATACTAATTTTCGTCATACCAAAACTGTAGAAATGAGAAAACGCTTTACGGATGTTTTTCCTGCAAAACTGTTAGCATTACTTTTCGTTGGAATGTCTGTTGCTTGCCTGGAAATGGATGCACAAACAACAGTACAGATCGGAACTGGTACTGACTTCCCCGCCAGTACATTATATAGCCCGGTTTACAGGTTTTCAGCAACATCCACCACCAATGGTTCCAGGAGTAATATTCTTTTCTTACAGTCTGAACTGGCAACCGCTGGTATCCCCGCCGGGGCTACTATTACAGCAGTGGAGTTCAATAAAGTAAATACCGACAATTTTGTTACCCCTGCCACGCATAGTATGTACATGGGTAATACATCCAATACGACCCTGCCTACCACCACTACATGGGCCTCAATTCTTACCACTCATACGCAGGTGTTTACCAGTGCCAGCTTTAATCTTCCCGGAACAGCTGGATGGGTTACCTGGAATGTGACTCCATTTGTTTATACCGGCGGTGCATTAGAAATTGCTACAGAAACTGCGATGGCGGGAAATGGCGGGGCTACCGGCCCTTTTCAGTGGGAATACACCGCCTCCGTACCAACAGATCTGATAGTTGGTGTGGCCAGTGCTACCGGTGCCACGCTGAATGGTACTGTGGCAACTTATAAACACCGCCCGAATATCAGGATAACTTACACAGGTGGTTCTGCCTGTACAGTACCGCCAACACCGGGTACTGTTATATTAAATCCAACAACTCCCGTGTGTAACGGTTTACCCGTATCACTTAACCTGACAGGTAACAGCGGAGGTTCAGGGCAAACCTATGAATGGCAGGTAGCACCTGTGGCTGCAGGCCCATTCGTTGCAGAAAGTGCTGTGCTGACATCTCCTTTTTATAATACCACTGCACCTAATGGTACATTATATTATCGCTGTGCAGTTACATGTAGTGGTAATACACAGTATTCTGATACGATCCCCGTTACTGGAAACGGACCTTTTGCTGCCGGCACTTATACTATTAATTCTGCACTGCCAACCGGCGGCACCAATTTTCAGAGTTTCGGTGACGCAGTGGCTGCACTGGCCTGTGGTATCACCGGGCCGGTGATCTTCAATGTGGATCCTCTTTCCGGACCCTATACCGAACAGGTAATTATAAATCCTGTTCCGGGTGCATCTTCTGTGAATACCATTACATTTAATGGTAATGGCCGTGTACTCCAGTTTACTTCTACCAATACAAATGAAAGAGCTGTTCTTAAACTCAATGGTGCCGATCACCTGGTTTTCGACAGTCTAACGATTAATGCCACTGCAGCAGTCACTGCTGATTACGGTTTCGGCATCCAGTTATTAAATAATGCTGATTCAAATTTTGTCAGAAAATGTACGATCAATATTACCGATGCCTTTACCTCTACCAATCATGTGGGTATCTCCATCAGTGCCAGTGCCACATCTGCTACTGGCACCGGCAGCGCAGAATGTGATGACAACGAGTTTTCAGATAATATCATCACGGGGGGGTATTATGGGATAACCAATGTAGGCAGCTCTACCGTGGCCAACCAGCGGAATAAGTTTACCAGGAATATTATTAAGGATTTTTATCTCTATGGTATTTATACCAACGGAACATTCAACAGTTTGATTGAAGGGAATGACTTTAGCCGACCTGCCAGGTCAAATATCTCGACCGGAACTGCTACTGCAATTTATTTCACGGGACTTAGCACCAATGCGCTGGTCAATGCGAATACAATACATGGCTTGTTGGATGTTGACCCGTCGAGCACCAATGATGTGTATGGCATTTATTTTACCGGCGTGGATGCACTTGCGGGACTGGAAAACAAAGTAACCAATAATGCTATTTATGACATAAAAAGCAATGGTACGATCTATGCCTTATATAATAGCGGTTCTGATAATATATTCTATTATCACAATACGGTATCGCTTGATGATGCAGCAAGTACCACTTCGGAAGCAACCCGCGGATTTTTCCAAACTACTGCGGCTGCAGGTATTGAATTCAGGAATAACCTGATCACACTCCGGAGGGGCGGAACCGGCCAGATGCATGCTTTGTATTTTGCCACCGCCACTTCCACGATTGTTTCTAATAATAATAATGTATTCTTTAACCCGGCTGCAAATGTCAATTTCGGGTTCAGTACAGCCAACCAGGCTACACTTGGCGAGTGGCAAACAGCCACCACGCAAGATATTAATACATCTGTTATTAACCCGGGTTATGTGAACCTGGCCCTGGGTAACCTGCAGCCAACAGCAGCAGGTATGAATGATTTAGGTGCGGCATTAGGTGTAACAACAGATATTCTTGGTGCAGCACGAAGTGCCACCACTCCGGATATCGGAGCCTGGGAATTTAGTGTGGGCGGTTGTACAGCTCCGCCAACAGCCGGTGATGCCACTTCCAGCATTACTGTTCCGATTTGCCCGAATGAATTAGTGGCACTGGGCCTGGTAAATAATTCTTTTGGTACAGGACAAACCTATCAATGGCAAACAGCTACTTCGCTGGCAGGACCCTGGACGGACCTGAGCCCCGTACAGGTTATTCCCGGCTACAGTGTAAATCCGACCACTACATTATTCTATCGTTGCGCTGTAACCTGTAGTGGCTCCACCACCTATTCAACACCGGTTGAAGTGGTGGTAAACGCTTTGTTCCCGGCCGGTACTTATACCATCAACAGTACTTTACCAACAGGCGGTATCAATTTCCAGAGTTTCAATGATGCCTATTTTGCACTTCGTTGTGGAATTGCCGGCCCTGTGGTATTTAATGTGGTAACCGGAACGGGCCCATATAATGAGCAAGTGATCATGGGCGAAGTACAGGGTACCTCTCAAACAAATACAGTTACCTGGAATGGTAATGGCGAAACCATTACGTTCCTTTCCACCAATACGAATGAAAGAGCTGTTTTCAAACTGAATGGCACCGACCATTTTATTTTTGACAGCCTGGTGGTGATTCCCCAGGGTACACTGACCACTGAATATGGATTTGGTTTCCATCTTACCAATAATGCGGATTCCAATATTATCAGGAAATGTACCATTAACCTGAACAGTACATCCACATCCACCAATTATGCCGGTATCGTTTCCAGTGCGGGAACTACAGCAGTGGCAACAGGTACGAATGAAAGTGACGGTAACCTGTTTGAACAGAATACAATCAATGGAGGTTATTATGGTATCACTTCAGTGGGAAGTACCACTTCCGCAGTAGGCAATAACCAGATTTTGAATAACACGATCCGTGATTTCTATTTCTATGGTATTTATCTCAGTGGCAACTTTAATACCCTCGTTGAAAAGAATAATATTTCAAGACCGGCCCGTACCAGTGTTTCCACCTGTTATGGCGTATACCTTACCTCGCTTAATACATCGGTAAGAATTTCAAAGAACAGGATACATAATCCTTTTGGCGGAGCTCCTGCTTCTACCAGTGCATTTGGCGGTGTCTATATAACCGGTGTGGATGCACTGGCCGGTTTGGAGAATATAGTTAGTAACAATGCGATCTACAATATTAATGGTGCCGGTACACAGTATGGCTTGTACAACAGCAGTTCTGATAATGTTTTCTATTATCACAATACGATTAACCTGGATGGTGCAGCTACTTCAACTAACGATACCTATGGTTTCTACCAGGTAACCACGGCGTCTGGTATTGATCTTAAGAATAACCTGATTACAGTCAGCCGTAGTAACACTGGTGATAAATACTGTATGTATTTCTCAACTGCTGCCACCACTTTTACCTCAAACTATAATGGGTTATTCGCAGATGCCACGAATGCATATGTAGGATACAACGGCACCAACCAGCCCACACTTATTGCGTGGCAGACTGCTTCCGCACAGGATGCAAATTCTGTGTATGGAAATCCATTCTACACAGATGCAGCTAATGGCAACCTGGAGCCCCGTTCACCTGTTCTTGATAATAAAGGAACACCGGTTACTGTTACCACAGATATAGAGGATGAAGCAAGAAGTGTAACAACACCTGACCCCGGTGCCTGGGAGTTTGCTGTACCACCTTGTACCACTCCGCCTGTGGCAGGAACTGCAACAGCCATTCCGAATACCGGTATCTGTCTTGGTACACTTGTCGATCTGAATCTTACAGGTAATTCATTTGGTTCGGGGCAAACCTATCAATGGCAGTTTGCCACTTTAGCAGGTGGCCCTTATACCAACCTGGGTGATCCGCTGTTTTTCCCGGATACAACAATACTGGCAGCAGGCACCTTATGGTACCGTTGCGTGGTAACCTGCAGCGGACAGCCAGCTAACTCGGTACCGGTGCAGATTAATATGAACCCGCCTTTCCCGGCTGGTACTTACACTATTAATAATACACAACCTACTACATGGCCCGGTGCAGGTGTGGGATCTAACTTCAATTCGTTCGTGGAAGCGGTAGCTGTGATGGAATGTGGTATAGACGGACCGGTAACCTTTAATGTAGCGGCTGGTACTTACACGGAACAAGTAAGAATGCATGCTATAACAGGAACATCAGCAACAAGTCGTGTAACATTCCAAAGTGCCACAGGAGTTCCTTCTTCTGTAACATTAACTTATGATGCAACAGGCGCAACGAATTATGTTTTGCAACTTGACAGTGCCAGCTATATCACTTATCGGAACATGACGATCACCGCAGTAAATACAACCAATGGCCGGGCTATTGATTTTGCTAATACTGCTTCTTATGACAGCATCGTGAATTGTGTGGTGAATGTACCTGCATCCACCGCCACGGCTACTGCCATTGTGGGTATCCATGGAGTGGGACTTACGGGTTCAGACCTGGTGATAAAAGGTAATACAATAAATGGAGGTATGGCAGGTGTTTACCTGGCCGGATCGTCCACCACATTAGTTACCAGGAGAAACCTGGTTGACAGCAATACGGTTAATAATTCCTATTACTATGGTATTTATTGCTCCAATGCACAATTCAATACAGTGGCCAGGAATATTATTCCTGTAACACTGCCAAGGAATTCCACTTCTTACGGGATTTATCTTACGAATACGGATACAGCTTACCAGGTCAACAGCAACCGGGTTACTATTACCGGAACAACTGCCACAGCTTACGGCATCTATCTTACAGGTTGTGCTGCTGAAGCCAATACGGCCAGTGTTTCCCGAAATACGGTGGTGGCCAATTCAGGAATCACCGGCAGTTTGTATGGTATTTACCAAACAACTTCACAGGGGAACTATACAGTCAATAATGTCATTGATATAGCAAGCACATCCGCCACTGCTTACGGATTGTATTCCACCGGTGGTAATGGGATCAAATATTATAACAACAGCGTTCAGAATGGAAGTGCTGCTGCTGCCACCACCAATGCAGCAGCCTATATTAGCCATACCACATCAACAGTTGATGTAGGTGATATCCTCAACAACGTGTTCTCACATACAGGAGGCGGTTATGCAGTTAACTATGTGAATGTGTTGAATATCTATTCGGATTTCAACATGTTCTATACCGCCGGTGCTAATTTTATCCGTCAGAATACAACCAATTATGCCACTCTGCAGGCCTGGAGAGATGCAGAGTCATGGGATTTGAATTCCATTGTGTATCAGCCGGCATTTATTGCAGGTACCTTAGAACCCGACCCGGCCAATGCCAACTCCTGGGCCATGCATGGACGTGGTGTACAGATAACAGATAATGCAGCTGATATAAATGGCAACCCAAGACCTACTACCTTGTTGACCGGTGTTCCGGATCTTGGTGCCTATGAATTTTTACCAACAGTACAGCCACCCGTATTACCTGCCACACCGGCTGTTCCTGCAGCAGGAACAACACAGGTATTTATGTTTGGTACAGATACTGTTCAGAAAATAGCCTGGAACCCGGCATCCACTGTTCCGTCAAACGTAGAAGTAAGGAGATATTCCGGTATCATTCCGCCGGGATTGGCAACGGGCCAGGAGTCCATGTATTTCTATACGGATGTTGATTATACTGGTGCTGCTCCAAGCAGCTTCAATATGCAGCAGTTCTATATTGATCCGTGGATGAGAGATATTCCAAGCGAACCAACCGTGAAAATGGGAAGAACAAATGCTTCCGCAGCATGGTTTGTTTCATCCAATAGTTCAGTACATACCTTCTATAATGTGATAACCGAAGAAAACCTCAGCTTCCTGGATAAATTTACCGGGATGACTGATGGAGTGGCCCCGCCTGACGGAACAATCGTTTCAACAGATACATCCAACAGGGGCCGCCGTTTCTGGGTAGGCTATGGTCACCATTCGTTCTTTGATGCCAACTCACAAAGCATGGTATTATACCTGAGTGCTGAAGATGCAGCCAATGTGACTGTAAAAGTGAATGGCACCAACTGGCAGCGTAACTATGCTATACCGGCAAATACCGTTCGTGTAAGTGACCTGATACCCAAAGCAGGCCTTGCTGATGCAAGACTGAAAGACGAAGGTTTATTCAATACGGGTATCAGTATTGAGAGTGATGTACCTGTTGTCGTGTATGCTCATATCTATGCGGGCCTGAACTCGGGGGCCACCATGTTATTGCCGGTGGGAACATACGGTTATGAATACACGTCGCTGAACTCAGCACAGTTTTATCCCACCGAAGGAGATGGGCCGCATTCCTGGTTCTATGCAATAGCAGACAGGGATAGTACTTTAATTGAGATCACTCCCTCACAAGCGACTAAAGGCGGAAGACCTGCCGGTGTGCCATTCCAGGTGTACCTGAATAAAGGACAAGTATATAACGTACTGGGCGTCTATTCAAATACCGGTGGCGGATTTACCGGGGTGGATATGTCGGGAAGTACGATCAAGTCAATACCAAATGCCAGCGGAAAATGTTACCCGATCGCAGTGTTCTCAGGCAGCAGCCGTACTTCATTGTGCAATGATTTCGGAGGTGATAACCTGATACAGCAGGTATTCCCGAACCAGGCATGGGGTACCAGATACCTGACATTCGGTACTGCAAAATCCGGTGCTTTCCCCACTACGTATAACTCTAATAAGTGGAGGATACTGGTAAAGGATCCGGCTACCGTGGTCAGAAGAAACGGTGTTATCATTAACCCTGCAACATTAGTAGTGCCGGGTAACTATTATGAATTTGGTATTACGCAGGGAGATGGTCCTTCCACTTCCAGTTATATTGAAGCGGATCAGCCCATCATGGTGGCACAATACATGATCTCATTAAACGGTGCCGATTGCGGTCTTGCTGCCCCTACCGGCTTAAGCGATCCCGAGATGATGTATATCAGCCCGATTGAGCAGGGAATTAAGAAAGCCGTGTTCTATAATACCGATGTGTCGAATATTGATGCGAACTATATCAATGTGATCATTCCGACAGCGGGACTCGCTTCGCTGACCATTGATGGTATCAATACATTTACAGATGTATTTGCACATCCGCAATTAGCCGGTTACTCCTGTGTGCGTCATAACCTTCCGGCGGCCGCAGGCCAGCATATCATACAAAGTGATTCCATATTTACAGCCATCACCTATGGTATGGGCAGTGAAGAAAGTTATGGCTACAATGCAGGAACATTGGTGAAAAACCTGACTGCTATTCCTTCTTTCAACAATGTGTTCAATACAGGAAGTTTAAGCACTTATACCTGTAAAGGAACACCATTCAGGTTAAGCGTACAGATATCTGTGAAACCAACGCAAATGATCTGGAACCTGAGCCAGGTGCCCAACATTACACCTAATGCAGATATCACACAGGTGAATCCTGTTCCTACCGATTCGGTAACAGTGAACGGTAAGAAGTTTTATACCTATGTCTTGTCGCAGCAATATACGTTTACCGAAGTGGGCAACTTCAATGTGCCGATCCAGATATTCCATCCAAGCATAGAAGGTTGCAACGGTTCTTACGAGATCACTTTGCCTGTGGCTGTTATCCCCGCACCGGTTTCTGATTTTACCGTAACCGGCAGCGGATGCGTAAACGATCTGCTTTCTTTCAGCGGAACAACAACAACAGCCAATGCGGTTCCTGTTAATCAATGGACATGGGAATTTGGTGACACGAACATTGGAGCAGGACAAAATGTGACGCATACCTATACTGCACCCGGTACTTATAATGTGAAACTGAGAGGTATTGCCGATGATGGTTGTATTGGGGATACCACGAAGCCGGTGGTAATTAATCCAAGACCTGTCGTACGCATTACTGAAGACACAGTCTATGTATGTAATAATGCAAGTGCCACTTTCACCGTGGAAAACCCGGTGCAGGATGTTACTTACAACTGGTATAATGCCGGAACAGGCGGTGCCCTGATCGGAACAGGTACCACGTTTGTGCTGAACAACGTAACCGGCTTTGTAAATGTTTACCTCGAAGGAGTGCAATCCGGTTGTAACAGTGTGATAAGAGACACTGCTACTGCAGGAGTGTTACCAACACTGGCAGTACCAACCGTAGTGGTTGATTCTGTATCCATCAATACTATTGTATTCCGGTGGAATGCCGTAGCAGGTGCTGCCGGCTACGAAGTATCAGTGAATGGCGGCGCCACCTGGACCGTTCCTTCATCTGGTGCGCAGGGATTGACCCATACGGTAACAGGATTGCCATTAGGTACCAGTGTAACATTGGAAGTAAGAGCAATTGGTGGTTGTCTGCCATCTGTTTCTCAACCGGTAACCGGGCAAACCATCACTGACCAGGTCTATATACCCAATGCATTTACACCCAACGGAGACGGGTTAAATGATGTGCTGAGAGTATACAGTAATGTGATCAGGCAAATGCGTTTCGTGGTCTTTAACCAGTGGGGAGAGAAGATCTTTGAAAGCACCAGCCAGCTGACCGCATGGGACGGCAGCCACAAGGGTAAGCCGCAACCATCGGGTGTGTATATGTATGTATGTGATATCACCTTGAACACCGGTGAACGCATACAACGGAAAGGAGCTATTAACCTGGTGAGGTAAATAAATGATAACGTACCGCTGATAATGAAAAGGAATACACATATATTAATTACTGTCTGCCTGTTATTCACAGGCTGGTTGGAAGGGTTTGCACAAAACCTTTCCAACCGGGGCAGGGAGTTCTGGGTGGGATACGGGCATCACCAGTTTATGGAGCCTGGACAACCCAATAGCCAGGAAATGGTACTGTATTTCAGTGCCGAACCTGGACAGGCTGCCAATGTTACTGTCACTGCAAGAGGAAGAACGGCAACACAGGTAACCAATTATGTTGTGCCTGCCGGAACCGTCATTGCGTCGAACTATATGCCGAAATCCGGGCCCAATGATACAAGATTGTATGATGTACCCCCGACTTTTGGTGGTAATGGCGGAGAGGGAACATTTAATATGTCGGTACATATTGAAAGTGATGTGCCAATTGTAGCCTATGCTCATACATTTGGTTCCGCATCATCAGGAGCTACAATGCTGATGCCTGTAGAAACTTATGGGTATAGTTATGTTTCAATTAACAGCAGGCAATCTTATGCTAATAATTGTTTCAGTTGGGCTTATGTTGTTGCGAGCCATGATAATACGGTAGTGGAAATTATTCCCTCCGTACTTACAAGGCTAAATAAGCCGGCCGGTGTTCCATTTACTGTCACTTTAAACAAAGGCCAGATATACCAGGTCATCGGTGCCAATCCTACCAACGGAGCAGATGCACTCGAAGTTTCAGGTACAAAGTTCCGGTCAATTGCAAATGCTGCAGGAGATTGTTACCCTGTTGCTGTTTTTTCCGGCAGCAGCAGAACAAGAAATCCTTTTGCCTGCGGCAGTAACGGCGGAGATAATGACAACCAGCAATGTTTTCCGACACAGGCCTGGGGGAAAAGATACCTGACAGCGCCTACATCAAGATCAACGGCGGCAAACCAGTTTATGACCAATGCATACAAGGTGTTGGTTAACGATCCTGCAACTGTTGTAACGAGAAATGGTATTCCATTAACTGGTCTTCAGCAAAACAGTTTTTATTATTTTGAAAGCACAACCGCAGATTATATAGTATCAAATAAACCAGTTATGGTAGCCCAGTTTATGACTGGTGGGGCAGGATGTATGGGAGGTGGTGTTGGCGATCCGGAAATGATTTATATAAGCCCGATTGAACAAGGCATTAAACGAATTGGATTTTACCGAAATACAAGAGAATCGATCACTACCAATTACCTGACATTGATCATTCCAAATAATGGTGTTCCTTCATTACGGATAGATGGCAGCCCCGCATTTGATCATTCGTATCTTCATCCGCAATTGACGGGTTACACAGTAGTGGTAAAGAGATGGGCGCCTTCCGCACAAGCACAGGCAATAGTAACCAGCGATTCTGCATTTACTGCTATCACTTATGGATTAGGAAGTGTGGAAAGCTATGGTTACAATGCCGGAACACTTATCAATAACCTCAATGCAATTAGTTCTATTCAGAATATTCCCGATCCAACCGTGCAGGAACATCCTTATTCCTGCACCGGTACGCCTGTCAGGTTATCAGTACTGATGGCGTATCAGCCCACCCGCATTGACTGGTTGCTGAGCCAGTTAGGTGCTGATTTAACGCCTAATACTGATATAATTGATAATGCCCCTGTTTTAAGCGGCACAACAGTGGTGAATGGCATCACCTATTACAAATACAGCTTGCCCGGCACTTATGTATTTAATACGGCTGATACTTTTTATTTACCCGTTAATGGTTATCATCCCAGTATTGAGAATTGTTATAACAGGGAGAATTTCAGGATACCTGTAATTGTAAAAGAAAAACCGGTGGCGGATTTTTCAGTTTCGCACAGCGGTTGCACACTTGACCCGGCTACTTTTACCGGCCCGGCCACAACAACGAATGGTTATACCCTGAACCAGTATAACTGGACATTTCCGGGACCGGTCAATTACAACGGGCAGGTACAAACACAAACACTGCCACCCGGAATACACAGTATTAACCTGGCAGTTGTAACTGCAGATGGTTGTGCAAGTGATACCACCAAACAAGTAACTATCTATGATAAACCCCCGGGTGATTTTGAAGTTACACCCGCTGCCTTATGCCAGGGGCAATCCTTTATGCTCAATGATACTTCATCTGCTGCCATTGCCGTCAATGAATGGTACTGGGATTTTGGAAACGGGGATGTACAAACAATCACAACAGGCCCGACCGTTACGTATACCTATCCGGCCTATGGGACTTATACCATAAAACATGTGGCCCGTTCCAGTGCCAGCTGTGTCAGTGATACCATCAGCAGGGTGGTTACCGTGTATGCAAAACCAACCGTATCCTTTACTAATGATGCTGCGGGTTGTCTCGATCCTTCCGGGCTGGTACAATTTAGCGGAACGGCTTCAGCAGCCGACGGGCAAACAATAACTTCCTATGCCTGGAATTTTGGTGATCCGAATGCCAATGCGGGTAACCCCAATACATCCGTATTACAAAATCCTTCTCATAATTACCAGCAGGGAACTTATAATATCAGCTTTACGGCTACTACCGCTAACGGTTGTACCAAAGATTCTGTTGAAACCATCACATTTAATATTAAACCTGCCCTGGCCTATCCTGCATTGACCGCAGTATGTGAAAATACAGCACCGGTGTCACTGGCAACGGCTTCTGTTACCAATGCAGTTCCGGGTACAGGTGTTTACCAGGGACCTGGTACCAATGCTGCCGGCATGTTTGACCCGGCAGTGGCAGGATATGGCACTCATACCATCTGGTATAAGTTTACCACGGTGGCCAACTGTATTGATTCTATTTCCCAAACCATACAGGTGAATGCCAGGCCGAGAGCAACATTTACAATCCCGGCCAGCGGATGTTTACCAGCTAACGGGCAGGTATTGTTCAATAATACAAGTACTATACCCGACGGGCAAACGATGAGCTGGTTATGGAATTTCGGTGATCCGAATGCGAATGCAGGTAATCCCAATACATCAACTGCACTGAATCCCACGCATAATTATGGTGAGGGAACCTACACGATCAATTTGCAGGCAACATCCTCTAATGGATGTGTAAAAGATTCAAGCATCACAGCAACTTTTGCTGTAACACCTGTATTAAATTATGCGGCCATCCCGGCCATTTGTGAAAATGCGGCACCGGTTTCAGTAGCATCCGCCACTGTTACGAATGGCGTTGCAGGAACCGGTGTGTACAGCGGCCCGGGCACGGATGCAGCGGGTATGTTTGATCCTGCTGTTGCGGGTTATGGCACACATACCATTACCTACAGCTTTACTTCTGCCGGTGGTTGCACACAAGCAACTACCCAAACCATACAGGTGCATGCAAGACCAAGAACAACCTTCACTATTCCGGCCAGTGGTTGTTTACCAGCAACCGGGCAAGTGTTGTTTACCAATACAAGCACCATTCCAGATGCACAAACAATGACCTGGTTGTGGAATTTTGGTGATCCGAATGCCAATGCCGGCAACCCCAATACTTCAACCGTATTAAATCCATCCCATAGCTATGGAGAGGGAAGCTATACCATTACTTTACAAGCCACTTCATCAAACGGATGTGTGAAGGATACTGTGGTGACTACCAGTTTTGCTGTAACCCCGGCACTTGTTTTTGCCCCCTTGACAAATGTGTGCCAGAACCCGGGTGCAGCAACCTCTTCGGTAGCGGCCGCTTCTACTACGAATGGTGTAACCGGCACAGGAACATATAGTGGACCAGGTGTAAGCGCAGATGGTTTGTTTGATCCTAACGTGGCCGGACCTGGTGTGCATACTATTACTTACAGCTTTACATCTGCAGGCGGATGTACAGCCAGTATCACAAATACAGTAGAAGTATATCCAAGGCCTGCCGCATCATTTACTGCAAGCGGTAATAACAGCACCTGCCTGGGACAAGGCGTAACATTAACCAATACATCCACCATACCAACGGGCAGCATCAGCACCTGGAACTGGAATCTTGGCGATGGCAATACACCGTCTTTGAATAACGGGAATCCGTTTACCGTGAATTATACGGCAGCAGGCAGCTACACCGTTCAGTTGGTAGCGATCAGCGACAGGGGGTGTTTCAGTGAAGCTGTTTCGCAAACCGTATCGGTACGTCCGTTACCGGTAACTGATTTTACCCTGCCAACCGGTATTTGTATGCCGGGCGGGGCTGCCACATTTACCAATCAAACATCAGTTGCTGATAATTCAGGCTTAAGTTATGCGTGGAATTTTGGAGATGGGAATACATCTGTTGCATCAGGTCCTTCTCATGTATATGCCGTCGCAGGCACTTATAATGTAACATTAACAGCAACATCTGCATTTGGCTGCAGCAGCCAATTGGTAAAAGTGCTGAATGATTTCTATACGAAACCTGTTGCTGCTTTTACCGTATCGCCGCAGGAGCTTTGCCAGGGATCAGATAATGTATTTACCGATGGCAGTTCAGCACCCGGCAGCAGTGTGCAGACATGGAACTGGAATTTTGGTGATGGTTCCTCCGCAATAGCAGCAAACCCTGTCAAACGGTTCAATACACCCGGCACTTATATTGTAACTCTTACTGTAACCAATGCAGTGGGCTGCGTATCCACGCCATTTATATTACCCGTTACAGTTCATTTGCAGCCGGTAATTGAAGCAGGACAATCTTATGTGCTGCCCCAGAATACAACGGTGCAGTTAAATGCAACGGCTAACTCACCCAACCTGACTTTCAACTGGTCGCCGGCCATTGGTCTTAGCAGCAACAGTATTTTGAATCCAACACTGACTGCGGTGCAGGATCAAACCTATATACTTACTGCAACCGGTGATTTCGGTTGTACAGCCACCGATGAAATAACAGTGAATATCCTTAAACCGGTAAAAGTGCCGAATGTATTTTCTCCCAACGGGGATAATATACATGATCAGTGGGTCATAACGAACCTGCTGGATTACCCGGGTTGTACGGTGGAAGTATTTAACCGCTATGGGCAACAGGTATATTATTCAGTGGGTTATTCTACACCCTGGAATGGTACGTACCGCGGAAAAGATATTCCGGCAGGAGCTTACTATTATGTGATACAGTTACAAAACGGATTTAAACCACTGACAGGTTTGGTAACGATCCTGCGGTAAAAAATAATTGCTGAGATTTTTAAATGAACAAAAACTAACAATGATGCGAAAGAGTTTACGTCTGACAGTATTGCTCATAGCAGCGGGTTTGATCACCGCTGAAACAAGGGCACAGGTGGATCCGCATTTTTCACAATACTATGTCTATCCTGCATGGCTCAACCCGGCTCTTACCGGGGCCTTTGATGGTCAGTACAGGGTATCGGGTATTTACCGCACCCAATGGGGAAATATCAGCAGCCCTTTCTCCACTTTTGGCCTTTCCGGTGAGTTTACCACCGAGAAAAATATTAATTACGGTGTAAGTATTATGCGCCAGACCGCAGGTGATGGCGGCTACACCTATACTACTGGTTATGCTAATGTTTCTTATACCGGTGTACGCTTTGGACCCAATCAAACTAAACGGTTGGTATTTGGACTCCAGGCAGGTATGATACAGCGGCGTTTCGACCGTTCTAAACTTACATTCGGCGATCAGTGGAACCCGATCTTTGGTTTCAATCCCGGCAATCCTTCGCAGGATGCATTGAGCCGTAACTCAGCAGCAGCATTTGATGTAGGTGCCGGTGTTATGTATTTTGATGCCCAACCCGGTAAAAAGGCAAACCTCTTTGCAGGATTTTCCACTTCGCACCTTACCCGTCCCGAAGACCGTTTCAGTGCTTCGGGCAATGAAAAATTCCCGATGCGCTATACAGCACATGCCGGTGTCCGTCTTTCTGTCAACGAAATGTTCAGTATCACACCTAATATTCTATACCTGAAGCAAGGCAGTGCAGAAGAAAAAATGCTTGGTGCTTACGGCCAGTATAAGGCCAATGATGAAGTAAGCATCATGATAGGTGCCAACTATCGTTTTGAAGACGCTGTTTCCCCGTTTGTCGGACTCACGTTTAAAAACATGGTGCTGGGTGCCAGCTATGATATCAATACATCCGATCTTGGCAAACTGGCCAATGGCTCCAATAGTTTCGAGATCTCATTATCAATTATTGGAAGAAAAGCAGCTAAAACACCGGAAGTGGAATTTGTTTGTCCGAGATTATGATCATAAAAGGAACAACTGTATTATTCATTATTTGTAATTAACTGGTATGAAAAAAATAATATTGTCAGGAATCATTTTGGTAACAGCAGTGTCACTGCATGCTCAGTTTGTTTATGACTACCTGAAAGCTGCTGATAGTTATTTTCAAAAAGGAGACTACGCATCGGCAGCGGAGTATTATGAAAAATACCTGGGAGATGGTAAAGGCAAAGATGGAAAAGAATTTAAGCCCTACTCACCCCAGAACTCTTCTAAGAAAACGATCACTGCTGTAAGCAGCCGTGAAAAAGCAATGTACCAGCTGGCAGAAAGCTACAGGATGCTCAACTATCCTTCCAAAGCAGAACCGCGGTACAAAGAAGTTATTGAAATGAATAAAACACAATTTCCGCTGGCGGGTTATCATTATGCATCGCAGTTAAGGGCATTGGGAAAGTATGCTGAAGCTGAACAGTATTTTACGGCGTTTCTTGCAGGCTATACAACGGAAGATGTATATAAAAAAAATGCACAACGGGAATTAAAAAACTTACAATTCATCCAGTCCGAATTGAAAAAGAAAGACCTGAAATATTATAATGTAACAAGGGCACCAGCTGAATTAAATACCAACGGAGCCAGCTATGCACCGGCCTGGCTGAACAGCTCCACATTATTGTTTACTTCCACCAGGCCGCTTGATACAACAGCAAAAACAAAAGTTTATACCAACAGGGTTTACCAGGCTGCCTATACTGATGGCAGCCTCGGTGCTGTGAACCAGGTGGCTTTGCCGCAAACAAACGACTGGCACCAGGGAGTAGTGAGTGTTACGCCGGATGGTAATACTATCTTTCTCACAAAATGGACCATAAAGGGAATGGAGAAAGAAGCTGCTATATACAGCAGCAGCCGTAACGCTGACAACTGGTCAGAACCTGTAAAACTGGATGCAACAATAAATGTGGCAAATGCCAGCAGCCAGCAACCGCATGTAACACCCGATGGGAAATATTTATTATTCGCCAGCAACAGACCTGGCGGGTTGGGCGGATTTGATCTCTGGTATGCTCCATTAGAAAATGGCCGGCCCGGAACAGCCTCGAATATGGGAGCTGTTTTAAATACAATTTATGATGAACAAGCACCTTCTTACCACGAAGCATCGAAGACACTTATTTTTTCGAGTAATGGAAGAGTAGGAATGGGAGGGTATGATTTCTTCAGCAGCAAGGGAAGTATTGGTAACTGGGGAGAACCCGCCAATCTTGGCTATCCTGTCAATTCTGTTAAAGATGATATTTATTTTGTCAGCCGTGGCCCCGGCAGGAATATGCTGGAGGAAGTGATGTTAAGCTCAGACCGGGAGGCAGCTTGTTGTCTTGAATTATTTTACCTGAAAAAAATAAAACCACTGAAGCAGATCAGCGGAAGGGTGGTATCCTGTGATCCTGCGAAACCATTAACAGGCGCAACAGTAACCGTGATGGATACGATTAATAATAAAATGGTATTTACAAAACCTGTTGCCGCAGACGGAACCTATTCCTTTACCCTGGAGGAACACCAGCTGCTCACCGTGAAAGCAGGTGCCACCGGCTTTATCAGTAAATCAGCAGCTATGAGTATGCCGGCTGATGTGGAAGAGGAGAAAATGAATTATCCTAATCTGTGCCTCTTGCCAGAACCTCCTGCAGTGGATGAAAAATTTGTTATCGAGAATGTGTATTATGATTTCAACAAAGCTGCCCTGAAGTCTGAATCTCACCCGGCCCTGGATGAAGTAGTAAAGATGCTGAATACCTACCCTGATATGGTAATTGAATTGGGAGCTCACACCGATAGTAAAGGTTCGGCTTCTTACAACCAGAAATTATCAGACGCAAGGGCAAAGAGTGTGGTGGATTATTTGGTGAGTAAGGGAATTGCTGGCGAAAGATTAGTGGCAAAAGGATATGGAGAAAGCATGCCTGTTGCTGAAAATGAAATTGATGGAAAAGATAATCCGGATGGACGTGAAAAGAACAGGAGAACTGAATTTAAAGTATTAAAAAACCAGTAAAAACCAACGATAGAAAAGAAGAAGGCCCCGTTTTTAGAATCCGTTTACTAAACCGAAAGCAAAACAGTAATGAAGCGAAATGTAAAGAAGCTGGTTGTTGTGGTATTGATAGTAGCTGTAGCATTACCTGTTTTAGCGCAGCAAAAACCACATTATACCCAGTATATATTGAACCAGTATATACTGAACCCTGCCTTATCGGGTATTGAAAATTACACGGACCTTAAGATCAGTCACCGGCACCAGTGGGTGGGTATCCAGGATGCGCCGGTCACAAGTTATTTTTCCATACATGGTCCCCTTGGAAAATCTGATTTCAGAACAACGGCAACTTCCTTTGAAATGCCCGGTGAAAACCCAAGGGGCAAAAGATACTGGGAGGAGTATACTGCACCCGCACCACATCATGGTATCGGTCTTCAGGTAATCAATGATGTTACGGGGCCATTGAGTAATTTTTCCGCATACGGCACTTATGCTTATCATATCGGGCTTTCTCCCCGTACCAGTCTTTCAGGTGGATTTGGTGTTGGATTTAACCGGGTTAGTCTTGATGCCAACAAACTCGACTTTGGTGATGTAACAGTAGATCCTACCGTGTCCTCTTCTGGGATCTTAAATAAAACCAGGCTGGACCTGATGGCGGGTTTATATCTTTATTCGGCTGATTATTTTATTGGTATTTCTGCACAGCAGGTTGTTCCGCAGCGAATAGATTTCTCCAATGGATATATCCGTCCAAAAGAAGGCCGCACGGTACCTCACCTGTTTGCAACGGCAGGTTATCGTTTTTTGCTGGGAGAGGATTTCAATCTTATCCCTTCGGTAATGATAAAATATGTTGATCCGCTCCCAACCCAAATCGAAGCAAATCTCAAATTGCAGTTCCGCAGTATGGCCTGGATAGGCACCAGTTACCGGCACAAAGACGGTTTTGCGGGTATGCTGGGGATCAACGTATCCAATACGTTTAATGTCGGGTATGCATATGATTATACCACTTCAAGGCTGAATAATTTTACGAAAGGCACACATGAGTTCCTGTTAGGCTTCCTGCTGGGAAATAAATATCCTGATAACTGTCCCCGTAATGTATGGTGACAGGCGGTTACAAGCCCTCCTCGATCTCTTGTTTTTTCCTGCTGTATTTTTTACCAGGCATAAAATTCATCACACTGTTAAAGCCGCTTTTTAGCAGGGTCTGATACAATATTTTGAGATCAAGCAGAACTCCTGCTTTTCTTACATACATCGCATCCCAGTAATAGCGGATAATAATGCTTTCATAATCATGCGTGGGGCCGTGGTAGCCGTTCACCTGGGCCCATCCCGTAATTCCGGGACGGACCAGGTGACGGAATGAATAGGACGATATGACGAAGGAGAAACGGATACAATCTGCGATCATATGGGGGCGGGGACCTATCACACTCATCTGCCCTGCCAGTACATTAAAGAATTGCGGCAACTCATCAATATTCACATGGCGGAGAAATGAACCCACTTTGGTAATGCGTTCATCATCTTCTTCGGCCGGCCGTTCATCTGCCTCTTCGTTTTGTATCATCGTCCGGAATTTCAAACAGTAAAAAGGAATCCCGTTGCGGCCAATTCGTTTTTGTTTGAAAAAAACAGGGCCTTTTGAATTCAGTTTAATGAACAGGGCTACAAGTGGTGTCAGCCAGCTCAGCAAGAGAACAATTACAAGCAGGGAGAAGCAAATATCAAATCCCCGCTTGCTCCATAAATACTTTTTACGACTGGCAACGAAGCTCCGGATGATACCGTTTTGATGATTGTGCTGCCATTTTCCGGCTGGCAACGATTGAATGGTAATATGTTTAGCAGCTGTATTCAAGCAATATAGTGGTTAGTAATTCAATCGGGTTGCAGGGTAAAATGGTTGCTTAACAATCCTAAAATGAAACAGGCAGTTGCATACAGCGGGCCCGGGCTTGTACAGGAGGGCATAATAGCCAGGGAAAGTGTATTAAAAGCACTGGCCTACTTTGATATTTTTCATTACCCGCTGACAAAGGAAGAGATAGTATCTTTTCTTAACAGGCATTCAGCAAAGAACGAGCTGGATGCTTTACTGGCCAACCTGGTAGCTGATAAAATCATTTTCCTGCATAATGGAGTTTATTCATTGCAGGATAACCCATTGCTTTCTTACAGGAGATACCAGGGAAACCGGCGGGCTGAAACAATGCTGCTGAAAGCCCAAAGGATCGGCAGTTTTCTTTACCAATTTCCTTTTGTACGGGCCGTTGGAGTGTCCGGGTCTTTATCCAAGAATTATGCAGACGAGAAGGCTGATATTGATTTCTTTATTATCACAAAGGCGAACCGGCTCTGGATCGCCCGGACCCTGATGCATCTCTTTAAGAAACTTACTTTTCTTACCGGCCGCCAGCGTTTATACTGCATGAACTATTATATTGATGAAGAAGCTTTGCAACTGGCGGACCAGAATATTTTTACAGCAATAGAGTTAAAGACGGTAGTACCGGTTGCCGGGGAAGAAACAATGAATGCCTTTTTTAAAAGGAACAGCTGGGCTGATACCTGGTTACCGGCTTGTCCCCAACGCCAGCAAAAAGAAAAGGATACCAAACCGGGTTTACTGAAAAAATGGATGGAGGGATTATTTAATAATAAAGTTGGTGATAAGATCGATGATGTGTTTTTCAGACTAACCTCAACCCGGTGGAAGAGAAAAGAGAGAAGCGGCAAACGAAACGAAAAAGGGATCCGGATGGGATTAGTTACGGATAAACATTTTGCAAAATCTAACCCCGGAGATTTCCAGGAGAAAGTCTTGTCTTTATACCGACAGCGGGTTGATGCCATAAGCATATTGTCAACTGCAGCTGAACTTACTGTTTCCTCTTCAACGTTATAATGTAATAATCACCAGTGGCTTTCCAGGGCCATTTCTTTTTCAGCTTATTTTCTTTTTGCTGTAGCCATGCATAAAGCTGTGGATGTTTTTCTGCAAAGTTTTCCATATAAGAAGGAGGTACAATTGTACATAACCCCTCCAGGGCCAATAGAGAAAAAGATTTTTTTAAATGTTTCCTGACAAAAGACGGATTATAATACCAGCAGCGGAAATGCTCACCTTCAATATGAGCTTTAGTTCCTTTGCGGCCGGATAAAAGCCTCCGGAAGGCTGTACTGAATTTTCCTTTGAATACCAGCAACAGTTCCCATAAACAAAATTTCGGAAGGATAACCAAGGTTACCATTCCCCCCGGTTTTACCAGGTAGGAAAAGGAGTCCAGTACCTTTTCAAGCCTGCCGGTACAATTGAGACCGGCAAAATTGGAGAAAATATGATCATAAGGACCTTCCTGTTGCAATTTTTCTAATGCTGTGAAGGAGCAAATTTCTGTACTGATCTTATGGTCAAGTTGATGTTCTTTTATTTTTTTTCTTAGTATCTCCTGCATACTGCTGGAAATATCGGTGGCATGCACCCAATGTCCCTGTTGTGCAAAATAGATGGCATCCTCACCGGTACCGGCATTTAATTCCAATATTTGAGAGCCGGGACTTATAAAATGATCCACATGCTCCCGCACCCTTTTTCTTTTATATTGAATGATAGTATCGGCAGTATATAACTGATCAAACAAAGGAGCTTGTTTGCTGAAGGCTTTTTCTGCCGCCTGTTCAGAGATATTGGTGATAGTATTACTCATGATCCGGGCTTTTCCAGTTTTTGCAGTTTTAGCCCGGCAATCCATGCAGCCGGAGAATAATAGAGCCAGGAAATGGCTTTTTTAATTCTTTTAAATTGCAAAGAAGCTGGTTGGGAGAAAATATTTTTGATGGCTTCAATGGCAATATGTTTCCGGTAGCTTTTATGTACAAACCGGTGCAGTTGTTTATAAAAAGCGGGGGCATAGGTATTGCGGAACATCAATGCCAGTTCATCAGAGTCAGTCCAGTTGGATTTATCGTTGAGTTGCGTTTTTACTTTTTCATGAAAAGCAGTACCAGGCAAAGGATAAGAAACGGAGATGCCGATCTCGTAGGGAAGCAATTCATTGATCATCCCGATCGTTTTTGCTATATCATCTTTCGTTTCCCCCGGGTAGCCAAACTGGATGAAAAAGGAAGGATGGATATTGTTTTTCTTCAGAAGATTCGTTGCTCTATA
Source organism: uncultured Bacteroidota bacterium (assembly GCA_902826165.1). Lineage (GTDB taxonomy): Bacteria > Bacteroidota > Bacteroidia > Chitinophagales > Chitinophagaceae > CADEDV01. The sequence goes on from CADEDV010000003.1 coordinate 179,210, forward strand.
TATCTGTTCAATGGTAGTTCCTTTATCCATGGCATCCAGTATTTTTTGGGAACCACTTTCTGCACCCATCCAGATATTGGAACAACCGGCCCTGGCCAGGTCTTTAATGTGATCTTCCTGCATAAGCAGGTCTGCCCTGGCCTGTATCTTGAACGAAAATTGTAGTTTTTCTTTTTCTACGAGGCCGGCAAACTCATTCACCCATCCCGGTTTCAAACCAAAAATGTCATCACAAAACCAGATATGATCAAACTGGTATTTATATTTCAGCATTTTTAATTCAGCTACTACATTTTGTGGTGAACGGGTATTATAACGGTTGCCATAGATAGGTTTGGCACACCAGTTACATTTGAAAGGGCAACCTCTCGTGGTGGCCATATTGAGTGAAAAATAGCCACGGTGGTTTAACCACATTTTCCGGTAGGGTTCAATATCGACAAGATCCCAGGCCGGGAAAGGAAGTTCATCCAGTTCCTTCATCACTGTTCTTTTCATTGTTTTTATAACTGCATCCTGCTGGCGAAAGGCAAGACCCGGGATACTCATAAAATCAGTTTGCTGTTTTGTAACAGTGCTGATGAGTTCTGCCAGCGTTTGTTCGGCTTCTCCCAGTATCACAAAATCAGCCCCTTCTTCAAGATATTGTTCAAAATGATCGGTGGCATCAGAACTGGAAACGATGACCGTGCAGCCTTTTTGTTTTGCAAATTTCATCATCTCAAAAGCTGCTTCCCGCATATTGGTAAGGCACATCTTGGTGAGATAATTGAAACCATCATCATAGATCACAAAAAAATCAGGCGACTGCTGTTGTAATGGCAATATCACTTCCTCAGGACCATAGGCGAACATGGTATCAAAAAGAGAAATATGATGTCCCTGTTCCCTTACTACAGCGGCGGCATACAAAGTGCCAATGGGAGGATAGGGCTGACCGGTCTCCCATTGCTTGGGATCAAACCGCATGAAATAAGAATGGGAAAAAAGAATATTACTCATAAAGGTTTAATTCAGTTTAGTACCGGGTGACAAATGCAGGTAGCAGACACATTTTACACAGGTTTCGTTCGTAGCCATATCTAACTCTTTCCTGAAACGGATAGCCGTATCGCTGTTCAAAATATTTTTTAACGAGTGATGCCGGATATTACCAATGGCTTCATGAAAAAAACAAGGCCTGACGGTTCCATCAGCTTCAACAACTACAGAGACCCAGGGAGCATTGCATTTTTTGAAGGGGAATGGGTTTAATCCATGCAATGCAGTGTAGTACTGGTATATCTTCCTGAGTTTATCCGGGCTTTCTGCAATGAAGCCGTTTTCAAACTTAGCCCGGTTAGTTGTAATGACTGTTTCAAGTATGGATAGCAATTCGGGCAGTTCATTTTTATCGGGTAAAATTTCATGCTGGCGTTGGTCACTCCATAATACTTCCCGGTTAAAGGCATGGCTGCTGATATCAGCGGGCAAAAAACTAATACCGTCAAGGCCTAAGTTGGATGCACTTTCAATGATCGCTGGCCAGTTGCGGAAATTGATCTTATGGATGACTGTTCTGGCGGATATTTTAAAACCAGGTCGTAGCTGTTTGATCTGTTTTATTCCTGCTTCCAGTTTTTGGTAAGCATCCGGAATATTCCGGATATAATTGTGCAGGGGTTCATCTCCATCTAAGGATACAATAATATCATTTACATGCTCAACCAGCTGTTCCGCCTGTTTCTGTACTGTTAATCCTGTAGAGAGCAGGGTGATCTTTATGTTATGTTGAGCCAGTATGGTGCAAAACCTGAAAAAATTAGGATTTAATAATGCTTCTCCCCCTGACATCAGGATTTGCTGTGTGCCAAGTTTTTTTAATGAATCCAATAAACCGGTAATATCTTCTTCCGTTAATTGTTTCAGGTTCTTATTGTCTTTCCAGATATCACACATCACGCAACGGCAGTTGCAGGCACTGTGTGGCATCAGTATCACCACCGGCAATGCTTTTACCAGGTCCGTTTGCAAAGTGCGGTACCGTTGGAAAGTGTGGTATAGTGATTGGGTGATACTCATGCCAGGATAGCTCTTCGTTTAATGCAGATCCAGGGGAAAGGGTTTTTATTTTTTGCAAAGAAGTGCTGCAGGGAAGAAGGATCATACAGGAGCTCATGTTCAATGACGGCTAATTCATTCCAGCTGTGATGGAAATAATGACGGGTCATTTCCGGGAAGCCTGCCTCCCTATAGTAATCCGCTGTTCTTTGCCGGGCCGCTGGTATTTCTGCTGGTTTGTAGAAAGGGCTATCCAGTATATGGACTTCTCCACCCAATTTCAATAAAGACAGGGCTTGCGAAATAATTTCCGCTAATGACGGGAAATACTGGATGCAGGCAGCAAGAACGACACAATCAAATTCCATTTCTTCAAATAACCCGGAGCGGATATCGCCATAGATAAAATGAAGATTGGGGATATGACTGAATACCCTGGCTGCCTGCTGTAACTCGGTAAAGTTGACATCACTGCCAATCACCTTACTTCCATGGATGGCCACCAACTGCTTTGAAAGCCATCCGTTGCCACAACCCACTTCCAGTATTTGCAGTGGCTTTTGTTTTTGCAAAAGCCTTTCGAGCAATTTATCAGCCGATCTTTTTCTTACCTGCCATTCGGGGTAATGCGGATGTTCCCTTGAAATAACAGGTAGCTGAAGCAATTCTTCATCACTATAGATCCTTTGCTCCCGGCTGCGCAATTCAATATATCTTTTTTCAAAAAGATTAACCGGGCTCACCTTGTCGGGAACATTCACCTGGTCAATTATGGTAAATCCTTCTGTGAGCATAAAAAGAAGTCAGAATCCCTGGATTTCCGGCTGGCGGTATTTCCAAAGCCGGTGTAATAATTTGATCTCGTAAGGAAAGCGGTAAAAATTTGTTTTATACCGGAGGCCTGAAACCATTTTTATCATCCTGCGTTTAACTGCATTGAGCCGGATATCAGAAACAGTTGGATAATACCCGTTGAGTACCGTTTCAAAGTTCCTGATCTTATCAAGCATCTCCGGCGTAAGCCAGGGCGTTAATGGGTTTTTGCGCAGGTCAAAACGTTCCCATTGCGGGGTGACCCAATCCTCTAGTTTTTTAGGAAATTCAAACCCGCTTTCCATCACGGTATTGAATAATTCAGAGCCTTCTGTTGGGACAGGGCTGTAGGTATACAGTACAATTTCAGTTCCCGGGTTAACAGCCTTTACTTTTTTAATGAAGTTGATATCGAATTCTATCTGCTCCATCACTTTCTCCGGGGTGGGGGCCGGTGTACCTAATACAAAAGAGTATTCCGGTATCAGGTCAAATTTTTTTAACCGTTCGGCAAAGCGGATGATCTGTTCACCATTTTGTGTACCACCTTTATCAAGTTGCTTGAGCACATTATCATTGCCACTTTCTGCCCCAAAGAAAATGATCTTACAGCCGGCTTCCCGTATCAATGCCAGTGATTCATCTTTGAATTTATCCATCGTGTCGATCCTGGCCATTCCCCACCAGTTCATTTTCTCCGGTTTAACCAGCTGGGAAAATTCAACCGTTCTTTTTTCCGAGACAAAAAAATTGTTATCGTGAAACTCGATCGCATTAGCTCCCCAGTTCTCTTTGATATATTTTATGTCCCGGTAAATATGCTGAGCTGATTTTGCTTTCCATCTTGCTTCGTACGTGGGAACAACAGCGCAAAAAGAACAGGTGAACGGGCAGCCGATACTGGAGTGATAGGCCAGTGTTTTCGTTCCGAGATAAGTTTTACCCAGGTAATATTTATCAATGGCATAAAGCTTATTCAATTTATCATACGGTAATGGGGGTAATGTATCTTGTTCGATCAGGTCTTGCTTGGGATTTTTAATAATAGCATCCCCGGTTTTATAAATAAGATTTTTGATCAATTCATAGGGTCTGTCATTTTCCAGTGCTTCTAACAATTGGGGAAAAGCATGATCACCCGGACCATTGATCACAAAATCAATATAGCCTGATTCTAAAACAATCTTGTAATGGTTGGTGGGGAAATAACCTCCCCAGATCATGATGGTGCCGGGGAACTCTTCTTTGATCTTTTTAGCGAAGGGGATGGCCTGTTTGGTTTGCGGGCCGGGCATGATCGTGAAGCCGACATAACGGTATTCCCCTGTTTGCAGGTAAGCAGCTATTTTTTTATACGGATCTTCCTCGCAATTCCCATCTACGATAGCCCAATCAAAAATCCAATCTACAGATGCAGCAATATTCATGATCGAGTTGGGGACACGATGCTTGGCATTGGCACTTTTGGGATTGAAAAGAAGGACCTTATTCATCGTTCTCTCAAAACGAAATTTAATGTAGCAGGGTTGCCTGCAAAAGCTTCTTCTTTCTGCCTACATTTATGAACAATTTTAGTAACCATGTCTATAGCCAGCCGGATCAAATCTTTCCTGTTTCAACAACGAGAAAAAGACCCCGGAGCAGCTTATGACCTTTGGGCGGCGGCATATGATAACCAACCCGGGAACCTGATGCTGGACCTGGATGAAGGGGTGTTTTCTGAATTGCTTCATCAAACGGCTATAAGCGGAAAAAGTGTTGCGGATATTGGTTGTGGAACCGGCCGCCATTGGAGCAAACTATTTGCACAACAACCGGCAAGGCTTACCGGGTATGATGTATCAGCAGGAATGCTTGCAAAACTGAAAGAGAAATATCCACCGGCAGTTACTTTTTTGTTGAGAAATGAAAGGCTACCCGAGCTCCCAACTGCATCCTGCGACCTGGTCATTTCTACCCTGGCCATTGCCCATATCGAAAAATTGGAAACTGCTTTGCGGGAATGGAACCGGGTACTAAAACCGGGCGGGGAGATCATCATCACGGATTACCATCCCGAGGCATTGGCAAAAGGAGGTAAACGTACGTTTAAGCTGGGAGGGAAGACGATCGCTGTAAAAAACTATATACATACGATAGAACAACTGAGGGTATTGACAAGGCAACTTGACTGGACAGAACTTCGTTTTACAGAACGGGTAATTGATGATTCGGTAAAAGGATATTATGAAAGGCAGAACGCCTTGTCCCTGTTCGAATCGTTTCGGGATATTCCCATTATTTACGGAATTCAATTAAAAAAGGCGAATGATCCTGCATGATGTAAGTCTCAAAGGTTCTGCTGAACGAAAGCATATCCATATAAAAAAAGGGATCATCCGGACCATTACTGCCCGCAGGGAAATGCTGGATCAACTGCAAGATGAGGTAAGGTTGGAATTGAATGGAGCTCTCGTTTTGCCCGGATTTATTAACTCACACGACCATCTTGATTTTAATTTATTTCCACAACTCGGGAACAGAGTGTACGCTAACTATACGGAATGGGGCCGGGATATTCACCGGGTTAATGCGGATGTTGTCAGTGATGTACAGAAAATCCCTTTGTCTTTACGGATCCAATGGGGGCTATACAAGAACCTGCTGAATGGCTTTACCACAGTGGTCAATCATGGAGAATACTTGCAAACCGGCGATGAACTGGTCAATGTTTTCCAGGATTGTTATTCGTTGCATTCCCCGGCTTTTGAAAAAAACTGGACTTTAAAACTCAATCATCCTTTGCGGAACCGCAAACCCTTTGTGATGCATATCGGCGAGGGGACCGATGATGCGGCCGTGTCAGAGATCAATACCGTGATCCGGTCGAATTTTTTTACAAGAAGGATCATAGCAGTACATGGAGTGGCAATGGATAAAGAAAAGGCAGCTTCATTTGCAGCGATAGTCTGGTGCCCGGCTTCTAATTTTTTTTTATTGGGTAAAACGGCTGCTGTTGATCTATTGAAGCAGGACGTAAAAATTGTTTTTGGTACTGATTCCACATTAACATCCTCCTGGTATGCCCGGGAGCATTTTAAAATCGCAATGGACACAGGAATAGTTGATGAAGAAGAATTATTGAAAATGCTTACTGTCATACCAGCCCGGGTATGGGGGTTGGAAGACAGGGGAAGGATAGAAGAAGGAATGAGAGCTGATCTGCTGATAACTGAAAATAGCGACAATTTATTTCGAGAGATACCCGTGGGGCTATTGATTGTAATGAATGAAGGAGAAATAAGGCTATTCGCAGAGAATATGAAGCAACTGCTGCAGTTACCAGGACAAGCGAATTTTGACAGGATCGCTATAAAAGGAAGGACAATGCTGGTAAAGCCGGGCATAATCAATCTGGTAAAGGAAATACTTTCTTTTTACCCCGCCGCTATTATCCCTTTTGAGATAGCCTGATGGAAAAGAAACTGAAATTCATAGAAGTTAATTATCATTTCCACAGGGAATTCACTACTCCGGAAGCAGTGATCACAAAACACCTGCCTTCGAATTTATTTGCAGAAGAATTAAGTAAGACTGCACAGGTAACGCTTATTAAGCATCTTGCTTATGATGGAGAATATCACCGAAATGAGATTCATTACCGGTTTTTCAGGAGGCGTAATAGTTTTTGGCAAATACCTTTTTCCACTCACCGGTTTTTAAGGAAAGAAAAGCCGGATATTGTATTGGTTCAGGGGTTTATCTATCCGCTGCAAGTGATTGCATTGCGGCTGGCGGTGGGTAGCAACTGCAAGATTATTTTACAGCACAGGGCAGAAGTTCCGTTCTGGCGGAAAAAAATATTCCAGCAATGGGCTGATAAATTCGTCAATACTTATTTTTTCACCGCTATTGAACAGGCTGATGAATGGACCAGGGCCGGGGTTATTAAAGATCGAAATAAGTGTTTTGAAATACCTGCTGCAACTACAGGGTTTTTAAAAAAAGATAAATTCTTCTGCCGCGAAAATTTAGTAATTGGTAATGAGTTAATGTTCTTATGGGCCGGTCGTTTGAATGCTAACAAAGATCCGCTAACTGTCCTTGCGGCGTTTGAAAAGTATATCAGTTCTGGTCAGAGTTCAAAATTGTATATGATCTACCAGGAAGAGGATATGTTGAAAGAGGTGACAGAAAGGATCAATGCAAGTGCTGAATTAAGGAATAATGTTATGCTTATTGGTAAAGTAGCACACAAAGAAATGGAGCTATGGTACAGTGCAACTGACTATATCATTTCTGCCAGCCACCGGGAAGGAGGCAGTTACGTAGTGATGGAAGCCATGGCCTGTGGTTGTGTGCCTATTGTGTCTGCTATCCCTGCTTCCATGAAAATGACGAATAAAGGGAAAGTGGGGTATTTTTTTGAGCCCGGGAATTCTGATGCCTTGTACGGGATATTACTTTCTTTGAAAGAGGAGGACCATGAAAAATTATCTGCTTCAGCCATGACTTTGTTTACTGAAGAGATGTCGCCGGAAGCGATCGCCAAAAAAATAAGCCAGGTGTTCAAACAGTTAAAGAGATAATGAGTGCAGAATTTTTTCAGTACTTTGTTCTACGGAATAAGGAACTGTATTTTTAGCAATTGTTCCTTTATCTAACAGGGTAATAGTTTTGCCAATCATTTCCTCCCTGGATGAAACAATGGTCCAGTTTTCTATGGTTTCATTCATGGGCCTGACAAAACTGATAACATGGGCACCGGCACCAAGTGCTTCGAGGCATACCAGGCCAAATCCTTCATAGGAGGACGGATGCCAGAATATTTTTGTTTGTTGCATAAGCTGCAATACCTCTTTGTGAGGCAATTCACCCGTTAATATGATTGTTTCTTGCAGGTTGTATTCTTGAATCAGTAATAATAGCTTTTTTCTTTCAGGTCCTTCACCGCAAATAGCAGCTTTGAGGTTGGGCTTTTTTATTTTTAATACTGCAACCATTTCAACAAACAGAGCAAATTGTTTTAAAGGGATGAGAGAACCGGCACCAAGGATATCAATGGTTTTCCTGGCTTCTTTTTTTGAGAAAAGGGTAATGTCAATCCCCGGAGGAATAACAAAGTGAGGCCTGGTACCATGATTTTTTTCAAATTCAGCAGCGATAAAATCAGAGAAGGCTATTAGTTCTGTTGCTTCCGGTTTTAAACGGCGTACATATCTATTATTTTTTTTGGCATCCTGTCCAGGAATCCAGCAGCGGTGAACCAGTGAGTTTTCAACAGCAAATTGATGACCAATTAAGGCACATTCACCACACCAGAAACTTAGTATACCAGCAATTGTATGCTGCTGATGAAGCCGACGCAGTTCTTTTTTAATTTTCCGCCAAAGTAACCACCGGTTAATCCCTCCCTTGTTTTTTCCTCCGAAACTCTTTACAGTGATCCCCTTCCATGTATATTCTGATTCCAAAAAAGGATATTGAAAACTCAGGATTATAAGATGTAAACGGGGGCGATTTTTTTTAATGGTAGTGATCAGGGACTGCTGAAAAGGTATGCAAGTGCTGTCGGATTCATCTTTTGCAAAGCCGGGTGTCAGAATTACTAGTGTTTCCATTTTACCCTTCACCGGCAACAGACTTTTTTTCAGTCAATACAGAATGTGTAAGTAGCGGACTGTTCATACGCTTAACAGCGGACTGCATCCGGTATAGCTTGCTGTATTTTAGAAATACCTGGTGAGATGTATTCACAGCAATTGAAAAACCATCAGCCCCGTCAAGGAAACCAAGGCGGAGAAAGTAACCGTTAATAAAAGCCCAGCAAGGCCTTAGCAGCATTTTAAACCACGAACTACGGTTGCCATTTGCATATAAGGAAGCGGAGGCAATAGAACTTAGCCGGTTGTTTTGCCACACAAGATCATCCGGGCTGTTAAACGAATAGTGGAGGAGGTCACCTTTCAGTTTTTTGCTACCGAACCCTGGCTGCAACACAATTTTATCATGCGGGTTCAACCCAGCCCACTGTGCAATGCGTCGGTCAAACAGCCGGATCTTTTTATCAGGATACCAAAGTCCGTGACGGATGAACCGTCCGCAATAATTAGTGCAGCGGTTCATTTCATAAGCCCTGTGCGGAAAAGTTTCCTTCTCTGCCAGGATAGCGTTAACAAGACGGTTATCCAGGGCTTCATCAGCATCAAGACTGAGTATATAATTGTTGGAAGCCAGTTGCATGGCAAAATTCTTCTGCCCGATATATCCACGAAATTTTTCCTGGTACACGGTTGCGCCAAAACTATGGGCAATGGCAACTGTCTGGTCGGTAGAAAAGGAATCCAATACGATGATCTCGTCAGCCACTTTTCTCACCGATTCAATACATCGGCTGATGTTGGCTTCCTCGTTAAATGTTATTATAACTACTGACAGTGGCTGCATATGGTTTTATTTCATCAGGGATTCCTGAGCGGTCTTTTTAGTAAATCGTTTAATTCCGGCAAAAGGTTTACCCGAACGTATAAAAAGAGTAAAGAAGAAAGCATAAAGGAATATGCCTTTATTCACATCCAGTATGTTCTCAGAAAAGGAAACAAAAATTACCAGTATAAGAAAGCAGGCGAATAGACTATCCTTGTTTTGCAAGGCTGCCCGGATCCCTGCAATAAGTACGACCAGGAATACGAAAAGGCCCAGCATACCTGTTTTGATAAGAAAACTGAGATATTGATTATGAGCGTTTAGCTCCAGCAGGTACGATTGGTATAGTTTGTTTTCAAAATATTTTTCATTTAATAATCTTTTTTCAGATCCGTATCCATAGCCCAAGGCGGGGGATTTGCCAACAAGTTGCCAGGCTATTTTCCAGCGGGAGAGCCGGGGTTCAGCTATTTCATTATCCGGGGGGATGTGGGCCAGGTCTTCCCTGAAGGTTTCAATATATCTTCTTTTTAAGGTGTCAATATGAATAATCGAAAAAATGACGAGGGAAGACACGGTAAGGCTTACCATGATAATTCTTTTTCTTAAGGCCGGCTGTTTAATAAAAAAGGGAAGTATAACGCAGCAATAAAATAACGCCGATATCAGCACTGCCTTAGAAGCAAGCTGTACCAGTCCCGCCAATAATATCAACATTATTAGGCCCATCCATAAACGGGCAGATTTTTTTTCTTCGATAAAGTACTGAATAACGACCGACAGTGACAAAGCGGAATACAGGGAAAGATATGTTGCATGAATACCAACTGGTTCAGAAAAATTGTGATTGATAAATGATATAGACAATATGGAACGTAGCGGCATGTCATAGAAAAGAATAACACGAAAGGCATCTGCGTATAAGTATAGAATGGTCAGTGTGCAGCTTACAGCCAGGAACAGGAGTATATTTTTTTTATACCGGGTGAAATTAATTTCCAGCAGTGAAAAAATAACGGGAAGAAGTAAAATGGCTAATTGCCGCTGAAGATCTTTTATACCCTGGCTCTTATCATCCGACCAGGCAAGTGCAAGAACACCCAGCAGGAATACGGCAGTCAGTAACCCATTTTGCAGGGTAAAAAGGCTCCTAAGCCTGTTTTTTTTGACATGAATAATACTATGGAGTAAAAGACTGATCAGGGCTAATTCACTGTATAAACGATCAAACGGTAGAAATATGACAAAAGCTGCCAGGTGATAATAAGTGATCTTATTTTCCAGTGTATCGTTTATGATGAAGATTTTTTTCATGCCTGTTGCTCAGTATAGCATTGGAGTAAAAATGTTTCGTATAGATCGGTTATATGCTCCCAATTATAGAACTCTTTTATCTTGTTCTTCTGGGCATTCATCCGTTGCGCTTTTATTTCAGCAGGGGTTTCGGTAAGTATGATGCGGGATACATCTCCGGGAGTTGAGAAATAGCTGGCTTCATCACCGAGTACAGCTTCATTGAACCCGTTCTTATGAGCCGCTATTACACAGCCGGCCGCCATAGCTTCTAACAGTGATGGGTTCGTTCCCCCGACGCTGTGCCCGTGAAAGTATAGTTTGCAAAAAGCCCGCAGGTTATCCAGTTTGTGCTGATCGAATATGGCTCCTGCAAAATGAATAGTACTGCTTGTAATGTATTTCTGCACCAGTTGTTGCCCATAATTATTCCTCGTATTCCCTATAACAAGAAATTTATCTCCTAAGCCACTGGCAATATAGCCATCCAGGATCATTTCGATATTGTTTTCAGGCTCCATACGGGCAATGAGTAGATAATATTCGCCTTGCAGGGCATTGAATTCTTTTAAAGGATCTGCTGATAAAGCGGAGCTGAAGTTTGCCCCATAGGGAATGAACTGTGAGTTGATACCATATTTTTCATCCAGGTACTTTTTAATCGCTACAGAATCTGCAATATGATACCGGCTAAAACGGACAGCCAGTTTTTCAGCGTATTCCAGAAAATAACGAACAGGCCGGGAATATTTGCTCCGTTTCCATTCCAACCCATCCATATTGGATATGACTATAGATTGTTTGGGAAACATCCGGCCCCAGACAGAACTGCTGGTATAACCCATGAATAAAAGAATATCATACGCTTGCTTTCTCGCATGGCGGATACAGTTGAGGTCATAAAGGAATTGCCCTGCCGTGCCTATTCTTTCTTCCGGATCATAGCAATGAATTATTTCGACATCTTTCCATTTTTTTTCTTTATAGGGATGTGAGTGTGAATTGTAGACAGTGACTGTATGGCCTTTTTTTGTTAATCCGTCTGCTAAAAAAGTAACGGCCTGTTCATAACCACCATAATGATTAGGAATACCTCTTGTTCCGGCTATGGCGATCTTTAGTTTCATTTCGTAGTTAAAATGGATTTGTAAACTTCTATTGTTTGTGCTGCTGTTTTTTGCCAGGTATAGGAGCTCCTGATCTTTTCCGACAATAATGAAGTTGTTTCTTTTTTGGCTGCTTTATCAACGGCGGCATAGATGGAAGAAAGTGATGCAGGATCGCAGTAAAAAGCATCTTCTGCAAAATAGGAGGATGTAAAGCCTTTCATTGTAGAAACGATATTACATTTCATAGCTGCCGCCTCAAGTGAAGCGAGGCCACAGTTCTCATACCAGCTTGGGAGCACATGCACTTTTGCTTTTTGGTAATACTGTAGTAATTCTTTTTGCGGAAGATGATCAATGAAACTAATATTACCGGCTGCGATCTTTTTACAAGCCTGGTAATAACTTGATTGATTGGGAGCTGCGGCACCGATCAATAAAAGTCTGTAGGCCGAATTGTTCAGAGCCTTTATGAGGGTAAGCTGGTTTTTGATCCCCTCAATCCTGGCCACACAGATAACGAGGTCGTCTTCTTTTGAAATAGTTTCGTTTGTTTTAAAACGTAACGAGTCAACTCCCAAAGGAACATTTTTTTGCAGTTGTACCGACCCAAATTTCTTTTTTATCAGCTGGTATTCTTCTTCACTACCGGTTAATAATGCAGAACAGTTTTTCAAAATTGCTGCAATGGATTTTTGCTGCCCCTTTCTTAAATAGGAGATTTCCGGAAAAATATCTTTACCTGCTAACCCTCTTGCAATTGTTTTCAGGTATTCATTATTATACCCGGGAAAAAATTTGAAAAAAGATGCTGTCCAGCCTTTACGATGAAATTTATCATACTCAGTATAATCGATCCAGATCGGAGATAATACATATGGTGTAGAAGATCTTTCTATATGCCTGAGTATATCTGCAGGCCGTGTTATATTAAAGAAATGCAGCAGATCATATTGGGTATAATCCGGCTTTTTGTCAGCCAGGATGATCTCTGATCGAATACCTGATTCATTAAGATACTTGTTTGTTTCTAATAACTGAATAGTATCACCTCCACGGGCGGTAAATAATGTTGATCGGGTAATCAGCGCAACTCTCATAAGTCAGGATTGTATTTTTGATTTTCGATACAACCATTGAATAAAGGGCTCGGGAAAAAAACTCAGCAGGTACAACGCATAATTTTCCCATTTGGCAGGGTGCAGTTTGATAGCCCTGGAAAATTGGCGTCTTGCTCTTGCCGGCTGATGGTTATTGACCAGGAATTTTTTCCCGCACAAAGCATGGTAGGCTCCTTCTTTAATACCTTTTGTTTGCTGAGTTTGAACAAGAAGCTTTAGTTTTTCTCCGTCTTCGGCGGAAGCATATCCCTGCCCGAGGATTTTTCTTTTTAACGAGTTGAACTCTTTGCTGCACCATTTTTCATCAATGGTGGCAGAAGAGGGATTGAACCGGACTTTGATCAGTTGTTCCTCCAGGTTGCGGAACTTTCCCTGGCTGGCTAATTGTAGCCATAAAACATGATCTTCAAAATTGTGTGCAAAAGTACAATAACCACCTGCTCTCAGTACCGCTTCTTTACGGTACATGACAGCCGAGTGAATGAAGGGGCAAGTGTGTTTTAGCAGCACCGCCAGTTCTTCGTGACTATAAGCCGGGCATTTAAAATCAAAAAGATATTCCCCATTTTCCGAGATATATTCGGCCTCACCACCACAGATAACATAACCGGGATTATTTTCAAGAAAGTCATATTGTTTTCTCAGGCGACCCGGCAAACAAATATCATCTGCATCGAAACGGGCAATATAGTTTGTACTGGCTTCCTGTAAACCCCTGTTAAGGGCTGCCGAAATCCCGCTATGCTCCTGCCGGATAATACGAATGCGGGTATCTTTAAATCCCCGGATGATATTAGCTGTTCCGTCTGTTGAACCATCATCAATGATCAGCAATTCAAACGCATCAAAATCCTGCGCTAAAACCGAACTGATGGCTTCTCCAATATAGGTAGCCGTATTGTAGGCTGGCATCAATATGGTAATTTTATTACTGTTCATCACTTATAGCTTCATTAAGCTCTTTTTTGTGCATCAGCATTAATAGTTCAAAGAGTATCATCACGGATAATTGCTCAAACCAATAACCAACCAGCAGGCAACCACTGATAAAGAATAACAGGGGGAGACCTGTTTTTTTTTGGACACCTATCTTGAAAAAGAACAGGAAATAGAAAAGAATAAATGACAAGATTCCGGCTATACCATATTCTGAGACTAACTGGTCAGCAACAGAATCAGGACTGTTGATAAGGGAATGCTTTTCGGCGTCACCGCTAAAATAACTCAGATGCAGCGCCAGGTGGTTAGAAAGAAAAGCCGGATTTGTATAGGCATATTGCTTTGGGTAGCCGCCCGCAATTTGCAGACCTGTGGCCCGGAAGGCAAGACGGGAGGAAAAATTCCCGATGCCTGTTCCCGTTAAGAGTTTCGCAGGATACTTTTTAAAATAGGCTATTGTTTGTTCTAAAGCAATCAATTTTCCCGGTTTTGATCTTGTCCCCAGTTTAATAGTATCGGGTAGTTTACTGCTGATGTTTTTTTCAGCAAAGGCAAGCAGTTGTTTTTGGAGTTGGGTCGTATCTTTTCTTCGTTGATAGGACTCGCTGTGTATATTGGCTTTAGGTAGTGAAGGTTTAGAAACAGCAGTTATGCTGACCATTTCCAGGGCTACCTTAGTTTCTGTTTTTGCGGCTACGGCATTTTTAATAGCCACCAGGCTATCAAGATATTTTTTGGCGATCTCTTTTTTCGGATCAATCGTATCTTTTCCCTGCATACCAGTAGCAGATTGGTTTTTGCTTCCAAATAATTTATTGCTGGCATATTGATTATTCTGTGGAGAAATACGAATCAGAAACAGAACAGCAAAAAACAGGCAAATGACAATGATGCTTTTTTGATTGCGGGTACTCTGGAATATAAAAAGGAACAATAGTGTTGTTCCAAAGAGCAGGTTAATAAAATTACTCGCAGTCAGCAGCATGGCAATCATACTGACGAGCACCAGCAGCATTTTTTGACGACCCAAAAACCAGATAACAGCCAGCGAATGAATAATGGCATTGGTTGTGGAAACATCAAAACTGACACCCGTCAGCTTGTCGCCGGTACTGATAAAATATTTCTGATACATTCCCTGGTAGGTATAAGGATTGATATCTCCTGCATCCCACATGATGGAAATAAGCTGCCCCAGGGTGATGACAATATTGATAATGAAAAATACTGTTACAGTATAATTCAGTTTTTCAATAGTGGTTGTCCGGACAAACTGACTACTGATGAGTGATGCGCCGGTGCAAAGCAGCCAGAAACCGGTTCCAGCGAGGAAAACAACCAGGTAATTAAGGGAAATGGTACTCGATGAGAACAGGAGATTAGCTATTGAAATAAGGATCAATGAAGCATAAAACCAAATAAAGGACTGTTTCCAGTATTCCTTTCTCAGCAGTTCTTTTCTTTTCAGGAAAAGGAATAGAAGGATGCAGGTAGCTTTAATGATCAGCTTTACATTCAGTACCAGCACAAGGAATAGCAGTAGCGGCCAGTTAACTTTATTCGCCCATTGTTTGATATCATTTCTGTTAAGCCTCACGCAACAGGTTCTTTAATTCTTTTTACACCGTAATCAAAAATCATTGTCCCGTCATCTGTATTTACTTCCCTGTATAAATTGAAACCGAATTTTTGGATGAACTGTGTTTTAAATTCAAAAGCCCTTTCCCGGAATGCCAGGTAGTTTTTATCCGATACGGGATAATGTTTTACAACGAATCCTGGCAGGAAGGCGGTTCTCAACCCATTCAGTTTTGCCCGTAGGAAAAAGTCTTCATGTTCTCCCACTTTCAGTTCCGCATCCCAGCCCCCGATTTTTTGGATACTGGCTGTGCGACCAAGAAAAAAATTATTTACCAGGTCGCAGGAACAGAACAAGGAATCCTCGGGTTGTTTATTGCTTATTGTAAGAGTGCAGTCTTTGTTTTCAATGATGAAATTTCCAATATGGGCAGATTCAAGCGGAATTTGATTGAAGTAGCGCCATGCAAGGGCCGGTGTCAGTAATATGCGGGCCAGCCTTTTTACAGTATTAGCTGAAAGAAGATTATTAAATGTTCCTCCCCCGATATCGAGTTGCTGTTCTTCCATTGTTTTTAATGCAGCAGCCAGGTTTGTTTTGTTATGCCAGGCAAAATCATCATCAAAAAGCAGGAAGAAGGGAGTTCTTGTTTTTTCCAGCAGCACATTTCTGCCGGCTGATAATCCCGAATCAAAAGGAAGTGTATAGTAATGTATATCCAGTCCAGGGAAACGGCCGAGAATTTCTTTTTTGTACGGACACCTGCTGTCGTCTGCAATCAATATGGATAACCTGCACCCGGCTTTTTCCAAAGAACGAAGCAGCCGGATCAAAGATCCTTTGCGTTCAAAGGTTTTGATCAGTATGCAAATATTATCATTTCCTGTGCTAAGCATAATGCCTTTTTTGTTTCAATAAAAGAATTAATGCTGGTTTTATTTTATGAAATAAAATGAGTTTCGAGAATATGGATAGCAGGAAATAAAGCGAGATGGAAAGTAAAACAGTTATCCAGGGATTATTGGTTAATAGTTTTGCAATGACAAGTGCTGTGAAGGCAGAAAATACTGCTTTCATAAAATGGAGTACATGCGACCGTACGTTATTTTGACGATTATGGTTCCAGAATAAAATGAACTGGATAATGAAGCAGGATAAGTATGCAATGGCAGCACCCATTGCCCCTGAGAATGGGATAAGGAGCAAGTTCAGCACAATGTTTATCAACCCCGAAATAACCGCTATCCTGAAAGTAACCTGCAACTGACCTTTTGCAAAACAGATATTCCAGTAGAAATCTGTGGCAAATTGTATCGGTATACAAACGGCGAGCAGGATAAATATAATTTCATTACCAGCGCCATATTTGTTATCCGTGATGAAATCCATCAGCGGGGTCCAGCAGCTGACCAGTATTACCGGAAGGATAAGTGAGAGAACCATCTCTGTTCTGAATAATAAGCCCAGCTGAACTTGTTTTTTTATTGTCAGGGCACCAGGATGTACGAATAGTCTTGAAAAAATAGGAATCAGCAAAGGAGAGAGAATCAATAAAGGCAGACGGCATAGTTCAAAAACCCGGTAAGCAAAACTATATTCCGCAGTTACCACTGCACTGGTGAGTAAGCCGAGAATGATCCAGTCGAATCTCGCTAAAACGATATTAAAGATCGTAACACCATATTGGGGCAGGGCTTCCCGGATCAGGGATCTGTACCGGCTCCAGTTAAAATACACAGGCAGTAATATCTTCCTTTGGGTGCTTACCGTTATGACGATGGCTACCAACAGTTCAATAACAGAAGCGATAATAAATAACCCAATAAGATATTGAATGGACAAAATATCGAAAGCCAGCAATACGATCAGCAAAACAACTTTTACGATATTTGATGTGACAGAAATAAGGGCCAAGGCAGCAAAGGATCTTGTTCCGTTGGCGATCTGCTTAAAAGGAGAAGCGAGAGAGGAGATCAGTTGGCTGATCAAAATGCCCGGTAAAAAAACAAAAAAAGGCCTTTTTAATGGGAAAAATAAATGAAGTAACAGTAGTAATAAGCCCGTAATGGCAGCCGTTATTAATACATGCAGCAGGTGAAGTCCGGCTGTTTCTCTTTTGTCATTGCCGGCGGCTATTTTTTTAACAACTACCAGGTCGAGGCCAAAACTCAGCAAAGCAATGATGATAGTAGAAGTAGCTAAAGACCAGCTGAGTTCTCCAAAGATCTCTTTGGAGAGATAGCGGGACGTAAGGTAAAAAATAGCAAGGTTTAGGGCATGATTCAACAGAACCTGGGCGGAGGTGGCAGAAAGGTCTCTGATCAATTTTCCCTGCATATCCCTCCATATCGGTATTTTCAATTAACGGGTTGCTAATGAGTGTAGTTATAAGGTAATATATTTGCAGGGGCAGCCCCGCAACCTATCCCGGAAGAGTTCATGATCATCTTGCGTCTGTCCTCATAAGTATGAAACATTATGTCGTTACCGGGGGAGCCGGTTTTATTGGTAGTAATCTCATCAGAACCCTGTTGCAGCAAGACCCGGCAACAAGGATTACCTGTATTGACGATTTTGATCCCTTTTATTCTCCTGACATCAAGAAACTGAATATCCGTGACCTTAAGGAGAATCCGGGTTTCAGGCTGATTAGTAACGACCTTGCAAAGACCTCCGGTACTGAATTATGTGACCTGATCAGCGGCCCGGTTGATGCGATTATTCACCTGGCAGCAAAAGCAGGCGTTCGGCCCAGCATTCAAAACCCGCTGGCTTATCAGCAGGCTAATGTGATCGGTTTGCAGAATATGCTCGATTTTGCCAAAGGGAAAAATATCAAACAATTTGTGTTTGCATCCAGCAGCAGTGTCTATGGAGTAAACGACCATTTCCCCTGGAAAGAAAATGAACAGCTGATGCCCATCAGCCCCTATGCCAGTTCAAAACTATCGGGAGAGATGTTGGGACATGTGTACAGTAAATTATTTGGTATCCGGTTTTTAGCGCTGCGATTTTTTACGGTGTATGGCCCCGGACAGCGTCCCGACCTGGCTATTCATAAATTCACCAAAGCCATTTTAAAGGGGCAGCCCATTACCATGTATGGTGATGGAAGCACCAGCCGGGATTATACATTTGTCAATGATACGGTGCAGGGAATTATTGGGGCGATCAGTTACACGAAATCTGATTTTGAGATCATCAACCTGGGCAATAATTATACGATCACTTTAAAACAACTCATTGCAGCGATTGAGGAATTAACAGGTAAAAAAGCAGTCATCGAACAACTACCCGATCAGCCGGGTGATGTACCCAAGACATTTGCAGATATTTCAAAAGCTAAGGAATTGCTGGGATATAATCCGCAAACGCAGTTACAAGAAGGGTTAAAAAAATTCTACGAATGGTTTAGGCTGCATGAAGCATTATTGCTGCAAGGATCATAGCACAACGTCAGTATTGTGTTTGATCTCTCTTTTCCCATTGAACACACGTCTCACATTGTACGTTTTCTTATTCTGCGATTCGTAATAAGTTCTCACATTGATATCCGCTACAATACCAATAGTGATGAGTTGAATGCCGCCTAATAAAAAGATCAGTCCCAATATCAGTAATGGTTTTCCCCAGATATCCTGGCCCATGGTCTTTAAGATCAGCAGGTACAAATTGATCAGCGCACCGATACCAAAACTGATAAAACCCATGGTGCCGAATAAATGCATGGGTTTTTGCATGTATTTACGCATAAAGACCATCAGGACCAGGTCGCTCATCACCTTAAAGGTCCGGTTAATACCGTATTTACTTTTTCCATGGATACGGGCATGATGTTTTACATCCACCTGGGTGATCTTTGCGCCCTGCAGTTTGGCAAGAACAGGGATGAAGCGATGCAGTTCGCCATATAATCCCAGCTCTTCGGCGATCTCTCTTTTAAAAACTTTCAGGGTGCAGCCATAGTCTTTGATATAAACTCCCGTCATGCGGCGGATGAGTGCATTGGCGATCTTGCTGGGTATCTTGCGGAGGATAAAACCATCTTTTCGGTTCTTGCGGTTACCCGCTACCACATCCCAGTCTTCTTTGATCAGCAGTTCAAGCATGGCAGGAATATCAGTGGGATCATTTTGCAGGTCACCATCCAGCAGCGCTACATATTTGCCGCGGGAATGATCAATGCCAGCCATCATAGCCGTACTCTGGCCATAATTCTTCCGCAGCTCAACCAACACGGTTCTGTCATCGGCATGCTCTAATATCTGTTGTTTGGTCTTGTCGGAAGATCCGTCATCCACCAGCACCACTTCATAATCAATTCCAGGAAGGGCCGTACGTACTGCTTCCAGCAGCGGTTGGATGTTTTCCTCTTCATTCATTACTGTAATAACAACTGATAATTCCCGCATGGTTGTAAAATATTCCGGCAAAGGTACAGTTTATAAAGAAAGAAGGGTCTGCCTGCTGGCAAACCCTCTTACACACAAAACACAACTCGTTTTAACCGACTACCCCGGCCAGTTCAAGGCTCTTTTTTTTGAGTTTGCGTATTTCCACATCCTCGATCACCGGGTCGGGAGTTAGTACCAGGGAAGTATTGTTTTCCTTCCACCAGGTGCCGGTTTTCAGTTCTTCAAAGGCGATGACGCCGACCAGGTATTTCCGTTCTTCCTGGGCATGCCATTCTTCGATCCATTCAAATTTCTCTTTGGGGATCAATGCAAGGTTATC
>CADEDV010000004.1:0-12359 GCA_902826165.1 uncultured Bacteroidota bacterium
GAAGTTATGGTGGGGAAAGAAAACAATGTATTACCGATGGTGCCGCAGGGTCGTGGGGTGGCAGAATGTGTATTATGCAGGGAAGAAATTTAAATACAACACTATGACAAAGCAAGAATATACCATAACGGTTTATACAGAGAACCAGATCGGTTTACTGAACCGTATCGCTATTATCTTCTCCCGGAGAAAGATCAATATCGAAAGTTTGAACACCTCCCCTTCTGAAGTGGATAGTGTGCACAGGTTTACCATTGTCATCAATGAAACAGAAGATGTGGTAAGAAAACTCTGCCGCCAGATCGAGAAGCAGGTGGAAGTGCTGAAAGCTTATTACAATACGAATGACGAGATCGTGTGGCAGGAACTGGCCATGTATAAAGTGCCTACAGAAGTAATTGCATCTGCTGTAAAAGTAGAAAGATTACTCAGGGAACATGGTGCCCATACCGTAGTGATCCGGAAAGACTATACCGTATTTGCAGTAGCGGGCCAGCGGGAAGAAACAGATAAACTCATCAAAGTACTGGAGCCTTACGGACTGATCGAGTTTGTACGCAGTGCAAGAATAGCGATCATCAAAGCCAGTGATGGCTTCCACGAAAAATTAAAAGAGTTTGAATACCGTGAACCCGGTGAAGATGCTGTTGAAAATGAATTTTTGAATGAGAATGAAAAAGTGTTTTCAATGTAAACCGGTCGTGAAAACAGTATCAACCACGACTAGTAACTAATTTATGAAGAACAACCAAAACAATAAACTATAAAACTCTAAAACAAATAACATGGCAAAGCTAAATTTCGGTGGTGTTGAAGAAAATGTAGTGACCCGGGAAGAGTTCCCGCTGAGCAAAGCTCAGGAAGTATTAAAAAAAGAAACAGTAGCGGTTATTGGCTACGGTGTGCAGGGCCCCGGCCAGGCATTGAATCAAAAAGATAATGGTATTAACGTTATTGTTGGTCAGCGTAAAGATTCCAAAACCTGGGATAAAGCCATCCGTGATGGATTTGTTCCCGGTGAAACGCTGTTTGAAATTGAAGAAGCCCTGCAAAGAGGCACCATCATTTGTTATTTGCTGAGTGATGCGGCACAAATCGCTTTATGGCCAACCGTACAAAAACATTTAACACCCGGGAAAGCCTTATACTTCTCTCATGGATTTGGCATCACCTTTAACGAACAAACCGGTATTATTCCTCCAAAAGATGTGGATGTATTCCTGGTGGCGCCAAAAGGTTCGGGTACTTCATTAAGAAGAATGTTCTTACAGGGCCGTGGCCTGAACAGTTCGTATGCGATTTTCCAGGATGCAACCGGCAAAGCATTTGATCGTGTTATTGCATTGGGTATCGCTGTAGGAAGCGGTTATTTATTTGAAACTGATTTCAAGAAAGAAGTATATAGTGACCTGACTGGCGAAAGAGGTACCCTGATGGGTGCTATACAAGGCATCTTTGCTGCACAATACCAGGTGCTGCGTGAAAGAGGCCACTCTCCTTCTGAAGCCTTCAACGAAACAGTAGAAGAGTTGACACAATCACTTATGCCATTGGTAGCAGAAAACGGGATGGACTGGATGTATGCCAACTGTTCCACTACGGCACAACGCGGTGCACTGGACTGGTGGAAAAAATTCCGTGATGCGACAGCTCCTGTATTCAATGAATTGTATGACAGTGTTGCCAGCGGTAAAGAATCCCAACGTTCAATTGATAGTAACAGTAAAGCGGATTACCGGGAAAAATTAGAAGTAGAACTGAAAGAGCTGCGTGAAAGCGAATTATGGCAGTCTGGTAAAACAGTAAGAAGCCTTCGCCCGGAAAATCAACCGAAAGCCGCTAAGCCAGTTGCTCCCACTTCTTCAACCAAAGAAGTATTCAGTCAACTGGCACAGAAGTCTGAATCAGTTGGATAAAAATATAACAATGCCCTCCGCAGTAAATAATAATATTGAACTGGATTTCGTATCGGCACATCACCGGCTGAAGAAGGTGGTGAACAGAACTCCGCTTACCTATAATCATAGCCTGTCGAAGAAATATCAGTGTAATGTCTACCTGAAAAGAGAAGACCTGCAGGTGGTACGTTCTTATAAACTGCGTGGGGCCTATAATATGATGAGCAGCCTTCCTGCCGAACAATTACAAAAAGGAGTGGTTTGCGCCAGTGCCGGTAATCATGCGCAGGGTTTTGCATTCAGTTGTAAAAAACTGAATGTAAAAGGTGTTGTATTCATGCCGGTGATCACTCCAAGACAGAAGATCACCCAGACAAAAATGTTCGGGGAAGATTTTATCGAAGTAATATTAGTCGGCGATACATTTGATGATTGCGCCGTTGCGGCCAAAAAATACACAGAAGAAAACCAAATGACCTTCATTCCGCCTTTCGATGATCTTCGCATCATCGAAGGGCAGGGAACGGTCGCTATTGAAATTTTAGAAGACCAGTCAGCTATCGATTACCTGTTTGTTCCTGTTGGCGGTGGCGGACTAAGCGCCGGAGTAGGCTCTTATTTCAAAACTTATTCCCCTAAAACAAAGATTGTCGGGCTGGAACCGGAAGGTGCACCCTCCATGTTCGAAGCTTTAAAAGCCGGTCGTCCTGTTTTGCTAGACAGTATTGATCGGTTTGTGGATGGGGCAGCGGTAAAGAGAGTAGGCGATATTACTTTCTCTATCTGCAAAGAAGTACTGGATGATATGCACCTGGTTCCGGAGGGAAAAGTTTGCTCCACCATTTTGAAATTATACAACGAAGACGCAATCGTAGTCGAACCAGCAGGTGCATTAAGTGTAGCTGCATTGGATGATTATGCAGACGAGATCAAAGGCAAGAATATTGTTTGCATTATCAGCGGCAGCAATAATGATATTGACCGTATGCCGGAGATCAAAGAAAGAAGTTTACAGTACGAAGGATTGAAACATTATTTCCTGGTCAATTTTGCACAGCGTCCTGGCGCATTGAAGGAATTCGTTAACCATGTACTAGGGCCTAATGATGATATCACCCGTTTTGAATACATGCAGAAGACCAATAAAGAAAGTGGCCCTGCCCTGATCGGTGTTGAATTAAAAAGCAGGGATGATTATGATCAACTGTTGATCAAGATGAAAAAATATCATATCAACTATACCGAGTTAAATAAGAACGATACTCTTTTTGGCTATGTGGTGTAATTAGTTTTACAAACATTCATTAGTCTATAAATTCTGTGGAAAATATCTAATAAGTACCTGCCTCTGTCCCATGATTATTCAGTAACTTAGGACGATTGCTTGCTATTCATTCAGCGTTCGCTGAATTCCTTTATAAAATCTCTAAAACATTACTCTCCTATGGCGGGCAACCAGGGTTTATATCATCCTTCGTTTGAACATGATGCATGTGGAATCGGCTTTGTAGCAAATATCAAAGGGCATAAATCACACCAGCATATTGCGGATGCACTGACCGTGTTAGAAAACATGGAGCATCGCGGTGCCTGTGGTTGTGAAAACAATACCGGTGATGGTGCAGGCATCATGTTCCAGACACCACATGAATTTTTCTTTGATGAGTGCCTGAAACTGGGTGTGCATCTTCCTTCTTTTGGCAAATACGGTGTGGGGGTGATTTTCTTTCCGAAAGAAATAAGACTGCGGGAAGAGTGCCGTGATATCTTCAACCGGACTGCCGAAAAATTGGGGCTTGAGATCCTGGCTTACCGTAAAGTACCTGTCAATCCAGATGGCATCGGCCCTACTGCATTAAGTGTGGAGCCCGAAATGGAACAGGTATTCATCGCCTGCCCTGATCATGTTTCGAATGGCGATGATTTTGAAAGGAAATTATTTATCCTCCGTAACTATGCCGCACACACGATCAATAACACCGTAAAAAAAGATGCGATCGGTTTTTATATCGCTTCATTGTCACATAAAGTAGTTGTTTACAAAGGACAACTTACCAGCAACCAGGTACGCAATTATTTTCCTGACCTGAATAATAAAAGAGTTGTCAGTGCATTTGGATTAGTGCATTCAAGATTTGCGACCAATACTTTTCCCTCCTGGAAACTGGCTCAGCCCTTCCGTTATATTGCACACAATGGTGAGATCAATACATTACAAGGGAACCTGAACTGGTTAAAGACCAGTGAAAAAGGTTTTACTTCTCCTTACTTCAGCAAAGAAGAAATGGAAATGCTGCTGCCCATCATAACAGAAGGACAAAGTGATTCTGCCTGCCTGGATAATATCATTGAACTTTTAACATTGACCGGCCGCTCCTTACCACATGTGATGATGATGCTGATCCCGGAAGCATGGGATGGACATGAAGAGATGGACCCCGTAAAAAAAGCGTTCTATGAATTTCATTCTTCGTTCATGGAACCCTGGGATGGCCCGGCATCAATCTCTTTTACCGATGGAAAATTAATTGGTGCCACATTGGACAGGAACGGGCTTCGTCCGTCCAGGTATTGCGTCACAAAAGATGACCGTGTTATCATGGCCTCTGAAACAGGTGTTTTGCCGGTTGATCCTGCACTTATTTTGGAGAAAGGAAGATTGCAGCCCGGTAAGATGTTCGTAGTGGATATGGAAAAAGGAAAGATCATCAGCGATGACGAACTGAAAAAAGAGATCTGTTCACAAAAACCATATGGTGAGTGGCTGAATAAATACAAGATCCGCCTGGAAGAATTACCGGAGCCAAGAGTGATGTTCACCCATCTTGAACATGACCAGGTATTCAAATACCAGAAAACCTTCGGTTACTCTACCGAAGACCTTGATAATAT
Source organism: uncultured Bacteroidota bacterium (assembly GCA_902826165.1). GTDB lineage: Bacteria > Bacteroidota > Bacteroidia > Chitinophagales > Chitinophagaceae > CADEDV01. Next base: position 4,791 of record CADEDV010000004.1, read on the forward strand.
CATTGCCCCGATGGCAATCGAAGGAAAGGAACCGATCGGTTCAATGGGAACCGATATTCCGTTAGCGATACTGAGTGAGCACCCGCAACACCTAAGTCATTATTTCAAACAATTATTTGCACAGGTAACCAACCCGCCGATCGATCCGATCCGGGAACGGTTGGTAATGTCTTTGGCCACATTCGTTGGTAACAATGGTAATTTATTACTGGAAGATCCGCTGACCTGTCACAGTGTTGCATTGAAACAACCAGTACTCACCAATCATGACCTGGAGAAGATCAGGAGTATCGATACGGGTTTGTTCCAGGCAAAAACATTGCAATGTTATTTCCGGGCCAATGGCAAACCCGGTTCGTTGAAATCTGCATTGGATCGTATCTGCCGCTATGCAGTTGATTCGGTAGAAGACGGTTTTAAAGTATTGATCTTGCAAGACCGTGCCATTGACAGTGACCATGCTCCTATTCCTTCTTTGCTGGCTACTGCTGCTATCCATCACCACCTGATCAAAAAAGGATTGCGTGGACAGGTTGGTATCATCGTAGAAGCGGGTGATGTGTGGGAAGTGCATCATTTCGCCTGTTTAGTTGCTTTTGGCGCCACAGCGATCAATCCTTACCTGGCTCTTTCTTCTATTCGGGATATGAAAGAAGCGGGTAAAATGAAAACTGATCTTACAGATGAACAATTAAAAAAGAATTATACCAAGGCTGTCAATGATGGGCTACTGAAAGTATTTTCCAAGATGGGTATCTCCACATTGCAATCCTACCAGGGTGCACAAATCTTCGAGATACTCGGTATCAATAAAGATGTAGTGGACAGGTATTTCACCGGCGCCACTTCCCGTATTGAAGGAATGGGATTGGATGAGATCGCTAAAGAAGCATTAGCCAAACATTATTTTGCTTTCAGCAAAAAAGAAATTCCGGTTGACCGCTTGCCGGTCGGTGGTGTGTACCAATGGAAACAAAAAGGTGAATTCCATTTGTTCAATCCCCAAACCATTCATTTGCTGCAGCACGCCACGAAGACCAACGATATGGCGACGTTCAAAAAGTATTCTAAACTGGTAAATGAACAAACAGAAAAAGCAGCTACCTTAAGGAGTTTATTTCAATTCAAAAAGAACCGGCCTTCTGTTTCCATTGATGAAGTGGAACCTGCAGAAAATATTTATAAGCGTTTTGCGACCGGCGCCATGAGCTTTGGTTCTATTTCCTGGGAAGCCCACACTACATTAGCCATTGCCATGAATCGCCTCGGTGCAAAAAGTAATACCGGCGAAGGTGGTGAGGATGAAAAAAGGTATGAGCTGCTTCCGAATGGCGATAGCATGAGAAGTGCTATCAAGCAGGTAGCCAGTGCAAGATTTGGTGTTACCAGTTTATACCTGACCGAAGCTGATGAATTACAAATAAAAATGGCGCAAGGCGCCAAGCCGGGTGAAGGCGGACAATTACCCGGTCATAAAGTAGATGAGTGGATCGGTAAGGTTCGTCACTCTACTCCCGGTGTTGGATTGATCTCTCCTCCACCCCATCACGATATTTATTCGATTGAAGACCTGGCACAACTTATCTATGACCTGAAGAATGCGAACCGGAAAGCAAGGATCAGTGTGAAGCTGGTGAGCAAAGCAGGTGTGGGAACAATCGCAGCCGGTGTAACGAAAGCTAAAGCAGATGTGGTATTGATCGCAGGACATGATGGAGGTACAGGTGCTTCACCGGTCAGTTCAATTCGTCATGCAGGATTACCCTGGGAACTGGGTTTGGCAGAAACACAGCAAACGCTGGTGAAAAATAAATTGAGAAGCCGGGTGGTGGTACAAGCAGACGGCCAGATGAAAACCGCCCGTGATATTGCCGTGGCTGCATTACTCGGTGCTGAAGAATGGGGCATTGCTACAGCTGCGTTAGTAGTGGAAGGATGTATCATGATGCGCAAGTGTCATATGAATACCTGCCCGGTTGGTGTTGCCACGCAAGACCCTGAATTAAGGAGCCGTTTCAAAGGTGACCCGGATCATGTGGTGAATTTTTTCAAAATGATCACCCAGGACCTGCGGGAGATCATGGCTGATCTTGGTTTCAGAACGGTGAATGAGATGATCGGCCAGGTGGATAGCCTCGAAATGAGAGAAGGTATTGAGCACTGGAAATATAAGAATATTGATCTGTCAGCAGTATTGTACAAAGAACCTAATTCGATGTACACAACTTTATATTGCAGCGAAGAGCAGGATCACGGATTAAGCGAAAGCCTTGACTGGAAATTACTGGAAGCGGCGCAGCCTGCCATTGAAAGAAAAGAGAAAGTAACTGCTTCGTTCAACATCCGGAACATTGACAGGACTGCAGGTACTATCCTGTCCAACGAGATCACTAAAAAGTACAGGGCAGAAGGATTACCTGACAACACGATCCATTTCAATTTTACCGGAACAGCAGGCCAGAGTTTTGGTGCCTTCAATACAAAAGGTATCACACTCGAACTGGAAGGAGATGCCAACGATTATTTTGGGAAAGGATTGAGTGGTGCGAAGCTGATCATCTATCCGCCAAAGACGGCGACATATACACCGGAAGATAACAGCATCATTGGCAATGTGGCCTTCTATGGCGCTACCAGTGGTGAAGCTTATATCAGGGGAAAAGCCGGGGAACGTTTTGCTGTCCGCAACTCAGGAGCAAATGTGGTAGTTGAATCAGTAGGAGACCATGGTTGTGAATACATGACCGGTGGTTTGGTGCTGATACTTGGTGATACAGGAAGAAACTTCGCTGCAGGTATGAGTGGTGGTATTGCTTATATCTATGATGTAAAAGGAAAATTTACAGATAACTGTAATAAAGAAATGGTTGATCTTGACAGTTGCGACCTGAATGACAAAAATGAATTGTTCACGATGCTGCAGAAACATTTTGAATACACCGGTAGTACGGTGGCTAAATTCATACTGGATGACCTGGACAACCAGTTACAGCATTTTGTAAAAGTATTCCCCAAAGATTACAAAAGAGTATTACTGGAAAAAAGCAAAGGCGTAAAACAAAAAGCCTGACAGAAGAATACAATCACCTGAAATCAAAAACGACAAACTGAAAAAATGGGTAAGCCAACAGGATTTATAGAGTTCAACAGGGAGATGCCGGGTAAGAAACCAGTGGCAGAGCGTTTACAGCACTATAATGAGTTTGTAGAAAAATACAGCGAAGAGAAGCTGAACCAGCAGTCGGCCCGCTGTATGAATTGTGGTGTTCCTTTCTGTCACAGCGGATGTCCCTTGGGTAACGTAATACCTGAATTCAATGATGCGGTGTACCATAAGGATTGGAAAGAAGCATACGATATACTTTCTTCCACGAATAATTTTCCTGAGTTTACCGGTCGGATATGCCCTGCCCCCTGTGAATCTGCCTGTGTGTTAGGCATCAACCAGCCGCCTGTTGCGATAGAGGAAATTGAAAAGCATATTATCGAAATAGCTTTTGAAAAAGGGTTTGTAGCAGCAAAGAAGCCGAATCTACGTTCGGGCAAAAAAGTGGCGGTGATTGGTTCGGGTCCGGCGGGTTTAGCTGCTGCAGCACAATTAAACTATGCGGGACATTTCGTTACGGTTTTTGAAAGAGACGATGCACCGGGTGGTTTATTACGCTATGGCATCCCTGATTTCAAATTAGAAAAATGGGTGATCGACCGAAGGATAAAAGTGATGGAGGAAGAAGGTGTTGTCTTCAAATGCCTGGCGAATGTGGGAGTTAATGTGAGCATCAATGATGTACTGCGTGAATTCAATGCTATCGTTCTGACAGGTGGGAGTACCACACCCAGGAATTTATTTATTCCTGGAAGAGAATTAAAAGGTGTTCATTTCGCCATGGACTTCTTAAAACAAAATAATAAAAGAGTAGCGGGTAAAGATGTATTGGCCAATGCCGCTATTGAAAGTAATATACTGGATGAAGAAGTAACAGCAACCGGTAAAAATGTAGTGGTGATCGGTGGTGGTGATACCGGTAGTGATTGTGTGGGAACTTCGAATCGACACGGGGCAAAATCTGTTACTCAATTTGAATTATTGCCCAAACCACCGGCTGAAAGAAATGAATTCATGCCCTGGCCTTCTTTCCCGATGGTATTAAAAACAACTACATCACACGAAGAAGGAGCTGATCGTCATTGGGCGGTTGCTACTAAAGAATTCATTGGTGATGAAGCAGGAAATCTCAAAGCATTAAAAATTGTAACACTGGAATGGAAGATCGTTGATGGTCGCCCGGCCAGTTTTGTGGAAATACCCGGAAGTGAAAAAAATATCCCTTGCGAATTAGCATTACTTGCCATGGGTTTTGTGCATCCGCAGCATGTTGGCTTTATCAATGACCTGGGTATTGGTCTTGATGAAAGAGGAAACGTAAAAGCAACCGAAAAAGACTACCGTACAAATATTTCAAAAATCTTTGCAGCCGGCGATATGCGCCGCGGCCAGAGCCTGGTGGTTTGGGCCATCAGTGAAGGCCGGGAATGTGCCCGGAAAGTAGATGAGTTTTTAAATAATGGGGCATCCAGCATTTTGGAATCAAAAAATGCGGTCTTGCAGTTTGTATAAAGGCTGATTCTCTCTGCTGAGAATTTTTTCTTAGAGCAAATCTGGATATCTACATCAACCTCCTGTCCAATTATATCGTTTAAGTCAGCTAAAAGCTGGTTTTTTTAATATTAACTATTTTATTAATTAAAATAATTTTCTTGTTTATTGACATTTTTTGAACAAAAGATGAAAAGAAATTAAAATAAATATATAACCTAACGACTGTTAAGGCAATAATTTGATATTTTCACTATTAATAGTTCATATATTTTTATTTTATAATTAAAAAGCCCCTTATGAGTAAAAAAACGGTTAAGCAGATAGCTCCCTTCCTGATTCTACTGGGAGTAGCGGTTGCAGCCATATTTGTCAGCCCCTCCGCTTCCTTCGACCCGGCTTCTGTGCTGGGTGATGACGGCACAACACCCAAATATGTATATAACAGTGGTGATATTGCCTGGATGCTGGTATCCTGTGCTTTCGTTTTTTTGATGACTCCAGCCCTCGCCTTCTTTTATGGCGGTATGGTGGGTAGAAAGAATGTTCTTTCAACCATGATCAAAAGCACAGTATCCGCCGGTATTATCTCAGTATTGTGGATCGTGGTTCAGTTCAGTCTTTGTTTCGGTGATTCGCTCGGTGGGTTTGGTTTCATCGGAGATCCCCGTACATTTTTATTCTTTAAGAATGTAATGAACGGAGAACCCTGGAGCCTGGCGGCTACAATCCCGCTACCCCTTTTCTCATTCTTTCAATTGATGTTTGCGATCATCACACCGGGCCTGGTTGTGGGTGCTGTGGCAGAACGTATACGGTTCAGTTCTTACACACTTTTTATTGTCTTGTTCGGTGTATTGGTCTATGCTCCTCTTGCCCATATGGCATGGCATCCGGAAGGACTCATGTTCAAATGGGGTGTACTTGATTTCGCCGGTGGCACTGTAGTACATATCTCTGCGGGTATGGCAGCGTTGGCAGGGGCCATTGTTTTGAAACCCCGAAAAACAATTGGGGCACATGGTCCTGCTAATATTCCCTATGTACTGATTGGAACAGGTTTGCTCTGGTTCGGTTGGTTCGGCTTTAATGCCGGCAGCGCCGTAGGGGCTGGTTCATTAGGTGTGTATGCTTTCGCAACTACCAACACTGCTGCGGCTGCGGCTGGTCTTTCCTGGATGTTCCTCGATATTATCCGTGGAAAAAAGCCTTCTGTTCTTGGTTTTTGTATTGGTGCGGTCGTAGGATTAGTAGCAATTACACCAGCAGCTGGTTTCGTTGGCGTACCACAAGCCTTATTCATAGGATTTATTGCAGCCATCATATCAAATGTTGTTGCTGAATTCTTGAAGAGCAAAACCAAATTGGATGATCCGCTGGACGTATTCGCCTGTCACGGGCTCGGCGGTATTACGGGCATGTTACTTACAGGTGTATTTGGAAGTAAAACTGTAAACTCTGTGGTGTTGGATGGGCAATTCCTGATCCAACTCAAAGGTATGGCACTTGCTGTCGCTTACAGTTTTGTGGTTTCATTCATCATCTTTAAGTTCATCAATTTCCTTATACCGATGCGTGTTAGTGAACAAGAAGAGGAAGAAGGTCTTGATGCTTCACAGCATGACGAAAAATATGTACAGGGAACCCTGCTTGTTCATAATAATGGTGTCGTGGAAGAAAGACCCGCAGAATCATTTATTAAATAAAACAGAAAAAGGCACAGTATAACTGGTATACACTTCTCGCAAAAGCATATACCTACCGTACCCTTTTCTTAACATATAAAATGCATTACAATGTTACAAAAAAAACTCTTTGTGGCAGCCATGGGCTTGCTGTCATTTACTCTCGCTGAAGCCCAGATCGCATCCGTAGTTACTGACTCTGCAGCCGCTCCCTTTCCGGAAGAGGAAAAGAAAGCCCCCGTTCTGACCATTACCGGCTCAGTTGATGGTTATTATAAATATGATTTTGGTAAAACAACCGCTAACAGTTTCACCAGCTTCACCCAAACGCATAATGCTTTTTCACTGGGCATGGCCAGTTTGAAATTTGAACATAAAGGTGAAAAAGTAAGTGCCGTGGCTGACCTGGGATTTGGTCCAAGGGCAAAAAGTTTTGCCTACACAGATGATGGTATCACCCAGGCCATCAAACAACTTTATGTGAGTTATGCGCCAACCGACTGGTTGAAATTTACACTCGGTACCTGGGCCACACATGTTGGCTATGAATTGCTGGATCCGCAACTCAACCGTAATTACAGCATGAGTTATATGTTCACAAACGGACCGTTCTCACATACCGGTTTCAAAGCAGAAGTCAGCAAAGGAAAACATGGCGTGATGCTGGGTGTAGCCAATGCTACCGACTTCCGTATTCCGCCGGCGGGTTATATAAATAAGAAATTTTTACTGGCACAGTACAGTTTTGCAGCCAGCGATAACCTTAAATTTTACCTGAACTATGTAAGTGGCCAAAATCCCGATACATCCAAAACAAGCCAGGTTGATGCGGTGATCACCGCTAAAATCAGTGATAAGTTTAATATCGGTTTTAATGGAACCGTTAACTCTACTAAAGTATGGGATGGTGCAAAAAATCTTGATGGTAAATCCTGGTGGGGATCTGCCTTGTACCTGAATTTTGATCCTCAACCCTGGTTTGGCCTTACACTCCGTACTGAATTATTTGGTGATAAAAATCAATTTAAAGCCTACAGTGGTGCCTCAGAAGGGGGTAATATTTTTGCGACTACCCTGTCGGCCAATTTCAAATCAGGCGGATTCACTTTTATCCCAGAATTCAGGCTGGATAATGCAAACAAAGAAGTTTTATTTACCGATAAAGATGGCGCATTCAGCAAATCCGCATCTTCTTTCATATTTGCCGCCATCTATTCGTTCTGACAAACAGCAAATGGTTTAGTAAGATTTTAATATGGCAAGCAATCGTTAGAGGCCCCTTGTTTC
>CADEDV010000004.1:12459-26354 GCA_902826165.1 uncultured Bacteroidota bacterium
AAATGGTTTAGTAAGATTTTAATATGGCAAGCAATCGTTAGAGGCCCCTTGTTTCTACAAGGGGCTTTCCTTTTATCTTGCTAAAAAATCATATTAAAGGCTCCTGCTGGCTCAGGCAATGAAAACTACCCAGTCCCCAGATGATCTCGGTTGAATCAATACCCACCACTTCCCGGCCCGGGAAACAGCCCTGGATGATCTGCAATGCTTTCTCATCTTTATTACAACGAAAAGTGGGGACGATAACAGATTTATTCGCTATGTAAAAATTAGCATAAGATGCAGGCAGCCGTTGCTCCTCCCAAATTATTTCATCGGGCATGGGTAGTTCAACTATATTGAGTTGCTTTCCATTTAATAAACGCATGGTCTTTAATTGCTGCAGGTTATGCTGAAGCAACGCATAGTTCTCATCATTCTTATTCTCTTCTATTACGGTTATCACGGTATCTTCGTTTACAAACCTGACGGTATCATCAATATGACCATCCGTATCATCACCCACTATTCCCTCATCCACCCATAATACTTGCTCCATGCCGTAATAATTGCACAGGTATTCTTCTATCTGCTGCTGGTTCAACTGCGGGTTACGGTTGGGATTTAATAAACAGGCTGTGGATGTCATCACTGTTCCCTTCCCGTTGAATTCGACAGAACCTCCTTCCATCACAATACCCGGGTGATACACCGGAATATTATAATGTTTACCGATCAGTGTTGGGATCACATCATCCAAATCATAAGGAGGATACTTATTACCCCAGGCATTATAACCCCAGTCCACGATGACTTTCTTTTGGTTAGCTACCGGATTGATCAGAAAAGCCGGTCCATGATCCCGGCACCAGGCATCGTTCGTTGGATGAAAATAGAATTCTACTTTCGACAGATCAACCCCGGCATATTGCAGATGACCAATGGCAAAATTCTTCATGACTTCATCAGCCACATTAATTTTAACCAGTTCTCCTTTCGTCAACTCCTTAATAAATTGAGCATAATACGGAAAGATCGTATGGATCTTATCCGGCCAGGAAGCTTCTTTATGCGGCCAGCTTAACCAGGTAGCTGTATGGGGTGCAAATTCAGCGGGAAAGTAATATCCTGATTCTTTAGGAGTTTTTGTTTCGAAGCTCATAGTTCATGGTTAATGGTTCATGGTAATGGCAGTAGTTTCACTATGAACTATACGCCATGAACCATGAACGCTATTTTACTCTTCGTCAATGAAACGTTTTGTTATCGGTTGGTAGGAATCTATCCGCCTGTCACGCATAAAAGGCCAGTGTGTTCTGTATTGATCCGTTTTGGCCAGGTCCAGTTCCAGTACTTTTATTTCTTCTTCGTCGTGAGAAGCTTTATACAAAACTGTTCCGAAAGGATTAGAGATAAAAGATCCACCCCAGAATTTCATAGCACCATTCTGCTCAAGTCCCACCCTGTTCACACTTACCACATGTATTCCATTGGCAACGGCATGACTACGCTGTATCGTTTGCCAAGCTCCATATTGTTCAGTATTGGTTGCCTCATCCTGTGCAGTAGCCCAGCCAATGGCCGTAGGATAAAATAAGATCTCAGCCCCCATCAATGAAGTGATCCGGGCGGCTTCAGGATACCACTGGTCCCAGCAGATCAATATACCGATAGTGGCAAATTTTGTTTTCCAGACTTTATATCCAAGATCACCTGGTGTGAAATAGAATTTCTCATAATAAGCCGGGTCATCGGGGATATGCATCTTCCTGTATTTACCGAGGTAACTGCCATCCGCATCAATCACTGCAGTGGTATTATGATACAGGCCCTGTGCCCTCTTCTCAAACAAGGAAGCTATGATAACCACTCCTGCTTCCTTTGCCACTCTTTGCATGGCATCCGTAGAGGGACCGGGAATGGGTTCAGCCAACTTGAAATTTTCATAATCTTCCACGTCGCAGAAATACAGTGACGTGAACAATTCCTGCAGGCAAACGATCTGTGCACCACCCGCAGCTGCTTTCTTTACGCCTTCAATGGCTTTGGTGAGATTTTCTTCTTTGTTCCCGGTACAGCTCATCTGCACCATTCCGACTTTTACTTTGCTCATGCTATTGAATTGAGATGCAAAAATATAAAATTGATACCAGCAGCTATTGTAAATCTTAGGCTGAATTCCTCCCTGCGTTAATGATCCCGAATGAGCAGCGCATAGCCAGTTTCTCATAGGTTTCCTTTACAGGAGCCTGTATCAACTGTTCATCCATTTCCCGGATCTTCGTTAATGCATATTGCTGAATAGTTACTAACGGCAAAACAATTCTCTCCCGCATCTGGATAGATAATTGTTCCACCGGGTAATCTGCCATCAATTCTGTCTGCCCGGTTATTTTCATTAAATACTGTTTGGTCAGCTCGTATTCGTCATAGATCATTTGCCATAATTCGCCGAACTGTTTATGCGCCGACAAATAGGCGGTCAGCGGGAAGAAGGATTTCATCATCGCCATCTCGCAATTATCCAACAATGTCTTAAAGAACAATGACTGGTGATACAATTTTTGCAGTTCCAGTAACTTCCCTTGCCTTTCCATTTCCTGCAAAGCAGAACCAACTCCATAATACCCTGTCACGTTTTGTTTCAACTGGCTCCAGGAACCGGCAAAAGGAATAGCCCGCAGATCTTTTAACGATAACCCGGAAGCTGCTCCTCTTTTTGCAGGGCGGCTTCCAATATTTGTCTCACTGTAAAACCGCAAGGGGCTTACCTGTAATAAATAATCAGCGAGGTATGGATGATCTTTTAATTTTTTATACGATTGATAGCCTAAAGCTGATAACTCCTGTAACAAGGTTTCTTCTTTTTCACTTAGCGTTTCCTCCCTTGTTGAAAACAGGTCGTTTGAAATGCCGGCATTCAATAATTGTTCAATATTGAATTGTGCCGCATCCACTGTTCCAAAATTGGAGCTCACAGTTTGTCCCTGGATGGTTAGCTGTATCTCTTTATTGGAAATATTATGTCCCATCGAAGCATAGAACTTATGTGTTTTGCCGCCACCTCTTGAAGGAGGGCCACCGCGGCCATCAAAGAAGATCACATCAATACCATATCCCCGGGATATACTTGTTAATTCTTCCTTTGCCTTATAAATACTCCAGTTGGCCATCAGGTAGCCACCGTCTTTGGTACCATCGGAAAAACCAAGCATAATGGTCTGGTGGTTATTTCTTCGTTGCAGGTGTTTTTTATAAACGGGGTTACTATACAATGTTCTCATCACTTCAGCAGCCACCTGCAGATCATCAATTGTTTCAAACAACGGGATAATATCAATATTCAGTTCTTCCTTTTTCCAGCCCCCTAATAAGAATAAGCCAAAAACTTCCATGGCATTCAGGGCAGATTTGCATTGACTGATGATATACCGGTTACAACCGGCTTCCCCGTTATATTGGTGAATACTTTTCACCGCAAGAATGGTCTGCAGCGTATCCTGATGAACCGGGTCTGTTAGCGAATCAGCCGTAACCGGCTTTTCGATAGATGAGAGAATATTGATTTTCTCAGTATCTGTGAATGAAGCATAATCAGCGGGAAAACCATTATCTGTTGCTGCAAGTGCTTCCAGTAATTTACCATGCACGGTACTCTCCTGCCTGATATCAAGCGAAGCGAAATGCAACCCGAATACCTCGATCTTGCTGATCAGGTTATTAACCATGTGCAGGAACAGACCATTATGCTGGTAGATGATGATCTGCCTGATCTGTTCTAATGTTAACAGTATCTCCTCCTTCGTCAATGTTGTTTTAAAACCAGGTATAAACAAGTTATTATATAACTTATTTTCTAATTCCGCCAATAACACATCCACCCCTTCGAAGGTCAGTCTTCTGCGCAGGCGGCGCACATCCATATAATAACACTTAATGATCCCTCCCCGCAAAGCATTGGCTACCTGCAAAGTGATATCACTGGTCACAAACGGATTACCATCCCTGTCGCCCCCGGGCCAGAATCCCATACGAATAACAGGGTTCTGCTTATCTACCGCCTCAGGAAACTGGTTTTTTAGCGAAGAAATGATCCGGCCGGCAGCAGGATAGAAGACATTTTCCAGGTACCAGATCAAACTGACCGCCTCATCATAAGGTGTTGGTTTTTTCTTTTTAAAGAAAGGCGTCTTTCCCAATTGCTGCAGGTAAGTATTTACGAGGCTGGTGTTATTATCATTCAGTGCCTTTGAGAGATCATTGATGATCCCCAATACAGAACCCGGGTAAAATTGCGTGGGATGGGCTGTTAATACCATCCGTATGGAAAAATCTTTCAGTTTATCAGCAAGCTCTCTCTCTTTATTTCCCTGTAATACTTCCGATTCTAAATGTTTCAATGTACCTACACCATTCAGGTCATGCACACTGCGAAAGGCTGCATCTTCCAGTGCATCAAATAATACTACTTGCCTTTCTACGTATTGTACAAAGCGGAACAGGAGATCTGCCCGTTCATTTTCTTTGCCATAGATGGTATGTTTGCTAAAAAAATCTTCGAGTATCTCAACCGGGCTTAGTTTCTTTTTATAGCCTTCCTCGCAATTATTGGACAGCAAAGACAACAGGATACCTGTCTTTTCTATCCGGTGAAAAGGCAGCGACGTAAAAAGGCTGTTATAAAGCTGGAATTTGATCCCGACCTCATTTCTGAATTGCTGCAATGACCTGCCTGACGGATGATCCATTTCGTTGGTTTAAAAGTTGATTGTAGTGATATAGCAAGCAGGAAAAATGTGATAATGAAAATACTTCATTTTTCGTATAAAACCCGTTATCCCTCCTGTCTTGCCGTTGTATTATTATTAAAAAAAATGCCCCCGGTAAACCGGGGGCATTCGTATTGAACAGCGTTGTGTTGCTATTATTCAGCAGCTTTATCGTCTGTTGCAGATGCTTCCCGTTTATCCGTGCCTTCTGCTTTCTTTTTCGCAGCACCAGAGCGGCGGGTTTTCTTAGCAGGAGCTTTCGCTTCGCCTTTACCCTTACCGTAGATCTCGTTAAAGTCAACCAGTTCAATCAATGCAGTTTCTGCATTATCACCGGGACGGGCACCTAACTTAATGATACGGGTATAACCACCGGGACGGCCGGCTACTTTTTCTGCTACATTCCCGAACAGTTCTTTGATCGCTTCCTTATCCTGCAGGTAACTGAACACCACACGACGCTGGTGCGTAGTATTGGTTTTACCTTTAGTGATCAGGGGCTCCACGTATACACGCAATGCTTTCGCTTTTGCTACCGTGGTAACGATTCTTTTGTGTTCGATGAGCTGACAAGCCAGGTTGCTCAGCAAAGCTTCTCTGTGAGCTTTGGTGCGGCTTAGATTTTTTACTTTGTCTCCGTGACGCATGACGTTTGTTTTTTTGACGTTGCACCGTGTCAGGATTTGCAACGTTCGCTGCCTTGAAATTCAAAACAGCCTTGTTAATAATTATTATTCTATTCAAACACTCTTCCTAAAGTCTCCCCTTCAGGGGAGGTTTGGAGGGGCTTAAAATTCACTCAGGTCAATGCCCAGTTTCACCAGGTCCATTCCGAAATGCAGACCTCTTTCAGTCAGCACCTGCTCAATCTCAGCCAGTGATTTCTGACCGAAGTTGCGGAATTTCATCAGGTCTTCCTGCTCATACTGCACCAGTTCACTCAGGGAGTTGATCTTAGCAGCTTTTAAGCAGTTAAAGGCACGAACAGACAGGTCCAGATCTTCCAACGGAGTCTTCAATACTTTACGCAGTTGTAAAGTTTGTTCGTCCACCAGGTCTTCTTTCTTCTCTTCTTTATTATCGAACGTGATGTTCTCATCCGTGATGATCATCAGGTGCTGGATCAGGATGCGTGAAGCCTGCTTCACCGCTTCTTCCGGATGGATGGTACCATCTGTAGAAACTTCCATGATCAGTTTTTCGAAGTCAGTCCTTTGTTCCACACGGGTGTTCTCGATCGTGTATTTTACATTCTTGATCGGCGTATAAATAGCATCGATAGGAATATAACCCAAGGGGGCATCTTTCGGCTTATTATCTTCTGCAGGCACATAACCGCGGCCTTTACCGATTGTCAGCTCCACATCCATCTTGGCAGATGAATCAAGCGTACAGATCAGCAGGTCCGGGTTCATGATCTGGAAAGAATGTGTTCCTTCACCGATCATACCGGCTGTGAATTCAGTTCTGTTCTTTATAGACAAAATGATCTTCTCATTGGCCACTTCATGATCAACGATCTTTTTGAAACGAACCTGTTTCAGGTTCAGGAAAATCTCCACCACATCTTCACTAACACCTTTCATGGTAGCGAATTCATGTTCAACACCTTCGATCTTCACACCGATGATAGCGTAGCCTTCCAATGAATTCAGCAATACACGGCGAAGTGCATTACCAATGGTCACGCCATAGCCGGGCTCCAATGGACGAAACTCGAACTGAGCTTCAAAATCCGTAGCCTTTTGCAGAATGATCTTATCAGGTTTCTGGAAATTTAAAATTGCCATATTTTATTCTTTAGATTTAAAATGATTGTGTTACCAGCTTCAGTACTACTCTCATCGCCTGTTGCGTCGCACTCTTGTACGTTCTGAATATAATTCAGCTATTACTTAGAATACAATTCGACGATCAGTTGCTCCTTAATGTTTTCAGGAACGCTTTCCCTTTCAGGGTAAGTAATGAAAGTACCTTTGAACTCGGTTTCACTCCAATCCAGCCAGTTGAACTTAGGGTTCTTAGCACGAACAATGCTGGTAATTGACTCTCTTGTTTTGCTGCCTTCTTTGATAGTGATCACATCACCAGCTTTTAACTGGTAAGAAGGAACATTCACAACTTCGCCGTTTACTTCAATGTGTTTGTGGCTAACGAGCTGACGGGCAGCAGGACGTGAAGGAGCAATGCCCATACGGAAAACAGTGTTATCCAGGCGGGCTTCCAGTAATTTGATGAGGTTTTCACCAGTTACACCTTTACGGCGTGATGCTTCCTCAAAAGTTTTACGGAATTGTTTCTCTAACACACCATACGTGTATTTAGCCTTTTGCTTTTCACGGAGCTGTAAAGCGTATTCACCTAAAGTTTTACGCTTACGTTTCTCCCCATGCTGACCGGGAGGGTTGCTGTTTTTACCCAACCATTTACCATTGCCTAAAATAGGCTCCCCGAAAATGCGGGAGATCTTGGTCTTTGGACCAGTGTACCTTGCCATAATTTTACTTTCATTTAAGCTTTTTTAGAATCCGGTACAACGATCAGTAAAAAGCTTTAAAAAATTAATCGTGTACCCTTTTTAAAAATGAAACCAATCTGGCTCAAATATGTATTCCTTCACCCCCTTCAGGGGGTTGAGGGTTAAACTCTTCTTTTCTTCGGGGGACGGCAACCGTTGTGTGGTAACGGCGTTACGTCTTTGATCATTACGATCTCGATACCGCTTTGTGACAGGGAACGGATAGAGCTTTCACGACCAGCACCAGGACCTTTTACATATACGTCCACTCTTTTCAGACCGGCATCAAATGCAGTTTTTGCTGCATCAGCGGCGGCCATTTGTGCGGCATAAGGAGTGTTCTTTTTAGAACCCTTAAAGCCCATTTTACCGGCACTGCTCCAGGAAATAACCTGGCCGTTCTTGTTGGTAAGGCTGATGATAATGTTGTTGAATGTAGCTGAAATGTGAGCATCTCCGTAGGAGTCCACTTTCACCACTCTTTTCTTAGCAGCTGCTTTTGCGCTAACCTGTTGCTGCTGTGCTTGTGCTTTTGCCATGTTTGTTGTTCTGAGGTAATCTTTACTTAATTAATTATCCCGCTTTTAAAACGGAACCTGAACTGATCCTCCTCCTGCACCGGGTATCCGTAATCAATTCAGTGGTTGTTGGTGCATATATAAACCAAAAGCTCAAAGCGGTTGGCTCAGAGCTAATGGCTATAATCTTACTTCTTAGGTGCCTTCTTCTTACCTGCAACCGTCTTCCTTTTACCTTTACGGGTACGGCTGTTGGTTTTAGTACGCTGGCCACGAACCGGCAGACCTTTACGATGGCGAAGACCACGGTAGCAGGCAATATGCAGCAAACGCTTGATACTCATCTGTACTTCTGAACGCAACTGACCTTCCACCTTAAACTCTTCCGTAATGGTATTACGGATAGCATTCAGGTCTTCATCATTCCATTCGTTCACTTTCTTGCTACGGTCAATATTGTGCTTGTCAAGAATGTACTTAGCAGTAGATGGGCCAATACCATATATATAGGTAAGACCTATTTCGCCTCTTTTATTTTTTGGTAAGTCAACACCGGCAATACGAGCCATATTATTTATTTATCTTTTTAATGTTTACGTTATAACAAGATTATCCCTGTCTTTGCTTGAAGCGGGGATTCTTTTTGTTAATCACATACAGCTTGCCTTTACGACGTACAATTTTGCAGTCGGCGCTACGCTTTTTGATGGATGCTCTAACTTTCATCGTTGTTTATTTTCTGCGTTAAGCTTTCAGCTTTTGGCTGTTAGCATTATTTATACCTGAAATTGATTCTTCCTCTTGTCAGATCATAAGGAGATAATTCCACTCCTACTTTATCACCCGGTAAAATCCGTATGTAGTGCATCCTCATTTTCCCAGAGATGGTGGCCAGTATTTCGTGACCATTTTCCAGTTTAACCTTGAACATTGCGTTGGACAAGGCTTCCAGGATGACCCCATCTTGTTTGATAAGTGCTTGTTTAGACATATTGATTTTAGGGCTGCAAAGATAGGCGGATGCACCCGAAAAAAGAAGAAACCCCGATTTTTTTTCGGGGCTATGTGGAAAAAAGCGGTTGCTATTCAGGAATTAGGCTGAAATATTGGTTTTCAGGCCTTCTCCAAATGGACTTTGGTCATCGAGAGGTACAAATTCTGGAGTTCATGCACCCCCAGCGGGAAGCTGAAATGACGCCTGTCCTCCCTCCACCACATTTCAATATTGGAAAAGTCGCCTTTTTTGGGGGTTACGAGGCGAAAGGAGTCCTTTTTGTATTTGACACCCCCATTCTCATCATCCTTGGTGAAACCAAGCTTCACCAATTGATTCTCATCAAGCGGAACGGCAAACATTTCTTCCGGGCTGTACCAGAATTCCTGGATGCCGTTGTCCACCAGGGCCTGGTTCTCTTCGTGACTGATGCTCACCACGGTTCCTTCCCGCTTTACTCCTTCATCATCCACAACAATGATATCGCCGGACTTAAGGTCGTTGATCTTTAGCATAACAATCGTTTTTAGTTATCCGAATATAAAAAAGATTGCCGGCTTTTGAAAAAGGATTTATCAGGATCTTTTATGATAATTGACAACCGCCCAGCCATTCAACAACACCGCAAAACCCAAAATGGTAAGTAATTGGTATTTGATATCGGCCAGGCCACTCCCTTTTAATACTACCATCCTGATCACCTCGATAAAATAAGAAACCGGGTTGGCTTTGGTAATGGCCTGTGCCCAGCCCGGCATACTGTCGATTGATGTATACAAGCCCCCCATTAATACAAAGATCATCATCAGGAAAAAAGAGATAAGCATGGCCTGTTGCTGATTATTGGCATAGGTAGAAATAAGCAGACCCAAACCCAGCACCGCCAGCAGGTAAACAGCGGCAAAAAGATAAATGGTTAAAAAACTGCCCGCCGGGTAAATGCCATATACGATCCAGGCAATACCGAACCCGATGGTAAAGACCAATAACCCCAGCACCCAGAAAGGGATCAGTTTACCTAGTATAAAATGGAATTTTTTAACCGGGGTCACATTGATCTGTTCAATTGTTCCGATCTCCTTTTCCTTTACAATATTAATAGCAGTGAGATTAGAACCGACCATGGTTAACAGCAATACCAATATTCCCGGCACCATAAATACCTTATAGTTCATCGAAGGATTGAACCAGTTGGAATTGGTGACTTCAATACTTGTTTCCGGGCTGAAACGGGGAAACTGTATCCACTCCGTTCTCACTTCCCGGTTATAATCCTGTATTATGCTGCGGAGATAGGAACTCCCCAAGCCGGCTTTTACGCCGTTAATCGCATTGACTGCCATGAACAGTTTGGATTCACTTTCTTTAACAAGGTCTTTTTCAAAAGAAGCCGGGATCTCTAAAATGATATCTGCTTTATCATGTTCTATCTCGCCCAATGTCTGTTCAAAGGAACTTGTATAATCGGTCAGTATAAAATACCCGGAAGCAGTTATCTTATTGGTGAGACTGCGTGAATAATCCGAACGATCATGATCAATTACAGCCAGTTTAATATTCTTGATCTCGTAATCGGCGGCCCATGGCAATACGATCAGCTGTATGACGGGCATGATAAAAATGATCCGGAGAATAGATGGGTCCCTGAATATCTGCCGGAATTCTTTTTGCAATAAAAATTTCAATGTCCTCATGCCAGGCGAATTTTAAAGTTCTTAATAGCAAGTCCCAGGAAGAATACCAGCATCCCCATCAATATCAGAGTCTCTTTCCAGACCGCATGTAAGCCAATACCTTTGATCATTACCGATTTCACAATACTGTAATACCATTTGGCCGGAACAATATTTGAGACGGTACGCAACGGCAGGGGCATATTTTCTACCGGGAACATAAAGCCACTGAGCATTACAGTAGGCAGGAAAAGTGCCACCAGCGAAATGAACATGGCTGTTTGCTGTGATTCCGCTTTTGATGATATCAGTAAACCCAATGCTAATGAAACGAGGGTAAATAAAAGGCTTTCAAAAACCAGTAATACCAGGCTTCCGTTGATCGGCACATCCAGTACAAACACACTCAATAACAAAATACTGGCGATATTGACAGACGATAATAACAGATAAGGAACTGCTTTTGCGATAACGATCCGGAAAGGCTTCATGGGAGATACCAGCATGATCTCCATCGTACCCATTTCTTTTTCCCGTACAATCGTGATGGCGGTCATCATGGTGCAAACGAGCAGTAATACCATAGCCATCACACCAGGTACAAAATTATATGCTCCTTTAAGCTCCGGGTTATATAACATCCGCATCTCTGTATTGATCGTATAAGGCAGTTTCCTATCGCTTGTAATGCGGTTCTGGTAATCCATGATAACAGCCGTGGCATAATTGGTCAGCGTATTGGCTACATTCGGATCAGATGCATCAGCGATCAACTGCACCTGTGCTTTATTAAAATGCTGAAGGTCTTCATTAAAGTTGGCCGGGAAAATAACCGCCAGTTTGATCTTCCCTTTTTTAAAGATCGGTTCAATCTCCTCCGCTGAATGAATGACCTGGTCCACTTCAAAATAACGGCTTGCTTCCATTTGTGCGATCAGTGAAGTAGTGGCCGCATCTTTAGAAGGATCCAGGATGGCAATTTTTGAATTCTTCACCTCGTTGGTGAGAGCAAAACCAAAAATAATGATCTGCACCACCGGCATTCCCAGCAGGATGAACATCGTCCGTTTATCCCGGAAGATGTGATAGAATTCTTTTCGTACAAATGCTATAAACTGCTTCATTACTTTAGTAGTTGACAGGCCGAAATGTTTACCGCTTAATAAGGGTAGTGTTCAAAGTGACCTTATTTCCCAATTAGCATTTCGCCGTTTTAATTTATTAGTCCGCTGACCTCACTGCTTTCCTGGCCAGTTTTAAAAACACATCATCCATGGAGGTCACACCATAGGTTCTCTTCAATTGTTCTGGTGTATCTAATGCATCAATTCTTCCATCAACCATAATAGATACCCGGTTACAATATTCAGCTTCATCCATATAGTGTGTGGTAACAAAAACCGTGATCCCAGCTTCGGCCGCCAGGTAGATCATATTCCAGAATTCCCTTCTCGTTACCGGGTCAACACCACCAGTAGGTTCATCCAGGAAAACGATCTGTGGTTCATGAAAGATAGCCACGGAGAAGGCCAGTTTTTGTTTCCAGCCAAGCGGTAATGATTTTACCAGCTTATTCCCTTCTGCGGTAAGATGTAACTGCTCCAGTACCAGAGCTGTTTTCTCTTTGATGAATTGATCACTCTTCCCATAAATCCCTGCATAAAACCGGATATTCTCTTTCACGGTCAGGTCTTCATACAAAGAGAATTTCTGGCTCATGTAGCCTATATTCTGTTTGATCTTTTCGTTCTCTTTATATACATCAAAACCGGCAACACTTGCTTTTCCGGAAGTAGGCATTGATAATCCTGATAACATCCGCATGGCGGTTGTCTTGCCGGCACCATTTGCTCCCAGGAAACCAAATATCTCTCCCTTGTATACATCAAAGGAAATAGCATCCACCGCTGTAAAATCTCCAAAGCGTTTGGTAAGCTGTTCTGCTGTTATGACTTTATCGGTACTCATTTTAATTCTTCATTAAGGCCATGAAACAATCTTCGATATTTGGGTCCGTCCCTTTGATCTCAAAAGGATACCCTTTCTGTTGCAAATAATTTTTCAATTCATGTTCGTTGCTTTCATTTTTCAGTACGGCGTGATGATACTCTCCAAAAGGATAGGCATCTTCCAGCAGTTCCGTTTTTTTCAGGTCAGCCAGCAGGTTCAGCATATTGCTGCTCTTTACGGCTATGATTTTTTTTCCAAATGATCTTACAACCCCTTCCGGTGTATCAATGGATAAAATTTTACCCGATTGTATCAGCGCTACTTTATCGCAAAGACTTGCTTCATCCATATAGGGTGTAGAGACAAGGATGGTAATTTGCTGTTCCTTCAGCTTTCTCAGCATTTCCCAGAATTCTTTTCTTGACACCGCGTCAACACCCGTTGTCGGCTCATCAAGAAATAATACAGAGGGCCGGTGTATCAATGCACAGCTCAATGCCAGCTTTTGTTTCATACCACCCGAAAGTTTGCCTGCCTTCCTGTCTTTAAAAGGTTCTATCTGTGAGTAGATATCTTTGATCAGATCATAATTCTCTTCCACAGATGTATTGAAAATGGTGGCAAAAAAATCGAGGTTTTCTTTTACGGTCAGATCCTGGTATAAGGAAAACCGGCCCGGCATATACCCCACCCGCTGACGTATCGCTTTATAAGCCTTTACCACATCCAGTCCATCTACGGTTGCTGTTCCTTCCTCTGCCAGTAATAGAGTGGTCAGTATCCTGAATAGAGATGTCTTACCGGCACCATCTGGTCCGATGATGCCAAACAGTTCCCCTTTATCCACTTCAAAGCTAATTCCCCGCAAGGCCGTTGTCACAGCCTTTTTAGAACCATACCGTTTACTGATATTATTTACTACAACTGATTTCATCACTTAAACTTTATTTCTCCGTACATACCTATTTTCAGGTAACCATCGTTCTTCACTTTTACTTTAATTGCATACACCAGGTTGGCTCTTTCCTCTTTTGTCTGGATGGTCTTCGGGGTAAACTCTGCCTTATCGGCTATCCAGGTGACCGTACCTGGTAATTCTTTGTATTTATCTGCCCCATCATCTACTAATACTTTTACCAGCTGTCCCAGCTTCACCTGCGAAATTTGCGTACCGGTGATATAAGCCCTTAATGTCATGGTGCTGAGATCGGCGATCTTATACATTGCTTTCCCCGCAGCGGTGATCTCACCCTCCTCGGCATATTTGGTAATTACAGTTCCTTGAACAGGATTAAGAATAGTCGCTCTCTTCAATTGATCATCCAACTGTGCTACTCTTTTCTCCAGTGGTTTACCTTCACTGAGTATACCCCGGTTCTGTGTTGCTACATTGCTCCGCTGCACACTGATCTGTTGCTGTGTAACCGCCATATTTTTTTTAGCTACATCCACCTGGGATGTGATATCATCCAGCTGTTTACCCGTAGCAGCATC
>CADEDV010000004.1:26454-54808 GCA_902826165.1 uncultured Bacteroidota bacterium
TCTGCATTCACTTCTTTGAGATAATCATTGGCAGTTATAACTCCATTCTCCAGTTGCGCATTAGCGGCATCTTTCACACTGGCCCGCAGGGAGATGATCTCATAATCGGAAGCTACCAGTTTGAGCAGCTTGTCAATTTCAGCCTGCTGCTGTTTTAACTGTGCATTCGTATTGAGTAAAAATGTTTCTTTCTGAATATCCACGATCTGCTGGTTAACTTTTACCAGTTCCTTTTCTTTCTTCTTAGTGTATAATCCACCCAGCGACCAGTTGAAACGGACACCACCGATATAGTAGAAATCAAACTCATTTTTTAACTGGTTCAAACCGGGACGGCCGTAACCGCCTTGTGCAAAGAGACTCGCCTTGGGTAAATTTTTTGCTGTGATCAGTTTATTCTGTTGCCCGATCAGTTTTGATTGAACACTGTATAGTTTTAATTCCGGTCTTCTGATCTCGTCCCCAATCGCCACCGCTGTTGATACGGGTTTCTCCAATTGCACATCTGCATTCAGCGGCTGACCAACAAATAATGACATTGCATCCACCAGGCCTGCTCTTGATGACCTGATCTCGATGGAACGCTGATCTGTTTTTAATAACTCCGCTTTCAGCATATTGAGGTTAGAACGAAATGCCACACCATTCTGTACCTGTGCTTCCACCCTTTTAATACCTGTATTGATATCTGCTTTTACCAGCTCAACCTGCTTCAATTGTTCATCGAGATAAAGGATACTAAGGTAAAGCTGATTAATCCGCTCTTTGAGCTTATATAACTCCACTTCCACTTTCTGATCCTCCACCGTGGCGTTCAGTTGCTGGTAAACCTTCTGTTCCTTTGTAACACCGCCATCATAGATCAATTGGCTCACATCGGCCAGTAGTTTATACTGATCTTTTGAAGCAGATTCAATCGTGATACCCGGAAGAGAAATCGGGACACTCGTTACATCTGACTGGTAGGTAGCCTGCCCGCTAACCGTAAACTGTGGTAGAAAACCCTTTTGCAGGTTTTCAATATTGATATTCGCTGTTTGCCGGATAAGGTCTTTTTGTTTTACCACCGGGTAATTCTTTTGCGACAATTCATAAGCCTGCTGCAGATCAAGTTTGTTCAATCCCTGTCCTGCTGCTATTGCCGGCAGGAAGATCACCAGGGCGATATATTTTAATTTCTTAACCATTTGGTTAATTTTAGATGAAAAAAATTATTTCTTAATTGCGTCAATAATAAATGCCGGTATTTCTTTTTTCCGCTGCTCCATCAGCTGCCTGAACTGGGCTTCACTGATCCCCAGATTTTTCTGGAACATGGGTTTGCCCATAAAGGGAAAAATGGTCATTGAAATCAGGTTCATGAGCAGGTGCACGGGGTTAATTTTTTTAATGGTACCCTTCTTCACCTCCCGGTCGATCTGCTCCAGGAATTTAGCCGGGTTGGGTTTGGATTTTCCTGCCCATACCTTCTTTAAAAAATAATCAGGGTCCTGGTTGATCTCGTTGATCACAAAAAGCGGCAGAAAGGGGTTCTCTGTTACTATGCTGATGTACTCCTCACAAAACCTTTCGATCTTCTCAAAAAGGGGCTGGTCGCTGTCAAATATCTTATTGATCTTCGGAAAGAGCTGAGCAGCCGCCTCCATGAATATCATTTCAAATAACTGTTCCTTATTCTTAAAATAATAATGTAATAATGCTTTATTGATCCCCGCTTCATCAGCAATATCCTGCATACGGGCACCCGACATTCCCTTCAGTACAAATATCTTTTTTGCAGCCGTCAGTATCCGCTCTTCTGTTGATTTATCTTTTTGGGCTTTGCTCATAATTTAACCAAATGGTTAACAAAAGTAAAGACAGCATATAAACCAGCCAAATAAAATTTAACCAAATGGTTAAAACCCCGGATGAACTGCGGATTTTAAACGGCGAAAGGCCTGCTAATGCAGACCTTTCGCTTATAATGTCTTCTTTTATCTATTCTGCCCAGCTCATCACATAATCCTGGTTCTCAATTTCGAGTGCCTGTTTCGTAAGCATTAACGGGTGGAACGTGTCTACCATTACCGCCAGTTCCTTTGTTTCTTTAGCACCAATACTTTTTTCAACAGCACCGGGATGAGGACCATGCGGAATACCGGCAGGGTGCAGGGTGATCATTCCTTTGGTCACATGCTTGCGGCTCATAAACTCCCCGGCCACATAGTACAATACCTCATCACTGTCAATATTACTATGGTTATAAGGAGCAGGGATTCCCTGCGGATGATAATCATATAGCCTGGGTACGAACGAGCAAACGACAAAAGAAGAGGTCTCAAATGTCTGGTGAATGGGTGGCGGCATATGTACCCTGCCTGTGATAGGTTCAAAATCATGAATAGAAAAAATATAAGGATAGCAGCATCCATCCCAGCCGATCACATCAAAAGGATGGGTACCATAATGCAAGCCATAGAGCATCCCCTTCTTCTTCGCTTTGATCAGGAAATCGCCTTTTTGGTCAAATGTCTTCAGATCCTGCGGCGGACGGATATCCCTTTCGCAATAGGGTGAATGTTCCATCAGTTGTCCATACTTACTCATATATCTTTTCGGGTAGCGGATGGGCGAAAAAGATTCAACAATAAATAACCTGTTATCGGCTGTATTGAAACTTATCTGGTAAATAGTTCCCCTTGGCAACATAATGTAATCTCCGTAGGAAAAAGGCAGTTCACCATATTGTGTATGAACAATCCCACTGCCTTCATGCACAAAGATCAGCTCGTCGGCATCAGTATTCTTGTAATAGTAACCGGTCATACTTTCCTGCGGGGCCGCCAGTACAATATGACAATCATTATTCACCAGTACGGGCACCCGGCTTTGCAAATAATCTTTTGCCGGTTTTATTTTAAATCCTTCAAGACTGCGGTGCTTCAGCATTTTTTCTTCCGCCACCTGTGGTGACACATCTATTTGTGGTTCTGTTTTGATGATCTGCGTGGGCGGATGACAATGATACAGCAATGCATAATCATCGCTGAATCCTTCTGTAGAAAATAGCTGTTCGCTGTATAACCCGCCATCGGGTTTGCGGAATTGTGTATGACGTTTATGCGGAATAGTTCCGAGTGTATAATAATGAGGCATAAATACAAATTTGATAATTTGAAAATGGAATAGTTTGAAAATGATGCCTCAAACCCGAAGCATCCTTTGGTGCCACTAAGCCTGTTTATCCAATTCCAGGGATACCATAAGGAAATAGTATTTCCATTTCCTTTTGTCGATGAAATAAGTAAAGTTTCTGTTGAATGGCATAATTGATCGTTGTAGTAAAGTTAGGATATACTAATTTACAGCGTTCTGTTTAAAAGTGAGCAAACCAGTTACCAATGACCCGGATAGGACTGATATCAGATACCCACAGTTACCTGGATGAAGCTGTATTCAGGCATTTTGAGAAATGTGACGAGATCTGGCATGCCGGTGATTTTGGGGATGGGGTAGCCGAGAAATTTAAAGCGTTCAAAAAGTTGAAGGGGGTTTATGGTAATATTGATGACCCCGTGATACGAAATGAATTCCCCGAACAACTGGTTTTTATGTGCGAGGAGGTAAAAGTAATGATGCGGCATATCGGTGGTTCCCCGCCAAAATATAACCCGGAAACAAGGAAGGAATTAAAGCTCCATCAACCTCAATTATTCATCAGCGGACATTCGCATATCCTGAAAGTGATCTATGATGACAGTATCAATTGCCTGCACATGAACCCCGGTGCTGCTGGTAAACACGGCTGGCATAAGATGAGAACCCTGATCCGTTTTACCATTGACGGAAAGAATATGAAAGATTGTGAAGTGATCGAATTGGGTAAACGATAGCGTTTCTTACAAAGCGGGATAACCGTTTATATAATTATTGCATAGCCCTGCCAGCCAAAATTCTATTTTCATAAAAACTACAGCATGAAAATTTTGTTACTGGCATTAAGTTGTCTCGCCTTCAGCATGGCGGAAGCTCAAACAAAAGAGCAGGAAATGGAAGCTGTTAAAGTCGTTTGTAACTATTACCTCGATGGTGGCACTAACGGCGACAGTGTCTTGTTTTCAAAAGCGTTTAGCCCCGGCGGGCAAATGCAGTATATGCGGAATGATACACTTGTTGTGGTATCGCTGAAAGATTTTATGGCCCGTATGCCTAATAATGGTAAAAAGCAGGACCGTAAAACCAAAATTGAAACTGTGGAAGTATTTGGTAACGCTGCTACCGCCAAATTGACTATTGAATACCCGACCTTTTATTTCCATGATATTATGAGCCTGCTCAAAACAAAAGAGGGCTGGAAGATAGTCGGGAAAATATTTTACCGGCAGAATAAATAAAAAATCCCGTCTGCCTGGGGTGGACGGGATACTCTCTTTACATGCCAGTTTTACATACCGGGGAACCAGCTCCTGTTCTGCCCGATAATATCCCGGAATGGCCAGGGTACTGCGGCAAGTATCAGCAACAGTGCCACCAGTAACAACCAGCCGGCTGCTTTATAGTTAAGCACCTTGGCTTTGCCACGGGCTATGGTGATCAGGATGATTGATACAAACATCATTAACGGGTGCTCCACCCAGAAAAAACGATAGAACTTGTCCTTCATTAAAGACTCTACATTCTCCGGCAATCCATTCATGATACCATACCTGCCAGCGACCAGTTGATACAATCCAACCAACAGCATAATATGAGCACTGATGAGTAAGAACAAACTTGTTTTCTTAATGCCAGGGCTTTTCGAAAAAGCCTGGAACAAGGTTACCAGTAACAGTAATAAAATGATCCAGCGGAGTAAATTGTGTAAATGCAATAATCCGGTATCCATGGCAAATTAATTTAGGTCGTCAAATCTACAACGACCGGCTTCAAGGGAGAAATTTATTATTCCACCCAGTCGGCTATAAATACATTGGTATCACGGGTGCCGCCGTTATTCCTGTTACTGCAGAAAACGATCTTCTTCCCATTGGGGGAGAACATCGGGAAGGCATCAAATCCCTTATCCCGGCTAATCTTGGTCAGGTTGCTGCCGTCTTCGTTGATGGTATAGAGGTTGAAAGGAAATCCCCGCTTATACTCATGGTTAGAAGCGAATATGATCCGCTTGTTATCCGGCATATAGGCCGGAGCCCAGTTGGCCTGGCCATAAGAAGTGACCTCGTGGGCATTGCTGCCATCGGCATTGGCTACCCATACTTCCATATTCGTAGGGGCTACCAAATTTTCAGCTAACAAGTCTTTATATTCTTTGATCTCTGCTTCTGTTTTGGGTCTCGATGCTCTCCAGATCAGTTTAGTACCATCGGGGCTGTACCAGGCACCGCCATCATAGCCCAGCATATTGGTTATCCTTTTTTCTTCACCCGTTTTCAGGTCCATGATATAAAGATCTATATCGCCATCTTTATCACTGGTGTACAACATTTTTTCGCCATCAGGAGAAAGTGTTGCTTCTGCGTCATACCCTTTTGAGTTGGTCAGTTGTTTTACAATTTTACCATCCAGGTCCGCCATAAAAATATCATAGCTGTCATACAAAGGCCAGATATATTTATTGCCATACTTGGTTCTGTCCGGCGTTGGGGGACAATCAGGGCTGCCTAAATGAGTGGAAGCATAAATAATATGTTTGCCGTCTTTAGTAAAGAAAGCACAGGTAGTACGACCTTTTCCGGTACTCACCATTTTATAAGTAAACTTCTCCCCTCTTTTCGTTGGCACTTTACCTACAAACATCTGGTCACAGATAATTCCATCTTTCGGATTGGTCCGCTGAAAAACAAGGTACTTGCCATCATAACTCCAGTAAGCTTCCGCGTTGTCGCCGCCAAAAGTCAGTTGCTGCACATTTTTAAAATGTGATTCATCAGCATATTTCAGCGTATCTGCTGCAGGATCAACCACAGCGATTTTGGAGCTGTTATTACAAGATTGCGTGGCTACGATACCTGCCAGCACTAAAAAGAAACCGGTAATTTTTTCCATTTTTTATTGTTTTATTCAGCGGTGGCAAAGGTATTTTTGTTGCCAGCCTCGTTTGTCAGGCAATTGTCATACCTAAGCCTTAAAAATAAATTAGTTTTGGGAAATGAATCGTATCACAAAAATAGCCGGAGTTTTCGCTACCCTGCTGATCATTCTCAGTAGCTGTAATGATAATACTCCTTCTTCGCCTTATGCAGAGATCCTTACCCAGCCCCCTTTTGCAGGGCTGACTGACAGCATCAGGAATGAAAAGACCAATCATAATCTCTATTTCAGGAGAGCCGTTTTGCTGAATACCAATAATTTTCCCGAGCCTGCCCTGGCTGATTTTCAGCAGGCCTGGTCGTTGAAAAAAGAAGAAAAATATGCTTATGCCATCAGCACCATCTTAGTGGAAAAGAACCCTGATTCCGCTGCTGTATTTTTAAACCAGTCATTAAAAGAATTACCTCAAAGTACATTATTACGCATCAGCCTGGCCCGTTCCTATAATGCCCAAAACAAAACAGAAGAAGCCTTAAAAGTGTGTGATGAAATATTGCAAATGAACCCTGAGCAGGTGGATGTATTAAAACTAAAAGCCGGATTGCTGGAGAAAAAACAAGACTTTGCAGCATCCATCCGTATTCTTGAAAAAGCCTATTCGATCACTCCCTATGATATTGAACTGAATTATATCCTGGCGTTAAAATATGCGGAAGCAAAAAATCCGAAAGTGATCAACATATGTGATTCACTGATAAAAATGGACTCACTGGGTGTTCATGCCGATCCCTATTACTATAAAGGCATTTATTATTCCAATATCAACGATAAAGCCAAAGCTTTATCACTTTTCAATGAAGCCATCAAACATGATTATAATTTCCTGGATGCACATATTGAAAAAGGAATTATTCTCTATGACCAGCAGAAATATGAAGAAGCCTATCAATCATTCAACCTGGCTATGACCATTTCGCCTAAATATGCCGACTCTTATTACTGGATGGCCAAATGCCAGGAAGCTACCGGTAATAAAGCGGAGGCCAAATTGAATTACCAGCGGGCCTATGGGCTGGATAAAACGCTGAAAGAGGCGAAGGAAGCAGCCGACAAAATAGTTAATTAGTTAGCTGGTTGATTCGTTAAAAGGAGTTCAGAAAATCTGTCCGCTAATAATTATCTTGCACCGCAAATAAACGCTATGGCTATCGTTGCTCCTTCCCTGTTATCTGCCAACTACCTGAACCTGGAAGCTGATTGTAAAATGCTGAACGAAAGTGAAGCTGACTGGTATCACCTGGATGTGATGGATGGCCGATTTGTTCCCAATATCAGTTTCGGCCCCATGCTGATCGAATTTTTCCGGAAAGCCACGACGAAGGTTTGTGATGTTCACCTGATGATCGAAGAACCGGGCAATTATGCTGAACAATTCAAGAATGCCGGTGCGGATAATCTTTCTGTACATATTGAAGCCTGTCCCCACCTGCACCGGAATATCCAGCAGATCAAAGCATTGGGTATGAAAGCCGGTGTCGCTGTTAATCCGCATACTCCGGTTTCAAGTTTAAGTGATATTCTTCATGACATTGACCTGGTTTGCCTGATGAGTGTGAACCCCGGTTTTGGCGGTCAAAAATTCATTCCTTATACGCTGGAGAAAATTAAACAGCTCCGCAAAATGATCACAGAGAGAGGGCTGGATATACATATTGAAATAGACGGCGGTGTGACGCTTGAAAATGCTCCTGCTATTATTGCAGCCGGTGCTGATGTTTTAGTGGCAGGCAATACCGTATTCAAAGCTGCCGATCAAAAAGCAATGATCAGCCAGCTTAAGAAACTGTAATAAAATTCAACGATTACTATTACGATAAGGAAATGATCGCCGATGGCGGTCATTTTTTTGTGACCCTTACCCAATCCACCAGCATTTTACTTTTCCCTGCTTTGATCATTTCGAAAGTTGAAGCCGGTAACCCATAGAAAGGTTCTTTGATGCCATTTATTTTATACGGGTAAACACCTCCCACTGCAAAATTCAGGATCAGGTATTTTGGATTATCAAAAGCCCATTCACCGAAGAATTGCGTCATGGGTTTGGTAATCCGGAGTACAGGTACATCATCATATTTGAACAATAAACTGTCCGGTGTCCAGTCCACGGCATACACATGCCAGTTGGTTACATCATTATCAGCCGGGAAATATAAACGGTCCACAATTCCTGCATCACCGCTATATCCTTTTCCATGTATAGCAGAACTGATCCAATCTTTTTCTCCCACATATTCCATGATATCAATCTCCCCGGTTTCGGGCCAGTTACCATTGCCCAGCATCCACCAGGCGGGCCAAAGACCTGCACCATCTGTTAATTTAATTCTTGCAGCAAAAGATCCATAGGCAAACTCAGCTTTGTTACGGGTATTTATTCTGCCAGAAACAAAGTCAAATTTCTGACCATCCTTCGTTATATACCCTGGAGCATAATGTGGTTGTAATAATAAGGCCCCGTTTGCAGCGCCTTCCGCCTCTTCACCTGTTACCAGCCGGATGACAGCTGCTGAATCAACATATCCCTGCAACTCATTATTCACATGTATGCCGCTTACCTCTGTATTCCATTTTGAACTATCCAGTGATGTACCGGAAAAATCATCAAAGAAAACAGTTTCACCTGTTGGCTTATTTTCTTCCTTGGCTACGGGAGCAGAAGCTTGCTGGTTAGTACACTGAACTAAAAACAAGCATCCGATAATTGCAAGGGCCATTATCCCTATAAAAAACTTAATCTGTTTCATACCTGGAAAATTAAAATCATTATTGATACACTCTCACATAGTCAACCTGTAGTTGCTGGGGAAATAATTTATCATCCACCCCATGTTTACCACCCCAGTTACCACCAACAGCAATATTGAGCAATAAATGAAACTCCTGGTCAAAAGGCCATGCCTGTGTTCCTGAACGTTCATTTTTAAATGAATGGAATTTTACTCCGTCAATTAAAAATATAATTTCTTCTGCCGTCCATTCCATAGCATACACATGAAAAGCATTATAGAGGTCCTTTCTAAGCTGACCATTTACTCTTTGGGTTCCTTTCATTCCATTATAGGCGCCTGTATGGATGGCACTAAATACTGAATCCGGTAAGTAGCCGACATTTTCCATAATATCTATCTCCCCGCTGTTGGGCCAGCCGCCATAGACCCAGTTGGTAGGCAGCATCCAGATAGCAGGCCATAAGCCTTTACCGGCAGGGAGTTTTGCCTTTATCTCTATGCGGCCATATTTCCAATCGCCTTTATTCTTCGTTACCAACCGGGCAGAAGTATAAGCAGCTCCTGAATAGTTTTCCTTTTTGGTTTCGATGATGAGGCTTCCGTTTTCCACCCTGGCATTTTCGGGCCTGTTCCAGGTATAGAACTGGAGTTCGTTATTACCCCAGCCGCAGATATCCGGGCACCCATTCCCTTTATCATAACTCCATTTGGCGCTATCCGGTAGTCCTTTGTAGTTGAATTCATCTGCCCATACTAATTTTTGAAAGGCGGACTGGCTTTTTGCAGTTTGCTGAATTAACAGCAGAACAGGAAGCAAGAAAAATACTGCCCCTTTTATTGTACTAATTTTCATGCTATTTTATTTAATCAGGCAAAACCGTGCAAGAAGTATTAAAAAGCGGAGGTAGTAACCTAAAGAAGTAATTACGATCCGCTTTTTAATGACTGCTGATGAGAATGCTTGCTTTATATGCCTATGAGAAAAAATGATTATTGGTACACCCTGATATAATCTATTTCCATGGTTGAACTGACAAAAGCCGGATCAACAGCTCCGCCGAAATTGCCCCCCATGGCTATATTAAGAATGATAAAAAAGTTCTGGTTAAATGGTAAGCCTGCTGAATTGGGAAACGTAAAGAATGTAAAGTCATCCACTGATATTTTTATTGTGCTGGCAGACCATTCTACCCCGTACCTGTGGAATTCAGTACTTGCATTAGCTATCACTACTGAACTTCCATCTCCATTACCACCGGAATGCCCGGGATGATGCAGCGTACCGAATATTTTATTCTGCTGGTTTCCCACATGCTCCATAATATCTATCTCGCCACAACCCGGCCAGGGCACTGTGTTGATATTGCTCCCCAGCATCCAGATAGCTGCCCAGGTGCCGGCACCAAACGGCAATTTTGCCCTGGCTTCCAGTTTACCATACTTAAAAGAGAATTTATCCTTTGATAAGAGCCTTGCTGAAGTATAAGGGCTTCCGCTAAAAGTTTCTGTCTTTGCAATGATCTTCAAAGTGCCACCGGACACTACCGCATTATCAGGCCTGTTGGTGTAATACTGCAGTTCATTGTTTCCCCAGCCACCTGCGCCGAGGTCATATCCCCATTTGGCAGGATCAGGAGCACCCGGAGTATCAAACTCTTCGGACCAGATCAATGACTGGGCAACAGTCACCGTTACCTGTATTGATTTAGAAATAGTCTGACCAGATGAGCTCTTGGCAATTACATTAACTGTATAAACACCTGAAGCGGGGTACTTGTAGGTGACCACACCCGATACAACAGTTTGAAAAATGCCGTTACCATAATCATAATCGTAAGTAACCGCATTGGTTGCGGAGGCTGTGAAAGCCACATTGCCACTGTTGTCTGTACTTACCACCGCATTCACGGTAAGATTCGTGGGTGCAACATTGGTAGTCCCCGGGCTGTCTTTACCGCAGGAAGAACAAAGCAATACTGCCGATAGAAAAAGGAATGACAATTGTTTCATTGACCTATGGTTTTACTTTTAATTTCTGGTACCAGGAGTTTCCATCGATACCAATATTACGCAGGTGCATTTCTGTAGCTGTTAAAGATAATATCTCGTAGGTAGTACCTCCCGTTCCAAAGTTAATGATGCCATTACCCGGAACAGTGAACTGAATCCTTGTAGAATTAGCCGGCGTAGAGGCCGAAGTGGCATCCATGAATGCCAGCATCCTGGTTCCGCCGGTATTAATGGCATAACAATTATCCCCACCACTGAATCCATAGAAACCGGATGCAGCACCAATGGAGAAGGAGGTACCCTTGTTATCAATGGTCATAGATATCCTGTTCAGGTTATCCTTTGAAAAAGTGATCTCATCATCATAAGCACAAGCCTCTCTTGTATTGGGAGGAGCGGCATACCAGATGGGCGCAAACTGGTCTGACGGACCTACACCAAAATGGCCTGTGGCATCCCGATCAGTGATCCAGATACGGGAAGAGCCGTTTGTTAAATTGGCAATGATATTGGCAGGTATTTCAAAGGCCACAAATACAGTGATCATTTTGCTGATAGTAGTGGTAACCCCGGCAGTACCAATTGCATTTACTGTTATTGTATAGTTATAGGTTCCGGGATTGGTGTATTTATAAGTTAAAGTACCGGATGGCACCACTCTTGTTACACCATCGCCGAAATCAATATTATACGTAAGTGCATCACTGGCAGCAGCAGTGATCGTTACATTACCTGTTCCGTTACCATTGGGATTAGCCACATCCACACCTGCAATTGCAGTGGTCAGTGTAAGACCCGAAGGTGTTTTAATATCTCCCAAAGAATATTCCTGCTTCTTGCAACCACTGAAAATAATCAGTACCGCAAGAACCAAAATACCGGCAGATTTTATAGTCTTTATCATATCAATTAGTTTTTTGAATTAATTAAGCCTGATGTCATCAACATAAAAAGTAAAGTTCGCAGAACCATCTCCCGGTGTACCGTTATCAAAGATCAACACGATCTTCTGGTAAGAGTTAGCGGTATTGATGGTGCTGTAATCAAAGGTCAGTTCTTCCCATGCATTCGCTACCGTGGTCAGCACTTCTTTCTCAAAACTGATACCTCCGTTGGTCAGGTTTTCTACTTTCAGCAACACTTTTGCCCCAACTCTTGGAGAATATACTTTCATTTTGAATGTATGTAATACTGAAAAATCAATAGGGCTGCTTAAAGCGAGGAAACTACCTCCCCAGGGTTGCCCGGCATTTTTAATCATCCTGCTGACTTTAGCACTGGTATTGATACCGCCTGGCTGAGGGTTATCAATCACAGTAACATTACCACCATCAAAATCGAACCAGCCGTAGGTGATCGGCGCTTCGAATGTAAGTGGCAATTCAATGGGCACGGTATTAACAAGACGGATATCATCAAATAAGAAAGTAAAATTCGCTGAACCATCACCCGGTGTGCCGTTATCAAATATCAGCACTACACGATCATACGTGTTAGCTGTATTGATAGCGCTGTAATCAAATATGAGATCTTCCCATGCATTGGCAACAGTAGTTAATACTTCCTTTTCAAAGTTAATTCCCCCATTTCCTGAATTCTCTACTTTCAGTAAAACTTTAGCTCCAACTCTTGGAGAATACACTTTCATCCGGAATATCTTATTCACAGAAAAATCCATCGGTAAGCTCAGGGTCAGGTAACTGCCGCCCCAGGGCTGACCGGCATTCTTCACCATTTTAGCTACACGGCCGCTGGTATTGATACCATTTGACTGGGGGTTACTTAATACAGTGACATCACCACCATCAAAATTGAACCAGTTAAAACTGGTGGTGGTGGATTCAAAATCAAGCGGCAGGCTTAATGGCAATGAGTTTACCAGCCTGATATCATCAAATAAGAAAGTGAAATTAGCCGAGCCGTCTCCCATCGTACCATTATCAAATATCAAAACAATACGGTTGTAATTGTTAGCAGTATTGATGGTCTGGTAATCAAATACCAGGTCTTCCCATGCATTGGCGACGGTAGTCAGTACTTCTTTTTCAAAATTAATTGCGCCATTCGCTGAATTCTCCACTTTCAATAAAACCTTAGCTCCAACTCTTGGAGAATATACTTTCATCCGGAATATCTTATTGGCTGAAAAATCAATATTACCACTCAGCGTAATCAGGCTTCCGCCCCAGGGCTGACCGGCGTTCTTCACCATTTTACCAACTTTGGCACTGGTATTAATTCCAGTTGCCTGCGGGTTATCAATCTTAGTTACATCACCACCATCAAAATTGGTGAATGTATAATCTACGGTTGCTGATTCAAAAGTGATGGGCAATAAGAGCGGATCAACAATTGTAATCTGCCTGGTCAGTTCAGTAGTGGCAGCACCACCACTATAGGCAATCACTCTGACTGTATACGTTCCTACGGCTGTGTAGGTATGACTCACTGTTGCACCTTCTAAAAAAGTAACCGGTACTTCGTTCGGCACATCTCCGAAATACACTTTGAAATTGGTTTCATACAATGCTGATGCAGACACATTCAGTTTGAAATTGTTCGCAGCATCAATCGCTGTAATCACATCCAGGTTTTCAGGTGCCCGGAAGGACACAGTCAGTTGTTTTGTGATCTCCGTTGTTTTTCCGGTAATGCTGTGTGCAACAATCTTTACATTATAGACACCCTCAGAATAAGTATGCCGGGTATTTTTTCCGGGCTGCACTTTCGCAGGTGTTGCAGTGGCATCACCATAATATACTTCATAGAAAGAAACACCTTCTCCGTTCGGAGTGATGGTTACCAATCCTGTATTATCCTGGGTGATCTCAAAAAGAGCATTCAGGTTTGCAGATGCTGCCGCTGTATCCAGGAAGGACAGATCATCGTAGGTGTCTTTTTTACAGCTTACTACTACCGAGAGTAATAAGGCCATACTTAAAAAATATTTCAATGCTTTCATAATAGATTTTTTAATTGGTGAGTGATCAATATCCCGGGTTTTGTGTTAATCCGGAAATATTCACTTCTTGCTGTGGGATCGGGAACACTTCATGTTTACCGGCAGTGAAGCCTGTGATCTTTGCTGCAGCCGTTCCTGTTCTCACTAAATCAAAGAAACGATCTCCTTCCATCGCCAGTTCCAGTCTGCGTTCATCCAGTATCGACTGGTATAAAGCGGCGCCGGTTGTAGTAATATCATGCAGGTTATCTCCGAAAGCCCGACGGCGAACAAGGTTCAGGTAAGTCTGCGCTTTGGTATCATTAGGTGCAGTCGCCTTATTGTTAGCTTCAGCAGCCATCAGTAATACATCAGCATAACGGATCGTCCTGTAATTATTCAAATAGTTCAGTTCTAACTGACCGGATGTTTGCCCTTTTCTTGGCAAGTACTTCTGGCTATACAATCCTGTGTTCTTATAAGGTGCTACCTGGTAAGTAATATTGAAAGAAGGGTTCGCTGCTTTGTAGGCTTCAATATCTAAAATAGTAGCATTTTTTCGCTGGTCACCTGCGGCATAGGCAGCTGCTAAGTTCTGAGTAGGTAAATTCGTACTCCAGCCTGCGGCATATGGCATGGCAGCAGTTCCGTTTAAACCCCTGATACCACACTGTTGTACAGAAAGATTTCCCTGTCCCCTTGTTACACCACCCCAGTTATAATAAGGTGAGGTATTTGAATACTGTATTTCAAAAACAGATTCAGGGCCATTTTCGCCAGTTACTAAAAACATTCCGGCGAAATCTGTTACCAGGCTAAATGCATTGGAAGAAATAACATTTTCCAGCATAGCGGCAGCTGCATCATATTTCTTTTGATACAGCAAAACTTTGCCGAGTAATGCCTGTGCAGCATACTTTGTGGCTCTTCCTTTTTGAACCTGCACGGCAGGTAATACGGTAATAGCATTATTAAGATCAATCTCTATTTGCTTATACACATCTGCTACAGGTGATCTTTCCAATGTTTTTGATTCAGCGAGGCTGAGTCGTTTGTCAACAAACAACGGCACATCACCAAAGAATTTCACCAGGGTGAAATAATAATAAGCTCTCAGGAAATATACTTCACCATATAAAGCATCTTTTCCGGCGAAATCAACAGCAGCACCTGCCAGGTTAGTGGCTTTATACTGGTGCATATAGTTGGCTCTGTTGATACCTTCATACGATGCCTGCCACAGTTCTGTCAATGTAGAATTAACAGGCGTATGGGTATAATCATCGATTTGCTGCAGGGACAAAACATCCGAAGCATTTTCGCCACCACTTACTGCATTGTCAGATGCAATTTCACCTACCGGCACGGCCTGGTTCAGCCATTGGATCGGCGTATAAACACTGACAGCCATGGTCCGGTAATCAGATTCTGATTTCAGGTAATCCAGTTCGGTGATCCTGAAATCATCGTGGGGATTATAATCCACCCACTTCTTACAGGAAGTAAGCAGGGAAGCCAGGAACAGGAGGCTTAGTATTTTTATATTAATATTCTTCATTGTAATCTATTTTAAATGGAAGTTTTAAAGTTTAATGTCAAGTCCGAAAGCATAAGTCCGGGCCTGGGGATATGCACCACGATCGATACCGGTATCAAGGATGCCTCCGGAAATCTCAGGATCATATCCTGTGTATTTGGTAATAGTGAAAGCATTTTTCACCTGTACATATACACGCAGTTTGCTGAAAAACTTTTTGGTCATGGATGATGGGAAAGTATAACCCAGCTGTATATTCTTCAATTTTACAAAAGAACCGTCTTCCACGTACCGGTCAGATACACGGATATTACTGTTGGCATCTGTAAAAGAGTAACGGGGATTCCCTGCATCATTGGTAGTACCGGGTCCTGTCCATCTTGCCAGTACTGACCTGAATTTATTAGAATAGTTAGCATTTCTTTCATAAGCCCTGTAGATATCATTGCCAACAGAAGCGTAGGTGAATGCATTAAAATCAAAATTCTTGTACTCAAGATTCAGGTTCCAGCCCATCGTAAAATCAGGGAAGGGATTACCGATCTTGGTTTGGTCAGATGCATTGATGATCTTGTCACCGTTCACATCTACAAAGCGGATATCACCCGGCTGGGCTCCTGTCTGTGTGGGAGCAGCGGCTACATCAGCAGCCGTCTGGAATAAGCCATCTGTTTTATAGCCATAGAAATAACCGGGTGTAAATCCTTTCTCAAACACAGTTACGGTTTGTGACTGTCCATTGAAATAACCTCCTCCAAATATCTTGGCTGTTCCATCACTGTTTGTTGCAGTTACTTCATTTTTAGACGTGGTGAATGTTACAGATGTGCTTAGCTTAAGTGCTTTGCTGAATGTCTCGTTATAACTAAGGGTAAGATCTATACCACTGCTTTTGGTAGAACCGATATTAGCAGTGGGGATAGGAACAGTACCCAGGTATAAAGAAGCTGAAGGCGTAAATAACAATCCGTCTACTTCTTTAATAAAATAGTCAGCTGATAAAGAAAGCTTTCTTTTTAAGAAAGTAACATCAAAACCGGCGTTGGTTTGTGTTTGTTTTTCCCATCTCAAGGCATCATTGGCAGCTGAACCCACTGTTGATCCGGGATAAAAAATATCCCCGAACGTATAACCATTGCTGTTCGCTGTGGGGCCATAACTTGAACCGCCGGTAACGATACCCACAAACTGGGGGCTTACATTTTCGTTCCCGATCGTACCATAGCTACCCCTGATCTTTAAATGATCGATGATATTTGATTTAAAGAAATCTTCATTGCTCACCACCCAACCTACGGAACCGGAGAAGAAATTGGCAAACTTATTATCAATACCAAATGCATAAGAACCATCACGGCGACCAGTGAAAGAAGCTAAATATTTGTCCCTGTAATCATAGTTGATCCGGGTAAAATATGAAAGATTCTTTCTGAAATACTGGAAATAATACCCGCTTAATGCATTACTGTTAGTAGCCGTATTGTTTCCTGTGGCCGCTGTAAAATCAGCAAATTCCCAGGAGTTGAAAGGAACATCCTGTCTTGAAGCGCCGGCTTCATTGCCGGATATTTTTGCTAATGAGAAACCAAGCACTGTTTCAAAGTGATGATCTTCCTTTACTTTGAAGTTATAGTTACCAAATGTTTCCCAGGTATAGTTGAAATTACTGGTTTTTACATGTGATACACTGTTATGTTTATCCAGCACTGTTGAACCATCCGCATTCATGGTATTCTCTACGTTATTAGGTCCATAGAATACAAGCGGTGTAAAGCTTTTTGCATTACCATCATATTTGGTGTAACCAAAACGGGTGGTCAGCTTCAGGTTCTTGATAACATCATACTGGAACTCGAACTTACCATACAGTTTACTGCCGGAGTTCTTATTAAACGTGTTTTCGAGTTTGGTCAGCGGGTTAAATATTTCGGATAACAAATAGTTACTGAACCCGTATTTCCCAACTGTATTGGGTACGGTATTGTAAACAGGTACCGTTGGATCGAAATTCAGGGCACTACCGATAATACTGTTGAAAGAATTTTCCTGGATACCTCTTCCTTCAAGTATCAACCCGGTTGTGTTGATAATGAATTTCAGTTTGGGGGAAAGATCGAAGCTCAGGTTAGCAGTGAGGTTACCACGATTGAAAATTGATTTATCGTTACCACCTACAATACCTCCCTGGCTCAGGTAACCGCCGGACAGGAAATAAGACATTTTATCACTACCGCCACGGGCAGTTATATTGTGCGACTGGATAGCAGCTCTTTTGAATATTTGTTTTTGCCAGTCAGTACCTACTCCCAGCACAGAGAGGTCGGGGAAAATGATATTTCCACCCGCTACGGTGCTTCCTTCATTGATCATAGCAGCATATTCGCTGGCATTTAGTACACCGATGGTATTTAATACTTCTTGCACACCATAGTTGCTGCTGATACTTATCTCGGCTTTCTGGCTTTTTCTTCCAGACTTAGTCGTAACAACAATAACACCATTACCACCTTTTACACCATATATAGCAGTGGTGGCAGCATCTTTCAAAACGTTGATAGATTCGATATCCCCGGGATTGATTGAATTAAGATCGGTAAGTGTCTGCGGAATACCATCCACGATCACTACGGGATCCGTTCCTGAGAAAGAGGGAATACCCCTGATGAGTACGGTTGGTTTAGAACCGGGAGATCCACTTTGGATCACATTCACACCGGCCGCTCTTCCCTGCAGGGCTTCTTCTGTTCTGACCGGTCTGAGTTTTTCAATGTCTCCACTTTTAATGGTGGAAATAGCCCCGGACACTTTGGTTATTTTCTGTGTACCATAACCTACCACCACCACATCACTTAATGTAGCAGTAGCACTTTCTTCCATCTGGATAACCAGGACTGAACTATTGTCAGCAACGGTAATATCCACTGGTTTCATCCCGGCATAGCTAATAACCAGGACAGCACCTTTTTTAGCAGTGAGAGAAAATGCACCTTTAATGTCGGAAATCGCAGGCTTGTTTGAGCCTTTTACAGTAATAGTAGCACCAACTAATGGCTCCCCATTTGTTTTGTTTGTAACCGTTCCGGAGACCTGGATATCCTGGGCCGAAACAAATTGTAATAAACTAGACAGGAGAATGCCGGCAAATAGCAAACAGAGTTTGAATTTCATACAGCAGTCGTTTTTTTGTTAAGCAAACCGGGCATAGATACCCGAAATTTTAGCGGCTACAAGATATATCTGAACGCTACAGTTACCATAAAAACAACCACATCAACACTACATCAAAAAATATAACTAATTAATTTACAATGGAAATGACTACATCATTACTACATCATACAAAAAACCTTACTTTCACAAACATAAACTGCCTGCCGAATGAGTAAACTCCTGTTTATTCTTTTTTTGTTCCCGATTGCTGTATTAGGTCAAAACACGATCGGGCTACCCGATGTGATCAATTACCCCAAACAAGCCTATGGTGCGGGCCTTCAAAGCTGGGATTTCAGGCAGGATAAAAACGGGGTGATCTATGTTGCCAATAATGAAGGGCTGCTGACTTTTGATGGCACTTTCTGGAAGGCCTATCCTTTACCCAACAAAACCATTGTCCGGTCGCTGGAAATTGGGCTTGATAATAATATATATGCAGGCGGGCAGGATGAGTTGGGGTATTTCAGCCCGGGGCCCAATGGAAAACTTCAGTACAAATCATTAAAAGACCTGGTTCCTGAAAAAGACAGGTCCTTTGGCGATGTCTGGGATATCGTTTCATTTAAGAAGGATATCTATTTCCGGACCCCCACCAAGATATTTAAATACAGCAACGGGGCTTTCGTAGCCTACAATGCACCGGCCGAATGGTCATTCCTTGGATTATGTAATGAACGGCTTTATGCCCACGACCTTAAAAAGGGACTATTTTATTTTGATAATAATACCTGGACTCCGCTTTCTGCAAACAGTGCTCTTCCTGCCAATGATATGATGACAGCCATCCTGTCTGTCAATAAAGACAGTGCTCTCATCACAACCCATAAAAACGGTTTATTCATCTTATCGTCAAAAGGCATCAGCAAGATCAGTAACAGCAATACCGCCCTTTTTGAAAGAGAAAGAATCTATGCCGCCACTGCCGTTAACAAAGATTGGGTGGCACTCGCCACCAATAACAGCGGTATTTATATTATCGACTTAAAAGGACAGATCATCCAGACCTTTTCCAAATTGGAAGGGCTCCAGAATAACAATGTCCTGAGCATTTTTCTTGACCAGCAAAGCAATTTATGGCTGGGTCTGAATAACGGCATAGATTTCATTGCGTATAACAGTGCTGTTAAGCATATCAGTCCCTATCCGCAGGATGGTTCCGGGTATACTGCCATTGTTCACAATAACCAGTTATACGCAGGCACTTCTAACGGTTTATTCCTGGCTCCCCTTCAGCCAACCGAAGACCTGAGTTTCAGTAAGGGAAATTTTTCGCTTGTAAATAATACAAGAGGACAGATATGGGGGCTGGCAGAGATCAACGGTCAGTTATTACTGGGGCATCATGAAGGTGCTTTTATTGTCAATGCAGACAAGGCTACACCCATATCAACAAGCCCCGGCCACTGGAATTTTTTACCTCTGTCAAACGTGTCGCCATCAGCCAGGATCGTTTCGGGAAATTACCGGGGGTTAAAATTTTTCGACTATATCAACAACAGTTTTAAAGAAGGAGCCGCCCTTCCCGATTTTTTTGAATCATCAAGGTTCATTGCCATTGATAATGCTGATAATATCTGGGTTTCTCATCCTTACCATGGGGTGTATAAAGTTTCGCAGGGAGCAAATCAGCAATACAGTACCAAATTATATGCTGATAAAGAGGGCTTGCCTTCAGCACTGGATAACCATATTTACAAGATCAAAAATGAGGTACTTGTTGCAACAGTAAAAGGAATATATGTCTACAACAAGAGCACCGACCGCTTTGAACCTTCGGCGACTTATAAAAAAATATTTGGTGAACAAAGCCTGCGGTACCTGAAAGAAGACAAAGCCGGCAATATCTGGTTTGTGCATGAGAAAATGCTGGGTGTGGCTGACTACTCCGGCCAGTCACCTGTGCTGATCTACATGCCTGAACTGACGAATAAATTACTGAGCGGTTTTGAATTCGTCTACCCTGTCAATGAGAAAAACATTTTCGTGGGTGGCGAAAAAGGTTTTTTCCATATCAACTTTGAAAAGTACAAACAGAACAGCCCTGTATTTCAAACACAGATCAGGCTGGTCCGGATCAATAATAAAAAAGATAGTGTTTTATTTGGCGGGTATTTTGCCAATGTGAATGAAACACAGGTGCAGGAAGAAAAAAGTATCAAGAGCATTGCCAACAACTGGCGCACCATTCATTTTGAATTTACCTCCACCCTCTTTGGGCAACAAGACAACCTGGAATACAGCTACCGTTTAAAAGGATTTGACAACAACTGGACCGAATGGTCCAAGAAAACCGAAAAGGAATACAATAACCTTCCTGCCGGCTCTTACAGCTTTGAAGTAAAAGCAAGGAATAACCTGGGCAATGAATCTGCAGTAAGCATTTACACATTTAAAGTATTGCCTCCCTGGTACCAGGCAGCATGGGCTTATATTCTCTACCTGCTGATCGTATTAGCACTTGTCTTCTATATTTATAAATGGCAGCATAAAAAATTCATGCTTCAGCAGGTAAAACATGAAGAAGAACAAAAGAAACAACAATACCTGCACCAGTTGGAATTGAATAAAACCGAAAGTGAACTTGTGACATTGAGGAATGACAAACTTCAGTCGGAGATCAATTATAAAAACTCAGAACTGGCCACCTCGGCCATGCACCTGGTGCAAAAGGGAGAACTTATTTCCAAGATCCGTGGGGAATTGTCGCAGGTGATGAAGGGAACGGATAACCCGCAGGTTATTTCAGAATTAAAAAAACTGGTCAAAGTATTGAGTGAAGATGACAAAATGGACAAGGACTGGGAGCATTTTGCCCAGCACTTTGATAAAGTGCATTCCGATTTTGTCGTGGGGTTAAAAGAAAAACATTCAACTATTACACCCAACGAATTAAAACTGTGTGCTTACTTACGGATGAATCTCTCCACTAAAGAGATCGCCCAGCTGATGGGTATTTCTGTGAGAGGCGTGGAGATTGGTCGCTACCGGTTACGAAAAAAACTGGGCATACCGTCAGAAACAAACCTGTTTGACTATCTTATCAATTTCAATAATAAAGCAAGCTGACTTATTTCACAGCCAAAACAATTCGTATCTTGTTCGCATATCTCTTATGAAAATAGTAAGCCGCCAAATATTGCTGACTGTTGTTTGCATCCTGCTTAGCACCATCGCTTTCTCCCAGAAAAAAACCGCTTACGTTTCCGGCAAAATTGTGGACGATAATGAGAACCCATTACCTGGTGTTTCTGTCATCATCCTGGGCAAGCAAACAGGTATCAGCACCAACGACTCCGGCTATTTCCGCTTAGAAGTTCCGGCAGAAAAAGCCTTTGCCATTATCTTCTCTTATACTGGCAGAAAGACAGAACAAAAGAATTTTCTGTTGAATGAGAATGAAGAAGAAAAGATCAGTTTACGATTAGAAAAAGGTGAGAATGTGTTGCAGGAAGTGGTGATCACTGATCAGCGGGACAGAAGAGAAACCGGTCTGATCCGGCCCAATCCAAAAACAATCATCAATCTCCCGTCAGCCATTACGGGTGTGGAAAGCCTGATCAAGATCTTTGTTGGTTCTAATAATGAATTAACATCACAATATTCTGTTCGTGGCGGCAGCTATGATGAGAACCTGATCTATGTAAACGATTTTGAAGTATTCCGCCCTTATCTTGTTAGGAACGGCCAGCAGGAAGGATTAAGTTTTATTAATCCCGAAATGGTACGGAATATTAATTTTTATAATGGAGGTTTCCAGGCAAAGTATGGCGATAAGATGAGCAGTGTGCTGGATATACAATATAAAAAACCGAAACGTTTTGGTGGTTCTGCTTATGTAGGCATACTGGAACAGGGAGTACAACTGGAAGGGATTAGTAAGAATAATAAATTCAGTTACCTGCTTGGCGCCCGTAACAGGAGTAACAAGAATTTATTGAGCCGGCAGGAAACTACCGGCAACTATGTTCCCTCTTCTTCAGATTTCCAGGCATTGATCAATTACCAGTTCAGTTCCAAATGGCAGGCTGAGTTTTTAGGGAATATTTCCAAAACAAAATTCTCACTAATTCCTGAGTTCAGCCAGCTCACCTCTTCTGTTTTTTCTCCTTTCCTGAGCGTTAACCTGGGTGTTGATATATTTTTTGGCGGCCAGGAAAAAGATGAGTACAGTACCAACATGCTGGGGTTCTCCCTTACTAACCAGGTCAGCCGTAAATTGAAATTGAAATGGATGGCCAGCCGTTTTGAGAATGATGAAAGAGAAAATATAAATATCACCGGTGCCTATTTATTTGGAGAAAGGGATTTTGATAAAAGTCAGCCCACCTACGGGCTAATCATTAATCCATTAGGTGCAGGTGTGTACCAGAATTTTGCCCGCAATACATTGAATGTAGAAAACTGGAACCTTGCACATAAGGGAAATTATGACCACGGGCAACATGCCTGGCAATGGGGATTGAGTTTTGATAAAACTACCATTGCCGATAAACTGAATGAATGGGAATACCAGGACTCAGCAGGCTATTCATTGCCGTACCAACCCAACATGCTGCAATTAAATAAAGTCATCAAGTCA
Source organism: uncultured Bacteroidota bacterium (assembly GCA_902826165.1). Lineage (GTDB taxonomy): Bacteria > Bacteroidota > Bacteroidia > Chitinophagales > Chitinophagaceae > CADEDV01. The sequence continues at coordinate 49,536 of CADEDV010000004.1, forward strand.
ACCACCGATCTTGACATCAGCAAATTTTCCGGGTATATCCAGGATAATATACTGTTGGGAGATTCATCGCATAATACTACTGTAACAGCTGGTGTCCGTTTCAATTATAATTCATTGAACCGGGAATTGTTGATAAGCCCACGGGTTGGTGTCAGCTGGAAACCCAATGGCAAAAAAGATATTGTATTCCGTGCATCGGCCGGTATGTACAATCAACCACCCTTCTACCGGGAATTAAGAAGGTATGATGGCACGGTAAATACAAAACTGAAAGCACAAAAAAGTATACAGGGAGTTGCCGGCTTTGATTATAATTTCCCGGGACTTGCCGGTAAACCGATGCGGCTGACCACTGAGCTTTATTATAAACACATGACAGATGTGGTACCTTATGATATTGACAATGTCCGCATTCGCTATTTTGGAGAGAACGTAGCCAAAGCCTATGCTGCCGGTATTGAAATGAGGTTGTTTGGAGAGCTGGTAAAAGATGCGGAGAGCTGGATCAGTCTTGGTTTTATGCGGAGTAAAGAAGATATTGAAGGGGATACCTACAAGGACTATACACTAAATGATTTCAATGAACCCATTGATAGTGTAACCAAAGAAAAAGGCTGGGTACGCCGCCCCACCGACAGGCTGATCACTTTTGGCATGTTCTTCCAGGATTACCTGGCTACGAATAAGAATTTTAAAATGTACCTGAACTGGTTGTACGGAACTAATCTTCCTTATAATATTCCGAACAGTGTAAAATACAGGAACGGTTTAGAGATACCGCCATATATAAGAGTGGATATAGGCTTTAGTGCTTTGTTACTTGACAGTGACCGCAGCAAACGGCGCAGTCATAGCCCGTTCAGAAGTTTTGAAAGTATCTGGGCCAGCCTGGAAATATTTAACCTCATCGACCGGCCTAACACTATTTCGTATTTACTGGTAAAGGATTTTTCCAATACTGTGTACACGATGCCCAACCGGTTAACACCAAGATTGGTAAATTTTAAGATTGTGGCGAGATGGTAACCTGATCATTTCACCGGTATCTCAATCAGCAAGGCAAAGCCTTTACCCGGTTTGGTGTCAATACTGGCCTTGCCGCCAAAAATACTGACACGACCCTTGATATTCCGGATACCTATCCCATCCGTTGCTTTACCGGCTTCCATGCCCTGTCCGTCATCAGCTATCTTCATGTGGAATGTACCGTTCTCATTCCGCAAGATGATCGTTACATTTTTAGCCTTTGCATACTTTATGATATTAGTACACTGCTCCTGGGCTATACGGTAGATCGCTATCTTTCGTTGCTTATCCAGCATCTTTTCTTTAAACTCTTTGTTCTCTATAGTTACTGCTATCTCTGAAGCAAAGAACATTTCATGGGTCATTTGCCGAAGCTGTTTGGGCAGGCTTTGTAAATTAAGATCAGGTGTAACCAGTGAATGCGACAATTTCCTGTTCTCATCAATAGCATTTTGCAGGTTATTAACACAGGAAGCGACAAGGTTATTATTCTCTTCCGGGTGATCTCTGACGATTGACAACAACAGTTTGGTGCCTACCAATATCTGGTTCACATTATCATGCAATTCCTGTCCGAGATAGTTACGTTCCTTCTCCTGGGCTTCCAGTGCTGTTTCAGTGATCCTGATCTGCTCCATCTTCTGTTGCTGGACCAGGTCATTTTCCAGTTTTCTCTTTTCAGTAATATCATAGCGTATCGCCAGGTATTGATAAGGTCTTCCGTTATCGCCGGCAAACGGGATTATGGTAGTATCTGACCAATGCAGCTTTCCGTCTTTTGCCTTATTACACACTTCTGCATTTAATACTTTCCCTTTTTTAATGGTTTCCCAGAAATTTTTCCAGAACGAGGCAGGATGAACCTTTGAATTCAACACCCGGTGGTTCTGCCCAATAATTTCTTTCTTTTCATACCCATATAATTTACAGAACTTATCATTTACATAGGTAATAGTCCCCTCTTCATCGGCAAAAGAAACGGTTGCGGATTCATCCAATGCATATTTGTAATCCGATATTTCCTTCATACTTTTTCTTAATTGGTCTTCTGCTTTCTTCCGTTCGGTGATATCATGCCAGATCGTGTAAATTAATTGCTGCCCTTTGATGATGATCGGGGTCAGCATCACTTCCACCGGGAACTCAGTGCCATCAGCCTTCTTGTGTATCCATTCGAAGCGATGATAGCCTTTTTTCAAAGCCTTTGCCGTCATTTCCTTCGCTTTCTTTAAAGAAGATTTACCATCAGGCTGGTAATCGGGTGATACATCCCAGGGCGATTTATTCAAAAATGCATCCTTAGAAGAATAGCCTAAAAGCGATAATGTTGATTCATTACAGTCAATAAAATGGGTACCGTCCAGCAGCAGGATGGATTCTGCTGATTCTTCAAATAAACGCTGAAATGCATCTTCGCTTTCAATCAGGTCCTGCTCTGCTTTTTTACGCTTGGTTATATCATTACCTATCCCTATCACACAGGGCATCCCTTCATATATTATAGCCATGGAGTTAATAAACATTGGAATATTCCTTTTGTCCTTCGCTGAAAGCACCAGCTCAATTCCCGGCATCTGCATTTTGAATATTTTACCCAGCCTGTCTTTTAGCCGGTTCTTCTCTGCTCCTTCATGAAAGTCCAGTGGATGCATTTTTTTAATTTCCTCGCTGTTGTATCCACTCAGCATTTCAAAGTTCTTATTCCAGCGTAAGAATTTCCCATCGCTTGTATAGAGATAGAAAATACCGGGCAGGTTATTGATCAGTGAATCAGAAAGAATTTTCTCATTGGCCAATTTCTCTTCTGCCCTCTTCCGTTCGGTGATATCGACAAACGCTCCTATAACCCTTACCGGTCGTCCTTCTTCGTTCCTGATCACATAGGCTCTGTCAAGTACTGTACCATAGGTTCCATCAGGCATTAAATAGCGAAAATCATCCTGCCAGGAATCAATGGTATTTTTCCTGATCCTTTTTAATCTTGATATGATCTTATCCCTGTCATCCGGGTGGATTCTTTCTGTCCAAACATATAACCCGGGGACAGGTAAAGAAGAGTCATATCCCAGCAGGTTATAAAAAGCTTCATTCCACCATACTGTATTTTCACCCAGGTCCCATTCCCAGACGCCGTCATTCGTAGCATTGGATATCCGCTGTATCCTTTCATTAAATTCCCTGATCTGCTGTTCAGATTTTTTCCGGGCTGAAATATCATGAAAAATAAAACCGGTGAGGCGTTTGCCGCCCTGCCCTGAAAAAACAGAAGAAGTGAATTCCACGGGAAATTTTGCCCCGTCTTTCCTGATTAAAACAAGTTCGCCTTTTGCAAATCCCTTTTTCTTTCTTTCTTCTAAATGATGGCGAAGAGTACCATCAGATGAATCAATAATGTTTTCCCTTGTGGCAGATTTTAATTCTTCTTCTGTCCTGCCAAGCAAATGCTGCGCTGCTTTATTTGCTGCAAGTACCTGGCCTTCCTCAGTTCCCAGCATGAGGCCATCCATATTATTTTCAAAAAAAGTCCGGAATTTATTCTCACTTTCCTGCAGTTTTACTTGTGATAACCTTTCTTCATGAATATCTCTGAAATTAACTGATATAGCTTCCACTCCTTTTATATACAGTAAATTAGAAAAAGTGCTTTCCAGGTAATGCCATGACCCGTCTTTAAATAAGAACCTGTATTGCGTTGTAAAGACTTTTCCCGGGACCTCCAGCATAGCCAATAATTGCGGCAGCAAGACTCGTAAATCATCAGGATGGGTGAAAGAGGCCGGGTCTAATCCAATAACATTATCATCCAGGTAGCCGGTGATCCGTCTTGCCGACACACTGATGAATTTAAATTTGTGCTCTTTATCAAGCAGAATAATCCCGCTTGGTGAGTTTTCTGTGATCTCCCTGAACAGGGCCTCACTTTCTGCCAGTTTATTTTGTACCTCTTTTCGTTTTGATATGTCAAGAAACGATCCATACAGGCATTGAGGTGTTCCTTTATCATCCGTAATAACGTTTGCCGTAAATTCTACCGGGAATAATGAGCCATCAACCCGTTTACCAATATCCTCTCCGGATTCATATCCTTGCCTTTGCAATGCATCAATGCTCTGGTACACACGGTCCCCTTCAAAAACATCAACGAGATTTTTGCCAATCAATTCGCTGCTGTCTTTTGCTCCCCACATTTTTGTGATGGCATTATTTACATAGGTAATAGTACCATCCAATGCAGTGATCCCAATTCCGCTTAAAGAAGATTCAATTGCACTTTCCTTCAGCCGCAAATCCTTTTCTTTCTTTACTCTTTCTGTAATATGCTCGTGAACCCCAATGATCCGAAGTGCCCTGCCTTCAGTGCTTCTTCCTGCTATGCTACCTGTGAACCGGAACCATTTCAGATCGCCATTTTTACAAACCACTCTTAGTTCCACATCAAAAGAAGGATCAATTCCTTTAAGTGTTTTAATAAATTTACCAACCGCCATTGGCTGATCTTCTTTATAAATGGCATTGTACCAGAATTCCGGATTAGCCAGGTCCTGCTCATTAAAATACCCGGTCTGCTCCCTGGTCTTTTCAGAAATGAAAGCAGTCTTCTTTTCAAAGTTCATTTCCCAAACACCCAACTCACTTTTCTCCAGGGCCAGTTTCCAGCGCAATTCGTTTTCCTGAATAAGGTTTTCTGATTTTTTTCTTTCCGAAATATCACGCATGAAAGAAATAAAATCATTTCCCTGCAAACGTTTGGTGGTAGTTTCAATATATATGCCCGTACCATCTTTTTTCCTGAACATTCTTTCATTTGTGGCTGTAACCCCTTCAGGTAAATTAATGAACCGGGGTGGATTTAATTTTATGTCCTCAGGAAAAGTTATATCGGTTACACCTATTTCCAGGAATTCCTCTGCTGAATACCCGAATAATTCTGTCATTCTTTTATTTACGGCATAGTACTTATTTTCAACCGGGTTATAAAAGCAAACCCCATCTGCCCCCTCTTCAAAAAGTGTCCGGTATTTGAACTCACTTTCACTCAGGGATTTCTGCATTCTTTTCCTTTCAGTAATATCACGTCCGATAACCAGCATACGGTTACCGGGCAATAATTTGTTACTTAATTCAGCAAAAAAAACGGACCCGTCTTTGCGTCTTATTTTTCTTTCCTGCAATACTGATTTTCCTTCAAGTATTTCTGGTATGCGAAGGGGCGGCTCCTCCGGCCCTAATACCAGCAGTTCAAAAAT
>CADEDV010000004.1:54908-94818 GCA_902826165.1 uncultured Bacteroidota bacterium
GGAAATTCTTTCCATATATTTTTACCTAAAAGCTCTTCTCTTTTCCTGCCATGTAGTTCTTCTGCCTTTTTATTGAGGTAGGTATAATTCCATTCTTTATCCAGAGCAATAAAAGCATCGGTTATCCTTTCCAGCAACCCAGACAGCTCTGCCGTTTTTTCATCAATCTTTCTGGCCAATTCCTTATTAAAATCCCTTAGATATTCTTCAGGGCTTCTTTTGGCGGCAACAGCATTTCCATTATTGGTAATTGCCGGTATAACTGATCTCCCGTTTACCATATTCCTGACTACTCCGGCTATACCAATTGTTTTCTTGTCATCATCTTTTAAAGGATGCAGGATAATGCTCATCCATTTCACCAATCCAATATTACACTCCCATTCAAAGCTGCCACGTCTTCCCTCTTTAGCCTGCTCCAATTGATAAGCAAATAATTCCGTTTGCTGGTCGTTCAGCAGATCATAAAGACTAATAGATACTCCTTCCTTGTTCAGTTGTGATAAAGAATAAAGTTGCCGAAATGCATCATTCCACCAGGTTATCCTGAAACTATTGTCAAAAAAACAAACGGCTTCACCTATGACATCCAATACAGATAGGAGTGCAGAACTACTGGCCGGTGATTCGTCCAATAACTTAAAATAAGCCTTATCCGTATCCTGGTTTCGCAGCATGTGGTAGCTTTATAATAATATTCATTTCTGGTGGTTCTGAAAAATATTACTTATAGCTACGGTGGCGGCTGACTTAAGTCAGTTAAGAAATAATCTTAATCATTCTTATGGAGAAAATACAGGTAAACACTTATTGATTTCGGAAAGTATAAATACGATCAAACTTACCTAATACGTTATCTATATACCTGCTGACAGGTGGTCGTTTATCAGGAAACAACAAAAAATGCAGGGATAACAAGAATTTTTGAAAGATCAACCGGTTATTTCTTCACCCAAAATTCATCTTTCCATTCTTCTTCGCTTACAGGATGATCCTCCAGGTTACTGTGAATACTATCTAACTGCTCCGGCGTTAATGTTTGTTCCAGGTAGTTGAATAATTGCCGCTCTTCAAAACGTATATGTGCATCCAGCAGGTCACAAAGAATAGTAAATGTTCTTTTATCGGCTTCCTGGTCCAGTGATAATATCAATTCACGGATATGAGCATGTTCACTTTTTAATTGCTGCGCCAGCGGGTGATCGGCCGGCATATAAGGAATCAGTATTTTTTCTTCCTGGTAAAAATGCGGTTTGATATGATGCTTCCAGAACCAGATGCTGTATTCCCGCATTGTATTTACAGAAGCTCCGTTTTGCAGTCCCTGCCTTATTTTCCAGGCATACAATAAACCATCATGATGTTCCCTACTGAGCGGAGCTAATTGTTCGCTGCGTTTTATTGGCCTTTTTTCTTCCATCTCCTAAAGTTAAGCAATGCTTTTATTGCAGCATTACAGCTCTTATTTGAATTCTGACTTACAGAAAAATTCAATACACAGAGTTTTGGCTCAATTTTTTCTGTTCACATCTGTGAATAAGTAAGGTTAGGATAGTACAATTTGTATAAGTTATATTTGAAAACAGAGGGGTGATTCTTTTGCAAATGGGCAAAAGACGCTAAATAATCCGGCGCCACCCTTCGCCGGAATTGTTTACTGGTTATCTCCGTACTGCCGTCGCAAGCGGACAAGACCAATCTAAATTTGAAACGAATTGACTGACACAATCATCAACCTTGAAACCGTCAACCCTATTGAGTTCTTCGGCGTAAACAATGGTAAGTTAGACATCCTCAAAAAGAAATTCCCCCTGTTAAAGATTCTCTCCCGCGGCACCCAGCTCAAATTGAGCGGAGCACCTGAACAAGTGGATTCTGCCCGGGAAAAGATCTCCCTCATTGTTACCTACCTGGAAAGGAACGGGCATATGAGTGAGAATTATTTTGAACAGATCCTGGGTGGCGATGATGCCGAAGCCATTGACAACTTCAAAGAACGGAACCCCAACGAGGTCCTTGTGTTCGGACCCAACGGGAAATCAGTCAGGGCCCGCACTGCTAACCAGAAAAAAATGGTGCAGATGGCGGAGAAGAATGACATCGTTTTTGCTATCGGGCCAGCTGGTACCGGTAAAACCTACACCGCCGTTGCATTAGCCGTGAGAGCATTAAAGAACAAACAGGTAAAGAAGATCGTTTTAACAAGACCCGCAGTGGAAGCCGGCGAAAGCCTTGGCTTTTTGCCCGGTGACCTGAAAGAAAAGATCGATCCTTACCTGCGTCCTTTGTATGATGCACTGGATGATATGATACCTGCTGATAAGCTGGGGTATTATATGAGTACCCGAACTATTGAGATCGCCCCGCTGGCTTATATGCGTGGACGAACATTGGATAATGCATTTATCCTGCTGGATGAAGCTCAGAATGCCACCGACCTGCAATTAAAAATGTTCCTCACCCGTATTGGTGCTAATGCCAAAGCGATCATTACCGGTGATGTGACACAGGTGGATCTTCCCCGCAACCAGAAAAGCGGTTTGAGTACGGCTGTCCGCATCCTGAAAAATGTGGATGGCATCGGTCATATCGAACTGGATGAGGAAGATGTGGTTCGTCACCGCCTGGTGAAAGCCATCATCCGTGCTTATGACAAGGAGAAGAAAGACTATGACAACGGATAGAAAATGAAATTTCAATTATTTAATGGGATAAAGAGGTGGCTTACCGGCTGCCTCTTGTTTTTTGGGGTAAGCTGTACTAACCAAACAGGTCCTAAAGAAACAACGGATAACAGCATCTATTACCAACGTATTGACAGTGTCAAACCGTTGATCCAAAATGGTGATCTCATATTCCGAAACGGAACGGATGAGGTAAGCAAAGCCGCCCGGAGCATGAACCGCATTGATACTTCCTTTTCCCATTGCGGTATTTTATTAATAGAGAACAATAATGTCTTTGTTTATCATGCCATCGGCGGCAGTTATAACCCCAGCCAAAAGCTCAGGCGTGACCCTATCGACAGCTTTTTAATACCGGAGGAAGCAGATCGTTTTGCGGTGTACCGGTATGAACTGGCCACTGCAGAAAATGATTCCCTTTCAGGTGTTGTACAGCAATTTTACCGGGCGGGGTTAAAATTTGATATGTATTTCAATTTCCTCTCCGACGAGACCATGTACTGCTCCGAATTCGTTTTTAAGAGCCTGGATAAAGCGATGTCCGGGGAACTGACGGAGTCCATTAAAGCCAGGGAATGGCCTTTTGGGATATCCCCCGACGACCTGTTCCTGTATAAAAAAAGCAGGTTGATAAAAAGAGTTGACTTTTAAACCCACTTGCTTTTGATATTGAAGGGGAAAGACTACATTTGTCGCACTCAAAACCACTTATATGAAAAAAATTATGCAATCGCTGTTTCTCTTTGCAGGTGCAGCCCTGATGATCGTTAGCTGTAATAACAAAGGAGCCAGCTCTGATCCCAAAGCCGTTCTGGTAGAATTCATGAAAAGACTTTCTGAAAAAGATATTGATGGCGCTGCCAAACTGGCTACTAAAGACAGTAAAGCCGCCCTGGATATGATGAAGAAAGCGATCGATATGGGTGAAAAAATGAAAACCGGTGACAGTAAAGAAGAAGAAGATCCCACTGCAGATTTCAAAGATGTGGAGATCGGCGAAGCCAAAATCACCGGTGAAACTGCATTAGTGCCCTTTAAAAGCAAAAAAGAAAAAGAAAGTATTGACTTCCCGTTAAAGAAAGAAGATGGTGCCTGGAAAGTTGATTTCAGCATGGCTACGCTGATGAAAATGGGTAAAGATAAAGCCAGCCAGGAAGGTGGCATGGAGGGTATGAATGAATCTGGTGAAGACGTGAATGTAAGTGCCGAAGACATCCAAAAAAGCATGCAGGCTGTTGACAGCCTCATGAAAGATCCCAAAACACAAGAAGCTATGAAAGCTCTTGAAAAATTGAAACAGGAATAATTACCCTTGTACAAGTAATACGAATAAAGCCCCTCCTGAGGAGGGGCTTTATTATTTCTGTACAACACAAGTGGCAAACTTTCGTAATTTGCAACTATGAAAAGAATGACCCTTTTTACAATGCTGCTGCTGGTTATTTTTGCCTCCTGCAAAGACACTGACAGAAACACAACCAACGAACAACCTTCCAGTGATATTGATGCAGCCCGTGAATTTATCCGTGCTGCGCTGGATGGTGATTATAGTAAGGCCAAAACCTTTGTCGTGAATGACTCGCTGAACCAGCAGGATATTGAAGCTTCGGAAAGATTATATAAAGAAAGGATGAGTGCTGAGGACAAAGCAAAATACAGGGGGGCTTCGATTCATATTCATGAAACAAGACAGATCAACGACTCGGCCAGCATCATTTACTATTCCAATACGTTCCGGAACCAAAAGGATTCCCTGAAAGTGATCAAACAGGATGGTAAGTGGCTGGTGGATTTCAAATATATCTTTAAGCATAAACCAGACAGCCTGCAATGATCAAGCATATCCTTTTAATAGGATTAGGCGGCGGTATCGGCAGCATTGCCCGTTATCTCTGCCAGCGGTGGGTGGCAATTTATTATCCCCATCCTTTCCCATTGGGAACATTTGCCGTGAATATTACAGGTTGTTTACTGATCGGGATTTTCTGGGGGCTCAGTTTCCGCTCATTTGATTCAACTGAAAGCTGGAAGCTTTTTTTGATGACCGGTCTTTGTGGCGGATTCACTACTTTCTCGGCCTTCACCCTCGAGGGAGTCGGTTTACTAAAAGAAAACAGGACAGGATTATTTTTCCTTTACACAGCAGGTAGTGTTATTGCCGGCTTACTCGCAACGTATGCCGGTATGAAACTTTCCCGCTGATAAAATTTCAACCATATGCTCACAATTCATCATCCCTGGCATGGCGTTACTACCGGGGACAATGCGCCTGAAGTTGTTAATGCGATCATTGAAATACCGGAAGGATCCAGGGCCAAATACGAAGTGGATAAAGAAACAGGGTTATTAAAACTGGACCGGGTGATCTATTCATCCTTTCACTACCCGGTGAACTATGGTTTTATTCCCCGCACCCTTGGCCTGGATAATGATCCCCTGGATATATTGGTACTTTGCTCACAATCCATCCGATCACTATGCCTGGTGGAAGCCAAAGTGATCGGTAATATGCAAATGATCGATAATGGCCAGGAAGATGATAAGATCATTGCCGTAGCTGCACATGATCCTTCTGTAAACCATTACCAGAAAATGGAAGATCTGCCAGGTCATTTTTTACTGGAGTTGCGCAACTTCTTTGAACAATACAAGGCACTGGAAAATAAAAAAGTGGAGATCGATAATTTCCAGGACAAGAAAACAGCCTGCCGTATTATCACTGATGCGGTTGAATACTATAAAGAGAATTTTTCCAAATAATCATGAACCTCAACCAGCAAAAAAATATGACAGCACAACTGCTGATAACAGTGATCGCCATCGGCCTTGCTGCCGGTGTGCTGAGCGGATTGGTGGGTGTGGGTGGCGGTATCATCATGGTACCGATATTGGTTTTATTCATGGGCTATACCCAGCACCAGGCGCAGGGTACTTCGCTGGCGGTACTGACCATGCCAGTAGTTATCCTCGCATCATTTTATTATTACCAACAATGTCAGAAACTGGGTACACCAATTGACCTGAAAGTGGTGGGGCTGCTGGCCGTTGGTTTTTTAGCCGGTGGTTATTTTGGGAGCAAAATTGCACTGATGATCAATACAGAAGCTTTAAAGAGAATATTCGCCATTGTGCTGTTATATACCGCCTTTAAAATGCTCGGATGGGATGCAATGATCGTTAAATGGATTAAAGGTTTTTTTTAACGGGGCAGGTAATTTTTCGCTTCATTTCTTTTCATACATTCATATTGGTCAATGATTCATTGCATGAAGAAACTATACTTTTTCTTTATCCTGCTTTTCTCGCTACAGGCACAAAGCCAACAATTCTATAAGATCAGCAAAAACTATTACAGGGCGGATCCCTTTCGCCAGGAATTCAGCGGTTTTCTGAATCAATTAATGAAAGACCCCCTGCTGATCAATAAAACAATTCATAAGAAAACAGACAGCACTCTTTTCTTCCTGGATGGTATCTATAATTCGTACTCACCCTTTTTCTTTAAAGCCACTTATACCAAAGTAGTGTTGGCAGAACGGGAGGAGGCCGTGGATTCAACCGGTCAGCCCTATAATTTTTTCCTGTACCAATTGGTGGGTTACGCTCCTGCCGGGGAAGATGGCATTAAAGATGTGCAGCAAGAGTTTGAAAAATTCTGCCGCCAGTATAAACGGGGCTTTACGAGAGATAACTACAAGGAATTAAAATTACAGGATCAGCAAACCGGGGAGATCAGGGACTATTATTATAAAGACCTGTTATTGTCCCCGCTCACCGTTGCCTGGGCTACTAATAAAGACCATTCGGAGAATGTATTTGCTATCACCCTCCGCTTCTCCATCTTTGAAAACACGGCCTATTTACCAATACCTGCGGATGGCCTTTAACTGGTGAGTTCTTTCACCTGTAGTTGAGCTTGTGATGCCTTTTTTATCAATGCTGTCAATCCTTACCCGGCCGGATGCATGAATGATCCTATCATTATCCAACAGTATCCCCACATGAACGATCTCTTCTTTATCATCGAAAAAAGCCAGATCACCCGCCTGTACCTCTTTTAATTTTTTTACCACAGTTCCTTCCTGTGCCTGCTGCCAGGCATCTCTTGGCAGATCAATGCCCAGCATCCGGTAATTGACCTGCACAAAACCACTGCAATCAACACCAAGAATAGTACGACCTCCCCAGAGATAAGGAGCATTCAGCCATGGCATAGTCAGCTTTTCCAGTAATTCAGTTCCCGGCTGCTGCTCCCCTTTTTTAATATGGCTTCCTTCATAACTATACTCCACTTTACCCAATTTTCCTTTACTATCATCAAAAGCCGGTAGTAATGATCCTGTGGGAACCTGCATAGCTGTTCCTGCAACATTAATTGTATTGAGCAAATCAGAACTAACAAAGGATGAACCTGTCTTCGCTTCGCTTTCTGTCACTTCTTCCAGCAAGGTTCTGGTCATCCAGCCTTCATAATTATCATGCAGGCTGCGGACCTTTACCCATAACTTTCCTCTTTCATTCAGCACCTTTACGGCTTCGCCAAAAAGTAACTGGTTCACCATTTCTCTTTGGTGTCTTGGCTTCCGGCGGACGGGTGCCGCTGGTACTGAAACGATCGCAAACTCCATATAACTTTTTTTAGCGAAATTAATTAATACAATCTGACTTGTTTTGGTATGAAATTATTTTTGCGTTGCATCTAATCAGAACAAAATAGCTATTTTCCGTTTGTGAACGGCGATAAGTACAACCATATTACCGACCAGGAGCTGCTCGAAAAATTCCATGCCGACCATAATAATGAATGGCTGGGTATCTTACTGCAACGCTATACCCTGCTGTTGCTGGGTGTGTGCATGAAATACCTGAAAAATGAGGAGGAAGCCAAAGACAGTGTGCAGCAGGTTTTCCTGAAAGTGATACAGGAACTGCACAAATATAAAGTGGAATACTTCAAATCCTGGCTCTACATGGTGGCCAAAAACCACTGCCTGATGAAACTGAGGGACCGGCAGGGTAAGATACCTGCTGAACTGACAGAACGAATTACAGCAACCCCGGAAGAGGAAACCGACCGGCAGGCTTTATTGCAGAATGATCATACCCTGGACCTGATGGAAGCAGGGCTTAAAGAGCTGAACCGGGAGCAACAGCAATGTGTAACTTTGTTTTACCTGGAAAAGAAAAGTTACCAGGAGATCACGGAACAAACAGGCTTTTCCATGTTGCAGGTAAAAAGTTATATTCAGAATGGCAAACGCAACCTGAAGATATGGATCGAACGTAAACTAAATGAAAAAGCAGACCGCTAAGCAATGGCTGATAACCTGAAAGACATATTATCTAATTTATCTACTGAGGTTGACCAGGAGACCTTGTTGCTTTACCTGCAGGATAAACTGCCGGAGGAGAAGAAACACGAGGTGGAAAAACAATTGCTGGATAATGATTTTGCCGACGATGCACTGGAAGGCCTGAAAGAAATAAAAGACAAGCAGCAGATATCCTATATGGTGGAAATGCTGAACCGTGACCTGAAAAAGAAAACGGAAAAGAAGAAACAACGGCGGGAAAAATTGAAAATCAAAGACCAGCCCTGGCTTTATATTTCGATCCTGATCTTATTACTCTTAATTGTACTTAGTTATTTTATCCTGCACCGGATGATCAATAATGGGCAGGATTGACAACTGCCTTGGTTTTGATCGGTTTTTAGGAAATTTGCCGCTTTTTGCAGGCTTCCTGTTGTGAATATGTCCGGGGTTGCCCACAGTTTTTTCACGTTCTCCTTTCCAATATGAAGTTATCATTAACTTTCAATCAGTCAGCCTTCCCCGGGTAAAAGGGTTGTAATTTATACTGCAATTATCACCTGCTTAAATTATTTATTATGCGTTGGGAAAAAAGCAAATCAACTTCAGCCAATGAAGTATACCATTTATGGGATAAGGATAAGCAGCTCCTGACGCTGACATTGCATCCTTTCTCCAACACGGCCCGGGTGGAATCTGCCACAGAGAAACGGGTATTCCTTATCCGGAAAGAAGGTTTTCTGCGCAACAAAACAGTATTAAGAAGCGAATACGGGATCAAGATAGGCGAGCTGGGACATGACAACAAAGAGCATTTTATTGATATGAATGATGAACGCTTCTATTACAGCATCCATAATAACCCGATGGCGGAATTGGTCATCTACAAAGAATCGATAGATAAGCCTTCTGTTGTGTGCGGGTTGAATGTTAGTGATGAAAGCCCGGCTGTTCAATTTGCAAATACAAATCATCTTTCCTCCGAGCCAAGCTTACTCATGGCCCTTTGCTGGTATATGTTCCTCCCCGTAGCAAAAGAAAATGTAGTAGAATACGCTGTGTAAAAGATCAGAGGTCAGCCCACAATTTTTTAGCAAACTGTTCTAATGAAGGATCTCTTGCCCCCATCAATAGTAATACACAATCGCTGGTGAAATGTGAGCGGAGTGCGGGTAATAAATCATCCCTGTTCTCCACGAAAAAGGCGGGCTTATGCAATGCCTTCAGGTCATTGATCAGATCATTGGCGGAAATATCTTTCACCGCCGTGCCGCCTGCATAAAAGATCTCACTCATCCATATCTCATCTTCCGGCCTTAATACGTTGGCGATCTCTGCTACAAAATCATTCCGCAGGAATTTAGTAGGCCCGTATCCATGTGGCTGGAACCAGGCAATCACTTTGGGTGCTATGGGCTGGCAGGCTTCAATAGCTGCTGCACATTTCACCGGGTTATGGGCATAGTCATCAATCACCCAGACACCTTGCTTGTTGCCCAATACCTGGTGGCGGCGGTAAATGCCTTCATAGCTTTTCAATGCAGCCGCAGCAACAGCAAGCTCCACTCCCAACTGGTTAGCAATAGCAGCAGCGGCAACAGCATTCTCCATATTATGCCGGCCCACCACGTTCAGGTTAAAATCGGTATTATTAATACGGAAAGAAATTGTAAGTCCTTCCTGCTTAAAATCACTGGCAATATAACCAGCACCTTGTCCCTGGTGAAGGGAAAAATCATATTGCTTATCCTGCGAAAGTTGTTTAGCTAACTCATGCGACTGGTTGACTACAAATTTCCTGCTGTTCTTTTTAAAAGTTTCAAATACCTCCATCAGCACATTGATCTCTTTATGATCCTTATCCACATTCAGTAATAATCCGATCTCCGGTTTATACTGCACAATCGAGCCATCACTTTCATCCGCTTCAATGACCAGCCATTCACCGGCTCCTGCTTTGGCATTACCGATCCTTCCTTCTTTAATGATACTCACCAGCCCTGCGCCGCTGATGATACTCGGCTGCATACCTGCATACTCAAGTATATCAAACAACATGGCACTGGTGGTACTTTTACCGCTGGTGCCACCTACAGCGATTGTTTTTTTACTATCAGCAATAACAGAGAGCAATTCCGATCTTTTGATAATAGGGATATGCAGTGCTTTTGCTTTTTGTACTTCTGCTACCGTGTCTTCCACGGCCGTAGAAACCACCACCAGGTCTGTTTCCCCTGTTATTCCGTCCCCATTTTGCAAAAAACACCTGATCCCTTCAGCTTCCAGCTTCTCTTTTATCTCATTGTATTCTCCTTCTTTAAAAAAACGGTCGCTCCCTGACACCTGCTTCCCTCTTCCCTGTAGGTATTGTGCAATAGCACTCATTCCGGTACCGGCAATACCAATAAAAAAAGGCTGCTTAAAATCATTTACAGACTGAATCATATTGCAAATAAACACATTTTCAATTCATCCGCCACTTCCTTCAGCCTGTCTTTCCGCTTGGCAGTTGATTCATTTTTAGGTATTGCCCCGCAGGAACCACTGTTATCATTGCGTTTCAATTAAACCTTACTATAAAATTCAGTCATGATGAACAAGAACAATTTGAGTAATGATGCCAGGCAATCCATTGCTGCCCTGGCCGGCAAAAAAATTTTATTCGCCAATTTCCCCGCTGACGGCCACTTTAATCCTTTAACAGGATTAGCTACTCATTTACAGCAACTGGGTTGTGATGTCCGCTGGTATACATCCGAAATATATGCAGCTAAGATCAGCCGGTTAAATATTCCTCATTACACTTTTAAAAAAGCAAAGGATATCAATGCTACCAACCTGGAGCAGTTTTTCCCGGAACGGGAAATGATCAAAGGCATGGTCGGTAAACTCAGTTTTGATATTATAAATGCCTTTGTATTGAGGGGACCGGAATACTATGCCGACCTGCTTGCTATTTACAAAGAATTTGCATTTGACCTGGTGGTGGCAGATTGTGCTTTCTCGGGTATTCCTTTCATTACTGATAAAATGAATATCCCTGTTGCCTCTGTCGGTGTGTTTCCATTACCCGAAACTTCGGTTGACCTGGCTCCCCCCGGTCTTGGAATGACGCCTTCCTATACATTTATTGGCAAGGCCAAGCAAAGTTTCCTCCGCTATATTGCTGACCGTGTATTGTTCCGTAAAGCCAATAAGGTGATGCATACGATACTGGATGAATACGGTATTGAACATTTCAACCTTGGTGCTTTTGACCTGCTGGTGAAAAAAGCAACGATCCTGCTGCAAAGTGGCACGCCGGGTTTTGAATACTACCGCAGCGACCTTGGAAAAAACGTTCGCTTTATTGGCTCTTTGCTTCCTTACCAGCCCAGGAAACAAAATTCAGCCTGGTTTAACTCCAAACTGAACCAATATGAGAAAATAGTGATCGTAACACAGGGGACGGTAGAAAAAAATCAGGAGAAAATTATTGTACCCACACTGGAAGCATTTAAGGATTCAGATGTGCTGGTAATTGCAACAACGGGCGGATCTGGTACAGAAGAGTTAAGAAAACGTTTCCCGCAATACAACCTGGTCATTGAAGATTTCATACCCTTCGCCGACATCATGCCCTATGCTGATGCCTATATTACCAATGGCGGATACGGTGGTGTGATGCTGGGTATCGAAAATCAATTGCCGCTGGTAGTGGCCGGTGTTCATGAAGGTAAAAACGAGATCAATGCAAGGGTTGGCTATTTTAAACTCGGTGTGAACCTGAAAACAGAATGGCCCAAACAACAGCAGGTAAAAAAAGCGGTGGAAGAAGTGCTGGAAAATAAAATGTACAAGGAAAATGTGGTCAAGCTTGGAAAAGAATTCAGCGGGTATAACCCCAAAGAACTCAGCAGCTATTATATAAAAGAAATACTACGAAAAACTGGACGGTTGTATACAACAGTGAAAAGAGAAGGAGAAAAGATCTATTAAAGTTGCAGAAGGGATCACTGTATGCCGGATCACATGGTCCGGCATTTTTATAGGTTATCCTTTTTATTAGCCCTGATCATTTCCGGGTAGCCCCATTTTTTGGAAAGAGCATTTACTGCCATAGCGATCCTTTTAGTCCGGGTGGGTTCTGTTTTCGCATCATCTATCCATTTACTAAAATATCTCTGGTGAGAACCTGTAAGTGACTGAAAGAATTCTTTCGCTGCAGGTTCGTCATTTAGGCATTCCATAAAATCGGCATTGAAAATAAATTCACTTTTATCCTCTGTCAGTTGGACTTTGAGCATGGCACCTTGCTTTTTCGCAATACCTTTCCTGATAGTTGCATTGAGGGCAAGGATGAACTTACCACCCCCCATGGGTATAGCAGACATTCGCTTAACAGGAAAAGCATCCAGCTTGCCTTTTACTTTAAATTCTTTTCTATTCCCTGGTTTTAATTGCTGTGCCAAGTCAGCAGGTATTTCGATATAGGTCCAGCCGGTCTTCTCTCCTTGTTTGGCAAACTTGTGTATGGTGGTTGTGAATTGTATCATTGCTGGATCAGAATGATTAAATTTCGGTATTGGCAACGAGATCAACAAAACTCCTGTCACTGATTTTATGAAAAAAATGATCAACCTGCTTTTTGAAAAATTCTCAGGTAAAGTGACCAAAGCGACCGGCAAGCCACTGGCCTTTATATTTGCCCTTTTGATCATTATTGGATGGGTGGTCACGGGTCCCATTTTTCATTACTCCGATACCTGGCAACTGGTGATCAATACAGGCACCACCATCATTACTTTTTTAATGGTCTTTGTGATCCAGCAATCACAAAATAAAGACACCGTGGCTTTGCACCTGAAACTGAATGAACTGATCGCTGCCTCTTCTTCTGCCAGCAACCGTTTGGTGGATGTGGAAGATCTTTCCACGGAAGAACTGGAAACTATCAAAAAATTCTATGTCAAACTTTCCGAGCTGGCTAAAAAAGAAAATGACATTCATTCCACCCATTCAGTCGATGAAGCTAAAAATATTCATCATCAGAAAAGAACCCGCCATAAATAATAAAATCAGAAAGGTTAAATGTTTTAAAAATCAGCAGTCAGGTAGTGCTTTCGTTTTGAACAGCAGCAGATTTAGCTATTTTTGATCTTTATCACCAGCCATTACTATTCATGAAAATCAGCTCCCTTCCTTCCTTGAAAACATTTTTATTCCTTACAGTAGTTCTCTTTACCACTTCTATATATGCACAGGAAATTCCGGTCAGTCTTAAAATAATCAATCAGAAGAAGGAGCCGGTTGCTTTCGCTTCCGTCATTGTCACCAACAGACAGGATAGCAGCCAGGTAATTAAAAAAGTAGCTGACAGCAGCGGTATTGCCGTTTTTCAGCTGAATACAGCCGGTCAATATTCTATACATATCAGTTCCGTCAATTATCAATCTTTAGAGAAAGGAATAACTATTGGCATCAATAAAACAATGTTCCAGTTCAGCCTGGAACCCGCAGCAAAAACATTGACCGGCGTAATTGTTACATCCCAAAAACCATTATTTCGGCAGGAAGATGATAAACTAATTGTTGATCCGGAAAACCTGGTAGCAGCATCCACCAGCGGGTACGAAGTGCTCGAAAAAACCCCGGGATTATTTGTTGACCAGGATGGTAATATTTATATCAGCAGCCTGACCCCTGCTACCATTCAGATCAATGGCAGAGATATGAGAATGAGTGCCGCAGATATGGCCAGCATGCTGAAAAGCTTGCCCCCCAACGCTATTTCAAAAATTGAGATCGTCAGAACTCCTTCTGCTAAATACGATGCCACAAGCAGCGGTGGTGTCGTCAATGTAGTGCTGAAAAAAGGCGTGAAAATAGGGTTAACAGGCAGTGTGAATGCAGGAATACAACAGGGAACTTATGGCAACCAGTTTATCGGTTTCAGTCTTAATAATAATGATGGAAAGAAGAGTTCTTCTCTGAACATCAATTATAATCATCGGGATTCCTATGAACAAATAAAGACCGACAGGATATTTGCCCCCGACTCCCTGCTCAGTCAGCATGCACTGACAAAATATCCTGGTAATAATTACTATGGTGCTTATGCACTAACCTATGAACTTTCAAAAAAATGGGAGCTCACTTATGATGCCACTGCCAGTTATAATAAATTCAACACCCATTCTGAGAATAAAAACAGCATCCAGAAGATCAGCAATTCCCAATTACTTTCTAACAGCCTGAACGGGGTAGATAATGATGGCAGTTCTTTGACGCTGGGTAATGGTATTGAGTCCAAATATAAAATTGATTCATTGGGATCGGAATGGACCAATGATACCTGGTATAGCCGCAGCAACAATAAATCTGACCAGCTCTTCTTTACACAATACAGCACCCCTTTTTCGATACTATCCGGCGGTGATGGCAAAGCTGATAATACCCGTGACTATTTCAACGCAAAATCTGACCTGAAGCTAAAAATGAAGAAAAGATTTACGCTGGAAACAGGGTTGCAGGCATCCATCAACAACTACCGGAATAAAACAAATTATTTCCGCGAATCGAATGGCGTCCGCATGGTTGACAGCAGTCGTACGAACACATTCCGGTACAATGAGAATATCAATGCTTTTTACCTGCAGGGATCAAAGACCCTTGGTAAGGATTTTGTCATAAAATTTGGCTCCAGGCTGGAAAATACAAATATGAAAGGAAGACAACTTGTTCCTGGTGATACCTCCTTCGCCATTCAACGTACTGATCTTTTCCCTTACATCTATCTCAGCAAAAGTTTAATGAAGATCGCAGGATACGACCTGAGGGCATACCTTGTTTACCGGCGGACGATCAACAGGCCGTCTTACAGCCAGCTAAATCCTTTTTCAAGATATGTGGATGAATATCTCAGCGAAACAGGTAACCCTTCATTGCGGCCCCAGTTCAACCAGAATTATGAAGCCAATATCAGTGTGGATGAAAGGCCTATATTGGCAGTTGGTATAAATGATACCAAAGACATTTTTACCAATGTTATTTACCAGGCCGACAGCAGCCGGAGCCAGGCTTATCGGACCTATGATAATCTTGGAAAAAACAAAGAGTGGTATTTCCGGGCTTTAGGCGCTTTACCACCCGGAGGCCGGTACTTCTTCGTCATCGGTACTCAATACAACCATAATTTCTACCAGGGATTTTACCAGAATCAGCCCCTTTCCTTCAAAAAAGGAACCTGGACCTTTTTTACCTACCAAACTTTCAAAATTGATAAAAAATCGGTGATAACACTAAATGGGTTTATGCGGCTAAAAGGTCAGCAGCAGTTATATGAGCTCAGTTCTTTCGGGGCACTGAATGCAAGTATTAACCGGAGGTTCATGAAAGACAAGCTGGTCGTTACGCTTAGCCTTAGTGATATGTTTGCGTCAAATAAAAATAATTTTATCCTTAAACAGGGTTCTGTTGATGCCAGCGGGTTGCGGCAATCAGACACCCGGAGGGTTGGTATTAATCTCCGTTACAACTTTGGCATCCGAAAGAAAGAAGAAAGCGGTAATAATATGTTTAATGCAGAGCCTCCGGCTTCAAATTAAGATAAACAGGTGTTTTATTTAAACAGATCAAACCGCTAAGCAGTAACCCTTTGGCTTTTGTATTTAATTATTTAACAAGCGAAATAATAAATAAAAGAGGGATTGTCAATTAACAGGCTTATCTTTGCCCTGTTAATTTGAGTTCTACGTTAAGTTTGTAAGTGAACGATTTTTTCTGCTAAGCCCTCAATCCTGCGTATAATCGAAGGATCCTGCTAATAGTTAGTCTTCTTTACGTTGCGTTTTTCTCAAGCATTTTTGATCTTTAATTTTTATTGATGAACATTTACGTTTCAAATCTGAGCTTCGCTGTACAAGACGAAGACCTGATGTCTTATTTTGCAGAGTACGGAGAAGTAACTTCTGCTAAAGTTATTATGGACAAATTTACTAACCGCAGCAAAGGTTTCGGTTTTGTTGAAATGTCTGATGACGAAGCTTCTAAAAAAGCAATCGCTGAACTGGATGGCGCTATGGTTGATGGCCGTTCTATCAAAGTTGCTGAAGCTAAGCCAAAAGAAGAAAGAAAGCCAAGGCCTTCTTATTCTAACTCAAACAACCGCTGGTAATCACCATCGTATAATACGTTTGAAAAGGGGGGCTTTGGCCCTCCTTTTTTGCTATTACCTGAAAATGGATTTACCCCTATCTTTACGAAAACAATTCTGCCCAACTAATCTCTATTTGTCACTTGAAATTCACCGAATTTAATTTCCACGAAAACTTACTGGAAGGCATTGCTGCCAGCAATTACGAAGACGCCACTCCTGTTCAGGAACAGGTTATCCCACTGGTGCTACAAGGCAAGGATATCATTGCTTCCGCACAAACCGGCACCGGTAAAACGGCTGCTTTCCTCCTTCCCTTATTAAATCATTTGCTCACCAGCCATCACGACGATCATCATATCAGCGCCATGATCATTGTACCAACCAGGGAACTGGCGGTGCAGATCAGTGAACACCTGGAGGGTCTCTCTTATTTTACTTCTGTCAGCTCAATTGCCGTCTATGGCGGTGGTGATGGCAATTCATTCGTGCAGGAAAAACAGGCCCTCTCAAAAGGAGTTGATATCGTGGTATGCACACCCGGAAAAATGATATCCCATATCAATATGGGATATGTAAAGATCAAAGGCCTGAAATACCTGGTACTGGATGAAGCTGACCGTATGCTGGATATGGGATTTCATGATGATATCATGCGGATCATTAACGAGCTGCCGGCAAAAAGGCAGACGCTGTTATTCTCCGCCACCATGCCACAGCGGATCAGGATGCTGGCTCAAAAAATATTACAACAACCGGCCGAGATCAATATTGCCATCTCAAAACCCCCGGAAAAAATAGTACAGCAGGCCTTTGTGATCAATGAAGACCAGAAAATGCCACTGGTGAAAATGTTACTAAAAAGCCGGCAGTTTAAATCCATCATTATCTTCTGTTCCAAAAAACAACAGGTAAAACTGCTGACTCGTGAATTGAAAAGAGCCGGCATACCGGCCGAAGAAATTCATTCTGACCTGGAACAGGCCCAGCGGGAAGAAGTACTCCGCAGTTTTATCAGCAAACGCCTGCCCATCCTGGTAGCGACTGATATTCTCAGCCGTGGTATTGATGTCGACCATATCGACCTCGTTATTAATTATGATGTTCCCCACGATGGAGAAGATTATGTGCATCGTATTGGCCGTACGGCCCGTGCCGAAACAGATGGAACTGCTTATACTTTTATCAGCCCAAGGGAACAAAATAAATTTGCTTCGATAGAACAACTATTAGGCAAACCTGTTCCCAAAGCAAAAGTGCCTGACGAATTAGGGCCTTCACCGGCCTACCAGCCAAGGACAAGAAGACCTGCCGCGGGAAGAGGAAGAAGGTAAATAATACATAGTTCAGCTAAATAAAAAATCCTGTCTCAGAAAGACAGGATTCAATGTTTTGGGCTATTCGTATTAAGCTCTTTGTTTTGCCGGAGCTTTTTTCTTTACTTTTTTCAACGCAGATTCTATTGCAGCACTAAGGTTTGCAAAAGTAGGTTTACCTGTAAAAGGCTCGTCATTAATAAAGAAAGCCGGCAACTCTTTCACACCCCGGTTAATCCCTTCTTTCAAATCGTCCTGCACTTGCCAGCCATAGACACCATTTACCAGGTCATCCAGGAATTTCTTGTTATTGACTCCTGCTTCCTTAGAATGCAATTTCAAACTGGTGGTACCTAAGTTGCGGCGATTGCTGAATAATACATTGTGCATTTCCCAGAACTTACCTTCCTGCCCTGCAGCAACAGCTGATTCGCTGGCCTTAAGGCTGCGCTGGTGTATCATTGTCAGCGGAAAATGACGGAAGTTAAACCTGATCTTGCCTTCATATTCTTCCAGCAATTGCTTAACAATCTCGTTCGCCTTGGCGCAATCCTCACTTTCGTACTCGCCAAATTCCATTAATGTGACAGGGGCGTCTTTTTTGCCCACAAACATTTCTTTCGGTTCAATGATGATGATATCATCTTTCTTAAATGCCATAATTAAACTCCTTTTTTTAGTTCTTCCCCAAGCTTCGGCCGTGGCTCTACTGGTTAATAACAAAATTTCATTCATTTGGTTGAATGAAAGCTATTTACGCCTTTATTTCAACACCTGAAGGCGGCTGAAGATAGTATTTTTTTGCGCCCTGAAAATGAAAGAAAAAATTAATTTCCTAACACATAAACCCCAATCCTGAAAATCAGGTACTTAGTCCAGATAAAAAATTTAGATTAAGGGTTTACCTCTACAACCCGGCAGAAAATGGCATCTTTTTGATGTTGGGCATCATGAAGCACACTTGTACAACTATATGTAAATCATTAATTTAGATACAAACAGCTAATTTTAAGGACGCTGAAATCAGCAAAAACATGGTTTGATGTGCAAGAATTACCGGCATATGTTTGCATTAGTTATTTAAAAAGCGAAACGCTTCTTCTAACCAAAACTTCTACCGGTATTACAACCTCTGCTTGACCTGGTAGCGAAACTTGCCCCTTTTGTTTGCCCCATCGGTTGCTGTCATCTGTTTTAACAATTTTTAATTTTTAACTCTAAAAAGTATAACCATGAAAAGTGTATTAAATTTCCGTAACACCGCCATCGCTCTGCTGACTGTAGTAACATTAGCAATAGCACCGGCAGCACAAGCCATTGATGAAACAAACAACACAGCAACTGTTGAATTGAAATTCCTTGGCAATTTTAAGAACAAACCCGTATTTGAACTGAATTTTAAACCTGGAACAGCCGATAACGAATATGTAGTTGTTATCCGCGACAGCTTTGGTAATTCACTGTACAGGGAAAATGTAAACAGCAATGTTATTTCCAAGAAATTCATGCTGAACATTGAAGAAATAGGCGATGGTGAAGCACTGCGTTTCGAGATCACAGGTAAGAAATCTAACAAAACTGTGGTTTATGAAATTAACCAGAACAACCATTATGTTGAAGAGACCCTGGTAAAAAAGATCAACTAAGATTATTCAATTAAGTTAAAAAAGCCCTGCACTGAGGAATCAGGCGGGGCTTTTTTTTCATTAACCATTACATGAGAAAAGAGGTCAGAATATCTTAAAGCGTTCATGACAATACCTGTCAAGACTTTCCCGGTCATCAGGATGTGCTATTTCGATCAGGGATTTTGCTCTTTGGCGAAGGTTTTTTCCAAATAAGAAGGCCACTCCATACTCTGTTACCACATAGTGTACATGGCCCCTTGTGGTAACAACACCGGCACCGGCTTTCAGGTTGGTAACAATCCTGGAAACTCCTTTTGTTGTTCGGCTGGTCAGCGCAATTATTGGTTTCCCATCTTCACTCAATGCAGCACCCCGCATAAAATCCATCTGTCCGCCGATACCGCTGTATTGGTATTCTCCAATACTATCAGCACAAACCTGGCCTGTAAGATCCACTTCGATCGCACTGTTAATGGCAATTACCTTAGGATTACGGCGGATTACATGCGGGTCGTTGACATAATCAATGTCCAGGAAAGCGAAAGAAGGATTATCGTCAATATAGTCGTACAATTTTCTTGTACCAACTGCAAATGAGCTCACTGATTTATTGGGGTGTATCCTTTTTTTCCGGTTGTTGATCACATCTTTCTCAACGAGGTCAATAATACCATCACTCAGCATCTCCGTATGCACACCCAGGTCTTTGTGATTACTGAGAAAACGGAGTACCGCATCCGGAATAGTACCAATTCCCATTTGTATGGTGCTGCCATCATCGATCATACCGGCTATATTTTTGCCAATGATCATTTCTGCCTCTCCCACTTTGTCGCCATAATTCTCCTCGGGAACCGGGGCTTCATGAAATACCATTTTTGTAAACCGGTCTGTGTGAATCATCCCGTCGCCATGCGTACGGGGTAATGATGGATTGACCAGTGCAATAATATGTTTCGCACTGTCCACAGCCGAACGGGCAATATCTATGGAAAGACTCAGTGAACAATAACCATGCTCATCTGGTGGTGAAACCTGCACAATGGCCACATCCACTTCCATGATCTTTCTTTTGAAAAGATCGGGAATATCGCTCAGGAAAACAGGGATAAAATCAGCTCTGCCTTCCTTTACTGCATTTCGGACTGAAGCCGATACAAACATGGAATTGATATGAAATGCAGACTGGTATTCAGGTTTATCAATTTCTATATCCCCTCGCAAGGTAATCGAGACGATCTCAACGTCATTTAGCCTGTCCTTTTCTTTTGCCAGTTCATGCAGCAAATAGATCGGGGTGCAGGCACTTCCATGCACAAATACCCGTTGGTTGCTCTGTATCAGCGACAGGGCCTCAGCGGCTGAAACATATTTATAAGGGTGAACCATGAGCTATTCTTATTTAATAGCAAAAGTCTGCCCCCACTGCCTTTAAAAAAAAGACATTTATCAGTAGATACCATGATTTTAATACCGATAAACCTGTTGTTTTTGAAATGGAAGTCAGCCTGCAGTGCTACTTACTCACCAGGCTGTTTTTTTCTTTTACCTTCTCGAGACCAGCCTGTGTGATGCGGATAACAAGGGTATCCTGTTGCTCAGTAGTTACCAGTCCCTCTTGTTGCAGTAAAATAATATGCTGATGTATAGAAGACCATTCCTGCAAACTACGTAAGATGAGTTCTCTTGGCCGGCAGGCATAGCTTTGCGGCTGTGGATCATTTTTTACAATTTCATAGATGGTTTGAAGAAGGGTGTAATGGTCTTGCATTGTTTAAAAATATTGGAAAAATTGTTTTTTAAGCTAACAACTTATCAACAAAAAATTAAATGTCTGCGCTGCAAAATACCTTCCCCCTGATATTGCCAATTAAAGTCCTGGAAAAACTGCATTGCCAGGGAGGATAGCTCATCCAGTGGTGGACTTAACAACCGCCACTGAACTCTCCCGGGATAAAGCAACTATATCAAAAAAAGGCATAGTAACAGGACATTATATTTCCTCATTCAATTGGTTGCCCGGGAATTTATATGGGGGGTCATGATGTGTAAAGGAAAAAAAAATCGGGGTTGCATAAGATCATAGTTATTAAAGACAAAAAATATAACAACTATGACGGCTATTTGATCGTGGTGCTGGTTGTAAAGACCTTCGCAATTTTTAAATACCACAGTTATGGTACTGAATCGGCTATGCCATGTATTAAGATATATTCAACTGAAAAAGTATATTCAATTGTATACTTCACTCATCAAAAAGAATTAATAAATATAGTTACCAATAATACTTACACAACTTCTCAATGAGTTCTGTATCAAAAACCAGTTTGACATACAAGGACATAATTTGATACTCATCATACCTGAACGGGGTAATTCTACGATAATAAAACCATCTGCCTGACTTTTTAACAGCTTTAACAAAATTCATTAATGATACTCATGCAGTTAGCCTGTCAGTGGATAACTGACGGTTGAAATGCTGTGTGGACCTGCATTTGCAGGCTATCTTTGCGCAGTCATTGCACCAAGTTGCAACCACAGCGTTCTGAATAACTGAAAAGCCTGAATCACTCGTCCACAGAACAAATGCTGTAACCATCCGATCAATCCTGTGTCAACCTTTCCTTTCTGATCCAATCCTCCGGACGACATTGTTGTACTAAAAATCGCTCAATGTTCAAGCAAAAAATGTTTAAAGCAGGTATTGCTGCAGGCAGTTTTATTTTCATGGCCGCAGCACCTGGCAACAAACCCGTTATCCCTTTTGATGACATCACTCATTCTTGTCTTATTAATGAACCAGATTCATTACTAAAAGACGGTCATGCTTTTGATGCGACAGGCTTATGTACCTGTTTACCCAAACTCAGCAGTACAGAACTTTCGGCTGCACCAAGAATTGAATTAAGCAAGCAGGCAGCTGGTTTCGTGAATGAATATATTCACGTCAATGATTTCTATCTTGATAAAATAAAAGCAAAGAGTGCACCCTTTTTTACTGTTATTGATACAGTATTGTCCCAATACAACTTACCGGTTGAACTGAAATATCTTGCTGTTATAGAATCCAAACTGGATACTAAGATCGTATCAGGTGCCGGTGCTGCCGGTCTGTGGCAACTGATGCCATCTGCTGCAAGGAGCTTTGGACTCAAAGTGAGTGGAAAAAATGATGAACGCAGAAATACCTATAAAAGCACTGTAGCAGCCGCAAAATGCCTGATCTACCTGCATAATATATTTGACGACTGGTTGCTTACACTCGCAGCTTATAACAGTGGCCCGGCCCGTGTATTGTCAGCTATCAAAAAATCAGGGAGCCGTAATTTCTGGGTATTACAAAAATATCTTCCGCTGGAAACCCGGAAACATGTAAAGAAATTCATTGCCACCCATTACTATTTTGAAGGGCATGGCAGTTTAACCACCCTGACCAAAGCAGAGACAAAAGCTCATATTGATGATGTGGCTGAATTTATGAAAAAGCAGGAATTCCAAAAAATTGATTCACTCCCTGCTGAAGTAATAGTAACAAAACTTACCGTTCGATAATGACGGTTTTGAAAAACTACAGCCGCTCTGCTAACAGGGCGGCTTTTTAGTATATAAATCTATGCTATTGCTTTAACAGTGTAACAGCTCCTCTTTCAAGATCATACTTGCCTGTTACTATCCGCAACT
Source organism: uncultured Bacteroidota bacterium (assembly GCA_902826165.1). Classification (GTDB taxonomy): domain Bacteria; phylum Bacteroidota; class Bacteroidia; order Chitinophagales; family Chitinophagaceae; genus CADEDV01. The sequence continues at coordinate 77,667 of CADEDV010000004.1, forward strand.
CCCCTTTCTCCATTTTCTCCCGGATAATGGTTGATTGCAGTTGCAATTGAAGTGTTACATGCCGCAGGTTGGCTTCAATACAATGAGCCAACCGGTCCTTATCATCCTTTGCTATTGCACATATCTCGGCTTCGGCTTTTATACTGTCTACAATATCTTTAATATGCCCCGGTGTTTCATCACCTTCTACAAAAGCTTTGATAGGCCACATTGCTCATGCCCCAGAACAACTATCAGGGGCACTTGCAAATGTTCTACGGCATATTCAACGCTGCCAATCTCAAGACCTCCTACCAGGTTACCTGCTGTTCGAATTACAAAAAGATCACCCAGCCCCTGGTCAAAGATCAGTTCAGGAGGTACCCTGGAATCAGAACAACTGATAACGACAGCAAAAGGATGCTGACCCTTGGCAATTTCGTGTATCCGCTGACGGCTTTCGTCAGGATGTATAGAATGCGCAGTCGAAAACCGATTATTACCCTGCAGCAATTTTTCCAGTATACTATTTTCTGTTACAGCAGGCTGGTTCATTTTATGCTGACAGGAAACCATGAATAAAGCCAGAGTTTGTAAAGAAAGAAGGATATATTTCTTCATAATAACATATCTGAAAGTGAAGGATAGGAAGGGTTAAAGCTACCCTTGTCAATAGCTGCGTTTGCTGAGACTCGTCAGGAAATAGTTTGACTTTTATCAAAACAGGAAAAACACGGCAACTCTACCTGCAAAGACCGCAGATTAAAAAATCATTCCGCATACCAGTTCTTTGTAACTTTCCATAACAATCGTTTATATGAAGAAATTAATGACGGTTATGGGATTACTCGTTACCAGTTTTATATCTGGCCAATCTTTCTACAATCCTGCAACGGAAAATATAGCGACCCGTCAACTATTCCAGGATAATAAATTCGGCATGTTCATCCATTGGGGATTAAGCAGTGTGCTCGGGCATGGTGAATGGGTAATGCAGAACCGCAAGATCCGGAAAGAAGATTACCAGTGTTACCTGCGGGTATTCAATCCTGCAGATTTTGATGCAGAGAAATGGGTGCTGACTGCCAAAAACGCCGGTATGAAATATATGGTGTTCATCACCCGGCATCATGATGGCTTTTCCAACTGGGATACTAAATTCAGCGACTGGAAAATTACCAATACTCCCTATGGCAAAGATGTTTTGAAACAGCTGGCAGCAGCCTGTAAGAAACAAGATATGAAACTGGGGCTCTATTACTCTACGCTGGATTGGTTCCGGGACGATTATCCCTATGAAACAGGTCGCACCGGCCAATATAGTGGCAGAACAGGAAAGAGTGATTATGCCAGCTACCTGCAGTTCATGAAAAACCAGTTGACAGAATTATTGACGAATTACGGTCCGATTATGAGTATCTGGTTGGATGGTCATTGGGACCAGACCAATGAAGAAGGGCATACAGACAGAACATCCCGGATCAACTGGAAGTATGATGAATTGTATGGCCTGATTCATCAATTACAACCCGCTTGTATGATCGGCAATAATCATCACCTCGACCCGATCAATGGGGAAGATTTCCAGATGTTTGAAAAAGACCTGCCAGGTGAAAATAAAACAGGGTTGAGTTTTCAGCAACCTTCCAATGCAATGCCGCTGGAAACATGCGAGACGATGAATGATACCTGGGGGTATAATATTTCTGACCATCATTATAAATCAGTAAAACAAATCATCCACTTATTAGTGGGAGCAGCGGGTCGTAATACTAACTTATTATTGAATGTAGGTCCGATGCCAACAGGTGAAATTCAACAGCAGTTCGTGGATACATTGGCCGAGGCAGGAAAATGGCTGCAGCAATACGGTGCTTCCATTTATAATACACGAGGCAAACTTATGCCACCCCAACAATGGGGTGTAGCTACGAGAAATGGAAAACAGGTCTACCTGCATATGCTACAGGCACCGGCAACACCATTTATTCTGCTGCCGGGATTCAATGAAACGATTACTTCAGCAGAGATAATGGGTACAGGCAAAAAAATAAAATGGAGTAAAGTACCGGAAGGTGTTTTTATTTACCCGGAATATCCAGGAAAAGGAACGATTGACCATGTAATTGAAGTGACCGTTAAGTAGGTTAATTCTGTCTTGTATCATGGCCCCTTTGTAGCAGCCTGCCGCTATATAATTATACCCGTTTAACTGGCCTCATCCTCATAAAGATCACTTTGTGACGCCAGTATTTCACGGTATTTAGAAAAGAGCTTTGATTTGGAAATGAATCCCATGAATTTCCTTTCTTTGTCAAGCACAGGTAAATACCAGCTTTGTGTTATATCAAATTTCTCCATTACAGAATGCATATCCTGGCTGAGCAGTAAAACAGCAGCCGGCTTTTTCAGCAAAGAACGGATCATTACTTTATCAAAAAGTTCGGGTTGAAATAACCGTTGTTTAATATCATTCAGTTCAATAATACCCGCAAATCTGCCTTTTTGATCTGCTACTGCAAAAATATTTTTTTCACTTCGTTTGATGATCTCCACCAGTTCCCGCAGGGTTTTATCAATACCAATCATATCATACTTATCCTGAAGCAGGGTATCAAGATTGATGGATGTGAGGATATTTTTTTCTTTTTTATGTGTAAATATCTGCCCTTCCATGGCCAGTTTCTTTGTATCCATTGAATAGGGTTCATAGGATTTAACAATAAAGAAAGATATAGAAGAAACGATCATCAGCGGTATGAATAATTCATAGCCGTTGGTAATTTCTGCAATAAGAAAGATAGCTGTCAGGGGGCAATACATCACCCCGCTTAAAACACCTGCCATCGCCACAAGGCTGAAATTGCCGACGGGAATTCTTATCCAGGGGGTGTTGTTCAGCAATTTGGCAAAAAAGAAACCGAGGTAGGAACCAGCGAATAAGGATGGGGCAAAATTCCCTCCGTTACCGCCGCCGCCGATAGTAATTCCTGCCATTAACGGTTTTAAGAGTACGATACAGGCAGTAAAAGCGATGATACCCCAGTTATCCCCCAGTTTTGAAAACAGGGTTGTGTTATCACTAAAAAAATCCATCGAACCGTTAGCCACGAATTTAACACTGTTATAGCCCTCACCGAATAACGGCGGGAAGATGAAACAAAAGAAAAGAAGAATAAGCCCGGCAATTACTGCTTTAATATACCCGTTCATTTTCCGGTGATGGATCGCCGATTCGGTCTTTTTGAACATTTTTGCATAGTAAAGTGAAACATACCCCGCAAGCACTCCAAGCAAAATATAGTAAGGAACATTTTTATAATCGAACGATTCCTGCAGTATAAAATTGAAAAGAGAATCTTCCCTGAGAATAATGGTGGAGCATAGCACGCCTACAACTGAAGAAATAATAAGCGGAATAAAATAACTGACTATTGTTTCGGTAAGTAATATCTCCACGGCAAAAATAACACCGGCAACAGGAGCGTTAAAAACAGCGGAAATACCTGCAGCCGCACCACAGGCTATCAGCAATGTCCTCTCCCGGTAATTAAGATCGCTGATGCGGGAAATATTGGAACCAACAGCAGAACCCGTTGCCACGATAGGTGCTTCCAATCCCGCCGATCCTCCTAACCCTACTGTTATTGAACTGGTAATAACATGCCGGTACGTATCACTAAAAGGAATAAAGGAAGATTTCCGGGCAATTGCTTTAAGCACCATCGCAATACCTTTATCAATATGCCCTGAAAAAAAATGACGGACTATAAAAACTGTCAGCAGCAACCCGATGGCCGGGAATAATAAATAAGAAAACCTGCTCACGGGTATTTCCTCAATCCAGTGCTGCAGGTAATGAACCAGCGTTTTCAGCAAAACAGCAGCTAACCCTGATACTAACCCCACAAATGTGGCAATCAGCATAATCAACTGCACACGGCTGAGCCTGGTGCGGAGAAATTGAATAATGTACTGGTAAATAATTTTTATTCGCATCGGATCAGCATGGACATTTCTGAACGGACAAAGATAAAGTAATATGAAAGCCTGGGGCATTAAAAAAGCATGAGATGGCCTATCCGCTATCATAATCCGGTTGCTCTCCTCTCATTACATTTGACATACAATGAGAATATTCTCTATTTCATCCGAATATGAATAATTTTGCAGCTTAAATCAACCGAATTGGCCGCAACCGTTTTTTTGCTCACTCCCCCATTCACACAACTGAATACACCCTACCCGGCCACGGCCTACCTGAAAGGTTTTCTGAATACCAAAACCATTTCTTGTTACCAGGCTGATCTGGGGATTGAAGTAACGGTTGCCTTGTTTTGCAAAGAGGGACTGGAAAAAATGTTTGCTCATGCCAGGACCGGTAAAGAATTATCAGTAAATGCTGAACGAATCATTGCCCTGCAACAGGAGTATATCCATACCATTGATGCGGTCATTCTTTTCCTGCAGGGAAAAAACCCGACACTGGCCAATTTAATTTGCAAACGGGATTTCTTACCCGAAGCTTCCCGCTTTGCACAACTCGATGATCTTACCTGGGCTTTCGGCAGTATGGGCATTCAGGATAAAGCCAAACATATTGCCACTTTATACCTCGAAGATCTTTCCGACCTGATCAAAGAATGCGTGGATGAACATTTTGGTTTCAGCCGCTATGCAGAAAAACTGGGACGTTCGGCCAACAGTTTCGATGAACTCTATATTGCTTTGCAACAGCCTTTCAGCTTTATTGATGCCTTACTGATAGAAATACTCGAAGCAAAGATGCAGCAGGTGCAACCCAAACTGGTCGCTATTTCTGTTCCCTTTCCGGGAAATTTATATACGGCTTTCCGATGTGCCCAATGGATCAAACAAAACCATCCTGCTGTCAAAACCACGATGGGCGGTGGATTTGCCAATACCGAATTACGTTCTTTATCTGATGTACGGGTATTTGAGTTCTTTGATTTTATTTCATTAGATGATGGTGAAGCACCCCTTGAAAATATTATTGCCCATGTGGAAGAAAAAAAAACCGTCGAAGAACTGAAACGGACCTTCACCTTAGTCAACGGTAAACTGGTTTATTTTAATAATATGGCCTGCACTGATTATAAACAGGGTGAAGTGGGCACACCTGATTACAGTGATTTCTACCTCGATAAATATATCTCTGCCATTGAAGTAGCCAATCCTATGCACCGCTTATGGAGTGATGGCCGCTGGAATAAACTCACCATGGCGCATGGTTGTTACTGGGGCAAATGCACTTTCTGTGATATCTCCTTAGATTATATTAAACTCTATGAACCGGTTGCGGCTTCCTTACTCTGCGACCGGATGGAAGCCATCATTGCACAAACCGGGGAAAATGGATTTCATTTTACCGACGAAGCAGCCCCACCTGCATTGATGCGGGCCTTGGCACTGGAGATCATCAAACGAAAATTGGTGGTGAGCTGGTGGACCAATGTCCGCTTTGAAAAAAACTTTACGGCTGATCTTTGTTTATTGCTCAAAGCATCCGGTTGCGTGGCAGTGTCCGGCGGACTGGAAGTGGCTTCTGACCGTTTACTGGAATTGATCAATAAAGGGATCACGGTTGCACAGGTGGCGAGGGTGAACCGCAACTTTACCGATGCCGGCATTATGGTGCATGCCTACCTGATGTATGGTTTCCCCACACAAACCGAACAGGAAACCATTGATTCACTGGAAATGGTGCGGCAATTATTTAAAACAGGTGTGTTGCAATCGGCCTTCTGGCATTTGTTTACCATGACAGCACATAGTCCCGTTGGATTGGAACCGGATAAATACATGGTTAGGAGAAAAACGGATGCAGTGGGTTCGTTTGCCAATAATGATATTGAGCATATTGATATGACCGGTGCCGATCATGAGACTTTCAGCTTCGGTTTAAAGAAATCATTATACAATTACATGCACCAGATCGGGCTTGATGAACCTTTGCAGAAATGGTTTGATTTCCCTGTTCCGAAAACAACCGTGCCGCCTGACTATATTATTAAAGCGATCAAAGAAACCGATTCCATTCTTTTTCGTCCCACAGCCAAAGTGATCTGGACCGGCAATATTGGCAAGACAGAATATTTTACCCAAACCAAAAAAGGGAACAGCCGGGAGATGCTCAGTGTGAGTTTTGCCACCAAAAAACAAACCGTACAAGTACAGTTCCCAAAAGCCCAGGGTAACTGGCTTATCAATATGCTGCCCAATCTCTCTATTGATAATCCCAAAACATGGACATTGCAGGAATTGAAAGACAGTTATGAAGCCGCAGGTCTTGACGATTTTGAATTGTTCTGGGATAATAAACCGGTAAGTACGATGAATAAATTGGGATTGCTGAAGTTGTAACGATACTATTTCTTTTTCCGTTTTTGAAGCTGGTTGATATCATCGAGGTCTTTATAACGACCGGCCGCTTGTTTAGCATCCAGCAAGCTGTTGATATGGAGGAACCTGATTGGTATACCATCTTCCATATAGGTGTTAGACAACCTGAATGCTTCTTCAAAATCTAAACCTTTAACAGCGGTCATCAATTCTATTTTTACCGGTTCAACACCAAACATCCAGACATCAAACTGATCGCTCAGAAATTTTTCTTCCGTCATATCAAAGACAGGCATGCTGAATTCATGAAAAGCCTATTGGTAATTTTCTTTGGACTTTCTGACCCAGATGTCCATATCACCGGTGGTTCTTACATAGCCGTGAAGAATGACAGCCATCCCACCTACCAGGATATAATCAACATCATTGTTATTCAATGCCCGCAGGAAGTCCCTGAAATCCTCGTTGAAGTAATCAGCCATGTTTGCGTTTTGAAAATACGGTCCTATCCAATTTTGTGGACGGCTTTACACCGAAAGCCATGCAGATTAGATAAAAAGCTGCATCTAATCTTTCACTATGCGATTTATTCTCCCAGGGGCCATAGTGGTTATCTGCCTCTTCAAAACTCTGGATTTTGAAGGCCGTTTTACCCATCCGGTATTTTTTGGGCGTTGCCATGGATTAAAATTAGGGACAAAAAAGGAGACTGTCAGCAGCCTCCTTTCATTAATTGATTTCTTCTAAAAATCATCAGGCTAATTCCAGTTCTTCCTTTGGTAATGGTTTCATACAGAAGAACCAATCTTTGCAATACACATCCTTATCCTTGCCTGCCATACGGTCGGCTGCCACACCGCAACTGTTTGCCGGAGGAACAATTACATCTTCACCCGGTTGCCAGTCAGCCGGCAATGCGATCGCATGCTTATCCGCTGTCTGCAAACCGATCAATACTCTTTTGAGTTCTTTAAAGTTACGGCCCAGTGATAAAGGATAATAGATAACAGCCCGGATGATCCCTTTAGGATCGATGAAGAAGACAGCCCTGACTGCTTTGGTAGTACTTTCATTCGGCTGTATCATACCATATTTGGCAGCAATGTTCATGCTGATATCTTCTATCAGCGGGAACTTCACTTCCACATTTTTCATGCCCCTGAATTCGATCTTATCCTTGATCGTCCGCAACCAGGCGATATGACTATAAAGACCATCCACACTCAACCCCACCAGTTGGGTATTCAGCCGGGTAAATTCCGGCTCCATTTTGGCAAACGTCATGAATTCAGAAGTGCATACCGGTGTAAAATCTGCCGGGTGGCTGAATAGTATGATCCACTTGCCTTTGTAATCTTCGGGGAAGCGGATATTACCCTGGGTGGTTATTGCATCAAATGCGGGGGCCGGGTCTCCTATGCGGGGCATACTAACCATTATGTTTTTTTCTTCGGTTTGTAGCATAAAAAAAGATTTAGAGGTTATTAATACGATCCTGTACGTTTTAGCGAACCCGTAATATAACTCCTGCATGCAGGTCAACCCAATGAGTTCAGTAATTAAAAATGATGATTGTCATCAAACCGGACAACAAACATGTACTTGCTCAGGAAGAATCTTAATTCACAGCAACCTGTTCTTTTCCGCATACAGCAGCACATACTCTTTTAAAAACGCATCCCTGTCCTCCACCGGCATTTCAGGCATACGCTTCAGTTCTTTAAAATGCGGCCAGCCCGTATCATCTACCCAAAACAATTGGTAATACCGGGCAGGAACAAGCAGGGTGCAAATCGCCATTTGCTTCAATTCGCTGATCTCCTTCTCCGTAAATGTTTTGGGAGGCAGCCCCGATTCCCGGATGCCGATAAATAATAAAACAGCCTCCATGTCGGGTTGATATCCCAACTTATCAGCCAGTTTGGAAAGTAATTGCTGCCAGCGTTGTTCAGTATTCTCGTCGGGGAGCATAGGGCGAAGGTATTGGAGAGAGGATTGACGAGCTATGACTCCTGCTGGACCGGTGACTGATGATCATCAATCTTCACGGTATTATATGCCGGCGGGTATTTTGATCTTCAACTTCTTCATTTGCTCTTTCAGTTTTCCCGGTAAGCCGGGGCGGCACCCGCAATTTTCCAGGTGGGCCAGGTGCCAGCCTATACGCTGCTGCACAGTGGGATTCTTGGGCATCTTATGCTGCCGGTGCCATTCGGCATTCAGCCCTTTTACTTTCTTTTGCATACCACGATTTATTCTGCAAATTGGTGCAACAGGGCAAGCCATCCCAATGATCTTTGTCAGTATTCCTGTTTATTGCTTTTTTGTTGTGCGCTGAATTCGGCAGGACCAATTAACTAATATGGAGTAACTGCTGGTAGCCCTTTGTTTGAACTTAGCTCCTGCAAAAATTACCCGGCACTACTTTTAAATGCATTAATGATATAAGAAGCATCCCTGTACAAGATTGTTTCATTAACCGTTAAGGTTGTTTTGTGTTTATCACCGGGTGGTGGTATGCGGATATTGAATTCCTTATTCAGTTGCTGCTGCATTTTATTACCATCTATCTTTTGATCGATATCCAGTGTGTAGATATTAGTACCTCCTTCAAATGCACTGACTTTTAAGCCGGGTAGTTTATTCAGTCCGGCAAAAATTGTTGTTGCCTGTTGAATGGATTCCCGGAGGCGATTTTCAATTCCTTCCAGCCTGCTGAGCACCATCGCTGCACTGACCCAGTTGCTGAATACAGTGCCGCCATGTATTTTAATCAGGTGCGGCATCTTATCGATCACCGTTTTGGTACCGCATAATACAGCTCCGTTAACTGCACCCAAATATTTGTAAAGGGATATATATACCGTATCAAAATAAGAAGCATATTCCTTTACACTTACACCCGACCAGGCAGCAGCCATATAGATCCGGGCCCCATCCAGGTGCAGGGGAATATTATTACTGCGGCAATACTCACTGATCTTCCGTATCTCTTCAACAGGGATCATTCTTCCATCGGTTCTCCGCACCGGGTTTTCAATGGAAACAGCGCCGATACCGCTGGCAAACACTTCCTGTTCTTTCAGAGAAGCAATAGCTGCCTTTAATTCATCCACCGTAAAATAGGTTTGTCCCTTGGCCAGGGGCATTAGTCTTTTTTGAAAAACCGATTGTGCTGCATCCGCTTCATCCCGGTAAACATGACTGGTATCCTGTACAAAGACTTTGGTATTGGACCCGCTGAGTACAGCAATCGCCAGTTGGTTGGCCATGGTGCCGGTGGGCATACAGATCGCTTTCTCTTTTCCGGTTATTTCTTCAAACTTTTTTTCCATGGCAGCCACAGCTCCACCCTGCAAATAGAAATCCCTTTTGATCGCTTCTTTAGTATTGATCTTTTGTAACTCATCAATATACATAGACGGGGTAAAGTCTTCCCCATCATAAAAGAATTTGATAATGGGCTCTGCGGCCTGCTGTTCATTTTTTCCAGTGGCACTGGCGATGCCGGGAACTAAGGCGGGCAATACGGCAATGCCGGAGGCTTTCAGAAAATTTCTGCGGTTAAAGACTGACATGCGGCTGGTTTTAGATAACCAATTTAGGCAATAATAAAACGACTATCGGAAATTTTGACCAGCGGCTGCAAATGCAAATGCGTTAACATTTCTTTGTTAACCTTGTGTGTTATGAGTTACCGGCTATAAATTGATAAAATAAAAACTGCGGAACTTTTGGTTCCGCAGCATAATCAAAGAATATATAATTCTAAAATAGAACCGGTACTAATTAATCACCGCATTTATTTTTTGCCAGAGAGCATTGTCAAATCCTGATAAAGCAAAGTTAGGATTCGCCGGGTCAGAGGCATCGCCCATCCTGATCACCACCATTTTTTTACTGGGAATGACATAGATGCGTTGGTCTTCGGCACCCATGGCCGAATACATATCCGCAGGCGCATTGGGCACCAGCGTACCGGGATAAACCGTTTGCCCGCCGGGCAGCATGGAACTGCTTTTCCCATTAAGCCACCACAGGTAGCCGTAGGAAGGATTGATGCTTTGTGAAGTATTGATGCTTTCGTTAAAAAAGTTTTCATTCAGCACCTGTTCGTTTTCCCATTTCCCTTTGTTCAGGGCCAATATGCCAAAACGGGCCATGCTGCGGGTATTGCTGTTGTATACTTTAAAGATGATGCCATTATCCCAAAACCCATCCATACCCAGCTTGTTTTTAAGTTTGGCATTGAAATACGTTTCAAAATTCTGGCCGCTGGCTGCCGCCACCACATCCATCAGTTTTTGAAATACATTATGGTAACTCCAGCGGGTACCCGCATCGGCCATATAGGTAAGGTTGCCCGTGGTGACAAAATTGGTGGAATCACTCAGCCCGGAGGTCATGGTAAGCAGGTGCCTTAAAGTGATCAGGTTTTCTTTAAGCAGCGGGGCACTGGTCCATCCTGCTCCCAGGTACTGCGAAACCTTTGTATTGATATTCACCAATCCTTCCTGCTGAGCAATACCGGTGCTGGCGGTTACCAATGTCTTACCGGCACTGTTCCAGGGCCAGCTGGTGCTCGCAGTGTGACCATCAAAATATTCTTCCATCACGATACGGCCATTCACCAGTATCATAAATGATTTGGAGTGTTTCTGCAACAGGTAATCTTTTAAAGGCTGTATCGCAGTTTCGTTCCAGCCCAGGCTGGCAATGGTCTTTGTTTCCCAGGTAGTGCCGCTGGTGGGCGGATAGTACATTGTTTCAGCGGGGGGAGTGCCATCGTCACCAGTGTCTTTGCTGCAGGCGGCGAAAAAAGGTAAGGATAACAGGAGGATTTTGTACAGATTTTTCATATTTGGTTTCAGATTTGGACTAAGACGGGCGACAAAGAGAAAGGTTTAGTGTACCCCGGATTAAATTTCCGGTATCCCTTTGCCGGGTAAGAAACGTTTCCTGGGCTTTTATATTTTGTGGATGTGGGGCTTTCTTTACTGCGGCTTTTGTATACATCGCCAAAGGCGATAGAATAATGCTGCGGAACTACAAGTTCGCAGAGTTTCCTGTATGTTTCGAAGAGCTGGGGCTAAGCTTCCTGCATGTTTCGAAGAACTGGGGATTTTGCCAAAAACGGTTATTTTTGAAGATAACCTTATCAAATGTTTACAGAGAGATTCAAAAGGATTAGAAAAGATAGCCTTGATAAAATTTTCGAGAAAAAAACAATTGCAATAACATGGAGAAAGATTGTAAAAGACCAATTAAGGAGACTTGACATCAAAGACCTATACGATTATTACGATTTTAATTATAATATAGACGACCGTGCTTTGGAGTTACGAACGGATATTTTAAATGGGAATTATCAAGTCTTACAACCACTTATTTATCGAATTGAGAAAAAATTCGGGATATGCCGTCATTTGATTATCCCTCAACCAGTAGACTCTTTAGTTTTACAAATAATTACAGAAACCCTGTCTTCCGAAATAATAAAGAACCAGCCTTCCGAAAACTCCTTCTATTCTCAAGATAAACACAACGTACATAAACCACATGAAATAGACGAATATGGGCTAAATTGGAGACAACTATGGAAAAAGCTTCAAAAGCAAATTTACAAATTCAATGAAGAAAAAGAACTATTAATAGTTACTGACCTATCCAACTATTACGACAGCATGGACATTGGTCAAGTGAAAAAGGTCATCAGTCACTATGTTGATGGAAAGGATGTACTAATTGATTTATTATTTAAAATAATCGAAGAGGTATCTTGGAAACCAGATTACCTACCATATTCTGGGAGAGGATTACCAACATCAAATTTGGAAGGTGTAAGGCTTTTAGCACACTCATTTCTTTTCGAACTTGATTCAATTTTAAAAATTAAAACAAACAATTCATTCACACGGTGGATGGATGATATTGTTATTGGAGTTGATACAAGACTCGAGGCAATCGAGACAATTAGCTCTGCATCGGATGTTCTCAAAAGCAGAGGGCTGGCACTTAATATTGCCAAAACAAGTATATATTCAGCTATAGAAGGAAGGTACCATTTTCAAATCGATCAAAATAATTATCTTGATTCAATTGATTTCTCTATCACAAATAAAGATGAGATAAGAAAAAAAACCGACGAGTTGTTAAAATCGCTTAAACAACATTTGAAAGATGTAAAGCCTAAATACTGGGAGAAAATTACCAAGCGCTATATTACTGCATTTGGAAGATTCAAATCGAGTCGACTACTACCGATAATTTCAAATTTATATAATGAAATTCCCGGAATTCGAACAAATCTCTTAATCTACTTGCAAGAACTCGGCTTCAATAGGGGCACAAAAACAGCAGTACTTAAAATTATTGAAGACTTAAATGTTTATGACGATATATCTTTATTCCAAGTATGTGAATTAGTCACCAAATGGGAAATACCTGACACAAAAGAGTCAAATATTTTCCTAGATACTTTCGAAGAGAATTTAATTAAAGTAAGCAAAAGGCGAAAAATGCCTTTTGATTTTTTTTGCATACTCTGGTTCCAAGCAAAGTATCGCCATCCTGACGAAATATTTAAATTCATTAACCGATTTGAAAATATATGGAGAACGAATCCTTTCTTAAGAAGGCAGGTTATTGCACTAATGTCTAGGTTACTAATCTTTGATAATAGGAAAAGTTTAGATTTTTTGAGATCTCAAATTTATAGTGGCAACACACAGACTATCGCTTTATCAACTCAAATAATAAAATTTACAAGAATAGGAGTTTTAGACAAGAGGTTAGTTATGTATTTATTCCCAAAGGCTAAACAAACCCCATATCCCTTACCGAAATTTCTTATTCTTTGCAATGTTTTAACATCAGAGAAAATAAGACAGAATCCACTTGTCATTAATAAAGTAAAAGAGTATATATGTGATCCTTTTTATTTAAAGTGGCTTAAATCATTTTACAATATTAAGTAAAGGAAAAGCCACAACTCTCGTCAGGGCTTTTCTATTACTTCACTTTCTCCGGCGTCTCATTCCTAAACACCACCGTATTATCAAACACATCAACCAACACAGGTTTTGTCTTATCAATATCTCCTGCCAGTATCCGCTTTGATAACTGGTTCACAATTTCCTTTTGGATCAGCCGCTTCAGGGGCCTTGCACCAAACTGCGGGTCAAAGCCCTGCTCGGCCAGGAACTCCAGTGCATAATCACTGAACTGTAACTGGATGCCGCTGTCAGCTACCAGTTTCTTCAGGCCGTTGAGCTGGATCTTTACAATCCCCCTGATCTCCTTCTTCAGCAAAGGCTGGAACATGATGATCTCATCCACCCGGTTCAAAAATTCGGGCCGTATGGTTTGCCGCAGCAAATTCATCACTTCCACTTTGGCTTTACCTGCTGCTGCTTCAATATCTTTTTCTTTTACGTTTTCAAAAGCATCCATGATCAGGTGGCTGCCGATATTGCTGGTCATGATGATGATGGTGTTCTTAAAATTCACCACCCGGCCTTTGTTATCCGTTAAGCGGCCATCATCCAGCACCTGCAGCAATACATTCCATACATCAGGATTGGCTTTTTCAATTTCATCCAGCAACACCACGCTGTAGGGTTTGCGGCGCACGGCTTCGGTCAGTTGCCCGCCTTCATCATAGCCCACATAGCCCGGAGGTGCACCTACTAATCTCGATACCGTATGTTTTTCCTGGTACTCACTCATGTCGATCCTCGTCATCATACTTTCATCATCAAACAAATATTCGGCAAGGGCTTTGGCAAGTTCAGTTTTACCCACACCGGTGGTACCGAGGAAAATAAAAGAACCAATCGGTTTCTTCGGATCCTGCAAACCGGCCCGGCTTCTGCGTATCGCATCGGCCACGGCGGTGATGGCTTCTTCCTGTCCCACCACCCGTTCATGCAAATGCTCTTCCAGGTGCAACAGTTTTTCTTTATCACTCTGCAGCATCTTCATCACGGGTATGCCGGTGGCCTTAGCCACACTCTCAGCTATATCTTCAGCGTCCACTTCTTCTTTCAGCAACCGCTTCTCGGTTGAGTTCAGCAGTTCATTCGTTAACTGGTTGATCAGTGTTTCCTGTTCTTTGATCTTCCCGTAACGGATCTCGGCCACTTTTCCATAATCACCTTCCCGTTCTGCCCGTTCCGCCAGTTGTTTCAAATTTTCAATTTCCGCCTTTCCATTTTGGATCTTTTCCACCACTTCTTTCTCTTCTTTCCATTTCGCTTTCAGCGTATCTCTCGTTACGGCCAGGTTGGCGATCTCGGTATTCAGTTCTTTTAATTTCACTTCATCATTCTCCCGTTTGATCGCTTCCCGTTCAATTTCTAACTGACGGATCTGTCTTTCGAGTGTATCCAGTTCTTCCGGCATCGAATTCATTTCCAGGCGCAGCTTGGCTGCACTTTCATCAATCAGGTCAATTGCTTTATCCGGTAAGAAACGGTCCGTTACATAGCGGCTGGATAATTCCACCGCCGCAATGATCGCTTCGTCTTTGATGCGGACATGGTGGTGCGTTTCATACCGGTCTTTTAATCCCCGTAAAATAGAGATCGCATCTTCAATACTCGGTTCATCGATCATCACTTTCTGGAAACGGCGTTCGAGTGCCTTATCTTTTTCAAAAAATTTCTGGTATTCACTGAGTGTGGTGGCACCCACGGCACGGAGTTCACCTCTTGCGAGGGCTGGCTTTAAAATATTAGCGGCATCCATCGCCCCTTCTCCACCACCGGCACCCACGAGGGTATGTATCTCATCAATGAATAAAATAATTTCTCCGTCACTGCCGGCCACTTCTTTCACCACCCCTTTCAAGCGTTCTTCAAATTCTCCTTTGTATTTGGCACCGGCGATGAGCTGGCCCATATCCAGCGCATAGATGATTTTTGATTTTAAATTCTCCGGCACATCACCATTCACGATACGGTGTGCAATACCTTCGGCAATGGCGGTTTTACCAACACCGGGTTCACCTACCAATATCGGGTTGTTCTTTGTTCTTCTTGAAAGGATGTGTAAGGTTCTTCTTATTTCTTCATCACGGCCGATCACAGGATCGAGTTTACCCTGTCTTGCCAGTTCATTTAAGTTCTTGGCATATTTATTCAGCGCATTGAATTCCTGTGATTGTGTTTGCGAAGTAACCGTCTCTCCTTTTCTTAATTCTTTGATAGCGGCTAACAAACCTTTCTCGGTCAAGCCTGCATTCTTTAATAGTTTGGCTGTGGCATCATTGCCTTGTACAATCGCCAACAATAAATGCTCCGGTGTAATAAATTCATCATTGAATTGTTTTAACGCTGCACCGGCCCGCAGCACCACGCTGTTGGCATCCCGGCTGATAGATTGACCACCTTCACCGGACGTAGTGGGCAGTTTACTGATCAGTTCATCCAGTTTGGTATCCACCAGGTTCACGGTCACGTTGTTCTTCTTCAGCAAATAATCCACCGGCGAATCCTGTTGTTCAAGCAACGCTTTCAGGATATGTTCGGTCTCAATATTCGGATGTTGTGCATTAAAAGCTAATTGCTGAGCCTGCTGAAAAGCCTCAGCTGCTTTTATGGTAAAGTTTCCTAAGTTCATAATGATTAATTTTAAGGCCAACAGACCACAGACGATAGTCCACGGCAATACAAGTGAACTACTGTGGTCGGTGGACTGTTGACAATGGACTGTAGTCAAATATTTATCCAACCCTCTAAATCCCGAAACAATGTCACATAAAGTTAGTTCTATCTGCCTGAAAGTCTTGTCCGTAGCCCTTTTCCTGTTATTGTTGCAGCCTGCAAAGGCACAATACGACTGGACGGAGTTGTCGCAGGAGCTGGAAGCCAAACAAAAATTGCTGGGCGATAACGTGGTGGCTATGATCTGGAAAGGCGACTCGCTGGTCTATAAAAAAGAAATGGGCGGCTTTAACAGCAAGACCCAGGCACCCATTGCCAGTTGCAGTAAATGGCTGACCGCAGCCTTAGTGATGCAATTTGTGGATGAAGGAAAATTATCACTGGATGACCCGGTGATCAAATACATCCCCGAGTTTGAAAAGTATTTTAAGAAATATATTACCATCCGTCATTGCCTCAGCCATATGACCGGCATCAGTGATGAAGGCAATTTTTTCAAGCGGATGTTCCAGCGTAAAAAATTTTCTTCTTTAGAAGAAGAAGTAAACAGTTTTGCCGCCCGTGATATCCGGGCCAATGCGGGCACTGATTTCTGGTACGGTAATATCGGGTTGAATATAGCCGGCCGGGTACTGGAAGTGATCAGCAAGAAAAAATTTGAGATACTCATCAAAACAAAATTGCTGAACCCGTTGGGTATGCGGAAGACATCTTTCTCCACGCTGGACGGCAGTATTGTGAATCCTTCGGGAGGCGCTGTTTCCACGGCTGAAGATTATATGAAATTTTTGGTCATGCTCCTGAACAAAGGAAAATACAATGGCGTTCAGATATTAAGTGAAGAAGCTGTTGAACAAATGATGCAGACACAAACCCAACCTGAACTGATCAAATATGCACCCAAAGCAGCCGAAGGTTATGGTTATGCACTGGGCAGCTGGGTGGCGGAAAAAGATACCAATGGAAAAACAACCGTGGCGGCCAGTCCCGGTCTCTTTGGCACCTGGCCCATGATCGATTATTGCCGGGGCTATGCATACCTGGTTTTTGTCAAAAACCTGCTGGGCGAAGAAAGGGCCAATGCACATGAGCAGTTAAAACAAACAGTTGACGAACAAATTCCGGCCGGTTGTCGTTAATTAAGG
>CADEDV010000004.1:94918-113348 GCA_902826165.1 uncultured Bacteroidota bacterium
GGCATGAGCATTCCTGCCACCGGAAAAACGATCATCAATGTAAAAGTATCTCCGGATAAATAAAATCACTTCAGCATAAGACTTTATTGCAAAGGGTAAAAAGGATTGGTACTTTAGCGTACCAATCCTTTTTTATGTACGAACACAAATCTGATCCCTTAGTACCGGTACATGTCTTTTACCGGCGGGTATTCCGGAACCTGATGATTGCCTCTGTAATTATTCTTATCTGTTTGGCGATAGGCGTCCTTGGTTATCATTATACGGCCCATATTCCCTGGCTGGATGCCCTGCACAATGCGTCGATGATCTTAAGTGGTATGGGGCCGGTGGTGGAGATCACTACTGTCAGTGGGAAATGGTTCTCTTCGATCTATGCCTTATTCAGTGGGGTGGTCTTTATCACCAATGTGGGTATCATACTGGCACCGGCGATACATCGTTTGTTTCACCGGCTGAATTTGGAGGACGAGGATTAATTAAAAACCTTTTAGTGCCGGGGCCGATTCGCTTTTCACCAGCACTACTTTGCTGCGGTCGGCTTTATAGACAGATTCATAAAATTTCACCAGGTCATTATAAGCTGTTGGCGGGAAACGGCCGCTGTAATGCTCATAGCTGCGGAAATAACTGATGGTATCGCCTGCCAGTTTCACAGACGCCGTGTATTTTCCAAATGGCGATTCGATCTTTATATCAGCGGGTATTGATTCAGGTGTATAACCGGCCGGAATCTTTATCGTTGCCGTATCCACATCTTTAAATTCAAAATCCAGCACCAGGTCATAAGTTCTTTTTTCAGCCATTTTTAATTTCCGGTGCGTACGGGTGAAGATGTTAGGGATCACAAAAAACCGTTTGCCGCTCACAGTGGCATAGTTGCTTGCCACCAGGTCCAGTGTTTCATTGATCTCCGGCAGTTTGCCTTTTTGTTCTTTATAATTAAAGTTCTTTACATCATAGGTAGCCAGTTCAATATCTTCTTTCAGGAATTCCATCAGCTTATCTTTCGACAAGCCATTGATGATGGCATGCAGTCGATCCTGCTGTTCCGCCCGGTAGCTGGTTTTAACAACTGCGCCCAGGAACCCTTCTCCATCAATACTGGCTTCAATATGACGTACCTGCAAATTATCATCCAGGCTGTACTTAGGTGTACGAACAAGGTATCCGCCGTTCTCATCTACCGCAACAGCAAAGCGGTTACTGGTTCCGCCGCCAAAATACCCGGCTGCCTTGGTCTGGCTGGTACATTCCAGCCAGGTAGTATCTTTTCCCTGTGGCACAAAAAGCACCGCATGATTGAACTGTGAACTGGGGAGATCAGTCAGCAGGTAATCATCATTTCCACCTGCCGTGATTACCGTATAAACAGAACGTATACCAGCTTCTTTCAGTAACGCATACATATAATTACTCAGGGCCTTACAATCACCATATCGTTTAGTAGCCACATATTTTGCATCAAAAGGTTGCCAGCCACCAACACCCAGCTGGATACTGATATACCTTGTATTCTGCTGCATATATTCATAAAGCACTCTCACTTTTTCTTTTTCGTCTTTAAGACCATCTGTCAGTTGGTGTACTTTTGTTTTTACATCATCCGGCAATACATCCCTTCCCTTGGTAAGATCATAGACAAAGCGGCCAAAATCTTTCCAGCTGGCATTGCTGCCTTCATAATCATCCAGCACAAATTTTTCGGTAGCAAGGAAAACACTAGTGGTCAGTTCATGCCAGGCCGGGGATCCATATTCCTGCTCTACCGCGGGCAATTCTTTTATTTCCCAGGTATAAATCTTATCCGTTTTATCATCGGTGATCACCGGCTCTCCTTTATAGTTGAACATTTTGTAGTGGAGCGGGTTGCTGGCCGGTATTGTAATAGAAAGGCGGCTTTGCTGCACAGCCATAATGGTTCTTTCCTGCGGTATCCAGTCACGGAGAAACATAGTGCCTTTATACCGAAGCTCTACTTCATACTCTACCGTGTAGGGGTAGGTTTTATTAAAAAAACTATGCCATTTCACCCGGTGATCATCTGCCAGGTTATCATCACTGCCACTCACATCCCTGATCTCGCTTTTCTTCAGGCTTCTTACTTTTTTCCCGGTCGCATCAAACAAAGTGCCTTCAAAAGATTCGATACTGCGCAGTTTGTCATAGCCTTCACCAAAACCTCCCCATCGGTCACCTTGCTCATTTAAAATGGTATAAGCTGCCTTGTAAAAATATTTTGCTTTATTCCCTTCGGAAATATCGTACCGTATCTCTTCCATCCTTTTCACCACACTGGCATTTTTAAGCAATCCCGCAGGAATAGCTGAAACCGCATAAGGTTCCTGCGCAACAGCAATAATAGCTATAAGGCTTCCTGTTAATAAAATCATCCATTTCCGCATACACTACTTTTTCTTTTTGAAAACAATTTGTTCCCCATGTTTTTTAACCACGAAAGCAAAGAATTCCCGCAACATTTCATATTCTTCCGGCATGAAAAGGGCCCGTTTGATCTGCAACCTTGACCGCATAGAAATACTTGTACCAGATTGAGTGATCCGGTATTCAAGCATAGCATCACCCTGTTCATTCATTTTCACCATCACCTGCTTGGGTAATTCATCCACCTCGTACCCCTCTGGAACTTCCAGCTGCAGGTTGTAGCTCTCGTCAATTGTATAAGGCATTTCTACCGGGTAATGCCGTTCTGCCGATTTAAATGGATTATCCTTATATCCTTCTCCAAACATCGGGTTCAGGTAAATGATATCTTCTTTCTCTTCTTTAATATCGAAATCATAACTGATGCCCAGGTTCTCTTCATATTTATCCAGGGAATCAAACTTTGGGTTGCTGATCTCAATTGCCAATCCAAAATCCCGTTTGATCTCCTTAACTAATTCTTCTTTTCCTTTCTCTTTTATCCGGTTGCGCAACGAAAATGATTCATACTTTCCGGATGATTGCTGCATACTGCCCACCATATTTCCTTTTTCATCATTGATGATAAATACCGTGCTGCTCTTTTTCTCAGTTAATGAATCAGCGGTCAGCTCCACCGCCGTACCAATTTTATTAATAACACGGGCTGTACCATTATAACAACGTACCGGTAGCGTACCGAAACCTAATCTCGGTTCACTGGCATCCAGGAAATATTCTTTCCCGTCAATATTTGTTTTACAAACAACATAGTTGAAACGGCTCATCAGCGGATACAGCGGGTAAATAAACCCATGAGATCTTGTACTGAGTAATACAGGATCCGTTTCAATTTCTTCATGCCGTAACATAGCGGCCAGCAACAGGTTCACTTCTGAAACAGAACCGTTTTTGATCTTAATAATATTTTTCAAACCCTGGTTCATGTACACATCTTCGTGATCCGTGCAGGTGATGTTATCCCGCACCCAGGCATAAATATTCCTGGCTTTCTCCAGTTTGTTAGCGGCTCCTTTTACCAACGGCTCCGTAATATCATCCAGCCATTTATTATCCTTTGTCAGCGATTCACCAAAAAACTCTGCATTCATCAGGTCATCCGAGAGCTTACCCCAGGTGCCCAGGAAACTCCTGTATTGCAGAGGTGGCCTGTATTCAGACAACTGAAATTCTATCTTGGAGATATAATTGTTCACCGTGGTAGTAAAACTTTCCTCCTTCAAAGCAGGTACATCTTTGATCACCCACCGGTAATCCGTAATATTCGCATCAATCCTGAAGCGTTCTGATCGTTCCGTTCCCTCTGAAGAAATCACATTATAGACGGTAGTCCCGCTTTTACGGGTATTGATATCATAATTAAGATAGCCCTGCGTCAGGAATACATAGTTAAAAAAAGAAGGCAGGCTGAGATTATATTCACTCCACAACCGCGGATAAGAACCCTGGAATTCCCAGGGCTGCAGGTTGCGTAAATAATCAGAGACAATGGTGTACTCGTATTCAATAATACTTCCTTCTTTCACATTCGGGAAGGTGAATTTTTTGACCACCAGGTTCTTGTTTATTTTATCTTTAAAAATTCCATCCTTCGTGTTAAGTTTTGTTTCCACCACTTTGCCGTCTTCCAGGTTATAAGTAACTGCTTTTACTTTTTCCAGCAACTCTTCGGCACCTCCTTCTGCATACAACGGAATCGATATATTGGCCATATCATAGGCATTCTTATTCAGGATGTGCACCCGTTTGAATCTCTTATAAACCAGGGAGAACCATCCTTTTGAGTTACCATCAATACTGCTGGAACCAATATCAGCGATCACCACGGCATTCGCATTACTGTCGATACTATATACTTTGGTAGCAAAGTCAGCGGCGGTAACATTTCCGAATTTGGCTTTGGATTTATCCTGTGCAAGAACCGGGACGAGTAAAACACAACAGAATACTGCTAAAAGAAGCCCTTTACATTTCATAGCGGGTGGTTTATCTTATAAATTACATTGATAAGGAAAGGTCAATTTTACATAAAAAATCTCAAATTGCTGCCTCATACCGGTCATGGGCATTCATGAATTTTAAAAACAAGCAGGTAAGGGTGAAGAACACAGAAAAAAATATGGCTTTTATCAAAAAAACAGCGGCTTCGCTGGGGTTTGATCATTGTGGTATTGCCCGGGCTGTGCGGCTCGATGACGATGCCCGCCGGTTGGAACAATGGCTGCGTAAAGGCATGCATGGCACGATGCAATACATGGAAAATTATTTTGATTTGCGGGTGGACCCGGCCAAACTGGTTCCGGGTGCCAGGTCCGTAATTACCTTATTAAAAAATTACTACCCATCACAGCTACAAGAACCGGGCACCCCGGGTATATCAAAATATGCTTATGGAAAGGATTATCATGAAGTGATCAGGGAAAACCTCAACCTACTATTACAGCAGATCAAAGAAAATATCGGAGAAGTTCATGGAAGGGGTTTCGTGGATTCGGCCCCGGTGCTGGAAAGAAGCTGGGCTCAGCGAAGCGGCCTGGGATGGGTGGGTAAGAACGGCAATCTTATTAATAAACAAAGTGGCTCCTTTTATTTTATTGCCACACTGATCACTGATCTTGAACTGGAATATGATGACCCTTATGCTAAAGATTTCTGCGGCACCTGCACCAAATGTATTGATGCCTGCCCCACAGAGGCCATATTACCCGGCAAAGTAGTGAATGGCAGTAAGTGTATTTCCTATTTTACCATTGAATTAAAGGAGTTGCTGCTACCGGGTGACATGAAAGGGAAATTTGACAACTGGCTATTTGGTTGCGATACCTGCCAGGATGTTTGCCCCTGGAACCGTTTCAGCCATCCGCACCAGGAAACAGCATTTACCCCTATTCCTGAAATATTAAATTTATCAGCCGCTGAATGGGAGTCAATGACCGAGGATAGTTTTAAGAAACTATTCGCCCATTCCCCATTGAAGCGTACAAAATTCCAGGGTATTCAACGCAACCTGAAATTCTTACAACAGGGAAAATAAAAAAGCCATGCCGTACGAAAGGATAAGGTACGTACAGACATGGCCACTAACCACACACAGGCGTCACGGATCAGAAGCTGAATCCCAATTTTATCATGATACGGTTGAACCGGTAGGTATTCACGTCGGTGACAGGTTCACCGGTTCTCCAGTCGAAATAAGCAAAGGCCTCCTTCATTGTTTTTCTTGAATACCCCAATGACAATACAAAAGCATTCCCGTTCTTAAATGATGTATTCAAACCAATGCCCGCATCCGCATACATGCCGTTAGAAAAATCGCCGGGGGTTCCCCACCATATTCCTACTTCATCATCATAAGTTCCGGCTACCCAGCTAAAGTTGACCCCTGCATCTGCATAAGCAAATAGTTTATTCTTCTTTTGACCAAATTCATAACGAACATCTGCAAATAAAGGAACTGACCGGTACTGGTAATAGTCTAATCCCATACCTATCCCGGCAAACAAGGGGCCTTTCCGGAAACCATTCACCGTTTGTAAAACAGCTGCTGCACCGTTACTGCCATTGGTCACACCGATACTATTGATCGAATGAAAGCTATATTTCTTTGCTCCTGGCTTTTGTGCCAGCAAGCCAGTACAGATAAACAGAAACAGGTATAATAAACTACAGTTTCTCATATGCTTTATTTAACAGCCAGCTTACTCAACAGGCGGATATTATTCAATGAACTATAATCATATTGGTATAACCCGTCATCGGATACTACCAATGCCCATCCGTTCATAGCGATCACATCAAAGGTTTCGCCACTACTGATCGTAGTCAGTAATTTCAGGTCATTCACATCAGCCGCATTATAAAATTTCAATCCTGCTTTCCCATCACAGATGATCAATGTGTTCCCGTCTTTTGACAAACCATGCGGGTTACTCATTGGGTAGGTTTTCTTTAAAACAGGGCTGTTGATATTCGTGATGTCCAATACATCCAGTTGGTTGGTAAATCCCTGGCAAATAGTGCCCGAACGGAGCGTTACAAAAGCATTATTATTATCTGCTATCACCGGGTCACAACTGCGAACATGGGTAAAATTGCTCAACTGTACCGGTGCAATCGGGTTGGCGATATCATACACAAACATGCCGGTATTAGAGCCGATGAATAAGCGGTTATTGAAGGGATAGATCGTTTCAATACCCCAGCCGATATTCACCCGGTTATTAAAAACAGGATCAGCCGGGTTGCTGATGGAAACAACATTTAATGCAGTATTGGATACAGCATACATATAGTCGTTCACAATTGTAAACCTTGCCATAGAGCCGCCAACACCCTGTGGCGATGTTGCCGAGCTATTCGTAACACCTGATGAACTGGAAAGAAATAATACATCTGTTCTGACATTGGGGCCATTGCCAAAGAAACCAGATCCACCATTACAATCAATGGGCACCACCGTATCTTTTTTGATCCAGTCAGCGATCACCATATTGGGATTGGGAGAAAATCCATTGCCCCATACTCTTTCAGGAAAAACATTCTCGGTAAATTTTTTCACCAGCACACTCTGCGGGTCGCTGATATCGATCGCTACGAGGTCGGTATAAAAGTCGGCATACAGTATATTTCCTTTTACTGCCATATCCAGGTTACCGGGAATATCAACAAATGATACTTGCCGGGGCGCAGCGGGGTTGCTGTTGTCAATGATATGAACGCCTTTATCCACTTCATTCAGGAAAATATAATTGCCGCGGATATAGATCTTGCCGGGCCGTTCAATTTCTTTAGAGGCATTATTCTTAATATTTGCCCTCACCTCCGCTTTTGTTCTGTAAACAGGTTCCCAGAAAGAATACCGGCTGGTACATTTATCTTTTACACAGGCTGGTAAAATGATAGCCATAAAAGACAGTAACAATACAGTTACCGGCAGCAATGAAAAATATTTTCTCATAAACTTGGTTTTCATCACTGACAACATCGCAAAGAACAGCGTTGCGCCTGTTGCATTATTTTTTTAGTACCCAGCCAAGCCGTAGTCCAAAAGATGCAAGATGGTTACCCTCAGTTGTTTTAACTTTTTCCAGTTTACTGAGATGATAATTGAAAACAATGCCAGCGGTCAGCGGATGCTTTGCTTTACTGAAGAACCTGGCAGTAATACCGGACTGGTAAGCCAGCTGAAATTTATTGAAGGAAGAATTATCCTTAAAGAAAACATTGGAAGCCGGGCTAAAGACCAGCGCATTGGTGCTGGTCATCCAGCCTGCAGACAATCCATTGTGCCATTCGAGGGGAAGTTTTTTTCCTTTATTGAACTGCCAGTGAAAAGCCACAGGTAGCTGCAGGAAATAATACCTGTTCTTATAACTATAAGAAGCACCGCTGTAATAATAGTCAGCTACTGTAAAATTACTCAGCCCATTATTCACCATTCTTGACGTTTCAATAAATACACCGGTAGCCCGGACAGTGGAATATGCCGAAAGATCAAGTCCTGCTGAAACAGCTGTTTTCTTTGACAGTTTTCGTTTTGCATATACACCAGCCTGCCAGTAAAAACTGTTTTGTGGTGCGGCCGCAGTGACAGGCGCCAACGGACCGGCCATATTGAACGGGCTGCCACTGCTGAGAGCATCCGCACTTTTTTGTGCATCAAAAAAAGATATGCCTTCGCTTACCCCCGACGAACCTGCTGCTGCATGAACACCAAACTCCCATTTGTTATTTTTCCCTTTGGGCTTTTTGGTTTGTTCATTGACAGGAGCCACTTCTGCTTCCGGTTCTTTTTTAACTCCCGGCAGCACCTGGGCTGCTGTATCTTTTTTATCATCCACAGCAGCGATGATATTATCGTTACCACCTGTTACTGCCGGTTTCAGTTCATCGGCTAACGGTTGTATTTTTATTTCTTCCGTCGCACTCACTATTTTATCAACTGGATCATTTTTCCGATTGACCGGCGGATCTTTTTTCTGTTTCCCGGCGGAAACGATGGTCATCAGCATGTTTTCTTCACTATTCCTGTTAATGCTGGTTTTTACACCCGTATTTTTCTTTTTGCTGATGCCTGTTGCTGTAACTGTTATTGCAGATGATTGTGCTGGTACGGGCTTGGTTTCCCTATCTGCAGCAACGATCTTTTTTTCGTTGATGCCTGTAGTTTGTTCTGAAGCAGGTTGGTTGTTTTCTTTGTTTGTACTGGTAGTCGTATTATTATTCGGTTCGTTGTTATTGATGTTATCTTTTGTGCTGTTATCGCTGTCGCTGTTTTCAGTTGCCTGCGGGTTAGGGTTTTGTTCAGTAATTGTCTGTTTTTCTTCTTTATCCTTAAATAGATATACTGCCGCACCGCCGCCTAACAGCAAAAGCGGAAACAGCCACCAGAAAATCACTCTCCGGCGTTTCTTTTCTTTTTGGATACGTTTTTCTACTTCCTCCCACACTTCGCCGGAAGGTTGTAGTTGCAGCTCCTCCAATTTTTGCTGCACCTGTTGCTCAAATTCATTGACCGGCATAGTTCTTAAT
This sequence comes from uncultured Bacteroidota bacterium, assembly GCA_902826165.1. Lineage (GTDB taxonomy): Bacteria > Bacteroidota > Bacteroidia > Chitinophagales > Chitinophagaceae > CADEDV01. The sequence continues at coordinate 103,895 of CADEDV010000004.1, forward strand.
TTTTTTTTCAACAGAAATTTCTTCAAGCCAGCTGATCAGCAGGGCACGGGCCCTTGCATATTGTGAACGGGAAGTGCCATCACTGATCCCGAGCATCTCTCCTATTTCAACATGGGAATAACCTTCCACCGCATGCAGGTTAAAGATCGTTTGATAGCCATGCGGCAACTGGCGGATCAGGTCGGCCAGTTCTTTGGCCTGCAAGTGTATGACAGGATCGCTGCCGGCAACCGGGTGCAGCAATGGCTGCTGATCGGTAAAAAACATTTCATCCCTGTATTTACGGTGCCGCTTCAGGTAATTCAAAGCCGTATTCACCATCACCCGGCGCACCCAGGCACCTAATTCCCCTTCAAACTTGTATTGTTTCAGCCCGGTAAACACCCGTACATAGCCTTCCTGCAACACATCTTCAGCATCCGTCAGCGACCGGGTATAGCGATAGCAAACCCCGAGCATCGTTTTAGCAAACCGCTCATACAATTGCCGCTGCGCCTCGGGCTTTCCCTTCAGGCAGTCTTTTACCAGTTGGCGTTCATCCATAATCGCTGAATCATGTTGACTGACAATTCTTTCTTATTGTTCGTTGCACCGGGTTATTATCAAAATTCTTTCCGGGTTTGCCCCCAAGCTAATAGTTTTGAGAGTTCAAAACTATACTTTGTCAACCGAACTGATCAAAACACTGGCTGAAAGGGATCAATCCGTTATATGGCACCCTTATACCCAGCATAAAACAGCTTCCCCGCCGCTGGCTATTGCTAAAGGAGAAGGCGTTTACCTGGTGGATGAAAGGGGGAATAAATACATTGATGCCATCAGCAGTTGGTGGACCAATATTCATGGGCATGCCCACCCTTATATTGCTGAAAAAATATATGAACAGGCCCGGCAACTGGAGCATGTGATCTTTGCCGGCTGCACCCATGAACCGGCGGTACGATTAGCAGAGCGATTATTACCCCTGCTGCCCGGGCAATTTTCAAAAGTCTTTTATTCAGACAATGGTTCTACTGCGGTAGAAGTAGCATTGAAAATGTCCATACAATTTCACCGGAACAAGGAACAGCGAAAAAGGAATAAAATACTCGCTTTACGAAGCTCCTATCATGGAGATACATTCGGAGCCATGAGTGTAAGTGAAAGAGGGGTGTTTACCATGGCTTTTGACAATTACCTGTTTGAAGTGATCTTCATTGAGCCCAACACTTCCCTATCTCTTCAGCACCTGGCTTATGATGAAATCGCCTGTTTTATTTACGAACCCTTAGTACAGGGAGCCGGTGGCATGCATATGTATGAAGCAGCGTGGCTGAACGAACTCATCTGCCAGCTGAAGCAAAAAGAAGTACTCTGTATAGCAGATGAAGTGATGACAGGTTTTGGAAGAACGGGTCAACTTTTTGCGTCGGAATACCTGCATCACAAACCGGATATCATTTGTTTGTCCAAAGGATTGACAGGTGGAAGTCTTCCTTTAGCGATCACCGCCTGCACCCAAAACATATTTGATGCCTTCCTGCAGGATGACCTGTATAAAACGTTCTTTCATGGTCATTCCTACACCGCCAACCCGATAGCCTGTGCGGCGGCATTAGCAAGCCTGGACCTGCTGCAACAGGAAAGCTGTATAGACAGCATAGAAAGTATCACTGTTTCCAACCGGCAATTTGTACAAGAGATCATTCATCATCCAAAAGTGATGAATGCCCGCAGCCTGGGTACTATCCTGGCTTTTGAATTTCATTCCGACAAAAAAGAATACCTCAATAAAGTAAAAGAAGAAACAATGCAGCTGGCTTTGCAGCAGCATGTATTCCTCCGGCCATTGGGCAACACGGTTTATATCATGCCGCCTTATTGTATTACTGCTGAACAACTGCAACAGGTATACCACACCTTGCTGCTGATCATTGACCACATATAAAAAGGTTGCCATTGCTGGCAACCTTCCACACACTAACTGCTTACTTGTTCTATGTCTGCAAAAAATTTAAAATGGAGGATCAGGGGGGGTATTGGGGTTATTGTCTCTTTCTCTGAACGGGTAAGGTAACAGGTTGCGGGTACGTTCTGCATTCGGACGACCAAATCTCCGCATATCTTCCAGTTTAAGACCAGACATATACATTTCAATACATCTGTTTCTGTATATCTGGTCCAGCATTTCAGTTTGCGTAAGTGGTCCCACGATGGCGGGCAGATCAGCACCGATTCCCAAAGGATCGTTGGCTGCCTGTTTAGTAACTACTTTATTTAGTTCGGTCAATGCATTATTTAAATCAGGAGAAGCCTGACGGGCATAGCATTCTGCTTTAATCAGGGTAATTTCACCCGGGTAATAAATGGGATATGCCGTTGTGGTGGATGCAGCAAATCCTTTCATCAGGAAGCGGGAGGCCGAAGATCCGCTCAATACCATATAGAAAGGTGTTACCCTTTTATCGGCCAGATCAGGTTTCAAAGAACCAAGTAGCCCCATCGTTGAATCAATCGGCTGATATACATTAAAATTTGATCCTGCAACATCATAAATAGGATTGGGAGCAGCTGCTTCAAAATTCATTGTTGATTTTTTTGTCAAATCAACAAGATTTGCCGCAGCCAATGCCTGGGCATAATTCCCGGCAAATAAAGAGTACCTGGCCTTAAGGGCATTCAATGTATTAACGATATCAATGCCGGCAGGAATAGTGCCTGCAAAAGAAGAACTCACAGGGTTAGCCGAGATCGTCGTCAAAGCATTATCAATTACGCCAATTGCTTTGATAAATCCATCGTTCCTTGTAATAAACCCAACATTGGTACCGATTCCCTCAGGTACACGTTCCCAAAACATGGACATACTCCCAATAGACAGGGCTTTAAAAATAGAAGCATAACCAATTAAGCCGCTTGCTACACTTTTGTCAGCTAAATTTGCTGCATTACTAATTACCTGGTCTGCATCATAAATGATTTTATTACTGCTCACCCATAAGCCCGAGAGCATGGTATTTGTCCCATCAACTGCAGTTCCGCCAGTGCTCAATTGAAATTCAGGTAAGTTGCCAGGATTAAGTAAAAGCAGTTCTTTTGTTACAAATCCATTAATACTAATAATATTATACAAAGAACTTGCCCTGCCTAATGAATAAGTGCGTTGCAAACCCACACTTACGCCGGTCAACCCGCTAACAGATGATAGTACTTTATCGCTGGTTGCCCGGTTAGGATCTGTATAGTTTTTCTTACACGATGATAGAAAGATTGCTGTTGCTGCAACAATCATCCAACAGTTATTTTTTATTGTAGATAACATAATACTTAGATTTAAGGATTAAAATTTTGCCTGCACACCAAAACTGAATGTCCTTGGTATCGGGACGGCACCAAAATCAATACCTCTCAGAATGGTACTTTGCCCCCCTGCATTTACCTCAGGATCGTATCCTTTATAATTATCAAAGGAAACCAGGTTCCGTCCACTAAAGGAAATTGTCAGGTCGTTAAAAATATTTTTAAGCTTTCCTAACCTGTAACTGAAGGACAACTCCCTCAATTTTACAAATGAGCCATCGTCAATTCTCCACTCCTCAATACCATAGACCCCAGAAATATAACCTCTGGGTAACAGCCCCCTGTGCTCCTGTTCAGCTACTTTACCATTACCAACTCCCTGGCGTGTTCTCCAGTCTGCATTAAATACATCCACTCCCTGCACAGCATCGAACTGGAGGCGCAAACTCAATTTTTTGTAACTAAGCTCATTCACCAGGCTGGCAGTAAAGTCCGGATTAGGGTCGCCGATCACCTTCCTTAATACTGTTCCGGAAGGCAATCCGCCTGCATCCCTCTGTGTGGTATATACCAGTGCACTATTTTGTGTGCCTCTTTCAGTAAGCGGAATACCGGTTGCATTCTTAATCTGGTTGCCATTTGCATCCACCGCAAAGAATGTTCCGTAGAAAACACCAATCGGCTGACCTTCCAGTATCGCCACAGGTGCCCCCCCGTTGGTGGAAAGCAATGTCAATGCCTGACCTATTTTGGTGGCTTTGTTTCTATTCTGGTTGTAAATAGCGGTTATATCCCACCTGAAATCTTTTTTACGAACAGCACCAAGATTTAATACAACTTCAAATCCTTTATTTTCCAAAGAACCAAAATTATCCAGCAAACTGGAAAAACCAGTTGTAGGAGCAATGACCCTGTTTATTAAAAGGTCATTTACTTTTTTAATATAATAATTGAACTGAATGCCAATGCGGTTATCAAGGAACCCGAGATCGGTACCAACCTCTAATTCAGTTTGTCGCTCCGGTTTAACTTTTGTGTTGGCCAGCGTTGAACTGGAGAAAAAGGATGTCCGGCCCAGGAAACCGATACTGGAGTAGGAATTAAAACGGTCGTACGGTCCGATTCCAGTCAGGTTACCTGATTCCCCGTATGCCATCCTGAGCTTAAATTGGTTCCACCATTTAGATACGTTTAATTTTTCCCAATACTTTGTTCCGGATAAAACATAACTACCGCTTGCTTTTATATATACCTGGCTTCTTTCTTCTTCGCCAAATACAGAGGAGCCATCAATCCTGACTGCTCCTGTTACAAATAAATGGTTTTTAAATTTAAAGTTCTGTTGCAGGTAAGCCCCGGATACGGATAACTCACCACGACTATCGGAACCGGGCAAAATAGTACTGGCACCAGCAGCTGTCTCAACAAAGGGAGCCAGGCCTCTTCCTTGTAGAAGGCTGTAAGTGGATTTTTCGTACTGCAACGAATACCCTACCTGTGTTGTTGAATTAAGATTATCATTGATCTTTGCATTGTATGTACCATTTATTTCATTGTTGATCTGGAAATAGTTACTGGTAGCAGCACTCGCATATCCGTTCTGTGCAGGATCTAGCGATAAACCACCTCCATAAAAGGCTGTATTCACTGCATAGGCAAATGGCGGGATAAATGTTTCTCCCCGTTGCGAATAATTGTCAATACCCATTGTATAATCAAGAGTAAAGTTTTTTAAGGGCTTCCATTTTAAAGAAGTATTAGCCAGTATCCGGTTAGTTTCCTGCTTTTGCTTAATGTCTTCAATAACAGAAACTGGATTTACCCGCTGACGTTCCCCGATAGCTTTAATATTCCCGGCGGCATCTCTCTCCTGTATATTGTGAAAATTACCGATAATGTTGATAGCGTTTATTGGAGAGAAAAAGGAATTCCCATCGGGCTTTTCATTACTGTTGCTATTCACATAGTTTAAACCCATTGAAAAACTGAGCTTGTCTGTTATTGCCTGATCGATATTACTCCGGAAACTAAATCGCCTGAAGTCTGTATTTTTTATAATCCCCTCATTAAAAAAGTAAGATCCCGATACATAATATTTTGTTTTGTCCTTACCTCCACTTACTGAGATGTTATTATCGGTACCGATACCGGTGGTAAATATATAATCGTTGTAATCATACCTGCTAACTGGCGTGGTCGTGGTCAGGGCGGTTAACAGTATATCCTGTGTTACTGCCCCCGGACCATCAGCCGGCCCTCCAAATTTTGTAGGTGCCTGGTTTACCTCAACAGATTTACGAAGCTTGCTCACCATGACATTAGTAGAGAAAGTAATTACAGGAGCCCCTGAACTTCCCCGCTTTGTAAATATTTGTACAACTCCTGCATTCGCCCTTGACCCATAAATAGCAGCAGCGGCGGCTCCATTTAATACTTCAATTCTTTCAATATCCGCAGGGTTAATATCTGCCAGCCTGTTTTGCCCAATTTGACCAACAAAACTCTGACCATCGTAGTTGCCTGATGTATTAGTTACCCGGGTAGTGGAATTGTTCACAATAATTCCATCTACGATATACAGGGGTTCTGAAGAGCTGTTGATAGAACTGATACCCCGCAGACGAACAGAAATACCGCCCCCGGGGTCTCCGCTGTTTTGAATAATTTGTGCACCTGCAGTTTTACCCTGTAAAGCAGCTAAAACATTACCAGTGGCTCCTTTAGTAAGCTGGTCTGCTTTTACGGTACTCACATAACTTCCCAGTTGTCTTTTTGTAGTTCCGGCCGAAGTACCTGTTACTACCACTTCATCAAGATTCAATGCATCCTCAGATAGCTTAGCATCAATAGTGTAAGAGGCGGCATTGCCTATTTCCAGGGTTTGTTCTGCTGATTTAAACCCTACACCGCTAAAATCAAGTACATATGTACCCGACTTTAATGTAGCACTTAGATCATAATTTCCGGCTGCATCCGTAACAGTACCAATGGTAGTGTTCCTGACGATAACAGAAATGGAAGGAATTCCCTTTCCAGCAGCATCTGTTACTTTACCGGACACACGGACCTGGGCCGTAACCAGGAGAGCAGCCAACTGCAGGAACAAGAGGAAAGAAAAGGCTTTCCACCGCCCCTGCCCTAACCAAAGCAGATTTTTCATAATGCAATTTTTGGGGTTAAAAAACTATATAGGTTTACAAAAACGTTATAACACTTTTACACCTGCCTTTACATATGCTTCCAGTTGCGGATCACCGGGGGGCAGTTCTGTGATCAGCATATCAATCTCATCCAGTCCGCATACATTGATCCGTTGCGATGAATTCAGTTTCTCAGAAATGGATAAAGCCACTACTTTTTCGGAAGACTCTATCATTGCCCGTTTTACCTGCACCACATCCCAATCATTATCCGTTACACCGTTCGTGGCATCAATTGCATTGATGCCCAGTATGCACAAGTCGGCCCTTATCTGTTTGATCCGGGAGATTGCTTCTCCCCCCACGGTTATTCTTGAGTTTTTGGAAACACGGTCACCAATAAAAATGATATCAATATTCGGGTGATGCACATACTCCATCGCCGCGGGCAAACTGCCGGTGATGAAAGTAGCTTTTAAATTTTCGGGTAATGATTTGGCTAATTCAATGATCGTGGTGCCGCCGGTGGTGAGCACAAACATGTCATCTTTGATAAGGGTCACCGCTTTGCGGGCAATGATCTTTTTATTATCCAATGAATAAACACCATTGACATTGAAATTGGCCTGGAAGGATTTGGAAAGGGCGCCGCCATGTACTTTAATGATCTTGCCGGTATCGGCTAATTCCTGCAGATCCCTGCGGATCGTATCCTCGGATACATTAATAGCCTCGGAAAGATCAGCAGTAAACACCCTGTTGTGGAGGTTCACTTCATGCAGAATAAAGTCCTGTCTTTCCCTTTTCAGCATAGAGCAGATCGTTGGTTTGTAGTCGAATTTAAAATTGTTTTACTCAAATCAGCAAATAATTGCAATCTTTTTTACTAAAACCTGCAAAAAATCTCAACAAATCGTAAATTTAGTTGCACGAAACCGACAAACTGAGCCTCATGAATACACAGATCCAACGACTGTATGATATCGCCTGCAAGGAAACCCGGTTGATCATTGGCCTGATGAGCGGAACATCTTTTGATGGATTGGATCTTGCTCTTTGCCGGATCAGCGGCGACGGCAGCAATACCCAACTGGAGTTAATGGAATTTGATACAGTAGCGTATGAAGCTTCTTTCAAAGAAAAATTAAAAAGTATTTTCTCCCGTAAAGATGCTAACCTGGAAATGGTTTGCTTACTGAATGCATGGGTGGCTCAACAGCATGCAGCTATTATAAATAGTTGCCTGACGAAATGGAATTACACTAACGAACAAATAGATCTTATCGCCAGTCATGGCCAAACTATTTATCATGCACCCCAACTATTACATGGCCATGCGGAATTTCCAAATGCTACTTTACAAATAGGTGATGGCGATCATATCGCCGTTGATACCGGTATTATCACCCTCAGCGATTTCCGCCAAAAGCATGTGGCGGCCGGTGGCGAAGGTGCTCCTTTGGCAGTATATGGCGATTTCCTTGTTTTTTCCAAGGCTGGCGAGAACAGGATCATGTTGAATATCGGCGGCATTGCCAACTTCACTTTTTTACCGGCTGATAAAGATGCTGCCAAAGTATTCAGCACGGATGTAGGTCCGGGTAACACCTTAATGGATGCCTGGATACAAAAAAACTCACCAGGAAAATATTTTGATGAAAATGCAGCGATGGCACGGAAAGGAACCATCCATGAAGAATTATTAAGTGCCTTAAAAGATCATTCCTTCTTTACCGCTCCTTTTCCTAAAACGATAGGACCCGAATTATTCAATCTCTCCTATATACGATCAGCACAGGAACAATCAGGCACTATGGATCTTTCAGCCGAAGATGTAATGGCCACCCTCAATTGCCTCTCCGCTGATATGATCGTAAAAAGTATTAAAGCATGTTTTCCTGCGGATGAAGAATTTACAGTGTACTGCAGTGGTGGCGGTATGCATAATCCATTACTGATGGAACATATACAGGACCAGTTGACGGGCATCTTGTTTCATTCAACAGAAGACCTGGCAGTTAACCCGGATGCAAAAGAAGCTGTGTTGTTTGCCTTACTCGCCAACGAGTGTGTGGCAGGCGGACAATTAAAATTCGGCGATGGCAGAAAGGGCATCCCTAATGTATCCATGGGTAAGATCAGTTTCCCGGCATAAAAAAGGGCTGCTACAGCAACCCTTTTTAAATAAATTTTATTCAGCTTAAAAACTGAAGGGCACTTCCACCTGTATGTCATCCCATTCAATGATCAGGGAATTATTTTTTTCAAACCGCAGGGTAAGTTGTTCTACTATTGTACTCAATTTCTTCACCTTTACATTCATCTTCGCAACATCTTTATCTTTATTTTTCTCATAGCTGTATGCACCCCACTGACCCAATTCTGAATTAAGGATAATAGTCCATTCTGTTTCATTAGGTATCGCAAACAAGGTATAAGTACCTGCTTTAATACCAGTACCGCCGAATTTTACATCCTTGTTAAAAGTTATCTGGGTGGCTTCATCAGCACCCACTCTCCATACTTTTCCAAATTTTTCCAAAGTACCGAATACAACACGGCCATTTTTAAAAGGGCGGCCATAAGTAACAGAGGCATTGGTACTGGTTACGGTGTCGTGAGGGCTTTTGCGCTGGCGCTGACCATTCTGTGCGGAAGCAGAAATAGTAGCTACCGTGGCTACTAACACTAAAAGAGATTTGATATACATAGTTTATGTTTTTAAAGTTATAGTATGAAATTAGGTGAATCCGGGGCAAACTCCGTACCACTGGTCAATTATTCTCCAACATTTTTTTCAGTTTCGCCAACCCCATTTCCATGGGTGTACCATATTGTTTGTCAAACAGGAGGCTGGCAAATTTTTCCCAGGGATACCAGCGGAGTTTAAAATCCATATACCATTGCACAGATATGGTGCTGCCCCCGCTCATGATCTTCCAGCCGGTTTTGTTTTCTTTGGAACCCTTGCCCACATTTACTGCGATCACTGTACTATCGTTTACTTCCATGATCTGCAACCCCTGCATGGAATC
>CADEDV010000004.1:113448-155529 GCA_902826165.1 uncultured Bacteroidota bacterium
ATTTCTTTCCAGCATTCAAAAATGCTGAGACCTTCGAAAGAAATTTTCCGCATGGCATTGTTGAATTGTGTCAAAGGCAGGTAAAAACAGATTTCCTGCAGCCATTTGGGAAATACTTCAATGGTAAAAAAAGTTCCGGACAATAGCATCTGCGGAAACCCGAATAAATTGATCAGTAACGGAATGGACGCATCTGTTTTTACAATGCTGCTGAAGATGAGGCCCACTCCCATCAGCAAAAAGAGCATGAGGACAGACATGAGCAGCATTTCAAAAAATGTCAGTGCACCATGCTGCAAGGTAAAATCCAGGAAGAAATAGCCAAACAGGATCAATACCACTACGTTCACTAGCTGGAAGAACAAACGGCTCATGCCAATACCCAAAAGAATATTGATACGACTGACCGGGGAAGCATAAAAACGCTTCAATACTAACTGCTCTCTTAATCCAAAGAATGTAAAGGCAATACCAAACAGGGTGGAGAATAAAATAGAAAAGCCCAACTGGCCGGGCAGGATAAAGTCAATCTGGCGGTATTTTCTTACTTCTTTAATTTCCGGCATTGGTATTTTCACAAGTTCATCTTTCTTACCTAATTCTTCCATTTCAAATTCAAGTTTCAGGTATTGCAATACTTGCCTGAATGTACCAAACGTGTTTGCACTTGCAGTTGTTGATCTCGTATTAACTATATAGTTATCATTCCCTGATGAATCCTTTTGAACTTTAATAGTAACTACGGCAGATAGTCTTCCCTTGATAAGTTCTTTATTTAACTCTAAAGTATCCTTGTGCTTGACTATTCGAATCAAATTGCTTCGTCTTATTTTTTCATAGAATTTATTAGTCGTATCACTATCAGAGGCAATAGCAATACGAGAAGCAGATGGTCCCCCGCTTCCAAAAGCTCCGAATATCAAAATGAAAATGATCGGGAACAACAAACTGAACACAATGGCTGTCGGCTGATTGAAGATCGCTTTAAAACTGGCCCTTGTGATCGCCCAAAGGGCTTTTGACTGGCTGTAAGGTTTTGACATGAAAATTGATTGTGGTGCGCAAATGTAAGCCTACCCGCCGAACTGTGTTCCCAAAATCAGGAACCTTCATTCTTACCGGACAAAGAATTCAAAAGGCAACCTTGCCTGCACAGAGCCTGTCATTTGCTTTATTTTTTTCAGTTGCTCATATAATTTAAAATTCTCTTCCCCGATCTCTTGTTTCATTTTTTGTGCATAGTTCAACGGGCTGCTGGTTTTACCCATGATCTGGTCAAAGAAATTTTCCGGCTCAGGAAATTCAGCCACAAAATAATCTGTCAGTTTTGCTTTGGCAGCCGCCGCTTTTACTGCATCTTCCAGGCCTCCAAACCGGTCGATCAAGCCGATTTCTTTTGCTTTGATACCGGTCCATATTCTTCCCTGTGCAATACTGTCGATATAAGCCGTGTCCTTATTTCTTCCTTCGGCCACTCTTTTCTTGAACAAGGCATAGATACTTTCAATTTCTGCCTGCACCAGTTTCTTTTCCTGTTCATTCATGGGTTTGCTGATGGTCATGGCATCCGCATAAGGTCCTGTCTTCACTCCATCGAAAGTGATACCCAGTTTATTTTTAAAAAATCCCTGCATATTGGGAATGATGCCGAACACACCGATAGAACCAGTGATCGTACAAGGCTGTGCAAAAATGCTATCTGCTGCCGTGGCAATATAATAACCGCCTGAAGCGGCTACATCACCAAAACTTACGATCACCGGTTTTTCTTTTTTGGCCAGTTCCAGTTCCCGCCAGATATTTTCACTGGCCATGGCGCTGCCACCACCGGAATTGATACGAAATACAATTGCTTTCACCGACTGGTCCAGCCGGGCTTTGCGTAATAAAGAACGGTATCCCTCTCCCCCGATCATATCCTTCCCGCCTTTTCCATCCACGATATCTCCTTCTGCATAGATCAGTGCAATTTTCTCTGCACCTGTTTTAATATAGTTAGCGGTGCTCATGTATTTGTTGACAGATATAAAAGCGATCCGTTCATATTTATCGATCTTCAGCCTGCTTTTAATTTCATCTTTCACTTCATCATCATACTTAGCACCATCAATAAGTTTATTATCCACAGCATCCTGCACGGTTTGTATTGCAGCCGTATTCGCCAGCTGACGCAATGCTGCTGTATCTGATTTTCTGGCTACAGCGGTGTTGACCAATAATTCATCATACAAATCATTCAACCAAACTGTTGTTTGCAGTTTATTGGCCTCGGTCATCCTGTCGGAACGGAGTGGCTCGGTAGCACTTTTAAATTTACCCGCATAGAATATTTGGGGTTCGATCTCCAGTTTATCCAATGTTCCTTTCAAAAAAGCATAATCAACACTATACCCCACCCATTCCAGCATACCCTGCGGGCTGATATAAATTTTATCCGCCACATTGGCGATGCAGTAAGTCCGCTGCGTCATCACATCACCATGTGCAATGATGAACTTACCGCTGCTTTTAAAATCAAGTAAGGCTTTTCTTATTTCTTCGCTGGCTGCAAAACCATTCGGGCTTGCATGTGCCTGCAGGTAGATCCCCTCAACATGTTTATCCGTTTTGGCATATTGCACTAACCGGACCAGGTCATACAAACCGGGAATAGTTTTTTCTTCATCACCGCTCACAATAGAAAACGGATCCTCCTGTACCTGTTCTTTAAAATGCTGCCCCAGGTCTATCACCAGTACGGACTGTGGCTCAACTTTAGATTTCTGTTTGGTGGCTAATCCCCCGATAATGCCGGCCAGCACAAAAAAGACCAGCAATGAAAAAAGTACCAATGCCAGGAAGGCGGCAAAAAAAGTTTTAAAGAAACTGCGCATACAAGTAATCCATTGATGAATGCCAAAAATAAAGATATTTGACCCTTTAGCAGTTGATCAATCATGAACAGGGCATATTTACTTACAGGCGGCAATATGGGCGACCGGGAGGAAAACCTGGCAAAGGCAAGAGCCTTGCTGAATAAGGATTGCGGCACTATTGTTCAGGCTTCTTCGTTGTACGAAACGGCGGCCTGGGGCAAGACCGACCAGCCGGCTTTCCTGAACCAGGCCCTGGCATTAGATACCGAACTGAATGCCCGGCAACTGATACGCCGCATTCTGAAGGCAGAAAAAAGCATGGGCCGCATCCGGGAAGAGAAGTATGGTCCCCGGATTATTGATATTGATATCCTCTTATTCAACCAGGAGAAACATAATTATCATTTCCTGAAACTGCCCCATCCCGAACTGCCCAACCGCCGTTTTGCCCTGTTACCACTGGCAGAGATCGCAGCAGCTGTTATGCACCCGGTATTGAATAAAACGATTGTGCAGTTACTGGAAGAGTGCCCCGATAAATTGGAAGTAAAACGCCTCCCTGATTTATCCACAAACTTTCCGGGCTTCCGGATTTGACATTTCATTTCTTTTATTTTGCTGCTTTACACACCGTACACTTTCATCACGCATCAATGAAGTACCACTTTATCACCATAGAAGGAAATATCGGCGCTGGTAAAACAACCCTGGCTCATTTATTATCCAAACATTATAATGCAAGACTGATCCTGGAAGAATTTGCCGACAATCCCTTCCTGCCAAAGTTTTACGAGAACCCGCAGCAATATGCCTTCCCGCTGGAATTATTTTTCATGGCCGAACGTTTCAAGCAACAAAAAGACCTGCTCCAGCAATCGGATATGTTCCAGAGCCTCACCATCTCTGATTATCTTTTTACCAAGTGTCTCTTATTTGCCAAAGTAACGCTGCCGGAAGATGAATTCCGGCTTTACCAGCGGCTCTTCGATATCATTCACCAGCAATTGATACAACCTGATATCCTGATCTACCTGCATGCACCTGTTAGCAAACTGCAGCGTAATATCAAAAAAAGAAATCGTTCTTACGAACAGAATATCCCGGATGATTATTTGTTTAACATCCAGGAAACGTATACGAATTATATTAAACAGCATAATATTAAAACCCTGTACGTGGATGCCAGCAACGCCGATTTTCTTGGTAACGAAAAACATTTGCAGGTGATCTATGAAGCGCTGGAGAAAGACTATGAAGATGGTCAGCATTTTATTTCCCTTCCATGATGAAACGCATTCCCATACCGGTCATCAATAAAGAATTTACCTGGTTCATCATTGCACGGATACTATTTATTGCGGGACTCAGAATGACACCGGTATTACTGGGCTGGAGATTATATGAAATAACCGGCAGTAAACTGGCCCTCGGTTTCCTAGGATTATCGGAAGTGATCCCCGCCATCCTCCTGGCTTTACCTGCCGGGGTAAAAGTGGACAAAAGCAATAAACACAGGCTCATCAGCATTTGCATTGCGTTGTATTTTTTCATCATGCTGGGCTTACTGATAGTTACCTCCCACTGGATGGAGGAGAATTATTCAAAACGATTGATTGAATGGAGTATTTATGCATTGGTATTCTGCACGGGTGCTGTACGGGCCTTCACCGCTTCAGCATTCAATGCGTTTTTAGCACAACTGATCCCGCAGGAGTCATTGGTAAAAGCCGTTTCGGTCAATAGCATGGTATGGCTCGTTGCTGCGGTTGCCGGTCCGGCTGTGGCAGGTGTACTAATGGGTTATACCAATATTACTATCGCATTCACCCCGGTTTGTGTACTCATCGCTATTTCATTCTTTTTGTTTCAAAAAATAAAACCCAAACCTGTCAGCTGGCAGGGTAGCAGTAAAACATGGGACGGCGTAAAAGAAGGATTACGTTTTGTCTTTCATCAAAAAGCATTGTTAGGTGCCATGAGCCTTGATATGTTTGCCGTATTGTTTGGCGGCGCCATTGCATTGTTGCCCGTATTTGCGAGTGATATCCTGCATGTGGGGCCGCAGGGATTGGGCTGGTTAGTCGCAGCTACTTATTTAGGCAATTTTGTCGCCATTGCCTGGCTCACCACCCACCCGTTGAAAAAGAAACAGGGAAGAACCTTATTATACGTGGTGGCAGGTTTCGGGCTTTGTATTCTTGTCTTCGCCATATCACAAAATTTCTGGTTAAGTTTTATAGCCTTGTTTGCCGGTGGTTTGTTCGACGGAGTGAGTGTGATCATCCGGGGCACAGTGGTACAATTATTTGTGCCGGATGAAATGCGGGGCCGGGTTTCTTCCGTGAATTCCATCTTCATCAATTCGTCCAACGAACTGGGCCAATTTGAAAGCGGCGTAGCTGCAGCTGCCATGGGCACTGTCCCTTCAGTCATTTTCGGTGGTTGTATGACCCTGGTGGTCGTTTTCGTCACCTGGTTCAAAGCACCGGGATTGCGAAAGTTTGAGTATTAAACTCTTATCACCTGTGGAGGGAAAATCAGGTTACATATTCATTTATTCTGCTTTTAGTATTTAAGTCACTAAATCGTAACTTCAAATCAACAAATCAACTTCTCCATATGAACCGCCGCTCCTTTATTCAAAACTCCGCTATGGCCGTTGGCGCACTTACATTATCACAACAAAAATTATTGGCCGGCTTCTTTGATGATCCCTGGAAGATCACTATGCTGCGCAATGATGTGGGCATCTTTACGGAGAGAGGTGGCACCATTGCTTTCTTATTATCCAAAAAAGGGATCGTGGTGGTGGATTCACAATTCCCCGACCAGAGTAAGCACCTGATCGATGAGCTGAAAAAGAAAAGCGAACAACCTTTCAAGTTATTGATCAATACGCACCATCACGGTGATCACAGTGGCGGTAATATTGCTTTTAAAGGAATTGCAGAACATGTGCTGTCACATGAGAATTCCAAAAAGAACCAGGAGGCAGCGGCACAAAAAAATAAAACGGAAGACAAACAATTATATCCCGACCAGACCTTTGGCACCACCTGGTGTGAGAAAGTGGGTAAAGAAAAAATATGTCTGCATTATTTTGGTGCGGGGCATACCAATGGTGATGCTTTAGTGCATTTTCAGCATGCGAATATTGTACACATGGGTGACCTCTTGTTCAATCGCCGTCATCCTTTCGTGGACCGCAGTGCCGGTGCTAATATGAACAGCTGGATAAAAGTACTGGACAAGACGGCAGATACCTTCGATAAGAAAACGATGTTTGTATACGGGCACTCTGGCACCGGCTATGAAGTAACCGGTACGTCGGATGACCTTAAAAAGTTTGGCGACTACCTGGGCCGGGTATTGAAATTTGCGGAAGACGAAATAAAAGCCGGTAAGACCAAAGAAGAAATTTTGAAGAACACGGCTTTACCCGGCGAGACCGAATGGAGGGGAGATGGATTCCAGCGGCCCCTGCAGGCAGCGTACGAAGAGTTGACGGCTAAATAAACAACATGAAGATCGTTGTTATCATTATTGCGGCATTGATCATCTGGGGATGGATCAGTACGTCGGGTGGGGAGAAGAAAGAGAAATGATAACTTATTGTCTTCTGCAATCTATTCGCACCAGCGGATTGGTCCAGGTGGTCATAAAATTCTGTTTGTCCGCTGCGCTACAGAGCACTGCTGTGGCAGCTGTTTGTCCAACCTGGGTATAAACAGCCGTACATTCACAACAACTGTTATCATTCGTATCACAAGTGTTATTACGTTGTTGTTCTTCCGCCCTGCATCCTGTCAAAAATAAAAGAACAAATACAGGAATAGGTAGTATGAACCGGGAGAACGATTTTTGAATAGCCATACGATAATTTTATAAATGATCGATTTTCAAATTTTCTATTTCTGCCTCATTTACTTTTTCCACACCCGCAAATGTTATAGGCCAGTCCAAGTTGAAACCCGGTTACGTTATATGCCGGAACTTCCATTCCGCTTGCATCTTTCTTTTTATTCAGCCTTGAAAGACGATGATCATAGATCAGTTGAAGACCCCATTTGGAACGTCCATTGGCGACTGGTATATCATATTTTACACCTGCCAGTATATCAGCCCCCAGCCTGGCCGAGCTCTTCGTGATGCTCTCTTTATCACCCGTACCACTGCTGCCACCGGATTTCCTACTGGCACTCAGCAGGTAGTTTACTTCCGGGCCAGCCACGAGGCTTATATTTTTACTGACCCGGAATTGTGCCAGCATCATGCCCCCGACATAATTGTACGTGTATTTGTCTTTATACTCCACGCTGCCGCCGGGCTCTGAATAACCGAAAGTTTCGCTGGCATTTTTTTGTGAAAAACGTATGGAAGGAGCCAGTGCAAATTGGTTGTTAAACGGCAATACAGTGCCTACCCCAAGCTGTAAACCAATTCCTGGCTCATGACCGCCGTAACTTCCTCCATATTCTT
This sequence comes from uncultured Bacteroidota bacterium, assembly GCA_902826165.1. GTDB lineage: Bacteria > Bacteroidota > Bacteroidia > Chitinophagales > Chitinophagaceae > CADEDV01. The sequence goes on from CADEDV010000004.1 coordinate 120,783, forward strand.
CTTTACTGCTTTTAAAAGAAAGATTCGGACCTGCTGTAATAACGGTTGAAAAATATTCTCCGGGTAACGGGGAATTTCTAAGGGTAGGTACCGGAGCAGCGGCAGAGTCAGGCGTTGTTGTGTTATTAGCTGCCTGTTTACGCAGATCCTCACAACGGGGCAGGTTGGGTCTGCATAAACATTCGCAATCTGCATCACCACCTTTAACTTGGTGTACCTCGTTATTCGCACCATTCATAAACTTACACCATGTATCACAGGCACAGGAATCCATTATTACTAAAATGGCTGCTGCAAGTGCTGTCCTGATAAAATACGTCCTGATCCTGCTCCTGATTTCTTTACCAGCAAATTTCATACTGATTGGTTTTAATGGTTAAATGATTAGAATTCGTCCAGCAAGTTTTCAAACCAGCTTGCAGCAACCACTGTTAACAGTTAGAATGCGATTGCGGGCTGTTGTTGTAAAACTATCCCGGCAATCATCAAATCGGCTCATTCAAAAGAAGGAATTTGAATTCATACTTTAGTAGGAGAAGTGTGACTGGTTATTGCAGTAAATCGTTTTCCATTACAAAACGAACAAGCGATGCAGTATTCTTTACATCACACTTCGCAAGGATATTGCTTCTGTGTGTTTTAACGGTAGGTATGCTGATGAAAAGCTGGTCAGCGATTTGCTGATTACTTAATCCCCTGACGATCAGTCCAAGGATTTCTTTTTCCCGCTGGGTAAGGTCTTCACGAATGGCTTTGATACGTTTTATTTCCGGTGACTGGTTAAACCGGATTCCTTTTAGCAGTATATCTGAAATTTCTTTATTGATATACACTTCCCCACCTTCAGCAAACTCCAGGGCCTTTAATAACTCATCGGCTCCTGCATTTTTCAGCACATACCCATCCGCCCCACTTTGCAGCATTTTATGCACAGTTGCATAGTCATTCAGCATGCTGACTGCAATTACACATATATCCGGGTCAATTGATTTGATATGGCGGGTGGCTTCAATGCCGTTCATTCCCGGCATGTTGACATCCGTAATAACAATACTAACCGGGTTACCTAAAATAAAATCAAGAATAGCCTGTCCGTTGCTTCCGTAGCCGGTAACTTCATAGCAGGTATGTTGTGCAAAAAGCAGGCGTAACCCATCTACAAAAAGTTGATGGTCATCGGCGATGAATATTTTTTTCTTCCCAGTGGCAACTCCGTTGTTCATGCTGGATATTTAATCAGCTATTCCTGTTCTGTTAAAAATACAAAGGATTCATACAGCCCCGCTTCATACTTAAGTATGATTATAGGGTATTACAATATTCACTTTTACCGGCTTACCGGCAGAAGTATCCCAGTCAATCTTTCCCCCAAGTAAGGCCACCCTCGTTTGAATATTCTCGATTCCATAGCCACCGTAAGGAGAAGAAGAGACAAATCCTTTTCCATCATCACTGTAAGAAAATCGTATCTGCCCGTTCATTTTTTCGATAGCCAGTTCAATAGCTCTTGCCCCTGCATGCTTTAGCGTATTATTTATAAGTTCCTGTGTAATCCTGTACAAGCCTGATTCAGTTTCAGAATCTAATCTTTTTTCCATCCCGGTTTGCCGCAGGGAGATATTGATGATATGAAGCTGGCTAAGCTTATTGACGAGGTCTTCCACTGCTGCCAGGTAGCCATACTCGTGAAGTGTTTTAGGGCTTAAGTTGATAAGCAGGTAACGGATATCCTCCACTGACTCATCTATAATGGCTATTGTCTTATCATAAGTCTGCTGCGCCTGTAAATCCCCGGGAGAAAGATATTTTTTCAGCGATGTTACAAAATATTTCAGTGCAGAAAGACGCACACCAAGATCATCATGCAGCTCTGCTGATATGATTTTTTTTTCTTTCTCCTGCGTGGCCACCACCAATCTCAGTCTTTCTGTTTGCCTTTTCTTAAACTGCCTTATACGGCTTCTGACGATCAGCAGTATCAAACATCCCGTCAGTAAAGTACTCAGCAAATAAAACCACCATGTTTTCCAGAATGGCGGTTCAATGATAATTAATATTTCCAGGGGAATGCTGTTCCATTTACCCGTTGTGTTTGTAGCATTCAGCAGCAATTTATAATTCCCCGGGGGGACGTTTGTATAATTGACAAACCCTTTGGCATTACTATATACCCAATCCTTATTAAACCCGTCCAGCTTGCACCTGTACTGCACCGGTATATCCGGATTCAGGCGCAGAGATGAATACTCAATTGAGAAAAAATTTTCCTGGTACGATAAGTGTACCGGAATGCCCGGATGCAGCACATGCAATTCCTTGCCGGATACCTTAAAACTGCTTACCAATACCGTCGCCTCCTCTTCGGCAGATATATATAGCTGCGGCTGAAGGCTGATAATCTTAGCCCCTGCTGAATAAAAAAAACTTCCATCACTGTCAATAAAAAGATTATTGATATGATCGTTATTTACCTGCTGCATGGACTCATATACATGCCGGAAACTCCTGTCAGGAATATTCATGATATCAATTCCATTCATCGTTGATATCCATAAACTACCTGCATTATCAACCACCAGGGTGTTGATATAATCACCCGACAATCCCTCGCTGCGCTGGTAGTTTTGAAACTGCTTTTTATTTTTGTCAAAACAATAAACTCCTCCTCCGTAAGTTCCGAGCCAAAGATGACCGGAACTGTCCTTTGTTATGGCGGTAATGCTGTTAAATTCTATGGAGGGCTTTTTGTCAGCCGTTATAGAAAAATGTTCGAACTGCCGGGTTCGCAGGTCCAATCTGGTAAATCCCCGGCCACCATTCATACCCAGCCACAACTCCTCCACTCCATCATACCAAGCACATATTAGTGCATCAGAAGCAAGGCCATTTTCTTCTGTATAATGATTAATAACCCGGGCCTGTTGATCCATCAGGTATAATCCGTTATCCCAGGTTCCCATCCAGGTATTATTTTGCTTATCTGTCAGGGCAAAATAAGGGCTGCCTTTTATGGCGGTTGTTGTTATAATTTTTTCCGTCCGGCAGTCAAACAACACAATTTCATTATCCCGGCCCAGCCATAGCAAAGTATCGCCTGCATTGTGTAATATCTTCTCAAACTTGTCTTTAATAACGGGCCTGGCTGATAGTTTTTGCAAGGCAAGGTCATATTTATATAAATGATGCCTGACCTCCACCCAAACCTTGCTTTCCTGCTTTACGAATGAATGAACAGTATTAGGGAAACCTGATGGATCAAGGCCGAGAGAATATGATTGCAGCGGATACGTATTATTTGCCATTACAAAAATCCCATCCGGTGTACATAACCATTTGTTCCGGTTTCTGTCAGTATAAATCCGGTTTACAATTCCGGAAAATTTAATCCCTGAACTATAATAAATGACAGGCAGCATTTCCTTTTTCTTTTCCGCATAGTTATATACCACCGCCGGAACAAGTTCAAAACTAAAAACGGGGCTCCCGTTGCCATCAACAGAAAGATGACTAACCGGGTTTGTAAAGTTTAAAAGAACAGGCGTTCCGGCAGGTGCCCCTTTCTCAAACCGGTACAACAACCGGGTCATCCTGTCATAAGCCCAAGAGTACTGCTGTCCCACTGCATACAAAGGTTTCCTATCCTTTAGTCCGAACACAGGCCATTGCAATGGATTATGACGGGAATTAAAAAACTTTTTTCCTCCAACATCAAAAAAATGTAATGCAGAGTCCGAATTCATCCATAATCCCTTGTTAACCCGGTCATAGCTCAGGTTGTATAAACCGGTCACCCCGGGAAAAGCGATATTATTACCTGTGTTATTAATAAAATCCGTGATGCTGTTATTAACCGGATCAATTTTCCAAACACCATAGGATACTGCCCATATGGCTCCTGTTTCATCTTTTGCAAGTCCCTGTATTGCATTCAGTATATTATCATTCACTGCAGCATGATGAAAAACATAGTTCCTGAAAACTCCTTTTTGTTTCAGATACCGGCTTACTCCTTTCATGGTTGCAATCCATATATCTCCCTCATCACCTTCCAGTAATGTGATGCAGTTATTATTAGCTATCGAAAAAGAATCGTTTCTATTGTACCGAAACAGTTTGAAAGAACTGCCATCAAACCGGTTGAGCCCGTCTGCCGTGGCAATCCAGTAAAATCCCTGGCGATCCTGAATGATATTCTGTACCCGGTTGGATGAGAGCCCGTTTTTTTCAGAAAGATGGCTAAAATGAAAATTACTTTGCTGGGCCAGCAAGGAACCGCATAGCAGCATTGATGCTGTAAAGAAGGTAATACAACCTGAAAATATTTTTGCAGCTGAATCTTGCATACCTCCGGTCTGCTGGTAAGATTACCTAAGTTAATATAATAGTCGTAAACTAAGGGCTTGCTCCCTGAGAGCTTTCATACTTTAGTATGATCTTTAAGACCATGTTACAGAACAACAGGCCGGTTTTGCATACATCATCATTTCCCTTTCTCCGCCTCAATGAGTTTCTCGATCACATAATAAGTAATGGGGCAAAAGCTGGTATTCTTTAAGGCCATCGGTTGCCGTTTCAGCATGAAGTCATCATCCATATACGGGAAACGGGCACAGTCCGTGGGACGGACATCATAAATGGAGCAGTAATTATCAGCACCCAGGAAAGCACAGGGCATTTCTTTCAGCACATTATCGCCTTCCTCGTCCACCCGCAGGTAGGTATCCCGGAAATCGCCATCCTTCATACCCAGGAATTTGCTGATTCGTTTAATATCCGGAGGCGTGAACCGGGGAGAATAATTTTTACAGCAATTGGCACATTGCAGGCAATCGATCTTTTCAAAAGCCTGCTCGTTCAGCTCGGGCAGTTGCTTCAATACCTTGTTCTTTTCAGCCCGGTGCAAGTATTTTTTATACTCTTTCTGGCGTTCACCCGACTTCTTTTCCCAGTTCTGTAACAGCTTTTCCTGCATCCTGCAAAGAAAGGCATTTGCAGGCAGATAGTTCTCCTATTTCACCCCTTATCCCCACCCTTCAACAAGTCAGGTATTTTATGATGTCCCTCCCGTAACTTTGCGCATCTTTTTACACTCTAAGCACCCTTTTTATGAGCCTTTTTGAACAACAATCCAACGAGTTCATTCCCCGTCATATCGGACCCAATGAAACGGATACCCGGAGCATGCTGAAAACCATCGGCGTCAGCAGCCTTGCTGCGCTGGTTGACAAAACTGTTCCTGCCGCTATACGGATGCAGCAACCGCTCTCAATTCCGGCTGCTATGAGTGAGCATGAATACCTGCAGCATATCAAAGAAGTGTCGTTACTGAATAAGGTCTATAAAAATTATATCGGCCAGGGTTATTATGATACCATCACCCCTTCGGTGATCTTGCGAAATGTGTTTGAAAATCCGGGTTGGTACACCCAATACACACCTTACCAGGCTGAAATTTCACAGGGCCGCCTGGAAAGCCTGCTGAACTACCAGACCATGATCAGCGACCTGACAGCATTGCCAATTGCCAACGCCTCCTTATTGGATGAAGCAACGGCCGCTGCCGAAGCCATGACCATGTTCTTCAATACCCTGAATAAACAGGATCATATCGAACGGCCTAAGTTCTTTGTCGACCATGAGATTTTTCCGCAAACAAAAGACGTACTGGTAACAAGAGCCATACCTGTTGGCATCGAGATCGTTTACGGCGATTATAAAACAGCAACGATTGATACCAGCTATTTTGGTGCTATTGTTCAATACCCGAATGATAAAGGAAGCATTGAAGATTACCGGGCATTCATCAATACTGTTCATGAAGCCGGTGCTTTTATTGTAATGGCAACTGACCTGCTGGCATTAACACTTTTAACGCCTCCCGGAGAATTAGGAGCCGATGTAGCTGTTGGTTCTGCACAGCGTTTCGGAGTGCCGTTGGGTTATGGTGGGCCTCACGCCGCCTTCTTTGCTGCCAAAGATGATTTTAAAAGAAGTATTCCCGGACGCATCATTGGTGTAAGTGTGGATGCACAGGGTAACAGGGCGTTGAGAATGGCGTTGCAAACAAGGGAGCAGCATATCAAAAGAGAAAAAGCCACTTCAAATATTTGCACCGCACAGGCTTTACTCGCCAATATGGCGGCCATGTATGCCGTGTACCATGGGCCGGATGGATTGAAGAGCATTGCCAAAAGAGTAGCTTTCTTAACCCAAACCATTGCTGAAGCTATTGAGGAAAGAGGATTTGAATTGTATTCCGGTAATTTCTTTGATACCATTATGGTGAAAGTAAAAGATATTGCACCGGTCAAAGCAAAGGCTGAACAACAACAGATCAATCTCCGCTATATCGGTCATAACCATATCGGCATCTCCCTTGATGAAACCGTTGTACTCGAAGACCTGTATGACCTGATCAATTGTTTTGAGAACGATAAAGACCCGGTGGCATTTGATATCCATCATGATGATGAATTGAACCATATTCCTTCTTCGCTGACAAGAACATCTGCTTTCTTATCACATCCCCTGTTCAATACACACCATAGTGAAAGCCAGATGATGCGGTATATCAAATCGCTGGAGAATAAAGATCTTTCCCTGAACACTTCTATGATCTCACTGGGCAGCTGCACCATGAAACTGAATGCAGCCAGTGAAATGATGCCATTGAGCTGGAGTCATTGGGGTAAAATACATCCTTTTGCTCCTGCTGATCAGACACAGGGATATAAATATATTATTGATGAACTGGGTAAATATCTCTGCGAGATAACAGCGTTTGATGCCTGCAGCCTGCAACCCAACAGCGGAGCACAGGGTGAGTATGCCGGTTTATTAACCATCAAAAGTTTTCATGAAGCCAATGGCGATCATCACCGCAAAGTCATGCTGATCCCGATCTCTGCACATGGTACTAATCCTGCATCTGCAGTAATGGCCGGAATGAAAGTAGTGGTGGTGAAAGCACTGGAGAACGGTTATATTGATGTGGAAGACCTGAAAGCAAAAGCAGCACAGTACAGTAATGAACTGGCGGGTGTGATGATCACTTACCCGAGTACCTATGGCGTATATGAAGAAACAGTAAAAGATATCACAGATATCATTCACCAGCATGGCGGGCAAGTGTATATGGATGGTGCGAATATGAATGCACAGGTTGGTCTGACTGCACCGGGTTTGATCGGTGCCGATGTTTGCCACCTGAACCTGCATAAAACATTTGCCATACCGCATGGTGGAGGCGGCCCCGGCATGGGACCTATCTGTGTGAAAGCACACCTGGCAAAACATTTACCTGGCCATGTGGAAACAGGATCTGCTCATGCAGTGAGTGCTGCTCCTTATGGTAGTGCTTCTATCTTACTCATCTCCTATGGCTATATCCGTATGCTGGGTGCCGAAGGGGTGAAAACTGCTACTGAATATGCGATCCTGAATGCCAACTATATGCGGGCCAAACTGGATGGTGCTTATGATGTATTGTACCTGGGAACAAATGGCACTTGTGCCCATGAATTCATTGTTGACCTGCGTCCGTTCAAAAAAACAGCAGAGATCGAAGCAGAAGATGTGGCCAAGCGATTGATGGATTATGGTTTCCATGCACCAACGATGAGTTTCCCGGTGCCAGGCACGATCATGATCGAGCCAACAGAAAGCGAAGACAAAGGAGAACTGGACCGTTTTTGTAATGCATTGTTGTCTATCCGGGAAGAGATCAAAGCCATTGAAGATGCTGTGGTAGATAAAAAAGATAACCCGCTGAAAAATGCGCCACATACACAGTTTGTGGTAACAGCTGATGAATGGAAGCATGCTTACACAAGGCAACAGGCCGCATTCCCGTTATACTATGTTACACAGAATAAATTCTGGCCTTCTGTAGCAAGAGTCAATAACACACATGGTGACAGGAACCTGATCTGTACCTGTGAGCCCGTGGAAAGTTATATGGAGGCTGAAGCCTGATCTCAAAATAATACACATAAAAAAGCCTGCAATTGCAGGCTTTTTTATTATTTGGTTTTTACTTCGTCTTTAGTAGTATTATCCGTGGGATATAATATCAGCATCAGCACATGCATGGATAGATTATTATCCAACGCAACTTCTGCACTCAGTTTTTCTTTGTTGAGTAAATAGGTAGCACTACAATTCAAACATCCCATAATAACCGATATCTCCTTAAAGTCAATATCACCTTTTTCAGCAGCTGCATCAGCCTTCATAAAATAATCGGATTCTTTACCATAGATCGTAAAATCCTTCCCGTTGAGTTCCAGCAACTCTTTGAGTTTCATATTAGCCCTGATACCGTTGCGCAGCATCCATGCATTCTCAGATACCTGCAGCATCTCATTCTCTGGGCTGCTTCCTCCCCTTACACTTCCACCAATGACGATGGAACCCAGGTCAGCCAGATTCATTTCATCATTCCAGATGAAGATGGCCTGCCGGCTGGTATTGGGAAATAAAACGGTACAGGCATTGATCTCGTTATCTGAAAAATAATACTGGTCTTTTGTAACATTAGCCGAACCAAACATCGTTACCAGGTGCTGGTGAGAAGTGAACTGCAACAGGTCATCAGCGAAATTGACCCGGGCCGGCGTGGGTAAATTCTTATACTGGAAACGAAAAGAATAAACTGTATCGGCCGGGCTTACTAAACAGGCAGCAGCCACCACCAAATTCTTTTTTTGAAAAAGAATTTCTTTACCGTTGTAGATAACAGAATCAACAGGGCAAAAGAAACCTTCCTTTCTTAATTTCTCCCTGATCGTATTGTTTTCAGTAAATGAGGATGTAGCATATACCAAAAACTGTTCTTCTCCCTGCTGGTATTTTTCTGCGTACCGCTTTATCTTAGCTTCTTCTATAGTCTTTTGCCTGGGATTGAACACATGCACAACAGCATCGCCCCGGTCAGTTATATCTCCTTTCTGGTAACCTTTTTTATTAATCGCCTGTTCAAATTTTTGCGGGGTCAGGGAGGTGAGTGAAATCAGTTCTGCCGTTGACAATTCCTGGGATTGCCCGACAATGGTTATAAAAGCAGTAAACGTAAGAATAACTATTCCTCTCATTAGTTTTGGAAGTATCCATCGGGATTACGGAGAAGGTTTTTACGGGAATAGAGGGGGTACAAAGAATTAAACCGAAAATATGTATTTATGGATAGCCGGAGAAATTATTTTTTGATTATGGCTGCGGCAAAGTAAAAGAAAAAGTGCTGCCTCTTCCGGGTTCGCTTTCGATCATCATATTTCCCTGATTGCGTTGTAGGAATTCCCTGCATAACATCAAGCCCAGCCCGGTACCGGCTTCACTGGCGGTGCCGGGTGTGCTGTAAAAATTACTCTCATTGATCTTCTGCATCGCTTCTTTGGTAATTCCAGATCCTGAATCCCGGATAAATACCTCCGTAAATGATTCATATGCATGAATACCGATCACAATACGTCCTTCACGGGGTGAAAACTTGATGGCATTGGAAAGAAGATTCCGCAATACCAGGTTGATCATGTCCCTGTCTGCCAAAGCATAGGCAGGCAAAGCCATTTTACGTTCAATGGTTATTTGCTTGGCATCTGCTTGCACTCTCAACAATTGAATCACATCTTCGATCATACTGTTCATATCCAATTCCTGCTTTCTTACTTCATTGGATTGCATCTGGCTCTTGGCCCAGTGCAGCAGGTTTTCCATCAGGCCGGTGGTATAATTCAGGTCATTGATCACATCCGGCAGCATGGCTTTTATTTCGGATGCTGACATTTTTAATTCCTGTGCATTATGAAAAAGATTGCGCAAAGCGTACATCGGCGTTTTCAGGTCATGAGAAATAACCGAGAATAATTTATTCTTTAGTGTATTCAGTTCTTCGAGTTCCGCAGCCTGTTTTTTTAATTGCTCTGTTTGCCTTTCCATCGCAGCCTTTTGCCGCATGATACTCGACTGGTAGCCTGCATTTTCTCTTTTAATAAGATACAATCCATAAAAAATATAGCCGATGGCCAGCAACTGGTTAACAAGGTACGCCACCAGGTGAATAGATTTTAACTGGTACCTGTAATCTTTTAAGACCACTGAAAGAATAAAATAACTGATCATCGAAAGACCGACTGAAAAAAGCATATACCCAATCTCCTGCAAAAAGAAAACAGAGAGCAGCCCATACAATACAAAAGATAATTCTACCCCAAGATTGATCCCATTGATATAAATAATGCAGGTAAATACAGGATATAAGATAAAGTAAACCAGTAAGGCTGCTTTGTACTGGAGCTTTGCATTCAATACCAATGCTGTTAAGCTGACCAGTGCTGGTAACATAGCAACAGCCCATACCGAAACGGGCAGGTCTGCTACCGTTAAAAAATCGATTACCGGGATCAGTATACCGGTAATAAGCTGAAAAAAATTCAATAAGTTGAAAATGCCGAGCTTCCTTTTTTCATAGGCTTCCAGTTCATCGGTAAACCCGGTTGATTTTATATGCCGCAGGAATAAAAGGAACCGCTGCCACGGAGATAATAAATGCATAGCAGGCCTGGTGGTGCTTTCTTTCCGTTGCTGCCATTGCTGAAGACGCTGCAGTAATTCCATAAGTAGATATCAGATTTTACCCGTGGTTCAAAATACTACATTTAATTCCGGTAAACGCAGTTTTTGCCTATGTAAAATAACGGTCGCCCAACCGTATTTTTATCAATTACAATACCATATACACAGCAAAAGGCCTCATAATGAGGCCTTTTGCAAATACATGACAGCGATCAATTAAAATCTGCTTCTTCCCCTTCCGTTACCACCACCATTATCAGTTCTTCCCTGCGGGCGGCTATTATTATCATTACGCCGCTCAAACTGTCGTTGTGGTTGCTGCGGCTGTGACTGTCTTCTTTCCACTTGCTGTGGCGGGCGGTTTTCGCTTCTGACCTCACGCCTTGGTTCACGCACCTGCGGCTGAGGGTTTCTTTCCGGGGGCCTTCTTTCAAAATTCCTGTTACCTCCATTGTTACCAGGATTTACCCTGGGTTCTCTTTCCCGTGGAGTTCTCACTTCTCCTTGCCGGTTGTTATCATTCCGCTGGCGTTCAAAACGACCACTACCATTTTGTTGCGGCTGACGAACATTATCATCTCTTCTTTCTATCCGCCCATTATTTCTGTTTGGCTGGTTATCGTTTCTTTCAAAACGGTTATTACCTGGTCTGCCATTCCTGTCATCTCTTCTTTCAAAACGTTCACCACGTTGTGCTCTTTCCCGGTCATATCTTTCAAACTGGCGGGGAGCAAATTGTCTATCATTATCCCTGCGAACATTCGGACGATAGAAATTCACTTCATTATTTCTGAAGATGGATCGCCCCGGCCTGGATGAACCACGGAAACGAACCGGAGAAATGCGGCCGATATATATTTCCACATCTGCCCTGCGTGGACCAGCGCAGAATACGTTACGACGGTATCCGTAATTATTAATGATCGTTGTCTGGTTAATGATCGTAATATTCTGGCGACGATCATAACAGTAATCATATATCCTGTTATAATTGATGTAACGTCGTGGCGCAAAACACCAGTAATCATAAGGAGGATTATAAGTACCTATGCCGATATTGATACTAATGCCGGGTCTTAACGGTGCCCAGCCATAGTAATCTCCACCATCTCTCCAGGCTACCCAGGCCGGTGACCATTCATAACCCGGTACCCAATACCATCCCAGATACTGATCCTGGTCCCAGCGGCCATAGTGAAAAGGTGCCCAGCCCCAGTCATAATCCGATACCCACATCCATTCATAGTCATCGGTATATACCCAATGACCATTGGTGGCATAAGGACGGAAATTATCATCCGCATCCGGTACCCATACATACCCGTTAGACGGATGCTGTACCCATTGCCCGTAGGGACTGAGTTCGTCATAAAATTTTTGATAAGAAACTTCTTCATCGCCGTACTCATTGCTATTGTTGTTATAATTGTCCGGCGGGTACGGTTGTGCAGCAAGATCGCTTCGCCAGGAGCTGACCAGCACTATAAACAATGCCAGTGCAGCAGTTTGAAAGATCCGTTTCATGGATGACTGTTTTTTTGTAAAAAATAGACTCATGTAAATGTTGTTTAGTAAACTGGTTTTCTTCAATTAGTACTTCACCTGTAGGACGCCAGTTTTATGCCATACAGCTGGCAACGGGATGACAAACCGGGTGTTTTATGAAAACTTTGTACAAAAGACTTTCACATTTCAAAAAGTCGGTAACTTTAAAGACACCTCAATCTTTTAACATGGACCAACAGATCATCAACCTGTACGACGAATACACACATAAACCATTAAGCCGCCAGGAATTCCTGAAGCGGCTGGCCCTATTAGCCGGTGGCACTGCTGCGGCTATGGCACTACTTCCCTTGCTGGAAGTAAATTATGCTCATGCAGCGGTTACAACAGATGATGACCTGTTTACGGAATACATCAGCTATCCGGGTGTACCGGCTGAAATGAAAGCCTATGTGGCTCGGCCCAGGGAAGAAAAAAAATATCCCGCTGTAATTGTAATACATGAGAACCGCGGACTCAATGCACATATTGAGGATGTAGCCAGAAGAGCTGCACAAGCAGGATATCTTGCCATTGCTCCTAACGCTTTAGCAGCATTAGGTGGCACCCCGGCCAATGAGGATGAAGCAAGAACAAAATTTCAACAACTGAAAGCAGAAGATAACCTGAAAAATTTTATGAATGTATTTGACTACTTACCCTCCCGCAAAGATTATAACGGCAAAGCGGGTTGTGTTGGTTTTTGCTGGGGCGGTGCAATGAGTAATAACCTCGCAGTGAATGTTCCCTCACTAAAAGCAGCTGTTGCATTTTATGGCCGTCAGCCATCTGCAGAAGATACAGCTAAGATCAAAGCTGCCATTCAATTACATTATGGCGGGTTAGATGAGAGAGTTAATGCGGGTATCCCGGCTTATGAGGAAGCACTGAAGAAAAATAATATCCCTTACGAGTTATATATCTATGAAGGTGTTAACCATGCTTTTCACAATGATACAGCACCAACAAGATATAATGAAACCGCTGCCAAACTTGCGTGGCAGCGGACCATTGATTTCTTCAATAAAAACCTGAAATAGCATCAGGCCATATCATAACGTTGCTGTACAATTTTCCAGTTTACTGTTTTCCACCAGGCATTGATATAATCAGGCCGGCGGTTCTGGTATTTGAGGTAGTAGGCATGTTCCCATACATCCAGGCCCAGTAAAGGAATTCCTTTCAGATCGCTGATATCCATCAGCGGGCTATCCTGGTTGGGTGTTGACCCCACTACTAATTTACCATCGGCTGATTTTACCAGCCAGGCCCAGCCACTGCCAAACCTGTTCTTTCCGGCATCCGTAAACTGTGTTTTGAAAGCATCAAATGAGCCGAAATCCCGAATGATAAATTTTGTGATCGCAGATTGTGGTGAGTTATCGTCAGCCGGCGTCTGCATAGTTTTCCAGAAAAATTCATGGTTATAATGTCCGCCACCGTTATTACGCATCTTGACAGAGTACTTTGAAATTTTTCCCAGTAACCATCTCAGTTGTTCTTTTTCTGTATCTACTCCTTCTGCTTTTACTGCATCAGCCAGGTTCTTGGCATAAGCAGCCGCATGTTTCATGTAATGAATTTCCATCGTCATAGCATCAATCACAGGTTCTAAAGCGGCAAACGCATAGGGCAAGGGACGTTGGGTAAATAACACGTCTTCGGCCCCGCCATTTACTATCTGCTCATTGTTACTGGCTGATGCCAGGGCAGGTAATATGGTAGCGGATAAACCAGCAGCCAGTCCTGCTTTTCCTGTTACTTTTAAAAAATCTCTGCGATTTTTTTTACCATGTGTGTCCATATGTAAAAGATTATAAAATGAAAAGGATAACTAAAATTAAACTTATTTGCCCTTACATGACCATTTTGTAAGTTAGTTGGTTGTAAATTCTTGTCAAAATGCCCGTTTATTTATGAACAGGAGCCGCCTTACCTTCGCTGCCAGCTATGCATCTGAAGGATTATTATAAACTGCTGGAACTGGAACCATCGGCTACGTTGCCCGAGATAAAAAAGGCTTATCGCAGGCTGGCTTTACTGCATCACCCGGATAAAACCGGTAATGACCCTTATTCGGCAGCACAGTTTTCGGATATTAAAGAAGCTTATGAAGTTTTAACCAATCCTGCTAAAAAAGAAAAATACCTGCAAAAGCGTTGGTACGATCAGAGCATTGGCAAGAGAAAAACGCAGGAGGTGATAACTCCTGTGTCTGTGCTGAAGCAAGCATTAGAATTAGAACGATATGCGTCCAAACTGGATGTTTTCAGGATGGACAAAGAGGGACTGAAGGATTATATACAGGACCTGCTCTCTCCTGCTACTATTGAACAACTGAAACAATTCAACGAACCTGCAATCACCGGGCAGATCGTAACTGCTATAATCAAGTCTGCCAATGCCCTGCAGCAACAACAAGTGATCCCGGTTGCTGAACGGCTTCAACAACTGGCTGGCAATGATACAATCTCCTGCGAGCAGATCAACACATTTGCTCATAAACATCGAACCCGGCACCAGCAGGAAAAATACAATTTTCTCATCATTATTATTGCCACCATCCTTATTTGCTTACTCATCTGGATTGCGGGCCATTAGGTTATCTTTGCGTCATGCATTATGTTTCTGTAGAAGGATTGTCCAAAAGTTATGGTATCAAGCCCCTTTTCAATAATATTTCCTTTCATATCGAAGAAGGTGATAAGATCGCCCTGGTGGCCCGGAACGGTACGGGTAAATCAACCCTGTTGCGCATATTAGCCGGGCAGGAAACGGCGGATGAGGGCAAATGCTGGATCAATAAAGATGTGGATGTGGTGTTGTTTGAACAGGATCCTTCTTTTGTGGAGGAAAAATCCGTACTGGATAATATCTTCTTTCATAATCACCCGGTGATTAATGCCATCAAAGAATATGAAGCCGCCAGTGAAGAAGAAGACGGACACAAATTGGGCGATGCCTTAATCAAAATGGATGAACTGAATGCCTGGGATTTTGATGCCAAAGTGAAACAGGTATTAGGTAAGCTGAATATTCATCACCTCGCTCAACCAGTCAAAACATTAAGCGGTGGCCAGCGAAAAAGAGTGGCCCTTGCCAAAACACTGATCGATATTGGTTTTGAACACAAACATGTGCTGTTGATCATGGATGAACCTACCAACCACCTGGATGTAGAAATGGTGGAATGGCTGGAACATTATTTAGATAAAGAAAATGTGACGCTCTTGCTGGTTACCCATGATCGTTATTTCCTGGATGCGGTTTGCAATGAGATCTGGGAACTGGATGGCAGCAGCAATATGTATGTGTATAAAGGTAATTATGAAAATTACCTGGAGAAAAAAGCAGCCCGGATAGAAAATGAACAAGCCAGTATTGATAAAGCCCGGAACACTTACCGCAAAGAACTGGAATGGATGCGCAAGCAACCCAAAGCCCGAACAACAAAAAGCAAAAGCCGCCAGGATAATTTTTATGAAGTAGAAAAGAGGGCCAAACAAAAGATCGAGGATGAACAGATGCAGCTGCAGATGAAGATGAACCGGCTCGGTGGCAAAGTGATCGAATTAAAAAAAGTATATAAGAGCTATGGCGAGAAAGTAATTTTAAAAGGATTTGATTATACATTCAAAAAAGGAGAACGAATTGGTGTGGTAGGGAAGAATGGTGTAGGCAAATCCACCTTCATCAATATTTTACAAGGCATAGAACAGGCGGACAGCGGTAAAGTGAATGTTGGAGACACCGTTATATTTGGTAATTACTCACAACAGGGGTTGATCGTGAAAGAAGACCTGCGGGTAATAGAATTTGTCAAGAATATCGCAGAGAGTTTTCCCTTAGCTGCCGGCGGTTCCATCAGCGCAGCTCAGTTCCTGCAATTATTTTTATTTGATCCTGACAAGCAGTACACTTATATCAGCAGTTTAAGTGGTGGAGAGAAAAGAAGATTGCATTTGTTATCTATCCTCTTCCGTAATCCCAATTTCCTGGTACTGGATGAACCCACGAATGATCTGGACCTTCCCACACTCGGTGTGTTAGAGAATTTCTTAAGTGAATTTCCGGGTTGCCTGCTGATCGTTTCGCATGACCGTTATTTTATGGACCGGCTCGTAGATCATTTATTTGTTTTTGAAGGGGATGGTAACATAAGAGATTTCCCGGGCAACTACTCCTTATACAGGCTGGAAGAAAAAAATCCAACTGCTGAACCTGCCAAACCAGCAGAAACTGTTATTGCAGCAGGAGCTTCGGCACCGGCAGCACCCAAACGCCAATTGTCTTTTAAAGAAAAAAGAGAATTTGATACACTGGAAAAGGAGATCGCAGATCTTACCAAGGAAAAACAAGTGATTACTGAAAAGCTGGCCAGTGGAGCAGCTCCTTTTGAAGAACTACAGCTACTATCCCACCGCATTGGCGAAGTAACACAACTGTTGGATGAAAAAGAATTCCGCTGGCTTGAATTAAGTGAACTGGCTAGCTGATCTGCCTATTCAATGAGGTCAGCATAAGCTCTCGCTTCAAAATACTTGTATTTTTTGGAATCGAGTTTTGTCCCAGCGAGGATGGAGTGGATAAAACCATTCAGTTCTACTTGCTGGGTATGAAATATCTTCCTGTCCGGGTTTGTTTTGAAGAAAAATTGAATACGCTGATCGGTATTTTTATAAATTATAATACTATCATCCCTCGATTTTGAAAAACTGAAATCCGCAGATAAATGATTCAGCAATAAATGGCTCCGGTACCAGGTTCCTCCTGTTGCTGATACTACCGGTTTCCCGTTATACAACGCCACACTATCGTTATACGCAAATACATTTAAAGCTGTTCCCTTTACTTCCTGCAGCCATTGCCTGAATTTGGGGTAATAGCTGCTGTCGTACCCATAATCGCTGTCCAGGAAACTGATCCGCTTTATTTTCGGTGGTATTTTATCATAAGAAGCCAGGAATCCAAAAATAAAACTGCCACCACCACTGTGACCATTCAGGTAAACTGATTTCTTTTTACCATCAACCAGGCCGGTCAATGAATCAATGATATGCGGAATCAGTTGTTGGAATGCAGGATGACGTTGCTTCCAGGCGGGCCAGCTTTTCAAATTATTTTCCAGGTAAATAACAACAAGATTCTTTTTACTCCATTGTTGCCGGATAAAACAGGTCTGCGCTTTGATATGCTGGATATCAAAATGCCAGTCATCACCCGGCTGCATTTTTTTACCCATTGTTTGCTCCGTACTGTTTCCGTTTGGCAAAGCAAAAAAAACAATGACCGTTTCTTTATTCTTTTTAAAGACAGCAGGCTGGTCGATTGTTACCCGTACACTATCGCTCATCAAAAATGAACTGACTCCTGAAGTCAGCTGAGCTGAACAAGAGCAACAAACTGCCTGAGCAGAGAAAAAGAGTATAAGCCGATAGCTGATCGTTACTTTAGTATGCATCATTAACTGCTATTATAATCAGCGGTATTACAGACACTGTTTCAAGTCCTAAAAATAATATCAACACAAACGTACAATTACGAGTGGATAAGTTTTAGAATATTTTAACCGGGTTTATCTCTTTTAGCTTCAAACTTTTGCGTTGCCTGTACGTAGTTTTCCTATCAAAACAGCAGCTCATTTGTTTTGCATCAACGTATTTTCTTTATAGTTTGCGTCCAGATTTCGTACCCCAATTCCTGCGATTAACAACTTCCAGTATCCGGATTGTTTCATCAAATCGTACCCTTTATGAGCAGGAATTTCACTCCGGAGCAAACCCTTATTGACCAGTTATTAGTAGATGATACTTCAGCTTTTGAAGAGATCCATCATCGCTACTTTTATCCCTTATTCTCCTATTGTTTTGACAAAACAGGCTCACCAGAAGCAGCCAAGCAGATCGTAAGAGATATTTTTATTTCGCTTTGGGAAAAGCGCCACACATTACCTGTCAACTTTTCCCTTTCCTTATATCTATATACAGAAGTACGCCGGTCTGTAGTAAAAAGTATTAATACCCAACTGGCTGGCGAAAATGAAATTCCGGTTACGGCAACAAAAGTCATCCCCGGTTTCAGCATTGATCAGTTACAAAAAGCAAGAAGACCTGTGAACCAGCCGGTTTATGCAGAAAATATGGCTACACTCCGTTCTTCTTTATTTATGCAAAAACAACCGGACAACTGGTGGAATCAATACCTGCCATCTATCGACATTAAAATGATCAGGTATGCTTTTCAAAAAACCTTTAACCTGTTTTAATATTTGTAATCCCCAACCATTAAACTTACCCTTATGACAGCAGAAACTTTAATTCAGAAAACAGGCAGGTATCTCCGCGGAGAATCTACCCCTGCAGAAGCTAGACAAATTCAAAACTGGCTCTCCTGCACCAATGATAATAACAGGCAATTGACAGCAGAAGAACGTTCTATGCTGGAATTAGAAATACTCGCAGAAGTGCAGGCGCATACGGCTTACCCTTTATTCCACCCGAAACCAGAACCCTGGTGGAAAAAGATCACAGCCTTCTTTTAACAGCTGTTACGATATCATCAGCAGCTATTTTTTGCATACACTTAAAATGCCCGAGCGGACATTTATCATACCCGATCTTGGAGCAGGGGCGGCACCATAATTTCTTTGTTTCAAACACATCGAAATAATGCTGGCGGAAATTATCGCCATAGTAGGGATACATGCCAAAAGCAGGTACTGTATTCCCCCATAAAGAAATGATCGGTTTTTTGAATGCAGCAGCGATATGCATTAATCCCGTATCATTAGTTACGACCAGTTTGGCCTTCTTCACCAGATCGGCACTTTCATTGATACTGAACTTA
This sequence comes from uncultured Bacteroidota bacterium, assembly GCA_902826165.1. Lineage (GTDB taxonomy): Bacteria > Bacteroidota > Bacteroidia > Chitinophagales > Chitinophagaceae > CADEDV01. Next base: position 139,746 of record CADEDV010000004.1, read on the forward strand.
CCGCAGGCATTGTACACTTTTACATCATCAACAGATGCGATCTCATTGCCTGCTGCTGCATCTTCCTTTCCCCCCAATAACATAACCGGGTGATCCATATGGGTACAAAACTCTTTCCATTTTTTAACAGGCCACCGTTTAGTGCCATGTGCAGCACCAATCACACAGGCAATATAACCGGCATAATGTGAAGCAGGGATATCCTGCTTTTTTGTTTCCTCTTCCGGGGCAATAAAATAATCAAGTCCGTTACCGTCATTCTTCACCCCGAATGATTCCACTGTTTTCAGGTAACGGTCAACGATATGAAGTTTTTTGGGCAGCACATTTATCTTAATACTAGTATAAATGTATTTTTCAATATTCAGTTTGTGAAACGAAAAGGATTTTACATTCAGTGCCTTCTTCAGCTTTAGTGTTTTCACATTATGATGGAGATCAATGATGTAATCATAGCCTTCTTCTTTCAGTTCTTCGATCATCAGTTCCCAACTATGTGCCAGCACATGGAGTTTATCGATGTAGGGATTGTGCAGCACCACCGAACGGAATGCATCTTTGGTCAGGAAATGTACTTCTGCATCAGGCACCTGCTGTTTCAGACAACGGATGACCGGCGTGGTGAGTACAATATCACCGATGGAAGAAAAGCGGACAATGAGGAATTTAGGCATATTCAAAACTACGGCATCATTTCTTCTGCCTCAATATAGTTTAGGTCTTTATGAAAAGTTTCTTCGGTGAAATAGGCTGCCACTAAGGTGATCGCCATAACAATGATACCTGTAATAATCCCACTTTGCACAATATCCCAGCCCCAGCTTTTCTGGAATATATCCAGGAACATCATATTGATCAGTGGCAAAGCACCACGGACCATATTCGGAATCGTGGTGGCAGCTGTAGCCCGGAGGTTCGTTCCGAATTGTTCAGCTCCCATCGTAACAAAAATGGCCCAGAAACCTGTGCTGAATCCTAATGCCGCACAGGCAATGTACATAGTTGTGTCCGACTGCACAAAGCCACTGAAGAAAAGAACACCTGACAAAATCGTAAAGCCATAAAATAAATACAAAGCTTTTTTCCGGCTTTTGAAATACTGGCTGATCAGGCCTACTAAAATATCGCCGACGGCAATAGCTGCATAGGCATACATAATAGCCCGCCCTGATTCAATTTTGCTATCCTCGTAAAAAACTTTAGCAAAGCGGTTACTGTAATTCACCAGTATGCCGATCACATACCAGGTAGGCAACCCGATTAAAATAGCAAGTATATATTTTTTGAACCGCTGCCCGTTATTGATAAACATGAATATGTTCCCTCTTGAAACATTTTGCTCCCTGGCTTGTTTGAACATACCACTTTCTGCCACACTGATCCGAAGAAATAATAAAGCAACGCCCAATCCGCCACCGATCTTATAACACAGACGCCAGTCATTGGTAAATTTGAAAGTGAAGTAAGCAAACACAGCTCCGAACAAACCGATACCGGCTACTAATGAAGTTCCGATGCCTCTTTTTGCTTTGGGTAATAGTTCACTGACCAGGGTGATCCCTGCTCCTAATTCACCGGCCAAACCTATTCCGGCAGCAAATCTGGCGTAGGCATACTGATCGGTATTTTCAACAAAGCCTGTTATGAAATTGGCAACTGAGTAAAGAATGATCGACCCAAACAATACGGATAACCGGCCTTTCTTATCCCCCATAATTCCCCAAAGGATACCACCGATGAGCAACCCGATCATTTGCCAGTTAATGATCTTGGTGCTGGCCGCTAACACCGCTTTCCCATCAGCGAGATCAACACCAAGACCCGCAAGACTGGGTTCTCTTACAATGGTAAACAACAACAGATCATAGATATCAACGAAATATCCTAATGCCGCCACAATAACAGCTACATTGAATATGGATACTGGTTTGGGTTGATTCATATGGGCAGTATAATTTAGCTTTTCGCCGGCGTTTCCGGGTGCTTGGCTTTCCCGGTTATCATTTTAATAATTACCGGCGCTGTGGTCACAAGGACGATACCGAGTACAATGATCTCCAAATGTTCTTTAAGATCAAAGCCAAACCAATCTAGTATCCATTTTTGTAAAAAGAAACCGCCGAGTATCATACTGCTTACCCAGGCAATACATCCCACTACGTTGAAGAAATGAAACTTCTTCCTGTCCATTTGTACGATACCTGCCACGATGGGAGCAAATGTCCTGATGAACGGGAGGAAACGGGCGCCGATAACCGCAAGGCCGCCATGCTTTTCATAAAAATCATGTGCCTGGTGTAAATACTTTTTCTTAAAAAGGAAACGGTCTTTCCAGTTATACATGGCCGGGCCTACTTTTCTTCCTGTCCAGTAACCCACCGCATTACCCAAGATACCCACGAAGGAAATGAGGCCGATCAATACAAAAAGATCGATCCAGTAGGTATAAGGATATTCAACACCAAATAATTTTAAGAACTGGTAGCCTAATCCTGGTTCAGGAGCCTGCCCCGTTTTTGTAATTTCATGCGCAAAGATGCCGGACACAAATAATAAGGAATCTCCCGGCAAAAAGAACCCCACGAACAAACCTGTTTCTGCAAATACCACAAATAACAACAGCCACAGCCCGCCATTTTCAATATACCATTGCGGTTGTAATAAACTTGTCCAGTGAAACGCTTCCAGTAAAAACATAACTATTCCCTCCTGATTTAATGATTGTGTGTTGTTGAATGATCGTGCCCTTCCTGATGCTCATGTGGTGCATGAGCCAGTGCACCTTCCCATTTACTGACGGCAGCCGTTGCTAACGCATTGCCCAATACATTGGTCATGGTACGGCCCATATCGCAGAAAACATCGATGGCTAAAATGAGCCCGATACCTTCGGCAGGAATACCAAACATACCGGCTGTTGCCAATACCACCACCAGCGAAGCCCTTGGCACACCGGCCACGCCTTTACTGGTGAGCATGAATACGAGCAGCATGGTGATCTGTGTTCCGATATCACCGGTTACCGATGTAATATTATATGCCTGCGCAATGAACATACTGGCAAATGTCATATACATCATACTTCCATCGAGGTTGAAAGAGTAACCCAACGGAAGTACAAACGAAACAATTTTATCCTTACAACCGAAACGTTCCATTTCTTCGATCAGCTTGGGCAATACCGCTTCACTGCTGGCGGTACTGAAGGCGACGGCCATTGGGTTGGAGATTCGTCTTAATAAAACAGGCAGCCTGTTCTTTAAGATCAGGTAGCCTACAAATAATAGTAAGGCCCACAATACGATTAAGCCAAGGTAGAAAGAGCCGATATATTTTGCATAAGTGGTGAGTATTCCTAATCCTTTTGCAGAGATCACCGCACACATTGCCCCAAAGACACCGATCGGCGCCACATTCATAATATAACCCACCATCTTCAGCATTACATGAGCAACTGAATCCAGTGCCTTGATCACCGGTTCACCGGCCTTACCAATAGCAGTTAATGCCACACCGAAGAAAACAGAGAATACCACCAACTGCAATATCTCGTTGGTCGCCATTGCTTCGATCACACTCTTCGGAAACACATGTTCAATGAATTTTGCCAGGGAAAACTCTTCCTGCTTTTTCATTAGTTCTTTTACTCCTTCCACGTCGGTATCGGACAGGTTTACCCCAACACCGGGTTTAGTGATACTCACCAATAATAAACCCAGGAATAAACTGATCAAAGAAGCAGACACAAACCAAAGCATGGCTTTCCCTCCCACCCGGCCTACCGTTTTCAGGTCGCCCAGTTTAGCAATACCCACCACCAGGGTGGCAAAAACAAGTGGGGCGATGACCATCTGTACCAACCGGAGAAAAATGGTGGTCAGTAATTTGATCTTGGGACCAAATGCCTTGATGAATTCCGGTGACGCATTGGTATTAATAAAATAACCTACCACGATACCCAGTACCATGGCGATCATTATGTATAGAGTAAGCCGGTTATTTTTTGACATGCAATGGGTTTGATGATAACAATGATTGCCGAAAATCGGTAAAAAATGCCCAGCCACAAAACTTTTAAAAAAGCTCCCGTTAATAATTCTTTTGACCCGTTTTTGCCGGAAATCTGTATTTTCCCAGCTTCTAAAAAACTGTCCCTCTTAAACTAACGCTATGCAGGATCAACCAACTTCTTTTAAGCCCACACTCGGACTGTTCGATGGTACCATGATCGTGGCCGGTTCCATGATCGGCTCAGGCATCTTTATTGTAAGTGCCGACATCACCCGGAATGTCGGCAGTGCCGGCTGGCTGGTGGCTGTTTGGCTTATCACCGGTTTTATGACGCTGACAGCAGCCCTGAGTTATGGTGAACTGAGTGGTATGTTTCCAAAAGCTGGCGGGCAATATGTGTACCTTAAAGAAGCCTATAATCCCCTGATGGGTTTTTTATATGGCTGGAGTTTTTTTGCGGTGATACAAACCGCCACTATTGCTGCAGTGGGTGTGGCCTTTTCCAAGTTCCTGGCTTATCTCGTTCCTGAATTAGGGAATAGCTATTTCCTGTTTGATGCAGGCATCATTAAAGTGTACTCGGGTCAGCTGGTTTCCATTGTTATCATTTGCCTGTTGACTTATATCAATTCGAGAGGCGTTAAAGAAGGTAAACTCATCCAGACCATTTTTACTTCTGCCAAACTCTTTGCCCTCTTCGGGCTGATCGCTTTTGGTTTCTTATTGGTCAAAGAAAGTTTCTGGGCAGAGAACTGGAAGACTGGTTTTACGGCCATGCAGGATTTCGGGCAAAAAGATGCGGCTGGTCAATTACAACCCACAACCTGGATCGGTATTTCAGGTAGTGCTTTGGCCGGTGCCATTGCGGCCGCAATGGTGGGTTCTATTTTTAGCAGCGATGCCTGGAACAACGTAACCTTTATTGCTGGTGAAATGAAAAACCCAAAACGAAATATCGGGCTGAGTTTATTTCTCGGTACATTGATAGTTACTGTAATCTATGTTGCTGCCAACCTGATGTACCTGAATGTTCTTCCACTTGATAAAATCGCTTTTGCTACCGATGACCGCCCTGCAGTGGAAGCTTCGTTACGCATATTTGGTGATAATGGGGCCATCATCATCGCCCTGCTGATCATGGTCTCCACCTTCGGTTGTAATAATGGGTTGATCCTCGCAGGTGCCCGGGTATATCACACCATGGCTAAAGATGGCCTGTTCTTTAAAAGCGTAGGCACATTGAATAAAAATGCTGTGCCCCAGGTAGCTTTATGGATACAATGTATTGCGGCCAGTATCTGGAGCCTGAGTGGCAAATATGGTCAGTTGCTGGACATGATCTCCTTCGTAGTAGTTTTATTTTATATGCTTACCATCGCTGGTATTTTTATACTACGCAAAAAAAGACCTGATGCAGAAAGACCTTATAAGGCATTTGGTTACCCTATTTTACCGGCACTGTATATATTGATGGGAGCAGCCTTTTGCGGTCTGCTTATTATTTACAAACCGGAATTTACCTGGCCGGGGCTGGTCATTGTATTGCTGGGAGTTCCCCTGTATTACCTGGCCATTTCCACCCAGAAAAAACCATAAGGCCATTCAAAAAAGAACCCATGAAGTTTAGGCTTCAATACTTATCTTAGTCACTTATTAAAAAACCAACAAATGAGCTTATTTGTAAAAAAACCACTTGCTAGCTTACTTGCTGAGGCAGAGTCGGGCAGCCATGGATTAAAAAAAACACTGACTTCTTTTAATCTGGTTACATTAGGAATCGGAGCAATTATTGGGGCCGGTCTTTTTTCCCTCACTGGCCTTGTTGCTGCCGAGAATGCTGGTTCGGGAGTAGTATTTTCTTTTGTTATAGCTGCAATAGGCTGTGCTTTTGCAGGTTTGTGTTATGCTGAGTTCGCTTCAATGATCCCGATTGCTGGTAGTGCATATACTTATGCTTATACTACTATGGGTGAATTTGTTGCATGGATAATAGGTTGGGCTCTTGTATTAGAATATGCTTTGGGTGCAGCAACTGTATCTATTAGTTTTTCCCAGTATTTCGGAAAATTTTTCCATAATATGGGAATAGAATTACCTCAACAATGGATGCACTCACCTTTTGAGAGTTATACCCTAGCCGATGGTACAATTATGCAAGGGGGCAATATGAATGTCGTTGCCGTAATAATAGTTATATTAATTTCTTTATTGTTAATAAGAGGTACACAGGAAAGCGCTATTGTAAATAACCTGCTGGTCATCCTAAAAGTATCAGTGGTATTAATTTTTATCGCAATTGGCTGGTCCTTTATCAATCCAGATAACCATACGCCATTTATTCCAGAAAACACAGGCACTTTTGGCCATTTTGGATGGAGCGGAGTCTTGAGGGGGGCAGGCATTGTATTTTTTGCGTTCATTGGATTTGACGCTGTTAGTACGGCTGCCCAAGAAGCCAAGAATCCTCAGAAAGGGATGCCAATTGGGATTTTAGGCTCTCTCGCTATATGTACAATACTCTATGTGCTTTTTTCATATGTAATGACGGGAGTTGCCAATTACACAGAATTTAAAGGAAGTGCGGCCCCAGTTGCAATCGCTATTGCAAAAACGCCTTATGTATGGTTAAATCAAACTGTTATAATCGCAATTCTTGCAGGATATACCTCTGTAATGCTCGTAATGTTACTGGGACAAAGCAGAGTCTTTTACAGCATGAGTAAAGATGGGCTTTTACCAAAATTATTTTCAGATTTACATCCAAAGTTTTCAACACCTTTTAAATGTAACCTTCTTTTTGCTGTATTTGTTAGCTTGTTTGCAGGTTTCGTTCCTGTAAAAGTTGTAGGAGAATTAGTAAGTATGGGAACCCTATTTGCATTTGTATTAGTTTGTATAGGTGTTATGGTTATGCGAAAATCTGAGCCAAACGCTGTCAGGCCATTTAGAACACCTCTTGTTCCCTTAGTTCCAATCTTAGGAATCCTTGTTTGTGTAGCAATGATGGTTTCTTTACCTGGTTTGACATGGGTTAATATGTTGGCATGGATGGTTATTGGCTTCGTAGTATACTTCTTATACAGTTCCAAGCATAGCAAACTAAGAAATCCGGGTAAATAGAAAATTTATCTTTATTTACAACCGCCCCAATTGGGGCGGTTTTTCATTTACGCCTATTACCTTAGATTTGCAGCCTCAAAAGAATATGAGCTATGGGAAGAATATTTGAAGTCCGTAAATCCACCATGTTTGCCCGCTGGGACAGGATGGCCAAGCAGTTTACCCGTATTGGTAAAGAGATCATCATTGCTGTTAAGGCGGGTGGCCCCGACCCCGGGACAAATGCTGCCCTTCGCCGTTGTTTTCAGAATGCCCGCAGTGTGGGAATGCCAAAAGACAGGGTGGAAGCGGCTATCAAAAGGGCACAGGGCAAAGAGCTGGTGAACTATGATGAGATCCTGTACGAAGGATATGCCCCGCATGGTGTTGCCATCCTTGTGGAAACAGCTACCGATAACCATGTGAGAACAGTAGCCAATGTAAAATCACATTTTAATAAAGGTGGCGGAGTAATGGGCAACAGTGGCAGTGTAAGTTTCCAGTTCAAAAAAATGGGAGTATTCAAATTAAAACCCGAAGGATTGAATACAGATGACCTGGAACTGGAACTGATCGATTTTGGTTTGGAAGAACTGGGCGAAGGCAGCGGTGAAAACGGGGAAGATATACTCGTTGTGCGTTGCGGCTTTCATGATTTTGGTAATATGCAAAAAGCCCTGGAAGATAAAGGCATCACTCCTATCAGCGCAGAACTGGAATGGATTCCTTCCACCACAGTACCCGTGAATGATGAACAGGCCGCTGACGTGAGCAAACTGATCGAAAAATTAGAGCAGGATGATGATGTGCAGAAAGTGTTTCATAATATGGGATAAGAAAAAAAAAGTAACTAAAAAGGCTCCCGATGGAGCCTTTTTAGTTTATCGCTAACAACAAAATGCTTAATCAGTTCTTTTGTACTTATCCTTCATAAATTCAAAATACATAAAACCAAAACGCTGGTACCAATCCGGCAGCCCGTATTGCTGCTCACAGGCACTGATGCCTTGTAAGGCCCTTTGCAAAGCTCCCATCATATCGGTGTATTTCCGGTCGTAGGTTTGTTTAAAATGTTCGAACTCGGCTACAATGCCTCCCCGTTCATTTTGCCAGGCAATACCGGTTACAGCATGAATACCACTCATATTATCACCGAAAGACAACGCCTTTTCTGTAAAATTTTTCGTGTTATTATAAATGCAGCGCAGCCTTCCCAATTGGCGGCGGATAAAATTCAATTCGCCGACCGCTCGTTGATAACATTCCCCGCATCCGGCATTGTCGGCACAAGTAGAAGCCATCATAGCACCGGCGCTGGCATTAAAATCAGGTGCACAAGCGCCGGGTTCAAAATTCTGAACTGCATTCCACTCATTTCTTCTCTCCTCCAGCCAATCCATATATCCTTGTAATTCTTCATACGCATCATTTACCGCTTCTGCAGGATCATTATCACCTCCAATATCGAAACCATCATCATCCTGTGCATTTACGGCAAAGGACGTAAACAGTACTGCAAATATCAGCACAGCCTTTTTCAGCATAGTATTAATAACAGTCTTCATGATTTTTTCTTTTTAAGTTTTACTAATAAGAAAGCGATGATAAGTAATGCTGCAGCGGCAACAATAACCAGTGTCATGTTCTTTTTCAACCATCCGCTCCCTCCCGACGAAGATGAAGCATCAGCTGTTTTAAACACGGATGGCATTTCTACTTTCAGTTCATCGCCGGTCCAAACCATTAACACATAGGTAACCGGTTTTTTGTTAGCGATCACCATGATCCCAAAATCCCCTTCCGTTTTAAAGTCAGACTTCCATAGTGATTTCCCTTTTACCTCGCCTGAACGATGAAATGTCTTCCAGTTCTCTTTACACAATTTGATGCTAATATCTGCATCCGGCTGATTGCTGTTAAGGCTGAAGTAAGTAGGCGCATACATATTTAAACCCTGTATAAAGTAGTAGGCCGTATCCTGCTCCTGGGTAAGTGTATTGACACTGATCCGGCCTTTTGCTTTCGCATCACCCTGCTTTTTATATTCTTCAAACTTCAGTTCAACAGGTTTGACATTCTCATCCAGGTTAAATGGTTGTGCCTTTATATGCTGTGCTGAAAAAAACAGCAGCACCGGCACCAGCAATAATTGATGTTTTCGTGTCATTTGTAAAGGGGTTAAAGTTTGTATTAATTTCATCATTTAGCTTTGATAGTACAATGCCGGTAATTACAGTTGTCTGCCTTATTCTTCGAAACTGTTCTCACCTGATTGCCACCACATCCGAGTGACTGACTAATTTATCATCACTATACATTTCCACTTTAACAATGGTAACAGCAGGATCATAAAAGATCACAAAACTTTGTTTCGGCATGGTATTCTTCATTGACTGCATTATCTGTTTCATTTTCTCATCCATTCCTTCAATATCTACTTCGGCCTCTGAAGTGGATGATATCCGGTAACAATCAAACGTACCGGCCGGGGTGGTTACTTTTTCTTTTGGCCCCACCTTCCTGTTCTTCATAAACACGGTTGTCTTCATTTGCTTGCCCGCTTTAGTGACAGTCATTGAATAGGTAACATCCGGAAGCGTTTCCCCCTCCTTAACACTGATCGGGAAACTAATAGGGTCACCATCAATTTTTGCTCCTTTTGCATCCATATTGGCAAAGAGGCTGGTCAGATCGACATAGAGATTCTTGCCATCACAACTGTATTTCCCGGTAAACGAATTTTCTTTTTTACCCATCCCGTTGCTCTTCATTTCTACTTCTGCCGTTACTCCGGTTGCTGTTGATGCAACATCAAGTACTGTTGAACTTTGCCTGGTTGTTTCTTCTCCGCTTTTATTATAACTGACCGCTTCAATTACAGTACCCTTTTTAAAAAGTAAAAGGCTTCCGCAATTGCCCGGCATTGCAGATGAAGAAGTAGTTTCAGCTTTAATGGCAGGAGTTGCTGTTGTCACTAAGCTATCCCCTGAAGTTCCGGTTTTGCTCTCATTGTTACAGGCAATTGCGCAGCACAAAACCAGGGAAAGAAGAATATTCCTTTTCATATTGTTGGTTGATGAGTGTTTTAAAAATTTATAACCCGATAAGGATCCCTGTGGTACTGTTATTATTTTCAGAACCCTCGGCAACCAGGCTGGTGCCATCAGCTTTCAGTACCAGGTTAAATTTGGGAACCTTGTGCATCGCCCAGTTGTTATCCCTGAGCCTGATCTCTGTTGTAATGGTTTGGCCGGGGCCCACTTTCGGGCAATCAGCATACCCAAAATCCTTCCAGGGGTTGTTGCCTGGCGCTGCATTCTTTGCAGTTGCTTTAAACTTTGTAGCAGGCGTTATAATACCGCCGGTATTTTTTACCGTTACCGATAAACGGATATCCCAATCAGCGGATACTCCACCGGTAGCAGATACCACCGTTACATTGGTGATAATAAGATCAGGCTTTGCCACTACCTGCAGGTTTTTGGGTGCGGGGAGTTTCCCGGGATTCTGCGGCAATGTAGTTTGTGAAAAAGCCGTTACGGCCGCCAGGCACAGTAATAAGGAAAGTGGTAGTTTCTTTTTCATACGTCAATGGTTTTGATGTCATAAAGATGGCCTTATTATGAATTCAAGTCAATTACACATTCGGGTAAGCGAAGTGTCATTCGCTGATCAAATGACCCGTCAGGAACCCGCTCATAAAGTAGGTGATCGGCGTGGTGAACCCAAACGAATACGCCAGCCGCAAAATAGCCGGTGCCTGAACATAACATTCCAATGAGTATGTTTCTCCTGTACGGAATCCAACATTAGACGGAGAATTTGGGGTCATCAGTCTATCATTCATAAATGGATAACTGATGGTGCCGGTATAAAATGTCAGGTCCATAGCCGCAAACGGCACCGGTGAGACCGAATAGCTGATAAATGCGCTGACATTAATATCGAAATGATAGAGGCCGGACCGGTTAATGGTGATCGAATTGGCTCCAATGACCGCATCCGAAGTATTCAGGTTATACTTGGTGGCATTTATCGCTGCATCAGCAATCATGGAACCTGTGACATGAGTAAAACTGACGCCAAAACGGGTATTGTTGTCCAGTGCTGCATTTCTCCAGGAAGGAGCTGTTGCACTTCCGCCTGATACCAATACCTGGCCGTCACTGCCTGTATTGCCGTTTATTCTCAGTTTGCCGGTTGTATTGATATCGCCGCTTACATCAAGCGGGTAAGCCGGGTCAAAGTTGCGGATGCCCGTGAACCCATTGCCTTTAAACGTAGCCACATAAAGAGAATCAGAGCGGATATCCAGGTATTGCCCGTTGTTATTAGCAGAACCCGAGAAACCTGATAACATCATTCCACGGGTATAGTTTATGTTTTGAAATCTGAGTATACCACCAAGATTAGCGGCAGAGTCGATCAATACTATACCCGGTGAATTGGATGACCGGTGATTGATCTGCAGTTTCGCCTGCGGATTGATTGTTCCGATACCTACATTTTGCGCTTGCATATACATTGAAAAGAAAAGAACAGGCAACGTAAGCATCTTTTTCATAAAAATATTTTCGATAAAAGTGCGGAAAGAAATAATGCCTGTCAATTACACAATCAGGTAATACTTTAATCCAGCTTGATAATCTTATGCTGTAATGCCTTTGCCACGGCTTCAGTGCCGCAGTTTACATGGAGTTTATGATAAATATTCTGCAGGTGCTTTTTAACAGTATCCACGGATACGTTGCTTTTATCGGCAATCATTTTGTAGGAATTACCCCTTACCAGCAGTTCAAGAATCTCCTTTTCCCTTGGAGTCAGGTTAAAAGTATCTTCCACAGGCTTGGTATTCCGGAAAAAGGTAAAAACTTTTTGCGCTACAAAGGGACTCATAGGCGCTCCACCTTCTGCCAGTTCCTGCAATGACTGTATTAATTTGACCGGTGATGTATTCTTTAACAGGTAGCCATCAGCACCTGCACAAAGACAGTCGAATATCCGGGTATCATCATCAAATACCGTGTACATGACGACCTTAATATCCGGAAATTCAGATTTGATCTTCTTTACCCCCTCAATACCATTTACCCCGGGCATATCAATATCCATCACCACGAGTTCTGGAAGTAATTCTTCCATTTGCTTTAGCACTTTTGTACAGTCGGGGAATGCACCGATCACTTTAAAACCACTGTCATCACTCAACAGCAATTCCATGGACTGCCGCAAACGGGCATTATCTTCATATATAACGAGAGAGGTGGCCATCCTTGCTAAATTAGATTTGTTTGCTGCAATGTACAATTACACTTTCGGGTAAGTTAAGCATTCACTTTCATTATCAACAGGATCGTTGTCCCTTTACCGGGAACAGAGTCCACCTGCAGATCACTCTGCCATTTCTGTGCTCTTTGTTTCATATTCTGAACACCATTGCCCATCCGGGTATTCTTACTGTCAAAACCTTTCCCGTTATCGGCTACTTTAAGATGAATTTGCTGATCATCCGAACGGACCTCGATCGTTGCTTCCGTAGCTTTTGAATATTTTGCCAGGTTATTGACAGCTTCCTTAAAGATGAGATAAAAATCACGGCGCTGATCCATCTGCATACTGATCTTTTCATTATCGGCCGGGAAGATCAAATGAGCAGCGATCTCCTTGCCATCCAGCATATCGGCAGCATACCGTTTCATCCGGATAAACAAATTATCAAGGTCATCATATTGGGGGTTAATATTCCACACAATATCAGATAATGATTCACTGATACGCTGGATATCATCACCGGCCTTGGAAAGATAAGAAGCTGCTTTTTCGGGATTGGCCACATTGCGTTTGGTCAGTTCATTCAGGATATTGATATTACTGAGTGACGCCCCGATATCATCATGCAGGTTACGGGATATATCATTCCGGATACTGAGCAGTTGGTTTTGCTGTTCCAGTTTTTTCTTCAATTTATACCTGTTAAATACTATCCCTGCAAATAAAGCCAGTAATACAGCACCGGCGATCAGTATATTACGAAACAGCTTCTGGGTCTTCAGTTCTTTTTCCCTCAATGCCTTTTCCTGGTTGGTCAGCTTTAATTCCTGTTGCGAAAGCTGAAGTACCTGCTCATTATTTTTTGCCAGCAACAACTGTCTTTCCAGCTCTTCATCCTGTTGCCTGATCCTTGCATCCTGCAGTTCTTTTGACTTTGATAACAATTCAATTTCATTCTCATTTTTCTGTGCCTCAAGTATGTTACCAGCAATTAAGGCTTTTTGTTTTTCAATTTCCAGCTGTTTGATCCGCTGGTCTGTACTCAACCGGGTAATCTCATTATCCTTCTTTTCTGTTTCGTAACGTGTATTAATCTCAGCTATGGCTGATGCCGTATTCTGGTTGACCAGGCTGTCGCGGTAGGCAATATATTTTTTAAAGTTATCATAAGCGGCTTCATAATTCCCATTGTCTTTGTAAAAACCGGATAACTGCTGATAATAATCCCTGAGTTGAGCTTTATTATTACTATTCACATAAAGGAGTTGCTCTGCTTTTCTGAAACAAGACATAATTTCTGCTGTATCCTTGTTCAACTGCCGGCTCAGTATCGCTGCGGCCACATAGCGGTTCGCCAGCATGGGTATATCTCTTTTACTCTTTTCCAAAAGCATTATCGACTTCATCTCATACTCCAGCGCTTCCTTTGGTTTTTTATTGGTTGCATATAATTTGGAAGCGGTAGTATAAGAATGGATCATACGCTGCTCCTGGCCGGTTTGGGCTGCATATTTCACGCATAGCTGCAGGTATTTTTCAGCTTCTTCATTATTTCTGCCTGCATAAAACTGGCTGATATTGCAACAGCCTATTGACAGCCGGGCAATATCTCCGGTTTTCTCCCTGTACAGCAGCGACTTCTTGGCATATTCTATGGCTTTGTCAAGCTGGCCCAGTTCATAATAGACCGTAGAAATATTATTCAATGTAACACCCAGTTCCCCATATTGTTCCGGGAAATAGGTTTCGTAAATGCTGATGGATTGCATCAGGCAATTAGCTTTTTTGCTGAGTTCTCCTTTTAGTCCCCAGGTATAACCAAGATCATTAAAGGCAAGGGCTGTATAACGAACAGGATGGCGGTCCAGGTAATACTGCAGGCTTTTACTAAGCAGGGCGATGGCCTCATCCACCTGGTTATTATACATATGAATCTGCCCTGTCTGCATCCAGGCTACTGCCGTAATAAGCGAATCTTTTAATTGTACCCCGATCGCTTCTGTTTGCTTGGGAAATAAAACTGCCTTATCCAGGTCATCCATATCAATATACACATCTGTCTTTTCGATCAGTGCATATGCAATTCCTTTCTTAAAATTGATCTTGCTGCTGTAAGCTTCAGCTTTGTCGCAATAGTAAAGAGCAGAATCGTAATTACTATTTGTGAAATGATCTTCCGCTTTACTGATCATCCCGAATACATATGCCGAATCATTCTGATGGGAAGGCGGTTGTGCAACAGCAAAAAGAGAAATGAAAATACATGAACTTATCAGCAATATTTTTTTTATAGTAAAGTGCATGGAAGCTCGGAGCAGGTTTTAATCTTGAAAAATTACAACTATTTCTGAAATCATGAAAGCAGTCGTGGTTTCAGGATGATGAACACAGCATTTCATTTTTCTTTATGAATCTAACATAAATTATTGCAACCTGAGTATTCAGTTCATTAACAAGAGGGGTATAACAAAGATCCCTGTTACCCGGCAGAAGAGTTTTTTATAAAAAAGAGTTCCCGTTCACCTTAAGTTACCCCTTCTTCGTTGATGAAAACGATTATCTTTTGGGGTTATAAACCAGGTCAATAATGAATAATGATCATCCCTTCCGCACCAGTAGCACCTCCGAGAGCTAAAGAACCAAATAATGGCCTCAATCCCGAGCCACCACCACCACCCGGCGTTACAGGATTACTGAGTGTGTTTGAATAACGGACCAGGGTAGAACTGGTAACGTTATAATAGGATGTATTAGAGAATCCACCGGTATTGGTTGTATGCCCGGCATCTCCGCCTCTTCCCCCATTGGTTACTTCAAATGATGCAGCCGGAAATGTCAATACGGTGCTTTGTGCTACCTGTCCATTCTGTCCTCTCTCTCCGTAAAAAGATAAGAAACTCAGTGGTGAAACGGAATAGTTACCCCCAAATCCATTGCTGATTACACCAGGAGGTCCGGCTGAATAGGTTGGTGCTATTCCTCCTTGTGCAGTAAGAGTGATCCCGGCGTCGCTGGTAATACTACTTAGTGTACCATTGGTTGCATTATCAAACCCACCTGCACCACCTGCGCCTACAGAATAAAATATATCACTCCCTGCGGTTACCGTTATAATTCCACTGACATAGGCTCCACCGCCGCCGCCCGAATAATAATTACCCCCGGCTCCTCCTCCCCATACTTCTATCCATACTTTGGTTACCCCCGTCGGAACCGTCCAGTTGCCAAAGCCAGCAGTTCTGAAAGTGGCCATATTTTTATATTCGGACATATCGGCCCAGGCCATGGTCCCATTGCCATTACTTCTCAAGACCTGCCCGTTTGCACCGGCATTACCGTTCGCCCTTAATACTCCGGTAGTATTAATATCACCGTTTATGTCCAACGGGTACTGGGGATTTGT
>CADEDV010000005.1:0-4398 GCA_902826165.1 uncultured Bacteroidota bacterium
TTTTCTTTATTTCAGTGATATACTCTTCCAGGTTATCTACCGCTGTCACTTCCATTCCCTTTTCGGCCAATGCGATGGCATGTCTTCCGTAACCACACATGATGTCGAGTACTTTGCTGCCAGACTGCAGCTTGAAATAAGGTAACATGAATTCCACTTCTTTAACCGTTAATTCTGAAGGGATGATCGTCTTCCAGATATCTTTATAATACCCGTCAAAAAAACTATCGTTGATATTACTCATGATGTTCCTGCCTTAAATAAATGATCAGATCATAATACTGTTGGAAGTCTCCCCTTCAGGGGAGACCTGCCTGCCGTCAGGCAGGTTTGGAGGGGTTTATTCCAGCAATTTATTCCGCATGGCATACATCACCAGCCCGGCAATGGTCTTGGCACCCACTTTCTGTTTCATATTCTGGCGGATCGTTTCAATGGTACGGGGGCTCAGGAAAACCTCTTTCGAAATATCTTCGGTGGTCTTGTCCTCGGCGATCAGTTTCAGGATCTTTAATTCCTTCTCGGAGAACTTTACCGGGTTAGGGTAGAACTGTCGTACCGTTTTTTTATGCTGCAGCTTCAGCAGCACGGCTTTATTCACCAGTTCGTTGAAATAAAAATCATCATTCATACAGGTAAGGATGGCCTGGTAGATCTCATCCGGGTCCGTCGTCTTGGTGAGGTAGGCATTGGCACCCATCTCCATCATCTTGGTGATCATTTCCTGGTCATCATACATGGTGAGCACAATGATCTTCACCGCTTCGTATTCCTTACGGATCATCCCAATAGCATTGATACCGTCAATCTCGGGCATCCGGATATCCATCAATAATACGTCGGGGATCTTTAGTTGCAATTTGTGCATCAGGTCTTTGCCGTCTTCAGCCTCCCAAAGAATTTTCAGGTATTCTTTGTCTTTCAGGGCCATCCGGATACCATCGCGGAAAATCTTGTGGTCATCAGCAATCGCTACTTTAATCTGTTGGGCAGTCATGGATCAATGTGTTTTGGCAGTAACAGGAACATGGTTTTCGTAAAAGTACTCTTTTTTATGATTAAAATACGAGGTTGTCCTGGGATCATTTTTTTGGTAACCGCTTTTTATTCACCACTTTCAGTGATCCGCACCGTCAAAATGCCCGGTTCGTATATTTTCATGTGGTTGAATAGTATGCTTACGTCAGCAGCCGTAAAAACCATGCTTTTAAAACAACGGGGTACTGCTCTTGTACACACCCGGTTGTGGATATACTTTTGGTGCAAGTTGATTGACCAAGGATGAGCCCCTCAAAAACATCCAATGTCCTTAGTCCCGGTAAAACGGGAAGAAACCGTCCAAAAACAGAATTTCCAATCCTATTGAAGAACAAAAGCGAAATCCAATGTCAATCAACTTCTTTTCTTTGAGCATCGCGATAGCACCTTCACTTTCATACTTCTGTTCTTAAACGAGTTCCGCTCCAATCTTTTCCACAGCTGTTGATAACCCCTTCTTTATCGGATATTTTCCGGGTATGTTTCCTATTTTCACGACCGTAAATTTACGAGATTTTACTAGGGAATTTTCGCATTTTAAGCAAGTAAGTTTACCTGAAAAAATCCCTGAAAAGCCCTGCCACAGTGCATTTCAGCCTTTCTTACTGTTTTATCCCCACCCCCAACCTGTTGAATAAGGGTGTGCGGATTAGCATTTTTACCTCTCAAATCTGATTTGAAAGGCACTGTTTAAAAACGTTACTGTTATGAAAAAGAATTTGCAAATTAAAAGAACTTTAGGAGTTGAGACTGAGGTTTTAATCTGGTGGGAAGACTAAGTAAAATCTTCCAGCAAGTTATTACAATCAAAAAAGGTTTTCTATATTTGGTGAAAATCCAAAGATATAGAAAGCCTTTTTTTAAATATCCTAACTTATTCATTTCTAGCTCCAGTAATCTTGTCCCTGATTTTCTTCTCCCGAATTAAGTCAGTTAAAGTTGTAAGATTAATTGTCCTATATTCTATTTTATTCTTCTTACTATTACTTTCAGATGAGTATTTATCGACTTATTATCGCCATGTTTACTCCACATTTTACACAACAGTAGAATATTTATCTTTTGCGTTTATAATTTGGTTTTTTGTTGCCAATAAAAAAATCAAAGCTGCAATTACTTTTCTCTCTATTGCATTTATTATTTTTCAAATCTTTTATTACTTTTTTGCCTCTTTTAAAAGAATTGATTCTGTACCAATTGGCATTGAAACTATATTAATATTAACATTCTTGAGTTTGTTTTTCTATGAACAATTTCAAAATACACAATCAAATTTCATGTATAGCAATGCGTGGTTTTGGATTGTAATTGGAATAATGCTATACCTCTCTTGCTCTTTTTTCTTCAACATTCTCGCTTCAGTAGATTTGAAATCAATTGGGAAATATTGGTATTTCACTTACATATTTGAAATAATTAAAAATATTCTCTTTTCCATAGGGATATTAATATTTGTATTTCAGAAAAATATTAAAGAGAAAAAGAATAATTCAATACCATATCTTGATATGCTATAACTAATAATTATTACTAACCCACACCTATGTTCTTCCTCCAAGCCACCAGTTCCAAAGTTTCCACCGTACTATTTTTAGGTACGCTGGGCATGCTGGTGCTTACGATCAGCCTTGTCATCTTTATCATCTTTCACCAGCGCCGGGTGATCCGTTTCCAGAATAAACTGCAGCAGATGGAGCAGGACCAGCAAAAGATCCTGCTGAATGCGTCTATCAAACTACAGGAAGAGGAACGCCAACGCCTGGCTGCCGACCTGCACGATGATGCCGGTCCCCTGCTGGCCACAGCCCGTTTGTATTTGAATGAGAACTTAGTGAACCAGGATAAATCCACCCAGTTACAATCGATCTTCCAGGCCCGCCAGATCATAGATGATACCATCCAGCTCATCCGTAATATCAGCCATAGCCTGATGCCGCCTACCCTGAAGAATTTCGGGCTGGAGTCGGCCGTCAATGACCTGTTCCAGAAGATCAGTGGTTCCGGCAGCATCAATGCCAGCAGCCGTTTTCATGAATACAAGGACCGGCTGAAAGCCGAAAAAGAGCTGGTGATCTTCCGTATCGTCCAGGAACTGATCAATAATATCCTTAAGCACAGCAGCGCCAGTTTTATCCACCTCACGCAGAATGTGCATGGCGATAAATTCTACCTCCGCATCCACCATGACGGCCGGGGAATAGTACAGGCTGATTTTGATAAACTGAACCGCAGCACCGTCGGTTTGGGATTAAAGAACATCAGCAGCCGCCTGCGGGTGGTACAGGGCAATATCAATTTCGAAAAAGATATTTCCCAGACCTATTACAAAGTCACCATCGAACTGCCGAAAGATGAACCATACGAATAAGAGAGTATATTGCAGCCGGTTAAGCTGTCCATATCTCTGAAAAAAATTAATTTTACCTATATCTGCTGACTATGGGAATCATCAAGGTTGCAATTGCAGACGATCACAAAATTTTCAGGAAAGGAGTTATTCTTTCCCTGCGTCCTTTTACCAATATCAAGTTTGTACAGGAGGCCGAGAACGGCGATGAATTGCTGGCCGGTTTACCGGAGTCACAGCCCGATGTTATCCTGATGGATCTTCGTATGCCGGGCAAAGATGGTATTGAAGCCACCAAGGCGGTCAGCAAACAATACCCTTCTATAAAAGTGCTGGTGCTGAGTATGTATGAAGATGAACGTTTTGTTTATCACCTGATGGAGAACGG
This sequence comes from uncultured Bacteroidota bacterium, assembly GCA_902826165.1. Lineage (GTDB taxonomy): Bacteria > Bacteroidota > Bacteroidia > Chitinophagales > Chitinophagaceae > CADEDV01. Next base: position 3,774 of record CADEDV010000005.1, read on the forward strand.
TGCCAATGGTTACCTCCTGAAAAATGCAGAGCCCCAGGAGATCCGCCGGGCCATTATGGAAGTGTCTGAAAAAGGATATTACCTCAATAATTTCGTGAACCGTATCCTGCTGAAAAAATCGCATTCCCGCCAGAAAGTGGTTCCTTCCCTGAATAACGAGATCACCCTGAGTGATAAAGAAAAGGATGTGCTCCGTTTTATCTGCATGGAATTTACCGCCCAGGAGATAGCGCAGAAAATGGAGATCAGCCCACGTACTGTAGAAGCGATCAAAGACCGGTTGATGGAACGTTTCGGCAGTAAGAACACAGCGGGTCTTGTTTTCTTTGCGGTAAAGAATAACCTGATTGATTAGAGAGCTGAAGTCAGAGGTCTGAGGTCAGAAAGTCATTTCCGGTACATCGCCTTCAATAATCAATTTCCCGGCCGTCTTTGCTTTTATCTCCTCTACAGAAACACCGGGTGCTCTTTCCAGCAGTTTAAATCCACCCGGAGTAATATCCAGCACTGCGAGGTCGCTCACGATCTTCTTTACACAACCAACACCTGTCAGCGGCAAGGTACATGCGGGTAATAATTTGGATTCGCCTTTGGGATTGCTGTGCATCATGGCCACAATAATATT
>CADEDV010000005.1:4498-80280 GCA_902826165.1 uncultured Bacteroidota bacterium
CGGGTGGTTCGTTGCTCAATTCTTTTTTCATAGGCTAATCCCTGGAAAATGCGATGCACATAAATACCAGGTGTATGAATATGATCAGGATCCAATGCACCGGCCGGAACCAGCTCTTCCACTTCTGCAATGGTGATCCTTCCTGCCATCGCCATCATCGGGTTAAAATTCCTGGCCGTTTCTTTATAGATGAGATTTCCTTGTGTATCGCCTCTCCATGCTTTTACAATGGCAAAGTCGGCATCAAAAGCATACTCCATCAGGTAATCTTTCCCATTAAAATTTCTTACTTCTTTGCCATCCGCCACCTCCGTACCCACGCCGGCAGGAGTAAAAACAGCCGGCATACCATACCCGGCAGCCAGGCAGCGGGTGGCCAGTGTTCCTTGTGGAATAAGCTCCACTTCCAGTTCACCACTTAATAATTGCCTTTCGAATTCGGCATTCTCACCTACATAAGAAGAGATCATTTTTTTAACCTGCTTTTGTTGCAGCATCAGCCCGATGCCAAAATCATCCACACCGGCATTGTTGGAGATACAGGTAAGTCCCTTTATACCTTTTTTGACAAGAGCAGTAATGCAATTTTCGGGGATACCACAGAGGCCAAAGCCTCCGAGCATGATCACAGCTCCATCATGAATATCATGAATAGCCTGTTCGGCAGTAGTAACAACTTTGTTCATTGGCAAATAATCAGGGGATAAAAATACAGAAGTTCAGCAGATCAGCACCAGGTTATCAGTTTACTTCAATCGGCTTTCTTACTTTCTTCTCCGGCGGATTCACATCAAAGGGAGGTTTTTCAGGAATATTAGCTTCGGGTGGCAGGCTTTGCTGCTGTCCTCTTACATTTAGCGAATCCAATATCTCTTTCATCAGTTTAGGATGAATCCGGTAATAGGCGAAGCTTTCAGCATATTGATCCCGGTTTGTCTTATTCAGGCGAAAAATGCGTTCATACATTTTAATATACTCTGCTGTATCACGCAGGGAACTGTCCCTGGCCAGCATATATTCTTTCACGAACTCATCAGCCCGCAACATATCCCACATCAGGTCTTCCATTTTTTCTTTAGGCAAAACACCCTTAGGGACATCGCCTTTGGAGCCACAAGCAACGATAAGGGTAACAAGAACTATAAAAAAGCTAATTCTCATTTGATCTCTTTGTAAGCTGAGGCATTAGTTACATCCAGGCGGACCAGCATATCCTTTGCTCTTGTTTTTACTTCTCCATTCCCTTTGCTGAATATTTTAACCAGTTCAGCACTTTTACCCTGGAAAAAGAACTGGAGTAACATGGAATTGGGATTCTCTGAGTTGATCGTATTCAAAAAATTCAATGCATTTAGAATACCGTTTCTGCCTTCGTCTTCATTTTCGGCAAATATGTCCATGCCGGAACGGTAATAAGCGTACAATACATCATGGATCAGTGCAAACCGTGTATTATTCAGGTTTTCAGCCAGCCAGTACCGGTTACGGAGGCTTTCAAACGATTTCCAGCCGGTTATGTCGCCACTCTCCGGGGCATTGTTCACAATATTCCAGGCCTTCTTAAAATAAGGGTCTCCACCCCGCAGTGAAAAGGAATCATAATCCATTCCCAGTATGAGATTGATATAATAGGCCAGTATCGCCGGAAGATTAGCGGCCATCGGGTCATTTCCCTGTACCCTGTTCTCATTGAATTCAACAGGCTGAAATTCGATATACCGGAATATAATATCATCATCAATGAAATTGATGATAGGAGAATCATAGGTAGTGTTATACACAGGGCGGGCCGCCTGTACAGTTAATTTTGCCTTGTAAATGTTATTACCCATCTCCTGGTCAATATTGAGCAGGAAATTACATTGTATCTTTTCATTTGGATTAAATACATCAACCGACCACTTCCTGTTATTGATAAAATTGGTCAGCGTTGTCTGCAGGGTATTGAATATCTTCTTATCAATATTCGTACTGATCCTGCTGGTGATCACGGTAAGCCTTGCTTGTATATCCTGTGCATCTGCAGCAATAACAGCCAGCAGGAATGATGTGATCAGTACAATTTTTCTATGCATAGTATAACCGGATTATAGTATCAACAATATCTTTTGCAACCGCCTGTTTCGATTTCATTTCAAAATTAAACTCCTGCCCTTCCTTTCCGAAAATAGTGACTTTATTAGTGTCATGCCCGAAACCAGCACCGCTGTCATTCAGCGAATTCAATACAATAAGATCGGCATTCTTTCGCACCAGTTTCTCCTTTGCATTGGCCTGTTCATTATTTGTCTCCAGGGCAAACCCAACTAACACCTGCCCTTTTCTTTTCTTTTCGCCCAGTTCTTTCAGGATATCTTTTGTCTTTGTTAACTCCACCGTAAGTCCATTTTCCTTTTTCTTGATCTTTTCCGCTGCTGTTATAACCGGAGTATAATCGGCCACAGCTGCCGACATAATAGCTACATCCGTAGTTTCATAGACCTCCATACAAGCCGCAAACATTTCTGCAGCTGTCTTCACTTTTTTAACGATGATCCCGTTTCCCGGTAACTCTGCCTGGACAGGGCCTGTTACCAATGTCACTTCAGCTCCCTGTTGTTGTAATTCCCGGGCAATAGCTATCCCCATCTTCCCGGAAGAGTGATTGCCAATAAAACGAACGGGATCAATTGGTTCGTATGTAGGCCCTGCAGTTACCAATGCTTTTTTACCGGCGAGCGGACGGGTCAAAAAAAAATTGTCGAGTAAGTATTGAATGATCTGCTCCGGTTCCGCCATTCTTCCATCGCCAAATAAGCCACTGGCCAGTTCTCCTTTTTCTACCGGGATGATCCTGTTACCGAAAGATTCAATTTTCTGAAGGTTGATCTTTGTAGCAGGATGCTGCCACATATCTTCATCCATAGCAGGAGCGATCACAACAGGACAGGTGGCCGATAAATAAGCGGCCAGTAAAAGATTATCGCATTGCCCGGATGCCATTTTAGCCAGCGTATTGCAGCTTAGCGGGGCCAGCAGCATTATATCAGCCCAGCGACCAAGCATGACATGGTTGGCCCAGCTTTGCTCATCAAACAGGTCAGTTAAAACCGGGTTTTTAGAAAGCGTCGAGAGAGTTAAGGGGGAAACAAAATCTTTTGCAGCGGGTGTCATGATCACTTTTACCTCGGCACCGGCTTTTACCAGCAACCGTACCAGGTAGATGGATTTGTAAGCGGCTATACTTCCTGTGATGCCAAGCAATATTTTTTTTCCCTGCAGCATTTGTCAAAAGTACTATTTACTTATAGAAAGCAAAAGCGATCCCACCGGTAGTGAGATCGCAATTATATATTCAGTTAGCTGTCTTAGCTGAACAGTTCATCATCTCCCTTACGGAAATAGACTTTCTCATCCATGAATTCCTGGGTTGCCAGTAATGCAGGATTCGGCATACGTTCATAAGCCCTGGATATCTCGATCTGCTCTTTATTCTCATGGATCTCTTCCAGGCTGTCGGTATGGCTTGCAAACTCCTCAAGCTTATTATGCAATTCCTCTTTCAGGGAAATGTTGATCTGGTTGGCCCTTTTGGCAACAATAGAAATTGATTCATACAAATTTCCTGTTTTGCCTTTCAGATCATCCAGGTTGCGGGTTTCCACATTATTAGTGATCCCTGCACTAAGCTGACGTCTTAATTTGCTCATTGCTTAAATTTTTAATATTGGTTTGCGATTGCTTTAAAAAATCTTCGGCTTCTGTCTTCAGTTTACTTTCCGGGAAACGATCCACAAATTCATGGCACTCATTAATTACCTTTTCATACCGTTCCACCTGTTTTTCCTCCACACTCAGCTGCGCATAGCGGTAATAGGATTTTATGACCATCAGCTTATACTCATCTGCCTTTTGTGATTCCGGATAGTCTTCCAGCAAGGTGGTAAATGATACACCCGCTGCCCTAAACTGCCCCAGGTCGTAATAGAGCTGAGCACTCTGGTGGTCCTTTGTTTCCAGCTTCTGGCGGCAAATATCAATGATCTCGTTCGCCTCTTTATTTCTTTCCGAGCCGGGATGCATATTGATAAAGGTCTGCATCATGCCCATGGCTTTGATCGTATTGGTTTGATCCAGCGTTGGTTTGGGAGATTGCTTATAAAAAGAATAAGCCCGCATATAATCCACCTCCTCTGCCCGGCTGCTGTTCGGGAATATTTCTAAAAAGGTTTTAAAAAGATTTTCCGCATTGAAATAATCCAGCTGGTAGTAGGCGCAATAGGCGTACTTGTAATAAATATTCTCAAACTCCTTACCTGTTTTAAAATAGGGCATCACATCTTCATACACCACCTGGGCCTTTGAATACTTCTTTTTTACAAAGAACTGCTCTGCCATACGCAGTTTATACTCCGGGTCAGGATTTTTGAGGAGTTTGGTCATGCTGCCTCCGCCACAACCGGCGAGAAGCACCGCTAAAAATAATACAGCTGTAAAACGCATAAAGGTTGGCAAAGTTAATTGATATGGGCAAAAGTTCCGGAAAAAAGATAGGTGGCCAAAAACAGCCCGTTAAGGTTTTGGTAAAGGCCTCAAAACCCGGCTTTTACCAGCAAAACCATTAAAAAACCCCTCCCTGTAAAGGGAGGGGTTACTATTAGCAAAAAGTATAACGAGAAATTTTAGTTCTTACGCAGGTTCGGGTGCGGAGGAGTAACCGTGTTAGGTCCATCTTCGCCTTCAGCAGCTGCACGCAGGTCAACGGTATTGCAATCACCACCTTCCTGGCCGTAGTTAAAGATAAAGCGGTCTACACTGATACCTTCTTTTTCCACCATATAAGAGATCACTTTATTTACATGATCCCAGCTCAGTTGCTGCTCTTTTTTGTTAGAAGCGCAATAGCCAACTACCACTACTTTACAACCCGGGTTGTTACGCATTCTTGAAGCAACAGAAGCCAGTACAGCTTTGTTGTCATCATTCAGGTTGTTAGAACCGGCTCTGAAAGATACGCTTGGTAAAGCACCAAGTGATATTGCACAATCATCTTTCTTAACACCCCATCCCGGGCAAGTTGAATCAGGGCAAGGTACTTTGCAGGCACCGATACCATCTGCATCAACAGGCTGGCAATATGTTGGAGTGATCAGTTCTTTATCCTTACAATCAGGTACACCATCACCATCAGTATCTTTAGATACACCATGGCTGTCTACAGGGCAACCCTGTGGAGTTTGTTCCTGGTCGAACTGGTCTGTTACACCATCGCCATCGCTATCAGGCAGAACTGGCTTAGGCAGACGCATCAAACGTGGGTTGCGGATCTCGCTGTAAGCATAATCCAGTGGGTTCAACCACCACAGTGGTTCAACAGATTTTGCACCCAGGTTAATATTCAAACCAAGAGAAGTGAAGTTGTAAGAATCGAAATCACCTGTTTGAGCAGCATCACCAACAGGATTTTCCTGCCAGCGCTGACCATCTAACAGGTCATCTTTAGTAATCGTCCACCTGTTTTCCAAAGCCAGGTTAAGACGGTTGCTCAATTTGAAAGCTAAACCTATACCAAGTGTACCGGTAGGCTTGAACGTATTACCGAATAATTTCGGACGACGTTCGCCCTGGTTTTCAGCAGCTGTTTCATATGAGTCATCCATCAGATCTTTCAATGCCTTGCGGGTATCTTTCCTGTTCTTATAAACACCACCTGTGATGTTATTGAAGAAGTCATAAGGAGTGTTGCCGTCAAGAGCATTTACTTTAGTTTCATATACGGTACCACCGATACCAGCAAATCCGTAGATATTGAAACCGGTTTTAGATTTGTGGAAACGTATATTGTTCAGGGTAACAACACCTTGTAAAGAAAGGTCCTGTACTTTAGAACGATAGTTATAATAAACAGGGTCGAAAGGCTGAGTACCAGTAGGGTCAAGAGTTCCCGCTGTGTAATCAGGCATACCTGGCTGCCTTACCGGTGCATTGTAGTTGCTGAACCAGGCCGGGTTGTAACCATAATTGTTTGATTGAATCCAGCTAAGACCTTTACCAACGGCATTGATGTATTCTAAACGCATAGAGAATACATAACCAAAAGCTTTTCTAACGTGGATACCGAAATTCGGAGCCGTCAGGAAAACCGATGGCACATCACCGCTAATCTGGAAAAGACCATATTTCAGACCGATTTCCCACTGGTTGCGGGGTTTTGCGGGGAAATTACCTGTTCCTTGCAGGAACTCATTGTGCTGAGGCATTCTTTTGGAAGGTATCTGAGTAGAATCATACGTAGTTCCAATCTTCACCTGAGAAAACATGTTCAATGACAGGAAGAATGCAGCCATCAAGAACATTAAATACTTTTTGCTTGCCATAACTAAGGATTAAGATTTACGAAAACATTGTCCTAATAATTTGCAAAAATAGAGCTTGACGCTTAAAAACCAAATTTTTACAGTATTTATTTAGGCCTGTTCGTATTATTTTTCAATTACTTAGTCAACAAATGAGGTCATTTTGTTGCATGATGCAGTAATTATTTTTTCCAGCGTAAATTGCTCTTTTTTGACATGAAGCTACCCGTTGACCTCATCGAGCCCGAATTAAAAAATTTTGCACTGCATTTCAGGGAAGCTGTTCGCAGCAATACCCCGCTGCTGGACCGTATCATGCGATTTATCGTAAAAAGAAAGGGCAAACAACTGCGACCGATGTTTGTGCTTCTTTCTGCAAAATTGAACGGAGAAGTGAACGATGCCGCTTACCGGGCTGCTTCACTGGTTGAACTGCTGCATACCGCCACCCTGGTTCACGATGATGTGGTAGATGATTCCATGGAACGGAGAGGTTTTTTCTCCACCTATGCTTTATGGAAGGCAAAAGCCAATGTACTGATCGGTGATTACCTTTTAGCAAAAGGCCTGCTGCTTTCACTTGATCATAATGACCATCGTATCCTTCATATCCTTTCTGATGCTGTCCGTAAAATGAGCGAGGGTGAATTATTGCAACTGGAAAAAGCCCGTTCTTTAAACCTGAAAGAAGATGTTTATTTCGAGATCATCAAAAACAAAACGGCTTCACTGCTGGCCTCTGCCTGCGCTGCCGGTGCCTGGTCAACCAGCAATGATGAAACGATAACGGAGAAAATGAGATTGTTTGGTGAAAAAGCAGGTATCGCTTTCCAGATCAAGGATGACCTGTTTGATTATGCCAGTGAAAACGTTGGCAAACCAACCGGCAATGATATCAAAGAAAAAAAATTGACACTGCCGCTTATTTATTCACTTAACAATATCGACAAAGCAACAAGGCGGAAGATGATCTATATCATCAAAAACAATAACACGGATAAAAAGAAAGTAAGGTGGGTAATAGAACAGGTGGAACAAAGCGGTGGCATCAGCTATGCCACTCAAAAAATGAATGCATACAAAGAAGAAGCTTTGCATTTATTGCACCAGTTTCCTGAAACTCCTATCCGGAAAGGATTAGAAGACATGGTACTGTTTGTTACTGATCGTAAATACTAAATCAGGTTAAGCTCAAAAAAGAGTAGTGTTGCAAGATGACAGTAAAAAGATGGAATCAACTTACTATTGACCGGGAAAAGACCGAAGCTTTACAGCAGGCGCTGAAAGTAAATCCTGTTATCTGTAGTATCCTGGGGCAACGGGGTGTTGACACCTATGATGCGGCTAAAGATTTTTTCAGGCCCCAACTATCAGACCTGCATGATCCCTGGCTGATGAAGGATATGGCGAAAGCTGTGGAAAGAATTATTACTGCTGTTAACAGTAATGAAAAAATTCTTGTCTTTGGCGATTATGATGTGGATGGCACTACGTCTGTTGCCTGTATGTACCAGTTCTTAAAAAAGATCCACTCCAATCTTGATTTTTATATACCGCACCGTTACCGGGAAGGATACGGGGTGAGCAAAGCTGGGATTGATTTTGCCAGCGACAATAATTTTTCCCTTATCATTTCACTCGATTGCGGCATCAAGTCCGCTGAACTTATTGCGTATGCCAAAACACTGGGTATAGATTTTATCGTTTGCGATCATCATCTTCCTGATGAAGTAGTTCCTGATGCAGTCGCCATACTGAATCCCAAACAAAAAGACTGTACCTATCCCTATAAAGAATTATGTGGCTGTGGTGTTGGTTTTAAACTGATACAGGCACTGTCCCCGCAGTTCAGTCTTTCCGATAACGATGTATATGAATTTCTCGACCTGTTGGCCACCGCCATTGCTGCCGATATTGTTCCGATGACAGGTGAGAACAGGATCATGGCTTTTCACGGATTGAAAAAAGCTAATGAAAACCCCAATAAGGGAATCAAAGCATTAATGCAACTCAGCGGATTGGGAAAAGAAATGCATATCAATAATCTTGTTTTCATGATTGCTCCCAGGGTGAATGCAGCAGGAAGAATGGATGATGCCCGCAAAGCAGTGCAGATGTTTGTCGCAGAAACGGAGAACGAAGCCCTTCACTATGCAGAAATGCTGCACAGTGATAATACTGACCGTAAAGAAGCAGACAGTAATATCACCGACGAAGCATTAACACTCATCCGGGAGAATGCAGCATGGACATCCCGCAAATCAACACTGGTATTTAAAGAACACTGGCATAAAGGAGTGGTAGGGATTGTTGCTTCAAGATTGATCGAACATTATTACCGGCCTACCATTGTACTGACCCGGTCGGGGGATTATGCCGCCGGCAGTGCCCGCAGTGTTCCGGGTTTTAATTTATACGAAGCCATTCATGCCTGTCGTGAACATTTGTTGGGATACGGAGGTCATTTTGCTGCAGCAGGAATGACATTGGAATTAGAACAGGTGGATGCATTCCGGGAAAAATTTGAACAGGTCGTCTCTTCCACCATCGACCCTGAATTATTGATACCAGAGATCATTATTGATGCTGCCATTTCCTTAAAAGATATTACCTGGGGCTTCTATAATATACTGGGGCAAATGGAGCCCTTCGGGCCCGAAAATCTGCGTCCGGTTTTTGTTGCTGAAAAAGTAATGGATACCGGTTATTCCAAAATTGTAAAAGAACAGCACATCCGTTTTTCAGTGCGGCAGGATAATGTAACAATCACGGGTATTGGTTTTGGCATGGCTGAAAAATTTGCCTTGCTGCAGTTAAAAAAATCGGTGGATATTGTTTTCAAAATTGATGAGAACGAATGGAACGGGGAAAAAAGCCTGCAGTTAAGAGTGATCGATTTCCGCCTTTCAGAGCAATAAACCCAGTCATTCATGAACAGGAATTTCTGCACTACCTTTACCAGCTGAAATAAATCCGATGAAAAGAATTTTACTTTTCCTGTTTTTACTCCCTGTCATCAACCCGGCATCAACAGCTGCTCAAAGCAGTGCATCCACATTGGATGTGGTCAGCTGGAATATAGAATGGTTTGGCGATGTAAACAACGGACCTGCAAACAACGACCTGCAGGAAGCGAATACTAAGACGATCATGCGCTATCTTAATGCAGACTTATATGGTCTTGTTGAGATCGTGGACTCCATGCGTATCAGAAGGCTGGTTGATTCGCTGGGCAATACAGAGTTTGGCTATGCCATCTCTCCTTTCTGTAGCAATAATACAACTGGTACCGGCAATAGCTGGCTGAACGGGCAAAAACTTGCATTTATTTACCGGAAATCTATTCTCTCTAATGTTAGTTTGCGTGGTCTGCTGAGATTTAATGCGAGCCTGGACGCTTATTCCAATTGGGCCTCGGGCCGTTTTCCATATATGTTATCAGCTACCGTTACCATTAACAGTGTCAGCAAGAATATTAACTTCATTGTTATCCATGGAAAAGCCGGAAGCACCGTAAGTGATTATGACCGACGTCGTGCTGGTGCCCAGGAATTAAAAGACAGCCTGGATGTTTACTATCCTTCTGCACTGAATATGATCATTGGCGATTATAATGATGCATTGAACCAAACCATTTCCAGCGGTGCAGGACCTGAAACATCTTATCAGCCTATTGTAGTGGATAGCACAGATGCAGATCATTATAAATCGATCACTTTACCTCTTGCAGTTGCCGGGCAAACCAGTATGCTCAATTTTCCCAACGTGGTGGACAACCATGTTATCTCCAATGAACTGGTGCCTTATTATGTGCCCGGTTCCGCACAGATCAGGACAGATGTTATCAATGTTGTCCCGGATTTTGTTACGACGCAGAATACCTCCGACCACTACCCTGTTTTCTCCAAATATGATCTGTCAGGTTTGATCACAGCTGTTCCCAATATTCCGGCTGCCGAAATGGGTATTGTTGCTTTCCCTAATCCTTTCGCCGGAGAAATAAATATGAAAGCCACAAAAACACTGACTAATGTTCAGCTGAACCTTTTAAATATGCAGGGACAAATTATCAGTTCATCACATTATGGTCTCATTAATGCCGGATCAACCATCCGGTTACAAAATTCATCACTCTCTAAAGGAATGTATTTCCTGCAGCTTCAAACAAAACAATTCAGGACAGTGATCAAGCTGACACATTTATAAACCGGCTTACCACAAATAAAAAATCCATCCGTTATAAGCGGATGGATTTTTTATTTATAACAACAGACCTGCTGTTAAAGGATCAGTATGGTCTTTGTGGCAATGATATCATCGGTATTTACTAATTGTACCCTGTAGGTGCCTTTTGATATAGTTGACGGCAATGTGATTGACTGGTTAATGAATGTAGCCTGTATGTTAATATTCTTCTGGTACACCAGTTTGCCTTCAGCATCCAGGAATAACAAAGCATAGTAGCCCGGTTTCAGGTTATTGATACTGAACTTCAGCTCAGCACCTGCCTGTGCGGGCACCGGAAATATCCTGAACTCATTTGGAATGGCAGCCAGCGTAAATGATTGCTGTGCGCCATAACCGGTACCGCCTGCATTTTTTGCATATGCCTTATAGTAATATGTAGCTCCCTGCACAAGGCCTGTCACCTGTGTGCTGAAGGCTACGGTGGAAAGGACTTTAGTTCCTGTACCATCTGCAAAGCCATTGATACCACTGTACTCAAAGCCAAGTTCTGTAAGCGCAGTACAACCATTACCCGCTGCAGTACCGTTTAATACCACACTACTGGTCGTAATAGTTGAAGCAGCACCCGTTGTTACTGTCGGCGTAGTATTAACACCAGCACCGGTAACCGCTGCGTTTACTGTGCCTGTTACACCGCCGCCTGTTACAAGTATATTACCATTATAAGCTTGTACTGCTGTTGGTGTAAATTTCACATAGACCGTCTTGCTTTGTGTGCCGCCGGTTTGAGTGATACTCAATGAAGCGGTATAAGTGCCGCCCGCTGTTTCAGCAAACGTATAACCAGCTAAAGGCCCAACAGTAATATTTGCTGTAGTGAGATTGGTTCCGTTAATAACAAATGAATTCGGACCAGCCTCTGTGTTGATACAGGTACTGCCAAACCCATTTAATGCTGTTACTGTGATAGCAGGTGGCGGTGGCGCAGCCGTTGTAAATGTTTGTTGTGCGCCGTAGCTTGTTCCGCCGCTATTAGTAGCATATGCTTTATAATAATAAACAGTGTTAACGGTCAAACCACTTAATGCAGAAGAGAAATCACCTGTTGCCAGGTTGGAGGAGGCTACCTGCGTTCCTGTACCGTTCGGGAAGTTATTGGTCGTACTATATTCAATTCCATAAGCTGTAACAGCCGTACATCCAGTTGCAGTAATACTACCGGCAACAGTAGCTGTGGTTTGTGCGATGGCACTTGCAGCTCCAGAAGTGACTGATGGAGCCGTGTTCACCCCGGCACCTGCTGCTGCTACGTTAACAGCTACAGCAATACCACCGCCATTGACCACTATATTTCCATCATAAGATTGAACAGCTGTTGGAGCAAATTGTACAAATATTTCCTGGGAATAAGTGCCCCCGGGTTGTGTTAATGTCAGCGTGGTTGTATAAGTACCTCCCGCAGTTGTTGAATAAGTATAGCCAGCCAATGCAGCTACTGTTACATCAGCAGTAGTAAGATTGGTACCTGAAATAGTAAATGAATTCGGCCCCGCCGTTGTATTGATACACACATTACCAAATGTTGTCAACGCTGTTACATTAATAGTCGGGTTGGGTGTAGCAGTAGTAAATGATTGTTCTGCACCATAGGATGTACCACCTGTATTGGTGGCATAGGCATGATAATAATATGTAGTACCGTTTGCAAGTGTAACCAGGTCTGAACTGAAGTTTCCTCCAGCCAGGTTAGTGGATGCAACAGCAGTACCGGTTCCGTTAGCAAAACCAGCTGTAGTGCTGTATTCAATACCGTAAGCAGTAACAGCAGTGCAGCCTGTTGCCGTGATACTGCCTGCTACCGTAGCAGTAGTTTGTGTGATCACACTGGCAACACCTGAAGTTACAGCCGGTGCCGTATTCACACCGGCTCCTGAAGCAGCTGCATTCACCAGCGTGGCACCACCACCTGCCACAGCAATATTTCCATTGTAGGACTGAACAGCTGTTGGATCAAATTTTACAAATACCTGCTGGGAGAATGTACCACCCGGCTGTGCCAGCGTTAATGTTGTTGTATAAGTACCGCCTGCAGTTGTTGAATACGTATAACCAGCTAATGCAGCTACTGTTACATCAGCAGTGGTAAGGTTAGAACCTGAAATCATAAATGAATTCGGGCCTGCTGTTGTATTGATACATACGTTACCAAAAGCTGCTAATGGAGATGAGATAGTTAATGATGGAGATCCTGCACCACATATTACAACGGGTGAAGCGCTGTTGCGGGGAACTGGAGCTGTTACTACATCAAAGTCTGCATTATTATTATCAGTATCTGTACATCCATTGTTTTTTCTGACAGCACCCTGTACAGATGTAATGGCCACGCCATTATTTACAGAAACGCCGCCCTCTGCATTATTGGCAGTACCCCATGCAACAAGGTCAACGATAGAAGCTGATGGCAGAACACAAGGTACTGCTGTACTACCACATCCCAAGGCTGTGACCTGGTTTGCCAACGCTACTTTACCCGATACACCACTCATTGTAAGATTAGTAGTTATTGCGTCAGGTGTAACAGGTAATGCTGCTCCTGCAGTACCCGCAGCACTAAGTTGTACTAAATAATATCCGCCTGCTGGTATTGATACGTTTGGTAATGCAAAAATGTTAGTGGCAGTTGATCCAAACAACCCAGTAGAAGATCCATACTGAAGCGACATTCCGTTAATAGACTGGGTAGTTGCACTACTATTATGCAACTCAACATAATCATGCAGGTAAGTCCCTGTAGTGCCACCGCCACCACCATAAGCCTGGCTGATTACCACCCCTGCAGTTGGAGTTGATGACGATGTTGTAAAGGATTGTTCTGCACCATAGGCTGTACCCGTGCCATTTGTTGCATAAGCATGATAATAATACGTAGTTGCTAATGTCAGGCCGGAAAGTCCAGAAGAAAAAGTAGTACCAACTAAGTTGGTTGATGCCACTGCAGTTCCTGTTCCGTTGGCAAAACCAGCTGTCGTACTGTATTCAATGCCGTAAGCGGTAATAACTGAACAACCTGTTGCCGTGATTGAACCGGCGACAGTTGCAGAAGTCTGTGTGATCGTACTGGCAGCACCCGATGTGACTGTCGCCACTGAACTGCTCACACCGGCACCTGAAGCTGCAGCATCCACGGAAGAAGCACCACCACCACCAACGGTAATATTTCCATTGTATGACTGAACAGCAGTTGGATCAAATTTCACAAACACCTGTTGGGAGAAAGAACCTCCGGGTTGTGTCAGTGATAATGTTGCTGTATAAGTACCCCCGGCTGTTGTTGAATATGTATATCCTGTCAACGCCGCCACGGTTACATTTGCTGCAGTAAGGTTAGAGCCGGAAATAGTAAATGAATTTGGGCCAGCTGTGGTATTGATACAAATATTACCAAAGGCAGGTAAAGGTGAAGAGATAGATAATAAAGGGCTGGCAGATCCTGCCGGAGTTACAGAAGCCCAGGTTGCTCCGACTAATATCGCATCTACTTGTTGCGTGGATGCATTGGTTGTACTTCCCTGCCTCAGGTAAATTGCCCCGATCGTAGTAGCATCAAGACTTGTGCCGGTTACATTCGCAATTGTAGCAGGTGTTTCTGCCCCACCTAATGCAGGATTCACCCATAAGTTAATCACATCATCTGTCGTTGTACCAGCATTATAGATATAATTAGATACTACAAAATAAGTTGCACCGAAAGTTCTTGAAGTAGTCTCATAAACAGCTGTAGAATTACCTTTTCCAACACCAAAAAAGAAACCACCTGCTCCATCTGACTTTGCATACAACCTGACCGGAAATATAGCAGTGGTTTGAAAAAGGCCAATAAAGTAATCTCCTGTAGCCTGGGCGGCACTGACGTTAACCAAAAAAGAAAAATAAATACTTCCGGTAGTAATGGCAGTAAATGTTTTATTGGCATCTTCACCGGTTGTTGTCATTGATACTGCATTACCCACACCAGAGCCGGGATGTCCTGCGTATGTTAATCCTGGTGTTGTCACAGTGATCGCATTTGTAGTACCTGAGTATGCTGTCCATCCATTTGCAGTTATCAATTGCCCGGCTGTATAGTTAAAATCTTCTGTCAGCACTTGCGCAAATGATATATTAACTGCCAGCAAAAAACTCAGAAAAAAATAAAGTTTCTTCATATCAATTCAGTTTATCGAAATATTATAGAAAATGAGCAGTTCTTCGTACTGCTCATTAAAATTTTAATTCCACGAAACAGATAAATCATCCAGTGCAGTGGAGGCACGGCTGCCACTTCCTGTGGTTCCCGTAAGTGTTACAATCCTGATCCATACTTTCTGGTTCTGGTTATCAAGTGCATTGCCAAAATTTACCGCAACGGCAGTACTTCCAAATACATTACTGGTTGTCAGGGTGGCAGGGTTTGTTGTAACTGCCGTAAAAGAAGCAGGCGCATCACCAAAACCATATTCTACAATCCAGCTTGTAGTTCTTCCAATGCTGTTATCAAGCGACTGGAGCAAAAAGCTCATCTGGAAATTTGTTTTTCCTGTTGTGTTATCAAGTAAAAAAGTATAGGCTGCT
This sequence comes from uncultured Bacteroidota bacterium, assembly GCA_902826165.1. Lineage (GTDB taxonomy): Bacteria > Bacteroidota > Bacteroidia > Chitinophagales > Chitinophagaceae > CADEDV01. The sequence continues at coordinate 19,636 of CADEDV010000005.1, forward strand.
CCCGGATCATACCCGGCAGAACTTGTCTGACGAATGCCCAATGCCCTGTCGGCAGACCCATTTTGAGCTGCGGCATCGCTTGTTGCAACAAGCCCCGTTGCTGATGCAAAGTTTTTCAGACCTGCACTTGTCTGATTCCATGCAGTTGGTGTACCCAGCCCACTTCCATACTGTGGCATGTCACCGGTGCCAATTGAAGAAGCAGTTGCCCCTATTTTTACATATATACCTTGTGGAAGGCCGGCGGCAATTCCATTAAAATTTTGTACGTATGGTGATGAAACTAACAGGAGGCCGGAGCTGGGTGGAGGGCCGCTTCCAGCAACAACATCTGAGAGATTCCGGATAGAAATTTCTTTTGTAGCATTGAAGGGTGTGAGGTATCCAACCAGTGAGGTTGCTGTTGCCGGGTAAGGAGTAGTGGCGAATGTTGCAGCACTGGAAGTAAAGGCTATTAAACTTCCCGTTCCATCGTTCAGGGATACATTTCCGCTCCAGTTTCCTCCTGAGCCGCCTGTTAATGAATTAATGTTAACGATTTGTATTAATGTTGACTCCCAGGTTTCAAAATTGGTATTTATTTCACTAATAGTAGCCGTACGGGGGGTGATCGTTTTTCCCGATGCTATTAAACTTGCGTAACCTAATGGAACATTATTCACCTGTAGTAATCCATTGAATTCAGAAAGTTCCTGCCCGGAAACATTCACATCAACAGAATCTCCAAGATTAAAACTGTGCGTTGCATCAAATCGTACTAAAATACCTGAAAGGTTATTACCCTGCTGCAGATAAATATTCCGGTTATTCAGATTATTTGTACTTCTGTCGCTGATCACCACCCCGGTAATTCTTCTGCCAACAGGAGCATTCGTTACCGAACCGGTAAACAAAGCTCTGACATCGGCTGTATTCATCAACGTGGTTGGCCCGCTTCCGCAACGGGAACCATTGAAACGAACATCTGTCGTATCGCGGATCGTAAACTGTTTTGTACTGTTAAAAATAGAATATACACCTATTATTTCCCCATTACCCTGTGGTACGGGAATGGTGGCAAAGTTTGAATAATTACTGGTTCTTAAAGTAAGCCGGTTCGTAGCAGGATTTGCACAACCTTGTATAATACGGTTGCCTGACTGATCATCGTCTGCATAATTCTTACCGAGTTCACCTGCTCCAAATTCAAAATCCTGTAATTTAACCAGCGTATTCACATACCTGTCCTGCAGCGTGGTACCCAATTGCGAAACAGAAACAATTTTTGGAACGAGCGGCTGGTTCAATGCCCCTTTCACTAAATGCTGACCCTGTAAATTGACGGCAAGAAGCGTAACTCCGCCGCCGCCGGCTTCAAGACCACCTCCAATTTGTATCATCCTGCCATATTCCCCCAGGTACAGGCCCTGGCATTTTACAAAAACCTGGCGGCCCACAGGGTAGTTATTATAGAGATTGTTGCCTGCCAAACGAAGCAGGATGCCTCCTGTAGAATCCTGTATAGCTATCTGCTGATAAAAATTACCGCTTCTGTCATCACAGGTAACAACACCTTCTATTACGACATTATCGGATATAGCAACAGTAGTTCCGGTTGCCGTAAGCCTTGCTTTAAGATCTTTGATTGTTGTATTGGCAACAATATCCGGGGCTCCATCAAAAGGAGGGTCATCATATTTCTTTTTACAGGAAGTTACCAGCAGGCTGATGGCAAGTATTCCCATCAGACCGCTCACCAGTGTAGTAATAATTTTCATTTTCATAATTAGCTTATTATTTTCAAACTGTTTCCGGTTCTTTGCTTATTGTATATCAGTGGCACTGCGAATACCTATTTGAGTTGTAGTGTTATAAATAGATACATAGCCTGTAACCGTTGTGCCTGCAGTATTAATTGTAATACCCGATACTGTTCTTACAAACATGGATAAAGTGCCGGTCGCATCCGTAATATCATAAGTAATACCTGTTGAGTTGGAGGATGCCTGTGTTATCGAAGTAACATTAGCTATTTTAACTAATGAAGAAGCCCATGTATCCCGGTTAGTAATAATTTCTGCAATGGTCGCCGTACGTGGCACCGCTGTAAATGTTCCTGCCAAAGGCAGCACACGGGATTGGGGCACACTTTTTAGCTCAAGATCTCCATTCCACACCGTAAACACACCAACACCTTCTGCATCAATTTCAAGTACGGTGCCCTGCGAATAAACAGGTGATCCGGGAACTGAATATAAATACAGACCTCCTCCGGCTTCGTCTTGCAGCCGGTAATTCCCAACAGCTTCATTTGCGCTGTTAGAAATAACAACCCCTCTTATTTTTTTGGTTCCCGCAGGAATAGTCATGTCCCCGCTTCCTGTATATAAAGCTCTGAATTCTGTTAAGTTCAGGTATTTTCCCGGAGGAGGAGGTGGCAAAGGATCGGGTTCTACCGGGCCGACAGGTTGTTTATCGCAGGAAAGGGTAAATACAGATATTAACGACAGCATAATTGCCGTTACAATTCTCAAACTTTTTTTCTTTAATCGCATACTATTTATTTTACAACGCTTAAAAATATTAAAACCTGAGGGTTGCGCCGGCGAAGAAGTTCAGTCCGTACGCATAATAGAGTTTCGGGGGAAATTTACCGGTACTCACAGGATCACTTGATGCAGTCTGTGCATCATAACGCAGTTGCTCGAAACCACCTGTGATAATATCTTTTGTATTCAAAATATTATTCACTCCAAGGTTAAAGGCAATGAAGGTGGGTTTGTGGTTGATCTCAAAATCTTTCGGCAATTTCCAGGAATAGCCACCAAAGAAATCCAGTGTGTATTGTGCATCAAATTTGGTCTGGTCAAATATCTGGTGATACTTATCGCCATTGTACTCTACAAATTTCAATGCATCATAGGTGCGGCGCAGCGGGTTAAAACTTAACCAGGACTGGTCGAAATAATTACCGGTTAAACTGACAAACCAGAATTTAGGAGACCGGTAAGTAACGCCTAAGCTGTATGCTTCCTGAGGTGTGGAGGGCACCCTGAAGTTTTCTGCATAGATGATCTGCTCACCCAATACAGAAGCACTGTTATCAACAGTGATCGTGGCGTGTTGCTTGCTGTCGTAATAGTAACGGCCGAGTGCAGCCGCTGCATTCACGGTAATAGTTGGTGTCACTTTGGCTTCAATACCAAACTCACCACCAAAATGCAATTTATCAATACCATTGATGGCATAGTTCACGAAATTCTGGTAGGCATCATGATAGAAAGACATCACATCCATACCATCCTGGAAACGGGTATAATAACCTCCCACCCTGATCTTGAACTTGGGTGCGTTCATAATATAACCCCCTTCCACGGTTTGTATGGTTTCACTTTCAACCGTACCTTGTTGTGCATTGCGGGTTCTTGGAGAAACATATACATTTTCAAAGTAGGGTGATCTTGTGAGGTAAGAGCCATTTACAAAAACATAGTTACGGCCATCGATCTTATAAGTTACACCGGCTTTGGCCGCATAATTATGAAATTCATTGGTTGTTCCTTTTCCATAAGAATCATTGGGAAACAAACCATTTTTTACATTTCCATCCCGGTGAAAAGAAGTGAAGGTGTATTGCCCGGCCAGGAAGAAATCAACCTTCGTGAATTTGAAAACACCCTGTGCCCAGCCCGAAGCACGGCTGATATTAATATTATAATCATAGCCGAATTTATCGCCCTGGTATAAGATACGGTTAGGGTTGTCCAGGTCAAACTGGATCGCATTGTTATCAGTAGGAAAATCTCTTTCTGCAAACTGGTTCACATTCACATAAAACTCTCCGCCCAGCAGATCATTTACTTCCTTATAATAATGATTATTCTGCATCTGGTAAGAAGCACCACCGGTAAACTCAATATGCTCACCAAATTTTGTGTTGATCACAGAGTTCAGGTTCAGCCGCTGTGTGTTGATGATCCTTTCTTCAATAATATAACGGGAACGTCTTCCGCTAACGGTATTACCGGGGATCCCGTTTGCATTATTAATGCTGGCAAAACTTGCCCTGTTCACATTGTATAGGTTATGCCAGTTGATCTGGCGGTAATTGATATCATTCTTCATCAGCTCGTACAACTGTGCCCCTTGCGCAGCATCAGGTGTACTGGCCCAGGTGGACGTATAGCTGGGTAAATAACGATAATAATCAGGCCGTGGATCAGCAGCATTATACCAGTCCAGTGCCGTTACACTTCTATCACCAAAGGAATAGCCGGCAGCAGTCGTGATGGTTGTATTATTATTTAAGCGAAAATCATGAGAGAGGATAAATACCGGCTGGTGTGTTTTACCAACACTGGCATTTCTTTTCTTTCCATTCTGGTAGCCCCAGTTAGGATTATAATAATTCGTACCTGCCAGGTCAATCATCTCCTGTACAGAAGCACCCTGCCTGCCGTTCTCTGTTGGCGCACCAAAAACAGTGAAAGAAAGCAGATGATTTTGCCCGATACGTTTATCTACTGCAGCAAAATAACCCCAGCCATCATAATAAGTTCCGGGCACATAGCCTTCATCAGCCCAGCGACGGCTGCCGCTTAGGGTAAAAGCCCAGCCTTTTTTGCTCACACCCGTTGAATGGGTCAGCATGATCCGGTTATTATAATTACGGTTGGAAGCAGCATAACTGATGCTGGTCTGTGCCCGCTGACGGCTGGCACGGGAGTCAATATTCGTATTCCCACCAATATCACCAAACGCAAACGTATTATTACGAAGCCCCCACACATTATCACGGTTGCGCATCACATCATTCAATCCGCCCCAAAGGCCAAACGGGGTAAACCCATTGTCCAGGTTATCCATCGGGATACCATTCATATACGTACTAAAATGATCATTATCATACCCGCGGATACGAAAACGAACAGCACTGAAGTTAAAAGCAGCAGCAGAATAAAAAGGATCTCTTCCGGCTGTTAACAAGGAAGAAATGTTTTGGTTTCCCCCATCTCCCAAATCGTTGTCGTCCAGGGAAACGGTAGGGATATTATCCAGCACCGCATCTTTCAGCTCGTCAGTAATAATAGTATCTTTTTTTAAGGTAGAGTCAACCTGTGCCATGGCCACCGATCCGGCGAAAAGGAAGAGCAGCAGCAGTCTTGATTTTAGCATGCAAATAGTTTTTTTCGAGTCCGCAAAATTAACGAGTGTAAGTTGTAAGGGAATAAAAAGTTTGACACATAATATTTTATTAACCACAGGCATCTTTTTATCATCATTTCGCTTCTATTGTTTCAGTATGTTTGCGTCCCTGATTTTAATCATAGGCTATGAAGAAAATGATCTACCTGTTTTTTTTGCTGGTTTCCTGCCTGTCGGCTACTGCACAAAAAAAAGAATATAAAACTGCCGTCATCAGTTTTTATAACCTTGAAAACTTATATGACACGGTAGACAACCCGATCACTAATGATGAGGAATTTTTGCCTATTGGTGTCCGGAATTATAATACCCCGGTCTACCTGGACAAATTAAATAAACTGGCCACTGTTATTTCACAGATCGGGAAAGAAGTTAATGCAGACGGACCTGCCCTATTGGGTGTGGCAGAAGTAGAAAATGATACGGTATTAAAAGATTTGGTCCGTCATAAACTGCTGGAGAAGAGAAATTATAAGATCGTTCATTATGATTCCCGGGATATCCGGGGAGTGGATGTCGGCCTTTTATATAATCCAAAATATTTTACGGTTGACGCCAGTGATAAATTGTTCGTTCAGTTACCCGGCGGATCAAAAGATGCCTATTTTACCCGTGATATTCTTTGGGTAAAAGGAAAACTCGATGGCGAAACCGTTCATATTTATGTGAACCACTGGCCCAGCCGGAGTGGCGGTGAACAGCGTAGTGCTCCTGCCCGGCAAGCTGCAGCCGCCGTTTGTAAACATCATATTGATTCGATTGCTAAACTGGAACCGAATGCAAGGATCATCATCATGGGTGATTTAAATGACGATCCCATCAATGCCAGTGTGGCCGATGTGCTGGGTGCAAAAGGCAAACAAAAAGATGTTCGCCCCGGAGGCTTATTCAATCCCTGGACGGAGTTATACAGAAAAGGAATTGGCACCCTTGCTTACCAGGATGCATGGGGACTTTTTGACCAGATCATCATTTCCCAACCCTTTATGGATAAAGAACAGGCTGGTTTCTTTTTTTACCAGCAACACATCTTCCAGCGGGAGTTTATGGTGGAAAACAAGGGCCGCTACAAAGGATACCCGATGCGGACCTGGGACGGTAACAGCTATCGCGGCGGTTACAGCGACCACTTCCCTACTTACCTGGTCTTTTTAAAAACAGTGAAACCGGGATTAAAAGGGTTTTAAGAATCGTTGTAAAACAAAGAGTTAAGCTTGGTAATATCTCCCATGGAGTTTAACAAACGGCTACCCTTGTCAGTAGTATAAAAAACCTTTAAGCCAGCTCCCTTTTCTGGCTGTCAATCCCTATCTTTGCCGCCCCAAATCTGTGTTCGCAGATTCTTTCTCGGCTCTTTGCAGAGGATGTCCAATGGGATAAACCGAATTATTTAAACACAAAAAAGGTAAAATGAACAATTACGAATTGATGGTGATTTTTACCCCTGTTCTCAGTGATGAAGAATTCAAAGCTGAGCAAAAGAAGTATGCTTCTATGGTTACCGCTAATGGCGGCAGTGTAGTGGCAGAAAATGCATGGGGATTGAAATCACTGGCGTACCCGATCCAGAAGAAAACCACAGGCTTGTACTGGGTGCTGGAATACAGTGCGTCATCCGACTTCAATGAGAAGCTGAAGATCCAGCTTCTGCGTGACGAAGCAGTGCTCCGTCATTTATGCACTAAACTCGATAAATACGCCGTCGAGTATAATGCGAAAAAGAGAAGTGGCGCTAAAACAGGAACCGAAAAAGTAGTGGAGGCTTAATACCATGGCAAAGAACGAAATCAAATACCTGACCGCCATTAAAAGCGACAAACGAGTTAAGAAATTCTGCCGCTTTAAAAAATATGGCATCCGCTACATCGATTATAAAGATGTGGAGTTCCTGAAAAAATTCCTGAACGAGCAGGGTAAATTATTACCACGCCGCCTCAGCGGAAACAGCCTGAAATTTCAGCGCAAGGTTTCTGATGCGGTGAAAAAAGCCCGTCAGATGGCCTTATTGCCTTACGTAACAGATCTTTTAAAATAGACTTTTTTTAAACCAACCCTAACCCGGGTTGACAAGTTAACACGTTAACTTGTTAACATGTCAACAACCTGGAGACAGTTTCAAAGAAAGGAACTGGGAAGGGAACAAAAAGAAAACAATGGAAGTAATCTTAATTAAAGATGTAGATAATCTCGGCGGAGTGAACGAGGTGGTAAAAGTAAAGAACGGCTATGCCCGTAACTTTTTATTGCCAAGTAAACTGGCTGTTGAGAATAGCCCCAGCAATAAAAAACAACTGGAAGAAAGGCTGAAGCAGGTGAAGAAGAAAGAAGATAAGATGCTGGCTGAGATCAACAGTGTTATTGCCAAACTGAAAGAAGGACCGCTGAAACTGGGTGCCAAAACAGGTACAAGTGGTAAGATCTTCGGTAGCGTAACATCATTACAGCTGAGCCGTGCTATCCGTGAGCAAAGAGGATATGATATTGATCGCCGCAAGATCAGTATTGTGGATGAGGTGAAAGAGTTGGGTACTTACAAAGCCACTATTGATTTCGGTAATGGTCATTCTACAGAAGTTGAATTTGAAGTGGTAGCTGAATAAGCTTTCCCTGGAGATACTGAAGCCCCTCATTTTGAGGGGTTTTTTTGTTTTAGGCACTAAAAATCAAGTAGTTGGCTATCAAAGAAGGGTCATGCTGAATAATTTGGTAATATCTCAAAAAAAAATCCGTTATTTTGTCTTGTTTTGGTGTTCTTTCAGTTTCACAAGTCCTGAACGTTTCTCACAGTCCTGTGAATGTTCATCGGTTACTGTTTACTGTTGGCACTTATTTGTTTTTATAAAAATTCAGTAAAATGAACATTTACGTAGGAAACCTGAGTTGGAACCTGAAAGACCAGGACCTCTCTAATCTTTTCGCTTCTCATGGCGAAGTAGTATCAGCCAAGATCGTTCTTGACAAATTCACTAACCGTAGCAAAGGCTTTGGCTTTGTTGAAATGGCCAACGATGATCAGGCACAAGCAGCAATCGCAGCTTTGAATGGTACTGAAGTTGATGGTCGTAACATCGTTGTTAACGAAAGTCGTCCAAAACCTGAAGGCGGCGGCGGCGGTGGCTTCAAGAAAAGAAGCTTCGGTAATGGCGGCGGTGGCGGCGGCTACAAAGGTGGTGGCGGCGGCGGCTTCAAAAAAGGCGGCGGCGGCGGCTTCAACCGTGATCGCGGTGGTTACGGCAACGATTATTAATCGTAACTGAAATAAAGTCGTTTAAAATCCTCTCAGTACTGGGAGGATTTTTTATTTATAGTCATTGATAACAGTTATTAATTTTAATGTAAACTCAAGAACGGATGCTCAACGGATACAGATTACTGATAGCAGGATGTCTGGGGATACTATTATTAGACAGTTGCGGTGGAGCTTCCTCCAACGGGAAACAACCGGTGGACAGTACCACCAAAAGAAAAGAAGTAATTGATATTTCCATACCGGGAGGATTTAGCGATCAGGCACAATTGCATTTTGACAGTACACTTCTGTCCACATTTCTGAAACACTACCCGGCATTCTCAGCTTTCAAAAAAGAACTGGAAAATTTTTATAGCAGAAGAGAATATGCTTTTGCCTGGTATGATAAGAACGGACTGATTGAACAGGCAGGGAACCTTTTCAACCGCATCATGAATATCAGCGATGACGGCCTGCCGGATAAAATGCCCTACCGGGATTCATTTCGTGTATCGATGGATAGCTTACAGCAAATCGGTACTATCAAAATACCCGATGCAGAAACCGAGCTGATGCTGACAGCACAATATTTCGCATATGCAAAAATTGCCTGGCAGGGATTAAGTGAAAAAAACAGCAAGGCCCTCGACTGGAATCTGCCCCGTAAACAGGTCAATTTATTGCAGTTAATGGACTCCCTGCTGAATGATGGCAGGGCATTTATTGCTGATGAACCTGTTTACCGGCAGTATGGCCTTTTAAAAAATTATCTTAAAAGATACAGGGACATAGAAACAGAAAATGGCTGGGAAGCAATAAAGCCTGGTAAAAAAAAATATGAGCAGGGAGATTCCTCTCAGATTATTGCACAGATCCGGGAGCGTTTATTCCTGCTTGGTGATATCGAATCCGCTACTAACAACCCCGTATATGATGAAGGACTTGTGAAAGGGATCAAAGCTTTTCAAAAAAGACTGGGATTGAAACAGGATGGGATCATTGGTACTAATTTTTTTAAAGAGATCAATTACCCCATCAGCAAACGTATTGAACAGATCATTGTGAATCTGGAACGCTGCCGTTGGCTGCCCGAACAACCGGAAGGTGATTACCTCGCAGTAAATATTCCTGAATTCAGTCTGCACGCCTATCATAACGATTCACTTTTATGGAGTATGAATGTAGTGGTCGGGAAAGCCGTTCATGAAACGGTGATCTTCAGCGGGGAATTAAAATATGTGGTGTTTAGCCCCTACTGGAATGTTCCTGCCAGTATTTTACAAAATGAAATATTACCGGGCATCCGCCGCAATCCCAATTACCTGAATAAGCATAATATGGAATGGGTGGGCAAATCCGTACGACAAAAACCTGGTCCTTCTAATTCCTTGGGGCTCGTTAAATTTCTATTCCCCAACAGCTATAATATCTACCTGCATGATTCTCCTGCAAAAAGTTTGTTCAATGAAGATAAAAGGGCATTCAGCCATGGCTGTATCAGGGTCAGCAAACCTAAAGACCTGGCTAAATGGTTGCTTCGTAACTATCCCGAATGGACCGATGAAAAAATAGATAAAGCCATGAGTGCCGGAAAAGAACAATACTTTACTTTAAAAGAAACAGTACCGGTATTCATTGCCTACTTTACGTCCTGGGTGGACAGGGAAGGTAAATTGAATTTCAGGGAAGATATTTATAAACGAGACAGCAGGCTAGCCCGGATGATCATAGAGAACCCGGGAATCTGAATAATTTCTTGTTATTGCTTTTTGCGCTGCCAGTCACGGTGATACAGGTTTCGTAATTTATCCTTGAATGCAGGTTCCACTATTTCTACAGGTACTGAATCAGCAGTAAGATCAAACCTGTATACCGCTTTTTCATCCTCCTCATCAAATATATTATCCTTATTGCTGTCTACTCTTACCAGCATGACCACAAGGTCCGAATTCTCCACTACATACCAGTCAAAGAAATCACAACCTGGCGGCGATACCTGTTTTAGATTTCCCCCTTGCTTGTCTGTTACAAATAAATAGTTAGGGTCATCTCCATCCAGCCGGCCGTCTTCATTATTATCTGTAACCGTCAGGTTGAAAAACAGTTTGCTCTTCGATTTGAGTTTATCCCTTTGCTCCGGGTTATTATATCCAAAATCATTGACCAGTAACTTCAGGGTATCACTTAATAAATGAGATTGGCCGTTTGCACTATTATAAAAAATAATATTCCAGTACATATTATAGGGCACCTCTTTGTAATAATCTGATTTCCCTCTTTTCTCTGTCTCTCCCATAGCCAGGGGGAACATCAGCACCCCGGAAGAATCGATTTCTTCAAATTTACTGATCTGCAGGTTGAGTTTACTCTGTGGACCGCTTGCTGCAACCACGGAATCAGTCCCGTCAGTTACAGGTTGTTCTTTACCTCCGGGCTTACCACAGGCTATCAACCCGTAGCAAAAGATCGCAGTTACAAATCTCTTCATATCCTAAAATTAATAAAACAGTGATGCACTTTCAACGAGTGCACCACTGTCACAAAAAAATAAATTCCTATTGGGTCACTCTTATCAGCCCGGCACCATGATAGGAATGATATTCTCCATTGTACATCGCATCTGCACTTACCGGTCCCATTTTATACTGGCCGGGTGATACAGCACGAACCGCATAATAATAGGTCTGCTTGTTGTTATACGCATCTACAAAGAAATGGATACGGTCATCCCGCACATCCAGCGCTGTGGGTGATGCGGCATCCTTGATCCAATCCATACCCGGTATCTCTTTCGTTCTTGGATTCTCAATTTCAAAACCGGCAGGCAACAAGTCCGTGATCACCACGTTCTCAATAGCTGTTGAAAAAGATCTTTCGAGTGTAATACCAATAACGATCAAATCATTTTGTTTAAACGTATTGCCGGTAATAGGGTTACCAAAACGATCATAGAACCGTTTTCTTACTTTCAGGTAACTGTCTTCTTCTTTGTAGGCACCGCTGGCACTGATACCTTCTGCCTGCCAGAAGAAATACAAACGGCCCGTTCCTTTTGTGCTGATCTCCACGTTTGTACCCCCCAATGCTTTCATATCACCCCTCCACTGGCCACCATCTACCTTAGCAATAGTTTTTCCATTCACTTTGATCTCAGCTGTAGCATCCGAGTTGTTAGCACTTCTTGCTAATTTACCCAGGGCAAGGAATGCAAAAGCTCTTTCTTGTGTACTTAACCACTGTCGTGTTTTTAGTTTATTACTGACATGCTGTGCCATTACCGGTACCTGTTTATTACCCGGATCAGCATCGATCAATGCATTCAACGCAATGGATTCATCCCTTACATCTGAGTAATAGCTGCCTCCTGTCTGCGGCACAGATTCTTCACCGGCAAAAGAAGATGGTAACATAGCAGTGAATGATTTCTTATCCCCCGCTGTTGCATACGCAGCAGATAAAAGATAACGGCTATCAAGGGCCAGTAATGCAGGATTGGCTTTGTAATAGTTCATAGACGGCACATTACTGCGGTTGGCTAAAGCCAGTACATATAAACCATAGGCCACTTCTTTCGGCGCTATCTTCTTATTCTGGTTCCGGTTGTAATAATAAGTGATCGTCTCTTTATTCTTCAGCCGGTTGTTGATATAGGTCAGCATGGTTTCAACCAAACCATTGTCCACATCAAAGCCTGCCTTTCTTGCTTCCAACAAGAAATGGGCTGAATAGATGGTAGCCCACCAGTCTTCACGGCCTTCTCCATCCCATAAGGTAACAGCGCCATTATACAATTGCCGCATTTTGATTTTACGGATGGCTTCCAAAATATTTGTATTGGCGTTGATCTTATTCTGCTTATTCAGTTGCATCAGGTCAGCCATATCACCATAATACAATTGCGGGAAAGCGGCAGAAACGGTTTGTTCCGTGCATCCATAAGGATATTGCACCAGGAAGCGTAAATGATCACCCAATTCCAGTGCAGGAGAACGGCTTACTACTAAACTATAGTCACTGCTTCCCGTCATAAAATCACTTAACCCAATATTTATTTTTTGCGAACTGCCTCCTGCTATTGAACCGCTGCCCGTTACTTTCTGCAAGGTAGATGGCGGACGAACGGAAATATCCGTAGCATCCGTAAATTTCTCACCTAATCCTTTCACTGTAACGGTTACTTTTGCCACACCGATGGATGGATTCGCCACCACACTAAATACGGCCCGGCCCTCACTTTTTGCATTCAGTGCAACAGTTTGACTGCTGCCTCCCACCACTTTTACTGCACCGTCCGTATTGATCGTTGCCGTTACACTGGTGGATTTATCGGTTGTATTACTTAATGTAACAGGAACATTGACCGTATCACCCGGGCTCAGGAATCTTGGTAAGGCAGTACTGATCACAATCGGATCAGCCACCGTCATGGTATTTTCTCCGCCACCAAAACTTTGCCCTTTATAAGAAACCGCCATTAAACGCAACTCGCCACTGAACTGGGGAATATCGAATTCAAATTCTGCTTCACCGCTTCCATTGGCTTTCTTGATTCCACTCCAGTAACTAACCACTTTCACCCGTTTCGCCGGCATCGGGTTCACTCTTTTTTCCATACTCAGCTCTCCGTCACCACCGGTGCTGCTCAGTTTTGCTCTTACTTCTGCAAACAATAAGGGATACAGATCAAAGGCCATCACCTGCAACGCTTTTTTCTGGTAGAAATAGTTATAGGGATCAGGTGTTTTAAAATCACTAACCTGCAATACTCCGTTATCCACTGCAGCCAAAGTAACATAACTGCCCGGTGCAGCCTTCACTTTTACTTTCTGGTGAGTGCGGGAGCGAACTGATTTTGAAGCCACAATCTCTACCGGAATTTTCCTGCTCTTCTCCTCCACTTTCACACTCTGGAAACCATGGGCCACTGTTAATGGAATATCGGAAACCTCATGCGGTTTGATAAGCGTAGCGGTGATATACGCATTGGGAACATGATCACCGGACAATTTCAGATCAAGACTGGCGGTCCTGTTGCTCACTTCTATATACTGGTAGGAAACCACATGATCTGTTTCCACTGTTACCAGCATCTTACCACTAAACGGTGTCTTGAACAATGCTTTAACATTCTCTCCGGTGAAATACGATTTCTTATCCAGCTCAATCTCAATATTACCTTCATTGTTCACTTCAAAAGAACTGTTATCGCCACCCCAGCTGCCATAACTGTAAAAGCTTTTGCTTACATAACTGTTAGCACCGGGACGATAGATCCTGATCTCGTAATCACCGGGTGATCTTGGCACATAAGAATAAACAGTATTAGCACCGATTGAATACTGGCTCTCGATCATCAGTTTATCTTCCTTCTGTGATTCATACCTGAAATAACTACCGCTTTTAGTGAGCACTGTTCTGTATTCATGTTTGATCACTTCAATTCTTGCTGTTCCACTGGCGGCATTACCATCCTTGTTGACAGCAGCAAGTTGAAACTTCACCGCCTGGTTCAGCGGGTAATAATAGAACCAATCCCGTTTCACTCCAAACAAAACATCCTGTGTAAATACATCAACAGAAGCAGCACGACTAACGGGTCTCCCGGTTTCATCAAATACAGTAGTGTAAAAATTCGTTTGCAGCACACCGGTATTCGCATAGGTGGCAGGTACTTCATATACTTCAGTGGCATTACCCTGTTCATCCGTTTTCCCTTCTTTCACCACTTTATCAAAGAAACTATTCTGGTTGGCCAGGCTGAAATCATAATCAGCAAATTTCTCAGGGGAAAAATATTTTTGCTTTACCTGTATCTCTGTTTCGTAATTCCGGTTGGCGGCAGGCGGGCCAAAGAAGTTGACCGCATTCACAGAGAGATTCGCCGATTCACCAGGGCGGAGAAAGGCTTTATCCAGTTTTGTACTGACCCGGATACGATCCGGTACAAATTCCTCGATCGAAAAATTCTTGGCTGCCAGCAATACGTCATTGGAAGTATAGACCTCTAATGTATAACTACCGGTAATGGCTGATGTGGCAATATCAATACTTCCCTCCACAGAGCCTTCTTCATTCAGGCTTTTCCGGAATGATTTCAGCTCCTTACCGTTCGGCATCAGGAATTTCATTTTTATCGGAATATCTCCCGGTGTTTTCCAGTCACGGTCACGGATAACAACAGAAAAATTCACTTTCTCCCCGGGGCGGTATATATTTCTTTCTGCATAGACAAATGCATCCAGTCCGCTGGGATTATTTCGTTTACCTCCCACTTCAAATCTTGAAGTATTCACCCTGGTATTACTAAATGGCAGGTAGTTGAAATCATCGGCTGTCTTTGCAATGATCATGGCGGGTTTAAACCCACTGAACTCTTTTTTACTGTATGCTATCTCGGCCACGCCATCTGCGTTCGTAGCACCCGTACCGATCAGCTGGTTATTGTTAGAATAAACGGATACATTCACCCCGTTTACCGGGTCTGCAGTTTTTAATGAATTAGTGAATACATAAATTTTATCCTGTCCTTCTTTGGCAATCAGGCCCAGGTCTGATAAAGAAATATAGCGGCTGTCTTTTACCCAATAATCTTCCGTTGACCGTATGACGATATGATAGACACCTTTAAAATCAGGCAGACGGTCTTCAAACTGCGAGAAATTCAGTAAGCGGCCTGCTCCACTTTTGGGCAATGACCGGGTATCAATTTCTTTTTCATAGATCACATCCCCCAGCATAGCGTTTCCGCCATAATCATCGTAGTAATCACCTTCATACTCGCCATCATAACTGGCATAGCTGGCTGATCTTGATTCCTGCGGGTAATAGCCATAACGTTGCGCCATCAGCAGGTTATTCTCATAAATTTTGGAAATGATCAGTTTTATCTTTGGCACATTGGTCAGTTTCACTTCAATATTCTTGCTCCCTTTCTTAGACAGGTAGACGGCTTTACTATTGGTGAAATTGATATTCGCCTCCAGTTGCCCGAAAGCAACACTCCCACTATAATCTTCTTTCAAAATGCCTCCAATTTTGCCCCGGAGGTTTTTGGCAATATTCAATGCATAACTTTTCTCCACATCAAACTTATCACTGCGAAGGAGGAAACCATTCTCCGTCAGTTCAACCGTGTAGGTCAGGTCCGGGTCAAATTTCACAAATGCCTTCAGGCTTTCATTGCCCAGTTGCTGGCTGGTGGACACCCTGACAACCCCTTCCGTACCGTCATGCTCTGCTTCTACATTTTGAATGGTGAGTACATACGGCGAAGGAATAGATAAAGAAGCCCTGATCGCTTCTGCCGTAGCATTCCTGCCCGATTCGGGTTTCAGTCCTTTGTCAATACTGATCTTTGCATCAAGGTCTTTGTCTTCCTGCTTCAGGCCACTAAGGCGAAGCGATATTTTATTATCCGGTGACTGGGTTACGGCCGCATAATCAACTTTCCTTCCTTCCACTTCAATGGTCAGCTTGCCTTTCAGTTCTTCCGGGTTGATGCGGTAATTAAAGAAAAGGTCAACCTGCGGCACGGCGGAAGTGCTGGTCTCTCCGATCCAGGTGATTTGTGAATTATCCAGGGTAAGATCAGGCGTATGAAAACTAATATCATCCCCGCCTGATACGGTGTTGTATTTACTAAATTTTAATACAGCTTTGCCCACGGTCGCTTTATAGGTAGTGGCCGGGTTCAACGGCTGTGAAGGAGAAAACACCAGCTGATCAGGGCTTTCCCAGCGGAATTTACCGGGTATCGCAGGTTCAAAAGAAATATAGTCAGTAGAATCCCATGCATTGAGCATAGAATCTTTCACCAGCGATTGACTGAACCGAAAGGTAAGATTCCCGAGCTGGGGTACTTCGCCTTTTGCATTAGTATAAGAAAGACTAACGGCATTTTTGTTACAGGCAGATAAAAAAACAGCAACCACAAGCGTAGTTGCAAAGAGGAGTTTAATGCGCATACAGGTTTGGTTAAATGGTCTGATTATTAAACGAGAAGTTAAAGAAATTTGATGAACCAAAAAATTTGGCCCTGTTTTCTTTTTACACAAAAAGAAAACTGAATTTAGTGTGGTTGAAACAGCTAAGGAGGAATATCTTTCGTGGGGCGGGACAGGTCTGAGATGTCCATACAGGTTGAAGGGAATTTGAACCGAAAGATAGTTAGCAGCAAAGTTGTTTTGCAAATAAAAGAATATAAATGTTTGTTAAGTGCATAAAAGCAGGTACAGAAACCGTAACCGCCCGTAACTGATTAATAAGTGAAATTAAGTTTCCGCATAACTAAAAGAGGGGTGTTGAAGTTTTTTAAACGCCTGGGGATTTTCATCCTCAGTATTATCCTGCTTTTCTTTTTACTCAACTGGATCTTCCCATTACCCGACAAGATCGAATATTCCAGCATTATCACCGACAGTAAAGGTGAAGTGGTGAACGCCTACCTGACCAGCGACCAGAAATGGAGAATGAAAACAGAACTGGAAGAAATATCTCCTCTTTTGCGAAAGACGATCATTGCCAAAGAAGATAAGTATTTCTATTCCCATCCCGGTGTTAATCCTGTTGCCGTGGGCAGGGCTTTGTTCAAGAATATTTTCCGGATGAAAACTACGTCTGGTGCCAGCACCATCACCATGCAGGTAGCAAGAGCCATGGAACACCGGCCCCGGAATCTTTTAAGTAAGTTCATCGAAACATTCCGGGCTTTCCAGCTGGAATTGAAATATGATAAGGATGAGATACTGCAATTATACCTGAACCTTGTGCCCTACGGTGGCAACATTGAAGGGGTTAAATCTGCTTCCATCCTTTATTTTAAAAAGAACCCGGATCATTTATCGCTGGCAGAAATAACGGCACTGAGCATTATTCCCAACCGGCCATCTTCATTGGTGATCGGTAAAACTAATGACCGGATCGTGGAGGAAAGAAACCGGTGGTTGCAGAAGTTTGCTGAAGACAAGGTTTTTACAACCAAAGAAATTGAAGATGCGCTGGCAGAACCGCTCACGGCTACCCGGGGAACAGTACCTCACTATATCCCGCACCTGGCATATAAACTCAAACGACAAGGAAGTTCAATTATTAAAACCAATATTGAACTAAACACCCAACTGAAAACAGAAAAGATAGTAGAGGACTATGTCCGCAGCCAGCGGCTGAAGAATATCAAAAACGCAGCGGTCATCATCATCGATAATAAAACACACAAGGTGATCAGTTATCTCGGCTCCTCTAATTTCAACGATACCGTTGATGGCGGCCAGGTGAATGGCGCAGCAGCTGTGCGGCAGCCTGGCAGTACGTTGAAACCGCTGCTTTATGCCCTGTGCTTTGATGAGGGCTTGCTGACACCAAAATCCGTACTCACGGATGTGGCCGTAAATTATGAAGGCTATGCCCCGGAGAATTATGATGAAAAATTCAATGGCTATGTCACAGTAGAATATGCCCTCGAACATTCATTAAACATACCAGCAGTCAAATCGCTGAAATTACTGGGTCATGAAAAGCTGATCCAAAAACTGGGCACTTGTAATTTCAAACAAATACAGAAAGATCAGCGAAAACTTGGCTTATCCATGATACTGGGCGGTTGTGGTACTTCCCTGGAAGAATTAACCGGCCTATTCTCCTCATTTGCCAATAATGGTATCTATATCTCCCCCTCTTTTCTGCAAACTGATACTATCCTTAGAAAAAATACCGTCATCAGCCCGGCGGCGAATTATATGGTCAACGAGATATTGTCCAAAGTGAACCGCCCGGATTTTCCGTTGAACTGGACAGCAACGGAAAGAATGCCCAAGATCGCCTGGAAAACAGGAACGAGCTATGGTCGCAGGGATGCCTGGAGTATCGGCTATAATAAAAACTATACGGTGGGTGTGTGGGTGGGAAATTTTTCTGGCGTGGGTGTGGCCGACCTGAGTGGTGCCCATATAGCAACACCTTTATTATTCAAGATCTTTAATACGATAGACTATGATAGCGATGAAGAATGGTTCACCCAGCCTAAGGATGCTGACATACGACAGGTGTGCAGTGAAACCGGGTTGCTGCCAGCATTTCATTGCACTAACCTGGCTACCGATTATTTTATTCCTTTGATATCTTCCACCAAAACCTGCGACAACCGGCAGGAGATCATGATCAGCCCGGATGAGAAGATATCTTATTGTAAAAGCTGTGCACCCGAAACCGGGTATAAGAAGAAATGGTATAAAGTGATCGAACCCGATATGCAGGCCTGGATGGAAGAGAACCGGATCGTATTTGAAAAAATACCGCCCCATAACCCGGACTGTGAACTGATCTTTAAAGGCAATGCACCCATTATCAACTCACCGGTGAACGGAACCGAATACCTGATCAGTAAAAAGAATAAAGAGCCGTTACAACTGGTCTGCAAAACAGCCAATGATGTCAGTAAAGTCTACTGGTATATCAATAATAAATTTTACAAGAGCTGCAATGCCGGCGAAAAACAATTCTTTATCCCCGAAGAAGGCCCGGTAAAAATTTCCTGTACGGATGATAAGGGAAGAAACAGGGATATTAAGATCACGGTGAAGTATGTAAATCTCTAAATTTTCTGAGCAGCATCTTCTCCTGTATTAATCGCTCCTTCCATAAAACCCTGCCAGTCGGCCAGGTGTTCCCCGGCAAAATGCGTATGGATATGCGACCGGCTTAAAATCTTCCGTACCGGGAACCACTGCCCCTTTCCATACAATGCATAGGCACCATGTGAGAACTGATCATTTCCCCAATAATAATTGGTTTGTTTTTCCAGCAATGCTTTTACATCACCAAAATGTGGTTGTAGTGTCTGTTGGATCATGTTGGCCTTCCATTCGTCAGTTTGATTGGCCACCACCGCCGCTTTTTCCCCGATCGTATATGAGATTAATACACCTTTCTTTGATTGTTGATTCTTGGTGGCATGATAAAAATAGTGAGGCGACTGGTCGGTAACCATATCAAAACTTTCGTCCTTCCAGAATCTTTCGGTGAAGAGCAAAGGGTTTTTATTGATCCTTGCATATTGTAATTCATTCATAGCATTAACCTGGTCTGTTGGCAAACCCGGCTCCCATTTGATCTTTTTCACGGCAAAAGTAGGTGCGGTACAAATGATCTTATCTGCTGTAAAGGACTGCCCATTATCACAATAAACTTTCACGGCACCCTTTGTGTTTTGCACGACCCGGTTCACTGCATGTTCCAGTTTGATCTTATCCATTCCAATTCTATCAGCAATCCTATTTGCCAGCAAACTGTTACCACCTTTTATCTTCAGATCCATTTCATTTTTCTCACTGCTTTCTGCATATTCAGCGAGTGCTGCAAAAGCAGACACACTACGGATCGTTTCGCCGAAATCGGTACTGTCTAATAATTCCCGCAGGTCAAGGTCCCTGCCTTCACAGCCATTATTGACCAGGTAACGCCACCAGTCCATTTTATCAATGGCCTTTTGCTGGGCCTCTGTCAGTTTCGGGTAATTATCGATCAATGCCTGGAATTTCTTTTTCCAGCCTTCGCTATAATCCCATTCTCCATTCTTATAATACTTACCCTGGTAAATAAGATGTGACTCAAACTGGTTGTTCTCAAGTGTTAAGCCCAATTCTCCACACAAGTCATGCAGCCGGTGATGAGAATTGCCCACCCATTCTGCTCCCAGTTCAATCACCAGGTTTTCTTTCTCATCTATCGTATGAGAAAATACCCGGCCACTGATCCTGTTTCTTGCTTCAAGGATAATAAAGTCAATTTTCTTTTCATGCAGGTATTTAGCCGCTGCCAGTCCGGCAAAACCAGCCCCGATAATAATGACTTTGGGTTTTACCGGGATAAAAAAATTACTGAATGAAGAAGAAGACATCAGAATGCCGCCGGTGGCCAGCGAAGTTTCTCTAAGGAACTGCCTGCGTGAACTCATAAGAAGGATTTTGATTGCTGTAAGTTCTGGAATTTGTTTTAATCAACCAATACTTCCAACGGCAATAATAAAAAAGCCCCTCGCGGGGCTTCACTATTTTCGATAAAAAATTATTTTTAGTCGACCTTCTTCACACTACCTGCGCCGCTGATATCCGAACTAACCGAAGCGTTCCCTTTATAATGAACGCTGGCTGCCCCGCTGATATTAGCAAATATCTTCACACTTGCAAAAATCTGTGCATCACCGGCTCCGGAAAGATGCACATCTGTATTCTCTGTCAGGAGGTCAAAAGCCCTGATATCCGTACTGCCCGATCCATCCACAGAAAGATCCTTTGTTTCACCTTTTAGTTTGATCGTTGCGGCTCCAGATGCATCCACTTCTGTTTTTGGTGCTTTAATATCCATATCCACATTACTGGCACCACTTACATCCACTCCAATTCTTTTATCAGAACTGATTCTTCCTTCGCTGATTAT
Organism: uncultured Bacteroidota bacterium; assembly: GCA_902826165.1. Classification (GTDB taxonomy): domain Bacteria; phylum Bacteroidota; class Bacteroidia; order Chitinophagales; family Chitinophagaceae; genus CADEDV01. The sequence continues at coordinate 40,481 of CADEDV010000005.1, forward strand.
ATCGCAAGCTCCAGAGGCATCAAAATCCTCGAAAGACGGAGCCGATACATATACTTTTATACTTTCTGTTGCATCCAGGCTGGTATTGTTACGCTGGTGAATATGCAGCACTTCTCCCTCTTTATATACATCAATATATTCCTGCAGGTTATTGTCGATCCTGACCCGCACAGAAAAAACCGAGTCCTGCTTCACATATACTTTTACAGCCCCGCCCACATCAATACTTTTGAATCCACTTACTGAACGGGATTGTTCTACTACATTACCATCTCCGTGTACACGTCTGCCGGAGAAATAGTGACAGGAACTAAGCAAAAAAACTACTATAACTAAAGGGAGAATCTGTTTCATACATCTTGTTTTGAACACTGAAATTACGTTTTAGGTTTTGGTATTCCGCTGATTTGACGCTTAACAGGCCACCCAGGTTACAGGAGGCAGGGAATAAGGCCGGGACAGCCGAAATTCACCCTTCATCAACAGGCTCAAACTACCAGGTTCAAACTACAAACCTTTTTTTACCTTCGCAGCACCATGACGGAAAAGATACTGATCCTTGATTTTGGCTCTCAATATACCCAACTGATAGCCAGGGCTGTACGGGAAGCCAACGTGTACTGCGAAATCATCCCCTTCCACAAGACATTTGAGTTTGAACCCGGCCTGAAAGGCATTATCCTTTCCGGTTCACCCTGTTCAGTAAATGAAGAAAATGCCCCGGATGTCGATATCCAGGCGTTTATAAAAGAAGTGCCGGTGCTCGGGGTTTGCTATGGTGCCCAGTTAACCGCCAAACGATTTGGCGGCCTGGTGGCTAAAAGCAATAAACGGGAATACGGCAGGGCAATACTGCAACGCACCAAAGAAGATGTACTGCTAAAAGAAGTTTCAGCAACCAGCCAGGTGTGGATGAGCCATAGCGATACCATTAAAGAACTGCCGGAAGGATTTGAATTACTGGCAACAACAGAAAGCATCCCGGTAGCAGCTTTCAAGAAGAATGGAACTGATAGCAAAGCTTTATACGGTGTACAATTTCACCCGGAAGTATATCATTCCACGGAGGGGAAAAAAGTGCTGCATAGTTTCCTTGTCAATATCTGCGGCTGTTCGCAGGATTGGACACCGGCGCATTTTATCACGGATACCGTGGAAGCTTTAAAGAAACAGATCGGTGACCGCAAAGTGATCATGGCATTAAGCGGCGGTGTTGATTCAACTGTAACAGCCACCTTAATTCACCGGGCAATTGGAGACAGGCTGTTCGGCATTTTTGTAGATAACGGGGTACTGCGTAAAAACGAATTTCAAAGTGTACTGGATACGTATGATAAAATTGGCTTGAATGTAAAAGGTATTGACGCCAAAGAACGTTTTTATACCAAACTGGCCGGTAAAACAGACCCGGAAGCCAAACGAAAAGTGATCGGCAGTTTATTCATTGATGTGTTCCAGGAAGAAGCAAAAAAAATAGATGGTATTGGTTTGCTGGGCCAGGGAACCATCTACCCGGATGTGATTGAAAGTGTGTCGGTACACGGTCCTTCTGTTACCATCAAATCGCACCATAATGTGGGCGGCCTGCCTGATCATCTTCACCTGGAATTAGTGGAACCACTCCGCAACCTGTTCAAAGATGAAGTAAGAAAAGTAGGAAGGGAATTGGGTATCCCTGCTGAAATGATCGATCGTCATCCTTTTCCCGGACCAGGTTTAGCCATCAGGATATTAGGTGAGATCACTGAAGAAAAGGTACAGTTGTTGCAGGAAGCCGATCATTTGTATATAAAAGGGCTGAAAGATAACAACCTGTATGCAACGGTATGGCAGGCTGGTGCTATCTTACTGCCGGTAAAAAGTGTGGGGGTCATGGGAGATGAAAGAACATACGAGTTCACGGTTGCCCTGCGGGCTGTGAGTAGTGTGGATGGGATGACAGCCGATTGGTCACACTTACCCTACGAGTTTTTGGCAAATATCTCTAACGAGATCATTAATAATGTAAGAGGTATCAACCGGGTGGTATATGATATTAGCAGCAAACCACCCGCTACCATCGAATGGGAATAAGCCCATTCTTGACCTTAACCTTTAGTATGAAGAAGATTGTTTATTTACTCCTTATCTCCTTTTGTTTTTCAGCTGGCATCATTGCGCAGAATGAGAATGGCAAGCATAAGATCGCTGTGTTTGCCCCGCTGTATCTTGACTCTGCCTTTGATTCCATGGAAAACTACCGGTATGAAAAGAACCAGTTTCCGGCATTTATCAATCCCGGCCTCGAATTTTACGAAGGGGTACAATTAGCATTGGATTCGCTTAAAAAAGAAGGTATTCAGCTGGAAGTTTTTGTATACGATACAAAGTCTTCTGTTGAAACAGTAACTGAGCAATTAGAAAGGCCGGAGATGAGTGACGTTGAACTGATCATTGCTCATTGCAACGGCAGTGATATCCGCATTTTTGCTGAAGCAGGTCTTAAAAAAAATATCCCGGTCATCAACCCTAATTTTCCAAGTGATGCCGGCATCAGGGGAAATCCGTTTTTTGTGATGCTGAACTCAACATTAAAAACACAGTGTGAGGGCATTTACAGGTATGTACAAAAAAATTATGCCACCAACCCAATAGTTGTGTTCAGGAGAAAAGGACAGGCAGAGGATATGATCAAAAAAATATTCGATGATTACGGCAAGAGTACTATGTCAGTTCCCTTGAAATTAAAATATGTTGATCTGCCGGATAGTTTCACCGTTACCCAGTTAAAAGCGAAACTGGATAGCAATCGCCATACACTTTGTATTGCAGGCAGCCTGAATGATAATTTTGGGAAAAGATTATCATTGCAACTTGCTTCCATAAGAAAACAATATCCCGTAACAGTAATGGGGATGCCAACCTGGGATGCGATCAAAGAGTTTACAAAACCCGAGTATAAAGACCTTGAGATAATTTACAGCACCCCATTTTACAACGCAAAAACAGATATCGTAAGCACCAGCATCACGAATTATTTTAATACGGTGATGTATGCCCGGCCCAGTGACATGGTTTTTAGGGGCTACGAAGTCACCTGGAAATACGCCAAATTGCTGGGACAATACGGAAAGGATCTTTCTTCCAATCTCGGCAATAAACAACATGGGGTCTTCACCGATTTTGATATCCAGCCTTCCCTGGGCAGCCCTAATATGACGCTTGATTATTTTGAGAATAAGAAATTGTATTTTCTGAAGTGGCAAAACGGAATTATTAAATCCGTTAATTAAACACATCGCTTAAAGCGGCTGTTCTGTAACTTTATGAACTATTACGGCCGTGCAATTACAATCTTCCAAAGGATATACGATCATCAGTGAGTGGCTTTCATTGAAAGGCCGCTGCCCCTTCTCTTTCCAGGAAGATGCCTGGCAGCATATTATCAACAGCGAAAGCGGCCTTGTCAATGCCCCTACGGGTTGTGGCAAAACCTACTCCGTCTTTTTGGGAGCAGTGATTGATTTCATTAACCATCATCCCGGGAATTATACAACTCAAAAAAATAATGGTCTCCGACTATTATGGATCACACCGTTGAGAGCTTTGGCAAAAGATATTGGAAGGGCGATGGAAGAAGTGATCAGCGAATTGGGCATGCAATGGAAAATCGGCATCCGGAATGGTGATACGGATATAAATGAAAGAGCCCGGCAAAAAAGGCAAATGCCGGAAGTATTGATCATTACACCTGAAAGCCTGCATTTACTGCTGGCACAAAAAGGTTACCCGGATGTATTTAAAACATTAAAAATAATAGCAGTTGATGAATGGCATGAATTATTAGGAAGTAAAAGAGGGGTACAGGTGGAACTGGCAGTTTCAAGAATTATTAATTGTAACAATAGCAATTCAACATCCATCTGGGGCATCAGTGCCACTATTGGAAACCTGGAAGAAGCTAAAGAAGTACTGCTATCTCCTTTAAAAATACAAGGGGCAATTATTAAGGCGGCCATGCGAAAAGAAACTGAGGTTGAATCGGTGATCCCGGATGAAATCGAAAAATATCCCTGGGCTGGTCATTTGGGTATCAAACTGGTGAATAAAGTAATTCCTATCATCAATAATAGCAGAACAACACTCATTTTCATTAATACAAGAGGTATGAGTGAGATGTGGTACCAGGCCTTGCTTACTGCTGCGCCGGAACTATCGGGTGCTATTGCATTGCATCATGGCTCTATTGACATGGAGTTAAGAACATGGGTGGAAGACAACCTGCATACCGGGAAACTGAAAGCGGTTGTCTGCACCGCTTCGCTTGATCTCGGTGTTGATTTTCGTCCTGTTGAGACTGTAATACAGGTAGGTTCACCAAAAGGTGTGGCAAGATTTCTGCAAAGAGCCGGGAGAAGTGGGCATAGTCCTGACGAAATAAGCAAGATCTATTTTCTGCCCACGCATTCCTTAGAACTGGTGGAAGCGGCTGCTTTAAAATCAGCTATTAAAGAACAATTGATAGAAAGCAGGGTGCCAATGTTGTTATGTTTTGATGTACTGATTCAGTACTGCTGTACACTGGCCATCTCGGAAGGATTTATGCCTTGTGACCTATTTGAAGAAATAAAATCAACGTATTGTTATGCTGATATTACCCGTGAAGAGTTTGACAAATTGTTACATCATATCACTGAAGGAGGCACTGCCCTGCAACAATATGATGAATATAAAAAAGTAGAGATCATTGATGGCCGTTACAGGATACTCAGCCGCCGTATGGCCATGCGGCACCGGCTGCATATCGGCACCATCGTCAGCGATGCCATGCTGAAAGTAAAACTTTTCTCCGGTGGATATATCGGTGTTATCGAAGAATATTTTATCTCCCGCCTGGAACCCGGCGATGTATTTACACTTGCAGGAAGAAATCTTGAGCTGGTCATGATCAAGGACATGACAGTGCTGGTAAAAAAATCCACAGCCAAAAAATCAAATATACCCAGTTGGGTAGGGGGAAGAATGCCGTTGAGTGCTAACCTGGGGAAAAAGCTGAGGGAATCATTTAATGAAGCCTTTCAGAAGGGAAAAGCGAAAAGAGAACCTGAGCTTGAAGTATTACAGTCTTTATTTGACCTGCAGGAAAATTTATCCCATGTTCCAAAAGCCAATGAACTGCTGATCGAACAAATTGAAACAAAAGACGGCTTTCACCTATTTGTTTATCCCTTTGAAGGAAGATTAGTGCATGAAGCGATGGCGGCCATACTGGCCTTTCGTATCAGCCGCATCCGGCCTATTACTTTCTCCTTTGCCATGAATGATTATGGATTTGAATTACTAAGCGACCAGCCGGTTCCTGTTGATGATAGCAATGTGTATGAATTGTTTTCACCGGATAACCTGTTTGAAGATATTCAGCGAAGCGTCAATTCAACCGAAATGGCCAAGCGAAAATTCAGGGATATTGCTGTCATTGGAGGTCTTATCTTCCAGGGATACCCGGGTGAACATAAAAAAGCCCGGCACCTGCAGTCATCTGCCTCTCTCCTGTTTAAAGTTTTTGCGGAATATGAACCCGGCAACCTGTTATTACGGCAAGCCTACCAGGAAGTATTTGATCAGCAAATGGAAGAAGTCCGCCTGCGGGATATGCTACAACGAATACAGCAATCAAAGATTGTACTCACCTTCCCGGAGCAATTAACCCCCTTCTGCTTCCCGATCAAAGTGGATAGCATGCGGGAAGATCTTTCATCTGAAAAATTAGAAGACAGGATTCGAAAAATGCAGGCACAATTAGAAAAATAACAATACAGTTAAAAACGAAAAAAAATTGGCAGTTATACAAATGCAATCCTACAAACTAAAAGAACAGCAACTGGTACTACATCCCGGAAGGGTAATATTCTGGGAAGAACAATCAGCCCTAATACTGAGTGATCTTCATTTTGGTAAAACCGGGCATTTCCGTAAATCAGGTATTGCCATTCCGCAAAATGTATATAAAGAAGATCTTCAACGACTGATCAGCCTGGTACAATTGTTTAAACCCAAACAGCTGATCATCGTTGGCGACCTGTTTCATAGTGAATCTAACAAAGAGCTGGATTTATTTAAGAAATGGAGAGCTGATCTCCGTTTTTTACAAATACAGTTAATAAAAGGAAATCACGATATTCTTCACGACAGCTGGTACCAGGAAGCGGACATCAATGTCTCTAATGAAAAGTATATAGTAAATAGCTTTTGCTTTTGTCATGACCTGTCTGCTGGTGATACAAACGTAGCAGGTACTGGTATATTTTATTTCTCCGGTCATATTCATCCGGGTATCAGCATAAGAGGATTGGGCAAACAATCGTTGCGTTTTCCCTGCTTTTATTTTACGGAGCAGTATGCAGTATTACCTGCATTTAGCCGGTTTACAGGTACACATGGTATTGATCCTGCCAAGCAAGACGATGTATTTGCCATCGTAGAAAATACAGTACTTAAAGTGAATTAGCTTTTTTTGCGCAGCTGGTTATAATCCAGGAAATAAATAAAGCGGATAGTAAATTCATTTCCATGACGGAGATCGAAGACCCGGCCAAGATTACGGAAGTAAGAGTTTTTCGCCCCATTCAGGTTGACCACCTCTTCATCTCCCAGCCAGTTCTTATACCCTAACACAACCCGGCTTCCAAGACGAAAATCCCAGGTAAGGAAGGCATCAAGGTTAAAGATATTTACGTTATCATAAGCAGTGGTTCCTGCACGGATTGTAGTATTGCCTTTGTTGTCAACATCTGCAAAACGCTTGAAATCCACACGGCTCAGGTAATGTCTTGCCCGCATGGTCAAATTGATACGGGGAGTAAAATTATAGATACCTGATAGTATCGAAGTAGCATCTGTAAAATTCACAAAGGCCACGATTGGTTCATTACTGGTACCACGGCCCGCTGAAATAATATAATCGGTCTCTCCTTCATGACGGTAAGAAAGATCAAGGCTGAACCTGTTACTGAACCTGTAACGCAAGCCTGCTTCTGCGATATGATAATCTTTATTATTCACATTGAAGAAATCAGCAACCAGGAACTCATACCTGAAAAATAATTTCTTACGGCTGTCAGAGCTTCCCTGCAATTGAGCGTACCCGTAGGCAGGTCGCTTTACGAACCGTTGGTACGTAGAAGGGTCACCTAATACAAAATAATCATGTTGGTCACCCCATACACCTAAACTCAGGCTCACATCCCAGAAGTTTCTGAAATACCAAAAGCCTTCTGCATAAACTGAATAGTCTGTATAAGCCCCGGGTTTATACAGGCGGGCATATCTCCCACTGATCCTGTATGTATAATTCAAAAATGTCGGGGTTGGTTGAAACTGCCGGTAACTAAATGAGCCGGTTAGTGCCACTTCATTAGGTGATTGCAGAAAAGCAAGATCACGGGGATCATAATTGGCTGATTCAACATTGCCCTGTAAAAAGTATTGCCAGTTACCACTTACCTTTCCTGCTCTTAACGTGGTATTATATCCGTCATAAGGTGCCGTGGAGAATATTTTACTATAGCGGCCTGTTCCCCGCACATTAAACATATTCTTTTTATCATAAAAGCTGAAATCCACTGCGGTGACATTGGCATCTCTTGCTGCTCCGCTTCGTATTACATTGGTATTCGTAAGGGTGAGATATGATCTCCCTTTTAAAGCCTGGTCAAGAACAATGATATTATAATTGGCCAATGGCTCTGTTTCAATTACAGAATCCTTCCCGTTGGTCGTGTTCCTGATCCTTGCCTGGGCGGCAGCGGTCACTGCATTAAAAATACCGATACCTAATTTACTTTCTGTGCGGCCCGAGAATTTTGTCGCATTATATAAACGTGTCACCGAAGGATTCTTAACGATATGCCAATCACTATTAGCAGCCACAAAATTTCTGACACTGTTATACCTGGAAGGCATTGCCCCAACCCGGCGTGAATAGAACAACCCGGCTTTATTGAATATCTCCGTTCCTTCCGTAAAAAAGGGGCGGTTCTCTGTAAACCTCACTTCATAAGGCGTAAGGTTATTAACTACATTATCTGATATCACCTGGCCGAAATCAGGGATCAGTGTGGCATCCAATGTAAAACTTTCATTGATACCATACTTTACATCCATACCGCCACTGCCCAACCAGTCTTTTAAATAAGTACCATCCGGCTGCGGCGAACTCCTGTAGCCACCGGATACATACGGCGAAAAACTTAGCCGTAAAGGAGGTAAAATGTTCTCCAGCTTTCGGTAGGTACCAAACTGGTTAACGAAACCATTGACGTTGGGATCAACCGGGCTCCAGAAATCACTTTCATTATTACGGCGCATGAACCGCAGTATTTGTATTCCCCAATCCTGCACTTCTTTTTTAGCAAACCGCAAAGAGATATATGGAATTTTCATTTCCACCACCCAGCCATCCGCTTTCATAGAAGTTTTGCTTTCCCATACAGCGTCCCATGTTTTATCGCCATACTCTCCAAATCCACCGCCGAGGTTGGGTCCTAAACGGGCATCGGTCTGCACATTAGCGGAAGTGACCAGGAACTGGAAACCATTCTGGTGGTCATTATATGTATCAAAAAAGACAGAAAAATAATCGACATCGGTTTGCTGCTCGTCATCCCGTGCTGTTAATTGTTTTCTTATTTGTGAAGGATCATCATACAGGTATGCTCCGATAAAAATGGCATTATTATCATAAGCGATCTTAACGGAAGTTCGCTGCGTGGCCGGCTGTCCTACTGCAGGAAAGTTTTGTATAAAACCTTCAACCGGAATAACATTAGCCCACGCTGCATCATCCAGGCTCCCGTCAATTTTGGGGGCCTGACTGATCTTAACAGCATCCAATATCTTTCCTTGAGAAAAGAGGGACACGGTAATCAGCAGGAGCGGAAAAATAGCAAACCTTCTCAGCAGCATGTCATAGTTCAAGAGGACAAATATAACAGACAGTTTCCATGAGCCGAAGGCTGCCGCAGGAAATATATTTACGAAGCAATTTTTCGCTAACTGGCTCTAATTCATGCGTTTTTTGAGGGAACTTACCTGCTCCTGCAGGTCGGAAACCACGTTGGCCAATTGACCCATATCCCATCGGTGCTGGGTATTGGCCTTCGCAATGACCACTTGCGCCTGCCACATTTCCAGAACATCTTCTGTATTAACTGTATAAGGATGATAAATGGGGTTATCGCTAACAAGAGTCAGTTTATTCCTGGTTCTTCCATCCTTTTGTACTCTTTTATAAACAATCCCTTCATGGCGGGAAACCACAACACAAGGGGTGTCATTCTTAATATCATCCACCTTTTCTACTTTCTCACCAACTATTACAGAACCGCTTGGTGTTGGCAGCATCGAATCACCGATGATCTCGAATGCCCGGTAATTACCTCCTGAAAGCATGGGCAGTGTGAACGTATTCAGTTCATCAATGAACTCCGGATCTGCATACCCAGCCAGGTAACCAGCTGCAGCCTTCATCGGCACAAAAGGAATATCCGGGCGACCGGCGGCCAGTTTCATGGCTCTTCGTTTTGCGAGGTAGCTTGTCTTATTATCACTCAGGTCCTTCCGCAGAATCTCATCGAGAGTAAGTTTGAAAATATCACAGACCACTTCTAATACATCGATCCGGGGCTCTGCCCTTTCTTCTTCATAAGCACCCAAAAGGGACCTTTTGATCCTTAGTTTTTGTGCAAATTCTTCCTGTGTCCAACCGCGGAGCTTACGAAGATATTTCAGGTTTTGATTGGAAATCGCCATACTAAACTAATTTAGTTAGCTGCAAAATACTAATTAATTTAGAATTACAAAAAGAATTTAGTCACGGGTTGATTTTGGTTAAGCCGGAAAAAACAAACACTTTTGCCTTCGTATGACAAAAAAGAAACCTGTTCCGAAAAAAAATAATGTTGCAAAACGTAAAGACAAACCTGTTATCCTGATCACTAATGATGATGGTGTAACGGCACCGGGAATCATGAACCTGGTGGAAGCAGTAAAAGATCTTGGAAAGATCGTGGTGGTGGCTCCCGATAAACCACAATCAGGCATGGGTCATGCTATTACGATTGGTCAGCCGCTTCGTTTACATAAGGTGCATATGTTTGGTGATATTGAAGCTTACGCCTGTACCGGCACCCCGGTTGATTGTGTAAAGCTGGCTGTTGATAAAGTATTACATCGCAAACCCGACCTCTGCCTCAGTGGAATAAACCACGGTGCCAATCATAGTATCAATGTTATTTATTCCGGTACCATGTCTGCCGCCGTGGAAGCAGCTATTGAAAGCATTCCCTCAGCCGGTTTCTCATTGCTTGATTATAATATTGAAGCTGATTTCACCGGGGCCCGCAAATATGCAAGAATGGTGGTGGAGAAAATGCTGTCTACCAAATTGGGCAAAAACACCGTTCTCAATGTGAATATACCTTCCGTACCTGTAGAACTTTTGAGAGGAATTATGATCAGCCGGCAGGCCAATGCCAAATATGAAGAAGATTTTATTGAAAGAACCGACCCGCATGGAAGACAGTATTACTGGCTGACCGGGGAATTTGTGAATTTTGATAAAGGCAAGGATACAGACGTATGGGCTTTGGCACACAACTATGTTAGTGTGGTTCCTGTACAATTTGACCTGACTAATTACGTTCTTAAGACCCAACTTGAAAAACAATGGCGACCATGATCTTCAAAAAAGATAATCTTAAACTCGGACTGGTACTCGGATTGCTGGGTCCAATTTTAGGACTCATAGTAGTGTATTTCGTAAAAGAAGATTTTAACTCACTCTCCTTCGGAGAGTTCCTGGATTTATTTTTCAATACCAACCGGCTTATCACTTCAATTGGTTCTTTATCCCTGCTGGCCAATGTTGTTTTGTTTACCCTCTATGTTAATACACACCGGGATAAAACAGCCAAGGGTATATTCATCATCACGCTGATCTATGGTATTATCATATTACTCCTGAAGATTCTGAATAAATAAACGGCTGAAACTATTTTATCCCAAAAGCCCCGCTGTACATGAAATACTATATCATCGCTGGCGAAGCATCGGGTGATCTGCATGGCAGTAATCTTATTACCGAATTAAAAAAACTGGACCCTTCAGCTACCATGCGGTGTTGGGGAGGTGATAAAATGCAGCAGGCAGGTGCAGAACTTGTCAAACATTACCGTGACCTCGCTTTTATGGGTTTCACCGAAGTACTGATGAATCTTCGGACCATTTTTAAAAACCTCGCTTTCTGCAAAGAAGATATTCTCCAGAACAGGCCGGATACACTTATCCTGATCGATTATCCCGGCTTCAATCTTCGTATTGCCAAATGGGCAAAGGAACAGGGCATAAAAGTGATCTATTATATTTCGCCGCAGGTGTGGGCCTGGAAAGAAAACCGGGTGAAGATGATGAAACAGACCATTGATAAAATGCTGGTCATCCTGCCCTTTGAAAAAGAATATTACAAGAACAAATGGAATTGGGAAGTAGAATATGTGGGGCATCCACTGGTGGAAGTAATTGAAAGACATAAAACAGGTAGCAAGGGCGGCCCGCTTTCCGGTAAACCGGTTGTGGCTTTATTACCCGGCAGCCGCAAACAGGAGATACTCAAGAAGCTTCCTATTATGCTGGAACTAAGCCGGTCGTTTCCCGGTTACCAGTTTATTGTGGCCAAAGCTCCGGGAGTGGAAGAACAATTTTATGATGATCTGCTGAAACCTTATTCCAATGTCTCCTATGTGTCTAACCAGACCTATGATCTGTTATTACAGTCAAAAGCCGCTCTTGTAACATCGGGAACAGCAACATTAGAAACAGCATTGTTTGCGGTACCGGAAGTGGTTTGTTATAAGGGTTCTTACCTGTCTTACCAGATCGGCAAACGGTTAGTAAAAGTGAAATTCATATCTCTTGTCAACCTTATCATGGACAAACTGGTGGTAAAGGAATTGATACAAGATGACCTCACAACAGATAATCTGGAAAAAGAATTGAAACAATTACTGACCAGTGAAACAAGGATCAGTGAATTGCAAAAAGACTATAGTGAATTAAAAGACCTGTTAAGTAAAGGCGGAAATGCCTCTTCCAAGGCAGCCCGTTCTATTGTTGATTTTTTAGCGCAGTAATTTTATAGCCAGTATAATCAGGCAAAGAATAAATAGCAAAAGACTGAAACGGTTAATACCGTGCATATAACCGGTCCATTTACTTGTCGGACGGTTCGGGTCTTTCTTTTTCAGGTAGAGATATTCAGCGATCTGGCTCCAGACTCCCATAGTTATACGTTTCAGTTGATATTTAATAACAGCTTTCCTGCAGCAGTGTTCACGAAAATTATAAAAAAACAGTAGGCGTGAACTATTGATGCGAAAACGCATTACAAGATATTTTCCAGGGATACAACCACTTCTATTTCGGTGCCGCTACCAAGGCTGCTGTTAACGACAAACCGGCCTCCCATCATCAAAGCTCTCTCTTTCATCCCCAATAAACCCAGGGTTCTTTTACCGATAGTTTCAGCAGCGTCAAACCCTTTTCCATTGTCATGGATCACCATATATAATTTATTATCCTTACTATAAAGCGAAGTATTTACTTCAGTAGCTTCTGAATGTCTTGCCACATTGGTCAGCGATTCCTGGAATATCCGGAAAAACCCCGTTTTCGTTTTATCAGGCAGATCCATCTCTCCTACACTAGAATTGAAACTTGTTTTAATACCGGTCCTTTTGACGAAATCCCGGCTATACCATTCCAGTGCCGCCACCAGGCCCAGATCATCCAGCATGCTGGGTCGAAGTTCTGATGAAATTTTTCTTACGGTAGCTACAATCGTATTGATCATTTCCAGTATCTCCTGCACCTCCTTTTCCAACACTTCATCGCCTGCTATCTTTTTACCCAGCCGGGAAATATCCATTTTAATAACGGTCAGGTGCTGTCCCAGTTCATCATGAATTTCACGGGCAATATGCATCCTTTCCTCTTCCCTGATATTTTCAAGGTGGTTAGACAACTGCCGTAGATCTTCTCTTGATTTCAATAACTCCTGCTGTACTTTTTTTCTTTCCGTGATATCCCTGATAAAAGCCAGGAAACGATCCTGAGCGATGATCCTGGCGGTGATCTCCACATCAATAACAGATCCGTCTTTTCTGCGCATCCTTCGTTCAGAAGTTGCTGTTTTACCAGCGGCCAGTTCATCCATCTGGAAAGGCATTTCTTTCAAATCTTCAGAAAAAACAAAATCATATATAGTTTTTGAGTTTAATTCTTCTTCTGAATATTGAGAAAGTTTATACCCTGCAGGGTTCACTACAATAAACCGTCCTTTAAAATCAGCAATAAAAATTCCGTCTGATGCCTGTTCCACCAATGTCCGGTATTTTTCCTCGCTTTCTTTCAGCATCCGTTCTGCTCTTTTCGTTTCTGTAATATCCCTGATCAGCACTAACACTCCTTCTTTTCCATGTGTAACATACCTTGCTTCATAGTCATGGTCTTCATTTCCCACTTTCAACTGGTAGCTATAGGTTGTAACCTCCCCTGTTGTTATTGCTTTCAGTTTGTTGATAATCGTTTTTTCAGCCAACTCCGCGGGCAGTACATCACTGACTTTTTTCCCGATAAATAACTCCGGAGGAATATATGTCTGCATTTCTTTCGGCTTGCTGAAATCAGAGAACCGGTTTTCTTTATCAATTATCAAGACCAGGTCGGGCAATGCATTAATAATGGCTTTATTTCTTTTTTCACTTTGATCCAGTTCGGCTGTTCTTTCTAATACCAGTTTTTGTAATTCAGCAGGTTTTTTTATTACATAGGCCGTAAAATATCCTCCCAGTAATGAAAGCAGGAGTGACAATAAGGTTATAGGAAGGATTGCATAAAATGCGCCGTATTTCTTTACCGGGGTCACAGATAATTTCCATTCTCCGTCAGGAACAGATACCATATCCACAAACTGATCATCTGATCTTTCCCGTATCGGCAAAAAAAACTCTTCCTGCTTTGTGTCGGGGTTGACCTTTGATAGCTGGAAATAATAGCCAGTTTTACCGGTGGTGTCTATTCCGGCAGCTTCCAATAAGGTTGGCATTTTAATCACCACGGCAGAGAAACCCCAAAACTTGTTCCCGATAAAGACCGGCAACCGTCCAACTACACCAATTCCACCCTGCCGCAATTGAAAAGGTCCCGCAAAATATAATTTTCGTTCTGTGACCGCTTTATATGCCTCTTTATTACGGGTAGAATCAGCAAAAACATTATAGTTAAGGGCCGGCTCATTACCCTTTAAAGGGTATATGTACCTGATAATACCACCCGGTACTAACTGAAGCACATCAATATGTTTATTGACGCTTAGTATAGCTTCAGCAATAGAATCAATATTATCCGGAAATCCATTGTCTTTGATCGTTAATGCCAAAGCCTGTGTGGCAGAAAGACTATATTGCAATGATTGTTGTAATCTTTCTTTTGCCGACTCTGCTACGATGTGAGCAGCTTGTCGTTCTTCATTTTTCAATAGCTGGTACCGCAGATAGCTCAAAAACCCGCTTAGCGAGCCAAGCAGCAGGAATACAAGCAACCCCATGGTAACCGGTTTTAATAAGGACCAGTTATTTATTTTTTTCAGGTGATCCGGCATTTCTTTTATGGTTTACCCGGTAATTGTAAAATGAGAGGGCTAAAGGTTCATCTGGCTCTGTAAAAATAGCTTTCTTTTGAGAGACGAACAGTGCGTAAAATCAACCCCTTTAAAATGCAAAACCCGGGAAAACCCGGGCTGCCAGAAAAAACCATCCATTTTCTGTTTTGAGAAGATAAGGTAAATGGTTACTGATTTTCGACTACTGTGGTATAAAGAAACAATTTCCGGCCCCTTTTCCGGGGCTATCTTATTCACCTGTGGATTTCATTTATTAAACGGTAATAATTCTTGCATAACCCGGTTTCTGAAATACAACTTGGAGCCAAAAAGTGAATCCCTTATTTTTGCTGCCCGCTTGGGGGTTTAGCTCAGCTGGCTAGAGCGTTTGCATGGCATGCAAAAGGTCACCGGTTCGACTCCGGTAACCTCCACAAAAAGGCCTGAACTCTTGTTCAGGCTTTTTACTTTAATGATATTGTAAGCTTATTTCTGTACTACAAATCGCAACGTTTTCTGTTTCTGCAAAATACCTGATTGTAATTGTAACAAATAAACACCTCCCGGCAGGTCGTTTACATCAATTTTAATTGACGAGCTGTTAATAGTACGTTGCAATACCATGCTGCCCTGCAAATTATAAATGGCCAACCGGTCATATTTTTCCTCTAAAAGATTACTCACTGTTAATTCCCGCTGTGCAGGGTTAGGATACATAACCGGCGATTTCAGTATCGTACTCATTTCTTCCACTGCCGCCTCACTGCTAACGGCAGTGGTATGATGATCGCCACAACCGTGATGATGATTATTATTACTCTGCCCGAATTTTATTACAAAGCTTCGCAGGTAGGTACTTTGATAAGTGATCGTGTCCATATCCTGGGTGATTCCGATCGATATCAGCTGGTTATTCCTGTCTGTAATTCCATCCGTGAGCCAATGGGAACGCAGGTAAGAAACACTGTCGGGGGAAATATAATTACCATCCAATTGGCCATTTTTTTTCATACGCATTGAAAAGCCCCGGGAAAGAATGTTGTTCCTTTTCTTTTCACCCACCATATAAAATTTATCGTTGTCATTTACCACTAACTTGAAAAGGTTGCAACTGTCCTGCTCATAGGTGAAATAACGACTCCATTGCAAAGCTCCGTTCCAGGAACTGATGCGGCCTACCCGACATAACATTCTTCCATTATTGTAATACTGTGTGGCAAGTGCAAAAATATTACCTGTTCTGTCCTGTTTGAGATCGGTCAGCTGAACGCCATTAGCCGGAAAATGTGTTTTCTTATAAACAATATTCCCATTGTTCCGGCCGATTTTCCAGAGGTATACCCCTTGTGCCGTCTCGGAAATAGCTTTTCCTCCATAAATGATCAGCTGATCATCTTGCGCCAGTGCAGAAGAAAGACTGAAACGGCCAGCATCCGTAGTAATGGTCTTTCTCCACTTCAATTGACCGTTGGCCGCATACCTTGTTACCCTGATATCAGGAAACGAAGCGAAATAATCTTCCACCACCCATACGTAGCCATTATCATCAATATGAATATCTGAATAAGATGTCTGAATTGAATCCATTTTCATCCAGACAGTAGTAAGATTTTTATTTGCCTTCAGCATAAAAGAAGCGGGCAGATAACCAGGGCCGTCAGGGTATTGGCCATCTCCTGCTAAATAGATATTATCGTTCTCATCCACTTTAAAAGCATTAAGATTAAAGACAGAATAGCCACCTTCAAAAGAGATTGTCCGCTGAGAGCGGATATTCAGGTTGCTATCCAGCTTATATAGTGTATACACAGGATCAAACCCAATAGGATAATTTTTTTCCAATACATAGATCATATTTCTTTTACCGACTCTCGTTTCAACTTGTGCAGTGGTGCCGGTAATAAAGAAAGTACGTTGCTCGGTACCACTATGATTGGTTTTCGATAATTTCCAGGTGAACTGGTCATTATCCGCATGCCACAAATAAGTGGCTACAAAAGATGTTGAAGTCAGCGGCTGAACAGAAGTACCTACAGTACCGTTCGGATAACTATTATTACCATCCTGGTTCTGGAACCATTGTACCTGGGCTATCAATAAGGTTTGCAGTAACAACAAAATAAAAGAAAGGAGCAGGGGCTTTTTCATACGATCGGATTTTGAGTTATAAAGGTAGTATCAATCTCTGGGTACATTATTACAACAACTATGCAGAAATGCAATAAGTAGCGCATTTCCTAAGCAATCCATACATATGAAAAACCGGCTCCCCGGAAATCTACCTGCCGGAATATGCAAACGGATAAGGGCTACTACCTGCCACTTGCACCCTTTCCTTTATCTTCGCAGCTACTAAAGAAGTAACAGAACATGACCATCTCGTACAAATGGCTGAGTGAATACCTGCCTGTAACTGTTGAACCTGAAAGATTAAGCCGTATTCTCACTTCTATCGGGCTCGAAGTGGAAAGTATGGACAATTACGAAGAAGTGAAAGGAGGATTAAAGGGCCTGTTCATCGGAGAAGTATTAACTACGGAGAAACACCCGAATGCAGATAAACTTACACTTACCACTGTCAATATTGGAACGGGTGAACCCTTACAGATCGTTTGTGGCGCCCCGAATGTAGCCGCCGGCCAAAAAGTGGTGGTCGCTCCTGTTGGTACAACGATCTACCCGGCCTCCGGTGACCCGCTGACCATGAAAGTGGCAAAGATCAGGAGTGTGGAAAGCCATGGAATGATCTGCGCCGAAGACGAGATCGGCTTAGGCTCATCACATGCGGGCATTATGGTATTACCGGCTGATGTAAAAGTTGGCACACCTGCGTCAGAATATTTTGAACCCTATGATGACATTATATATGAGATCGGCCTTACCCCCAACCGGATGGACGCCATGAGCCATTGGGGAGTAGCGAGGGATGTATGTGCTTATTTAAGCCACCATGATAAAAAAGATATTAAAGCAAAGCTGCCCTACAGTAATGGTTTCAAAGCAGACAACAACTCATTAGCTATTGACGTAAAAGTAGAAAATGAAATAGCCTGCCCCCGTTACAGTGCTGTGAGTATTTCGAAAGTAACCGTTAAAGAATCACCAAAATGGCTGCAGCAAAAATTAAAAGCCATTGGCCTGCGACCCATCAATAACATTGTGGACATCACCAACTATATCCAGCATGAGACCGGGCAGCCGCTCCATGCCTTTGATGCAGATGCCATCACCGGCAAAAAAGTGATCGTTAAAAACCTGCCCGAAGGAACAGCATTCGTTACACTGGATGAAAAGGAACGAAAGTTAAGTGCAGAAGACCTGATGATCTGTGATGAAAAAGAGGGTATGTGTATTGCCGGTGTTTTTGGTGGTATTCATAGTGGTGTTTCAGAAAGCACCACCAGTATTTTTTTAGAAAGTGCTTTTTTTGACGGCGTAACTATCCGTAAAACATCTTTCCGCCACGGGTTAAGGACAGATGCAGCCAGCCGTTTTGAAAAAGGGACTGATATCTCTGCTACAGTCAATGTCTTGAAAAGAGCGGCCATAATGATCAAAGAAATTGCCGGCGGGGAAATTGCTTCCGAGATCATTGATATATATCCAAATCAAAAAGCAAAAGCAGAAGTGGCGATCAAGTATCACTTCCTAAAAAAACTGAGTGGTAAAAATTATCATCCCGATGCTGTAAAAAACATCCTGGGTAGTCTTGGTTTTGAAATATTGAAAGAAGGTATTGATGAACTGCGTGTAGCCGTTCCATACCATAAACTGGATATCAGCCTTCCTGCCGATCTGGTGGAAGAAGTATTACGCATTGACGGGCTGGATAACGTTGAAATACCGGAAGCTATTACTATTACCCCGTCTGTGGAAGAAAATTACGCTACAGAAACATACAGGGAGAAAGTAGCTAATTACCTGGTCGGACTTGGGTTCAACGAGATCATGACCAACTCCATCACCAATGCCGCTTATTTTTCTGAAGAAGAGCTGGAACAAATGGTGAAAATGATGAACAGCCTGAGTGCTGAACTGAATATTCTGCGCAATTCCCTTTTTGAAACAGCACTGGAAGTGGTTGCCCATAACCTCAACCACCGCAACAGTTCACTTCGCCTGTTTGAATTTGGAAAAGCATACAGTACTTCAGGCTCCGGAAAATATGCTGAAGAAGAAAAGTTGTGTATAGTGATAACCGGTAATACCCAGGATGACAGCTGGAAACAAAAAGTCAAACAAGCTGACCTGTATTTTTTGAAGGGTGTAGTGATTGCCGTACTTCAATCCCTCGGCATTAAAGCAGATAGTATTGAAATAGTAACAGTACCAAAACTGGATAACCATTTTGTTTTCAAATTGAACGGGCAGATCATTGCCGGTGCCGGCGAGGTGGCAAAAAAAGTATTGGCGAAATTTGATACCAAACAACCGGTTTTCTTTACCGGGCTAAACTGGTCTTTGTTAGCCGGTCTGGCGGCGCAGCAGAAGGCGGCCGTAAAAGAAATTCCCAGATTCCCGGCCGTACAAAGAGATGTGGCCATGATCGTTCCAAAGCAATTGGCCTATGAGGAAGTGGAAAAAACGGTACAAAAGATAAAGCTGAACAAACTGCAGGAAGTAAAACTCTTTGATATTTTTGAGAGCGAGAAACTGGGAGCCGATAAAAAATCATTGGCCGTGAACTTTACATTTTTAGATGAAGAAAAAACACTCACTGATAAAGAGATCGATGGCTGGATGAGCAAGATCATGACCGCCCTGGAAAAAGAACTGCAGGCAGAGATCAGAAAATAAACAATGAATACCACTGAACAACATCTTAAACGGATACAGGATAAGCTTCAGCAATTGCTGAAGCAGCATACTGCATTACAGAAAGAGAATGTTCAGCTAAAGGAGGTATTGAATAAATCAAAAGAGGAAGCCAAAGTTCAGCAGCAACATATTGATACATTAAAGCAGAAGGTGGATATTCTGAAGTTGAATGCAGGAGAGATGAGTGAGGCGGATAAAAAAGAGTTTGAGAAAAAGATCAATACTTACCTGAAAGAAATAGATCGTTGTATTGCCCTGCTGGGCGGATAGTGTTAAACCCGTTTCACCAGGTTCAGTTTCATTTCAGCATCACCATTGGATATTTCCAGGGTATAGCGGCCGTAAGGAAGATCATTCAGGCCTGACCAGGTGAAATGCTCCCGTTCGCTGATCATATCCCTTTCGAGGATACCGCAAACACTGCCTTTGTCATCTTTGATAACACCCCTTACCGGGTTTCCTTTGGGAGCTGACAACTCCATTTGTAATGCATCAATAAAGATTGATGACTTAACTTTAGCAAACATTAGCTACAGTTTGTTTGGTTTACAGTTCTCAGAGAGGGGGATTATCAGAGCCGTACTAGGAGAATTTTTTACGGGAGACGTAAGATAGACCATCAATTTTAAAAATGCAAGTTATGGATACATTAATTCCGGTAACCCTGGTGATTGCCGACCGCACCTACCGGGTGAAAGTGCAGCCCAAAGACGAAGAGCTGGTTCGAAAGACAGTAAAGACCATCAATGACAAGATCATTGAATACAAAACACAATTTGCCGGCAAGGATATGCAGGACTATATCGCCATGGTACTGATCTGGCTTGCCACCGACTTAAAAGGTACCGCCCAGGATGACCTGGAGCAGGGCCATATTAAAGAAAAACTTGACAGCATCGAAAAAATACTGGATAACCAACTGGCGGGAAATTAAACCACTTCATTTTCAGAAATTCCTGCTGAAATAGCTCTCCGCTTCCCGGCAGCTCCCACTCCATTTCAAAGCTAAATAGCACCCTTTCAGCTAATTTTCAGTCATTAGCAGCCATTTTGTATCTTCGCTGATTACATACTTTTTGTAGTATGAAATTTTTATTAATACATAGTATTCAACCACTAAACAAACAGATTCATGGATCCGATCATCATAGCTATACTAACAGGCGTAGCGGCCCTTATCGTGGGGGTCATAGCGGGTAAACTCATCTTCTCCAAAAACACCCAAAAGAAGGCAGAAGAGGCAGAACTCCAGGCACAGACCATTTTGAAAGAAGCTGAATTAAGAGCTGAAACCATCCGGAAAGAGAAAGAACTGGAGGCTAAAGAGAAATTTGTGCAGATGAAAGCTACCCATGACAGGGAAGTAAACGACCGCAACCGCAAGATCAATGACAGCGAAAACAAGATCCGCCAGAAAGAACAAACCATTAACCAGAAAGAAGGCAGCCTTGATAAACAGATCAAAGAAAATGAAGCTATCAAGGAAAACCTGAACCGTCAGATCGAACTGGTCAATATCAAAAGAACAGAGCTGGAAAAACACCAGGAAGAGCATATCCGCCGCCTGGAAAAAATTGCTGTCCTTTCGGCAGACGAAGCCCGTGCCCAACTGATAGAAAGCCTGAAAAATGAAGCCCATACCCAAGCCCTTGGCATCCAGCAGGAGATCATTGATGATGCCAAGCAAAAAGCCAATAAAGAAGCCAGAAAAATCATTATACAGACCATCCAGCGGACAGCTGCAGAACAAGCCATTGAGAACTCCATCACTGTTTTCAACCTGGAAAGTGATGAGATCAAAGGACAGATCATCGGTCGTGAAGGCCGTAATATCCGGGCCATTGAAGCAGCAACCGGTGTTGACCTGATCGTTGACGATACCCCCGAAGCAATTATCCTTTCCTCATTTGACCCGCTGCGTCGTGAAATAGCCCGTTTGAGTTTACAAAGACTGGTTACAGACGGTCGTATCCACCCGGCCCGTATTGAAGAAGTAGTGGAAAAAACCAAGAAGCAGATCGAAGAGCAGGTTATGGAGATCGGCGAAAGAACAGTAATCGAGCTGGGTATCCACGGCCTGCATAAAGAACTTGTAAGAATGGTGGGGCGTATGCGTTTCCGTTCTTCTTATGGCCAAAACCTGCTGATGCACAGCCGGGAGACAGCGAATCTTTGTGCTACAATGGCTGCCGAATTGGGTATGAGCCAACCCCAGGTAAAACTGGCTAAACGAGCTGGTCTTCTACATGATATTGGTAAAGTGCCAGATGAAGAAAGCGAACTGAGCCACGCATTATTAGGTGCCAAACTCGCTGAAAAATATAACGAAAACCCTGCTGTGGTCAATGCAATTGGTGCCCACCACGATGAGATGGAAATGCAATATGTCATCTCCCCCATCATCCAGGCCTGCGATGCGATCAGCGGAGCCCGTCCGGGTGCCCGCCGTGAGATCATGCAACAGTATATCCAGCGGATCAAAGACCTTGAAAACCTGGCCATGGCCTATACGGGTGTAGAAAAAGCCTATGCCATCCAGGCGGGTCGTGAACTGAGGGTGATCGTGGAAGCAGATAAAGTAACTGACCAGGACTCTGAAAAGCTGTCCTTTGAGATCGCCCAGAAGATCCAGACCGAAATGACCTTCCCCGGCCAGATAAAAGTGACCGTTATCCGGGAAAAAAGAGCGGTAAACGTAGCCCGATAAATATAATTAGCTGTTGGGAATTAGGGATTTGGAGGTAAATCGAATTTTTTTTCAGATGATCTCCAAATTCCTCCCCCACTAATTCCCAATTCCAACATTTTCCCCTTACCTTTGCCCTCCTTAAAAATCACAGATATGAACGCCATCGCATACGTACATGAGCAGCTGACCGGCAAGAAAGAGTTCCCGAAATTCAAGGCAGGTGACAACATCACGGTTAACTACAAGATCATTGAAGGTAACAAAGAAAGGATCCAGTCTTTTAAAGGCGATGTGATCAAACGCCAGGGTACTGGTCATACGGCCTGCTTCACTGTTCGTAAGATATCTGATGGTGTGGGTGTGGAAAGGCTTTTTCCGATCTTCTCCCCAAACATTGAGTCTATTGTATTGAACAAAACAGGTAATGTACGCCGTGCTAAACTGTTCTACCAGCGTAAACGCAGTGGTAAGAGTGCCAGGATCCGTGAAAAGCGTATGGCTGTTGCAGCTGATGCAGCAAAGTAATTGCACTATATATAATTGCAAAAGCCCCTTTAAAGGGGCTTTTTTGTTAACGGCTGGCAATTAGCAACTAAATATTCCGTTATTTTCAGGTACTTGTTATCTTTGACCTCTAATTATCCAATTATGATCCAAACAAATTTACTGGGAATGCTGGGCACCAACGAGATCATCATCATCCTGGTTATCGTTTTACTGTTATTCGGAGGCCGCAAAATTCCTGAGCTGATGCGTGGTCTTGGTAAAGGCGTTCGTGAATTCAATGATGCAAAGAGTAATGTGAAAAAGGAGATCGAAGAAAGCAGTAACGACGTTAAGAATTCCGTTCAGTAATCCTTCAATTTAGTTTTTCCATACATCAAAAAGGCTTCGCTTTTGTTTGACTATTCTTCTATTGAGCAGTATCATGCCCAATTGCAGGAAGGTAAGGTAACCTGCTTGCAGGTGGTCGAGTATTACCTCAGCCAAATCCGGTCAACAGTACATCTTAACGCATTTATTGAAGTATATGCGGAGGAAGCTATTGCTAAAGCAAAACAACTTGATGAACAAAGAGCTGCAGGCAAGCCGATCGGCAAACTGCATGGAGTGGTCACAGGCCTGAAAGATGTAATTGCTCACAAGGATCATCAACTTACCGCCTCCTCGGGTATATTAAAAGGTTTTTCCTCCATTTATTCAGCCACAGTTGTTGAACGATTGCTGGCAGAAGAAGCGATTATCATTGGCAACCTGAATTGCGATGAATTTGCAATGGGGTCCACCAATGAGAATTCTGTGTATGGTAAAGTGCTGAATGCATTAGATGAAACAAAAGTACCCGGCGGCTCATCCGGTGGTTCAGCGGTTGCCGTGCAGGCAGGTCTTTGTATGGTATCCTTAGGAAGCGATACAGGCGGCTCTGTTCGCCAACCTGCTGACTTCTGTGGCATTGTTGGACTAAAGCCCACCTACGGCAGAATCTCCCGCTATGGCCTTATAGCCTATGCCTCTTCCTTTGACCAGGTCGGCATCTTCGGAAATAACATATCTGATGTGGCACAAGTGCTGGAAGTAATTGCCGGTGCAGACGAATTTGACAGCACTGTTTCGCATAAAGAAGTGGATGCGTATACTGCTTCACTTGCTACGGATAAGAAATTCCGCTTTGCTTATTTCGAAGAAGCGCTGAACCATCCCAGCCTTGACCCGGAGATCAGCACCGCAATTAAAGCACTGGCTGAAAAATTAATCAACGAAGGACATGAAGTAAACCCGGTTCAATTTGACCTGCTCGATTATATCGTGCCTGCTTACTATGTTTTGACAACAGCAGAAGCATCTTCCAACCTGTCCCGGTTTGACGGTGTAAAATTTGGTCACCGCACGGCCAATAAAGAAGCAGAGCTGACGGAATTTTATGAACTAACCCGGTCAGAAGGTTTTGGCAAAGAAGTAAAGCGCCGCATTATGCTGGGCACATTCGTTCTCAGTGCCGGATACTATGATGCGTATTTCACCCAGGCTCAGAAAGTGAGGCAGCTTTTATGCGATAAGACAAAAGTTGTTTTCAACAATTATGATTTTATTATCATGCCCACTTCTCCTACAACGGCCTTTAGTTTTGGTGAAAAAATGGATGACCCTATCGCTATGTACCTCGCTGATATCTATACTGTAATGGCTAATCTAGTGGGTGTTCCCGCCATTTCATTACCTCTTTTCAAACATAGCAATGGTATGCCGTTCGGCTTACAGGTGATGGCTGACCGTTTCCGGGAGTTACCTTTGTTGCAGGTTTCAGCACAATTGATGAATGCTTCTAAAATCTAGAAGTCCTTACGTCGTATAAAAAACACAGAGTGACTTTATTGAAAAGAATATCGTTTTTATTTTTCATTGTACCAATACTCTCGTATAACACGAAAGCCACCGGACAGCAACTGCAAAAAAAGGTTACTGTTCCCGGAGATACCCTCATCAATAAGGATACACTGCCTGCACTGAAAGATCTTAAAAAAGGCTTTAAAAATCTTTTTGTAGACAATACGCTGGGTAGTGATATCAGTTCGCAACAACTGAATCCTCAAGCCATCACTTTTGTACAGGATTATATGCGCAAGAATGCAAAAGGGCTGAAGCAGATGAAAGAATGGGGCAAACCTTATTTCGACCTGATGGATGAGATACTAACCCAGCATGGATTACCACACCAGTTAAAATACCTGGCCGTTATTGAATCAGGGTTAAAATACAATGTTATCTCCTGGGCTGGCGCTGTTGGCCCCTGGGCACTGATGCCGGCCACTGCCCGGCAATATGGTATGACGGTGAACCGGCAATACGATGAAAGGACCGATTATTACAAGAGCACCCATGTAGCCGCCCGTTTACTGAAAGACCTGTTTGCGAAATACGGCGACTGGCTGCTCGTCATCGCCGCTTATAATGGCGGACCAGGTAATGTCAATAAAGCCATATCGAGAAGTGGCAGCAAAGATTTTTGGGTATTGCAGCACCACTTACCCAACGAATCCAAGAACCATGTCAAGAAATTTATCTCCACTCATTATATCATGGAAGGAGAAGGCGGTGTCACCACTTTGACAAAAGAAGAATTGAAAGATGCCTTACAAAATACAACCAGCAATATCAGCAAAGCAGAAATGGACAGTTCGAAAGTGCTCAACATCAGTGGCAGGTATAATGCTGCTGTCATTTGCAATTATACAGGAATGAAAGCGGATGACTTCAACCGGTATAATCCCGGTTTCAATAATCATATTGCCAATAATGGTAAATATGATCTTCGATTACCCGCTGATAAAATGACTATTTTCCTTGCTAAGAAATTCGAGATATTGAATGAATCGATGCAGGTGTTGCTGAGACAGGCCCAATGATCATCCGGAACTGCCCAATACTTTTTTGATAGCTTCCGCTTTCAGCAAACATTCCTCCCATTCTTTTTCCGGGTCGCTGTAAAAAGTGATACCCGAACCTGTCTGAAAGGAAAGATATTCTGAATCCGCATTATACATGATGCTCCGGATCACCACATTGAAATCAAAATCATCATCGGGTGATAAATAACCCACAGCCCCGGAGAAAATCCCTCTTTTAGTTTGTTCGTACTGCTCAATCAGTTCCATCACCCGTTTCTTAGGCGCCCCTGTCATTGAGCCCATGGGAAAAGTAGCCCTGATAATTTCCGAGAAAGAAATATCTTTTTTCAATTCACCGCTGATCGTGGATATCATCTGGTGCACCTGTGGAAATGAATACACCGCAAACAACTCTTCTGTTTTTACTGTTCCTTCCTCACATATTTTTGCCAGGTCATTTCTTACCAGATCCACTACCATTACATTCTCTGAACGGTCTTTAGCACTATGCAGCAGATCTTCCCGGCTTTGTTCATCGTTGTATGAATCACCGGGTATCCGCTTAGCTGTTCCTTTCATCGGTTGTGAAAGGATCTTACTGCCCTTTCGTTTTAAAAAGCGTTCCGGGCTGGCACAGATCAGCCAGTTATCGTTTAGCCTGTATAACGCAGAAAATGGATTGGGGGAAACCGCACTTAGTTTTTTATACACTTCAACAGGATCGATATATATGTTTTCAGCATAGAATTCCTGGCAAAAATTGATCTCGTAACAATCGCCCCGCAGAATATGCTCCCTCAATTTGCTGATAATAGAAATATATTCTTCCCTGCTGATCCGTTGTTCAATATTATTTACCGCTGGCTGAATGGAAACGCCCGGCAGCCCGGCATTTGTAAGTGTATCAAATATATTTCCGGGATCATCGGCTTCGATGATCATCTCCTGTTCGCTCAGGCGGATGATCACTTCAGGTTCAAAGAAAAAAAGATCAGGGAAACCTGTCCTGTCAGGATGGGAAGAATGCAACTCTTCCATTTCATTCTTCAGGTCATAGCTGAGATGACCAAACAACCAGCTTTTCTTTTCATCCCGGAAATCCTGTAGTTGCTGCATCGCATTCCCGGCACCGGTTTTTATACTTCTTCTTTCTCCGGCAGCCAGCAGGCATTCCATACTGGTGGGTGCAATATGGTACTGGTGATTATCCAGGAAACAAAAAGTGCTGAACTGTTGTGTCCAGTTCAGCACCTTCATTTTCATCTCCGGGAAATCACTGACCGTAAAGGAGCAGCGGGTTGGAGTGGTATGTTTCAATGCAATTTGATCGAACGGTTGAAATCAATAATCATCATCCTCATCATCAAAGTCATCTTTATCATTAAAGAGATCTTTGAATTCATCATCCATCTTAAAATCATCGTCATCATCTGCTGCCGCTGGCTTTTTACCGGCGGGACCGGCCGCTTTTTTGCCTTTGGATTTGGGGAGATCGAATTCTTCAAAATCAGGATCCCACTCTTCTTCTTCCTCGGGTTTCTCCCAATCATCCACTTCATCTTCTCCCTCTTCATCATCCTCTTCCTCTTCATTTTTGGAAGAAGCTTTACCGGCTTTTTTAGCTGGTTTCACATCTTCCTCATCATCTTCCAAATCATCGTCATCATCTTCCTCTTCCTTTTTCTTAGGTTTAGGAGACGCTTTCCTGGCTGCTTCTTTTTCAGATGCAGCACTGGCCTTTCCAGCAGGTTTCTTTTCTTTATCGGGTTTCGATGCCATATTCTTAACAGGGTTGATGCTGTAAAATTTCAGCGAAGTTTTTAATTAGCCAAATTTTTAAAAAAGAATTTTTAATTCTTTACAAACCTACGTTTAGGATACCCGGATCAGCTGATCCCGGCCCGGCCCGTTGGAAATATAGTAAACTTTCACTCCAAGGTACTGGTTAATAAATTCAACGTAGGTTTTCATCGTATCAGGCAATTCTGCCTCTGTTTTTGCTGCACTGCTGGGTTTGTTCCAGCCAGGAAAGCTTTTATATACCGGGTCCACCTTTAACCGCTCCAGCCGGAAAGGTATTTCACGGCTGATTTTCCCGTTCATGTTATAATCAGTACACACCTGTAATTCACTGAAAGCATCCAGCACATCGGCTTTTGTCATGACGATCTTTGTCACCCCGTTGATCATACAGGCAAAGTTCAGGGCTACGAGGTCGATCCAGCCGCAACGGCGGGGCCTGCCGGTGGTAGCACCAAATTCATTCCCCACTTTTCTCAACTCCTCTCCTGTTGCATTATCCAGTTCCGTTGGAAAAGGCCCGCCGCCCACACGGGTACAATAAGCTTTTGTTACCCCGATCACATCCCGGATCTTTTGCGGGGCAATCCCCAACCCGTTGCAAACACCGGCGGAGATCGTATTTGAAGAGGTGACAAAGGGGAAAGTGCCAAAATCAATATCCAGCATGGTTCCCTGTGCGCCTTCCGCCAACACCCTTTTACCCGCTTTCAGCTGCTCATTGATAAAGTATTCTCCATTCACGATATTCAGTTGCTTCAGGAATTCAAGGGCTTCAAAAAATTCTTCTTCCCAGGCTGTGATATCTTCATTGAAAGCATAGTTATCGAGAAGTTTCTGGTGCTTCAGCCTCAGTTTGATATAAGAAGTCGTGAAGTTCTTGTCGAGCAGGTCTCCCACCCTTAACCCGTTTCTACCGGTTTTATCCATATAGGCCGGGCCAATGCCTTTCAGGGTGGAACCGATCTTTTGTTCTCCTTTGGATAATTCAGCTGCTTTATCCAACGCCCTGTGCGTAGGTAAGATCAGGTGTGTTCTTTCAGCAATAAAAAGATTCTTCTTCAGATCAATGCCAAAAGAAGCAACAAGGTCACATTCTTTTTTTAGTGTAATAGGATCCAGCACTACGCCATTCCCGATCAGGTTCACCGTATTGGGATGAAAAACACCGGAAGGTATCTGGTGCAGTACAATTTTTTTGTCGCCTACGTACAGTGTATGACCTGCATTGGGTCCTCCCTGGAACCGGGCTATCACATCATAATCTTTGGCAAAATAGTCAACGATCTTTCCTTTTCCTTCATCGCCCCACTGGAGGCCGAGTAATATATCTACCATAATTGTGATTTTTCCCGCTCAGTTGCTTTGCGGGAGATTCTTCTTTAATTAATCTCAGAACAAGGCCGCAAAAATACGGGTTCAGCAAAAAGCCACCGAATTAAATCCGGTGGCCTTGTTTATTTTTTATGCACGAAAAAGCTGATTTATCAACGGATCAGCATGATCGTTCCTTTTTTGGTAATCGGGCGGTTATCTTTTGTGACACCTTCCACCATCCACACATAAACACCACCGGGTTGTTCTTTCCCGCTGAAAGTACCATCCCAGCCATCATTCAGCCTGGTAGTCGAAAACACCATATTTCCCCAGCGGTTGAATACCCTGAAATATTTGATCTCCCTGATACCAACCGGGAAAGGGAAGAAGGTATCATTCTTTCCATCATTGTTCGGAGTAAAGCCGGTGGGCACATACAGGTCAGGACCTTTATAGACCTGCACCCGCACATATCCTTCTCCTTTACAACCCGCCTGCGTGGAAGCAGTCACTTTATATACGATCACATCGCCAATATCACCTGCTGTTACGGTCGGGTTGGCGATGGTGGGGTCACTCAGGCCAATTGTTGGTGTCCAGAGATAATCAGTGGCCCCGGAAGTGGCCAGTATCGGGAACTGATCGGTATTGTATACAATGGTATCAAAAGGGAATGTGTTGACATAGATCGGCGGTGTTACATCCAGCACCATGCTGTCAGTAACCAACGAACGGCAACCATTGGCATCCACTACCGATAAAATATAAGTGATCGTTTTATCCGGTGTTGATACCGGGTTGGCCGTATTAAGGCCTGCACCCAGGTAAGTAGAAGGCGTCCATTCGAATTGTGTACCACCACTTCCCTGTAGTGTATAGGTCTGCCCGTAACAAATAAATCCATCCGTACCAGCGTAAGGTATCGGGGCCGCATTCACATTAACCGTTACCGGAACATCTGCCGTGCAACGGCCATAAGTCAGCGTAACCGTATAGTTAGTGGTAGTTGTTGGATTCGCAATCGGGTTAAAGACTGAAGTACTGCTTAATGCCGTTGCTGGCGACCAGGCATATTGCAAAGCATTCGATGTAATTGATAACTGTGCTGATGTGCCTTCGCAGATCGTCGGGTTGGCCGGTGGAGCAAAGGTCAGGTCATTGGTAAGACCAACCACAATATTTGGGATTGTAGTGGCACAACCCAGGTTATCTCTTACCGTAATAACGTATGTACCCGGAGCTACATTGAAACTATTTGTACCAAGGAAGCTGGCACCTCCGTCAATTGAATATTCGTAACTGGTATTACCACCGGCTGCCGCAATAGTTATTGTTCCGTTATCACCACCGTTACAAGTAGCATTCGTGGTAGAAATAACTGCGGTCAATGCAGCAGGTTCTGTAATTGTAACTGATTGTGTGGTGGTGCATTGGTTGGCATCACGGATAATAACAGTATAGCTGCCCGCCGGCATATTAAAGGAGTTGCTGGTTTGCCAGGTGGCACCGTTATCAATTGAATATTCATATGGGCCCACACCACCCGAACTGCTGACAATAATACGGCCATTACTCTGGCCATTACAGATAGCAGATGAAGTGGCAGTTGTTGCTGCCAAGGCAGTAGGCTCTGTTACAGTTTGCGATAACTGGCCCTGGCATCCATTTGCTTCGCGGTAGTAAACAGTATAGATACCTGCAACGAGACCATTGAAGGTGTTAGCCGTTTGCCAGGTGGTACCATCCAATGAATATTCATAGGGTGCTGTGCCCGCTGTGGGTTGTGCCACGGTAATCGTTCCTGTTGCACTTCCATTACATAATGCATCTGTATGCGTGGCACTGGTCAATAAGGCCGGGCCTGCTAAAACAGTTACCGACAGTGCCGGGTTTCTTACACAACCATTAGCATCAGTTACTGCAATGCTGTGTGTGCCTGGAGGCAGATTATTGAAAATAGTAGTAGCACCTGTTTGTGTAGTTGTTCCATTCAATACAAAAGTATAAGGTGCTGTTCCGTTCACAGGCGTAATAGTCACTGATCCGTTATTAGCACCTGAGCAAGTAGTGGCAGCAATGGTGAAATTGGTATTTAATGAGGTACCTGCTGTAACTGTCCGGGTAATATTTCTTGTGCAGCCAACATTGTCTCTTATAGTAATAGTATAGTTCGCAGGAGCAAGGCCTGTAAACACATTACTTGCCTGCCAGGTTACCCCGCCATCAATTGAATATTGAAAAGGAGTGGCTCCCGCTGTTGGTGTTACAGTGATGGTTCCGTTATTGACACCGGCGCAGGTAGCCTGCGTAGCGGTGGAAGTTGCGGTAACACCCGTGCCTGTTGCAATATTTACTGTAATGGTATTCGTTGTACAGTTATTTACATCTCTTACCACCACGGTATGGTTACCGGGAGCCAGGTTAGAAATTGTATACGGAATTGCGCCTGCCTGGTAGGCTCCGCCATCTAAGGAGAAAGAGAAGGGCGCCGTACCCATGGAAGAAGTAACAGTGATAGTGCCGTTGTTAACACCGGTACATGCAGCAGCCGTATTAGTAGTTGCTGCTGTTAAGTTTGAAATAACACCCACTACTGCTTGGTAATTGGCGGTACAACTGCCAGCTACATCCCGGATATAGACTGTATGTGTGCCGCCGGCTACACCTGTAAATACATTGCTGGATTGCCAGGTGATACCATCTAATGAATATTCATAAGCACCATTCCCTCCGCTTACATTATTAACAGTGATTGTACCATTATTATTGCCGCAGGTTGCACTGGTTGTGGCTGTTGCGGCCGCCAGTCCCTGCTGACGATCTACAATTATTGTATCCAGCCCAAATATTTCTACGGTGGGGTCATCTATTTTATCATAAAAAGCTTTTACAACATAGGGAGTAGAGGATCCTGGAGCCGGGCAAATATTGGGGAAAGAAGCAAGCCGGTCTCCGCTCGGCAACTGCGTAGTAGTCCCGGTAGATATAAGATTTCCCGACATATTATATAACTCTACCCGGCGAAATAGTGGTGTACCTCCAATTGGTACGAATCTCCACTTTTCACTCATACCAATAGAACCCCATGGCACATCGTTGGCACTACGTCCCGGGGCCATTACTCCTATATTACGGGCAAAATTTTGAACCCCTACCATAGCTCTTCCCTGATTCCACCCTGTACAAATTTGTTTATCATAAATTACCACATCAATAATACCGGTTGATTCATATAAAGTAATCTGGTGAGTATTTTCAAATAAATTATTACAGGTACCCGAAAAAAGAGGAATTTTATGGTATGTGATTGTCCAGGTTCTGTAAGGAGATACGCCTGATGTACGATACGAAATTAACCTAGTAGGCGAAGTTGTAACAGCTACGTCTATATCATGATAAGGACCCATAATAAGTGCCTCATCATATAAAGTACTGGGTAAATTCTGCGGAGTCCCCCCGGCAGCACTTAAAGCACCACCACTATTCAATATGCCATAATGTGAAAATGTATTCGTTAACGCAGTATTAAATGATAAATAACCATTACTACTGACTACAAGATCATTATATGCTGTGCCAAAAAAAATAAAAGGAAATCCGATTGGGAAAACGGGAGAATACCTGTCATCTAAATTTAAAGTGGTTGGTTGGCCAGGGATTCCCGGGTTACCCTGAGATAATAAACAACTTGGCATTGTGGAAGGGCTATTTACTGCATAGTTATTCGATTGCCTATGCGGATCAGGGATTAAGCTTTGGATAGTAAAACAAGCTGTCGGAGGGCAGCCCGGCAAAATGGTATCTCTCCCACAATTAAAAGAATATCCCTGGCTCTTTGCCGAAAAAGAAAAAAACAACAATACGGCAGTAAAGGCCGAAAGCTTTGAGAAAGTCAGTCTCATAGTGTGTGTTAGTTAGTTGGTAATCCAGCAGTCCTCAATGGTGCGGTAAATTACAGAAAAAAGGCGGTATTCTTCCTATGGTAACTATTGATTATACACAATAAAATAAGATGGGAAATCTACGAGGCTAAACTAATTGGCGTTTGTATCCCGCCTTCTTAAAACCACATTAGAATTTATCTCAGGTCGTTTTGGAAGGAATGTCTTCTGTATCGTAGCGTTCTACCGATTCAATACCCGGTAATGACTTCAGGCTCAGTACCAGTTCGTCCAGCTCCTCCCGGTCATGCACATAGAGGCGGATATTGCCCTGAAACAATCCTTCCTTGGCTTCGATGGTAAGGGCGGCAATATTAATTTTTAATTCGCCGGAGATCAGGTTGGTGATCTTATTCACCACCCCCACATCGTCCATACCCACGATCTTTACACCAGTCAGGAAAGAAATTTCTTTATTCTTGGCCCATTTTGTTTTCACCACCCGGTGCCCGTAATTGGCTAACAGTTTAGCTGCATTAGGGCAGTTGGTACGGTGAATGGTCAGCCCTTTCCCGGTAGTGATAAATCCAAACACATCATCACCGGGAATGGGTTTGCAGCAATTGGCCAGGTTATACACGATACGGTCACTGCTCTCACCAAAGATGATCAGCTCGGTATCTTTTTTACCAATGACAGGCTGGTGGGGATTATACTCCGGTTTATGTTCTAATATCCTCACCGGTCTTGGTGCTTCAATACGGTCACCCATTACTTTGAATTCCTTGATCTCTTTCAGGTCAATATTCTTCACCGCCACCTGGTAAAAAAGATCCAGGTGCGAGGGCAGTTTATAAAAGTGTACTAATTCATCAATATTATGTTGCGATAAAGCAGCACCCATACCTTCGAGTTTACGCTGCACGGTGTACTTACCTTCATCGGCCACTTTTCTTTTTTCTTCCTTCAGCGCATCTTTAATTCTGCCCTTTGCTTTGGCAGTAACAACAAAGTTTAACCAATCCTCCGATGGTTTTTGTTTGTTACTGGTAATGATCTCCACCTGGTCACCACTGCGCAGTTTGTGGCTGATAGGAACCAGTTTGTGATTCACTTTCGCACCAATGGTTTTTACACCGATGGCACTGTGGATGGCAAAGGCAAAATCCAGTGCGGTGGAACCAACCGGTAACATCTTCACATCACCTTTGGGTGTGTAGACATATATTTCCTCCGCCAGGAAACTGGTTTTAAAATCCTGGAGAAAATCAATGCTGTCTGCTTCCTGGTTGCCGATCACTTCCCGTATTTGCTGGAACCATTTATCAAAACGGCTTTCATCCGCCGTGCCTTCCTTGTATTTCCAGTGAGCGGCCAATCCTTTTTCGGCGATCTCGTTCATCCGCTTGGTACGAATCTGCACTTCTACCCATTTCCCCTGCGGCCCCATCACGGTGGTATGCAACGCTTCGTACCCGTTTGATTTAGGATTACTCAGCCAGTCTCTCAATCGTTCGGGAGAAGGAGTATATTCATCTGTGATCATGGAATATACTTTCCAGCAATCTTCTTTTTCCTTATCGGTTGGTGAATCTAAAATGATACGGATGGCAAAAAGATCATACACTTCTTCAAAATCCACTCCTTTCTTTTTCATCTTGTTCCAGATGGAGTGAATACTTTTCGGACGACCGTGTATTTCTGCATTTAATGTTGCCTTATCGATCTTATCCTTGATCGGTTTGATGAACTCGTTGATATATTTTGTTCGCTCCCTTTTTGTTTCGGCTAATTTCCTGGCGATCTCTTTATACACTTCCGGCTCCATGTATTTCATGGCCAGGTCTTCCATTTCTGTTTTGATATTGTACAAACCCATCCGGTGTGCCAGTGGTGCATAGACATATACGGTCTCGGATGATATCTTTAACTGCTTTTCTCTTTTCATACTGTCCAGCGTCCGCATATTATGCAGGCGGTCGGCCAGTTTAATGAGGATAACCCTTGGGTCATCTGTCAGTGTCAGTAATATCTTTTTGAAATTCTCTGCCTGTTGGGATGCATTTACATCGATCACATTGGATAACTTGGTAAGTCCGTCCACGATCCTGGCGATCTCGTTACCAAATTCTCTTTCCACATCTTCTAAGGTAATATCCGTATCCTCTACGGTATCATGCAGCAGGGCGCAAATTGAAGAACGAACACCGAGGCCTATCTCTTCGACACAAATTTTAGAAACCGCTAATGGATGAAGGATATACGGTTCACCACTTTTGCGGCGCATGGTCTTATGTGCTTCGGCCGACATTTCAAAAGCCACACGGAGCAGGTCTTTATCACCCGGCTTGAGTTTCGTTTTCAGTGCTCTTAAAAGGGAACGGTACTCCCGCAGGATGAGTTTTTTTTCCTGTTCTTCGTTGAGATTGTATTTGGGTAGTTGTGCGACAGTTTCCATCAGTCTACGAATTTACTGAATTAAGCTAAGAGATAGAAAGAGAGAAGGAGAAAAAGAGTTGAGCCTGATAATTCCTGAAGTTTGGGATAATCATTTGTATAACAAAAAAGGGGTGAAGAGTTTGAACAAACTCTTTACCCCTTTTTTACTCTTTTAAGCTCTTAGTTCTATTTTAAGAAATCATACCGCAGCAACACTTCATGCGCATTGGCTCCTTTATCAAACTGGCTGAGCGGTGCATTGTACATATCGAAAGAATAACCAATAGTGAATTTCTTTTTGATATGCACACCGGCTGACAGCATCCAGCTTTGTCTTGCCCGCAGGGCCACACCCCACCAGAATAGTTCATTGTGTTCCACCCGTGCACCTCCCTGGAATTCCAGCGGCGCATTGGGCAGGTAAATGAACAGGACATTGGGAATGATGGTGGTTGTTCCATCCACATCCCATTTGTAATTACTGTGCAGGTAATAGTGACGATACAGCTTTCCTTCTTCTGTCGGGGAAGGTAACGCTGCGGCACTGCCACTTGAATTGACGGTATAAAAATCAAGTTTAGACTGGATCAGCTGGCTGACCGAAGCTCCTACCTGGAATTTTTTACTGGTAAAAGCAAGACCAAATCCTGCATCAAATTTGAAGCGGTTATCCGCACCGGCCAAAACAGGGTCTGCGCCCAGTGATGCCTGTAGTTTGGCTTTATCAATAGAAAATTGCTGAGCCCTTGCTTCGAGCCCGATAGAAAAACTGGCTTCATTTTGCAGCGGTACATGATAAGCATACGCCATTTGCACCCCGGTACGCTTGGTCGGGCCTGTTTTATCACTGTAGATATAACCACCCAATCCCAGTTTTACGGAAGGGACATACCCAGAGCCAAAAACAGTAGCTGTTTGCGGACCACCGTCAATACCATCCCACATAGCCCTGTACGTGGTTCCGATACTACCGAATTTATTAACACCGGCCACCGCTGGATTATGCAGCATGCCCTGCAACTCGAACATTGAGGAGGTCTGTAACTGCTGCGCATGCAATCCCGCAGCAACAGTTGAAACAAATAAGAGAATTATAAAACGTTTCATAATTAGTTTGTTTTGGTGATGATTATCTTAAAATGGTCACACTGCCTTTCAGGGATACTTTCTTTGAATTGATCAACTCAAAAGAAATTACATAATAGTAGGTACCATCCGGCAGCGGATTTCCTTTGTAAGTACCATCCCATGTGTTCTTATAATCATTGGATTCAAACACTTTGGCCCCGTACCTGTTGAAGACCTGCGCCGTTGCAGATTTCAAACAGTTACCATTTGTGATCAGCCACCTGTCATTAATACCATCTCCGTTTGGCGTAAAGGCTTCCATGGGCTTAATGCAATAGGGAACAACGGTGATCGTAACATCATCCGCGGCGATACAACCTAATGCTGTGGTCACATTCAGTGTATACGTTGTGGTTGCCTGGGGAGTAGCTACAGGTTTCAGAATATTCGTTGCGCTCAGGCCAACTGATGGTGTCCACAAATAAGTACCGGCAGAACCGCTTCCCTGGAGGGTGTAGGAGTCACCTGCAATAATAAAGGCATCTGCCCCGGCATCAGCAGTGGCACCTGGTGCCACTACGACTGTCACTGTTCCTGTTTTAGTACAGGTTCCTAAAGTAGCAGTCACCGTATAAGTGGTGGTTGCAGCGGGTGCAAGAACAGGATTAGCAATGGCAGGATTGCTGACACCTGCTGTAGGTGACCAACTGTAAGTAGTCGCATTACTAGTTATAGTGGGCGTGAATGACTGACCAAGACAAATCGTACGTCCGTTGCCGGCATTCAGTGCCAGGTTGTCTGTAAGAGTAATGGTTGTTTGCTGAACAACAGAAGCGCAGGTAGAACCTACTGTTCTTACGCTTACATTATACGTACCTGCAGCAAGATTATTAAATACGTTAGAAGACTGGTAAGAGGTACCTCCATTGATACTATATTCATATGGTGCAGTTCCTCCGGTTGCGTTAACCGTTATGGAGCCTACAGTTGTACAGGTAGCATCTGTTTTTACAATAGCAGCTGTTGGTGCAGCTGTTCGTTTTACAAAAACAGTATCTGTAAATACAACATCCTGCGCCGGATCGGTACACTGACCAAAAGTGGCCCGGATCACATAAGCTGTACTGTCAGCAGTAGGACAAACGTTAGGAAAATTAAGATCCAGCACACCTGCAGCAAAAGTGCTGGTATCAGCAGTAGCCACCACAGTTCCGTTTACTACCAGTTGGGCACTCTTTAATCTTGAAGTGCTGCCACTGGGAATAAATCTGAAGCAGGAGTCCATGGCAGCAGTTCCCCATACAGTAGCATTTTTACCCGCAGCAGCAATAGCACTTGTTCTTGTTTGGTTTTGCATACCAAGTATTGCCAGGCCGCTGTTCCAGCTTGTACAAAATGGCTTGTCCTTAATATATACTTCCACAATACCAGTTGCTTCATAGAGTACCATCTGGTGGGTGGCCCTTGGCGTTGTACAGCTGGAGCCGAAATAAGGCATATCATTATAGCTGGCAATGAACCTTCTTGTGGGTGCAGTACCCTCTATTCTCCATTCAATTTTTTTATTGGCAGAAGTAAGGCCCGGATCAATATCATGATAAGGTCCGAAGATCATATTCGGAGCGTAGGCTGTATTCGGGATGGCCCCGGTAGTTGCGCTGATCGAATATCCACTTCCACTGCCAGCCCTGGATACATCAAAGGTGATGGCAGAGTTAGATCCCATTAAAAGGGAGTTGAAATTGTTCCCATAGAAACAGAAGGGGAACGGCAGGCTGATTGCCTGGCTCCAGGTATCATCCACATAAATAGACGATGCAACTGTCCCGGTTGGGGTAGTGTACGCAAAAGGCACATAAGCAGGGTTGGTCACTACATAACCTGTTGTTTGCTTAATGTGGGGGATTTTGGCGTTGATAGATGTACAGGAAGTACCACAGGGTAAAGTGATGTTCCGGTTAGCGATCGTGAAAGTGGTGGCGGGGTTCTGGCTAAAGGCAGTAAAGCCGGCCACAACTCCCAAAAGGAGTAAAATTTGCTTTCTCATCAGCGGTTAGTTTGGTTGCGAAAAAAATGTTTAGCGGAATATCGTCCGCCTCCTTAGGTTAATCCCGGGATAAAGAGTTTTAAAAGGCTAAAAGCTGGAATCGTTTGGGGTGGCTGTTCTCGAGATAGAGGATGTAAAACGGATAAGAGAACCAAACCTACTAATTTTTATCGTTTTTTTATACTATTCAGGAATTAAATGTTCCGTGTCAACCCACAGCCTTAAATAAGTGGTTTTACTGGCCGGTTGGTTTGAATAAATGCCCTACATTTGCAGCCCCAAACCAAGCTTTGAGCTATTTAGGGCTGAGTTAACGCCTGCCAGGTTATAACTCTGAGTGAATCTCTCGAAAATTGGTTAACCCGGATGTGGTGAAATTGGTAGACACGTCAGACTTAGGATCTGATGCCGTAAGGTATGGGGGTTCGAGTCCCTCCATCCGGACCGTGCGAATACTGAGCAAGGAACAAGGAATATTGATCGGAAGAAGTACCGTACTTCCTTATTCGACATTCCATGTTCCTTGTTCGTTATTTAAAACTTATTAAATATATACAATGGCAACAGTTACAAAAGAAAACATCGGCCTGCTGCATGAAAAACTGACCGTGAAACTGGAGAAGACCGATTACCTGCCTTCTTTTGAAAAGGCATTGAAAGAATATAGTAAGAAAGCCAATATTCCCGGCTTCCGTAAAGGAATGGTTCCCGCAGGCCTGATCAAAAAAATGTACGGACCCTCCCTGTTTACTGACGAGGTTCTCCGCTCAGTAGACCGTGAACTGATCGGCTACCTGGAAACCGATAAAATGGAAATATTTGCTCAGCCCCTGCCCCTGGAAACAGATATACGACAGCTGGATGTAAATAATCCTGCTGATTATGTTTTTCATTTTGAAATAGGGATGAAGCCGGATTTTACTATGGCTGATCTCAGTAAGGCAAAAATTACCCGTTATGTAGTAACGGTTACAGAGGAGATGCTGGACAATGAAGTAACCCGCCTTCAAAACCGTTATGGCAACATGACCGATAAAGAAACAGCGGAAACAGAGGAAAATGTTCTCAATGTTGTTTTCACTGAAACAGATGCTGCTGGTGCTGAAGTGGAAGGGGGTATTAAAAAGGATAATTCTCTTCTCGTAAAATATTTTGCTGAAACTTACCGGAAAAACCTGATCGGCAAAAAAGCAGGTGATATTTTCAATGTGCAGCTAAAAACTGCTTTTGATGAAAAAGAAAGAGAATGGATCATCAGCGATCTTGGGTTAAAAGAAAATGCCGCTGCTGCTGACAAATATTTCAATATCGCTATCACCAAAGTGGGTTTGCTGGAAAAAAGAGAGCTGAACGAAGATTTCTTCAACCAGCTTTATCCCGGCCAGGAAATAAAGACCGAAGCTGATTTTAAAAATAAGATCAAGGAAGAAATAGCCGCTTACTGGAATGGCCAGGCCCGCAACCAGATACACGACCAGGTGTTTCACCAGTTAGTTGATCATACTAAAATTGATTTCCCCGAAGGCTTCCTGAAAAAATGGGTGAAAACACAGGGTGAAGCGGCAAAAACAGATGAAGAGGTAGAAAAAGAATTCCCGGCTTTCCTGAGCCAGTTGAAATGGACACTGATCTCTGACAAAATTGTTAATGAGAACGGCAT
>CADEDV010000005.1:80380-131620 GCA_902826165.1 uncultured Bacteroidota bacterium
CATCATTAAGTAAGGTTGACCGGTTAATTTGTTTGAAGGTTGATATGGACTAAAAATCATGTCAACCTTTTTCTTTTTACCCTGTCAACTAATAAAATAAGCCAACTTGTCACCAATTTTGCAGTTACGGCATTTGGACGGATATTTGATGATCAGGAAGAAAAGTTGACCAGTTGAAAGGTTGAAAAGATTCTAAAACTCTCTCTGCCTTTTACTTATTAACTTACCACCCTGTTAACATATTAACTTAATACCCATGACTTTTAATTCTGAGTTCGAGAAATATGCGGTGAAACACCGTGGTCTTTCCAGTAATACCCTGCACAGTTATGCTTCTCAAATGGTGACTGCCATGACACCGAATATCATTGAGGAACGTTCCCTGAATGTTGCCGTGATGGATGTGTACAGCCGCCTCATGATGGACCGGATCATTTTTCTTGGTTATCCCATCAATGATGAAGTGGCCAATATTGTAACCGCCCAATTATTATTCCTGGATTCTGCCGACAGAACAAGAGATATCAATATGTACATCAATAGCCCGGGTGGCAGTGTCTATTCCGGTCTTGGAGTATATGACACGATGCAGTATGTAAGCCCTGATGTGGCTACCATTTGTATTGGTGTGGCTGCTTCTATGGCCTGTGTATTGTTAGGAGCTGGCACTAAAGGTAAAAGAGCTGCGCTTAAACATTCCAGAATCATGATGCACCAGCCCAGCGGTGCGATTGGCGGGCAGGCCAGCGATATTGAGATCACCGTAGCAGAGATCAAAAAACTGAAGAGTGAATTATATGAAGTGATCAGTAATCATTCCGGTAAGCCGGTGAAACAGATTGAAAAAGATTTTGACCGTGACCACTGGATGACGGCGCCCGAAGCGAAAGAATATGGTTTGGTTGATGAAGTATTGCTGACCAATCCAAGAAAAGACAAGAAAGACTGATCTACCCAATCATAAATCAAGAAATTTAATCTATCATGAACCGTAAGAACTTTTTATACAACGACTGGAAAATGGACGATGAGGAAGAAAGAGAGAGAGAAGACAAAAGAGATGACCTGGTAATGCTGAATAAAAAACTGGAGAAATACTTCTTTGACAAAAGAGCCGTGTACCTCTGGGGAGTGGTGGATGATAAATCAGCCCGTGAGGTAACCACCAAGTTATTATTACTTGACGCGGAAAAGTCGGGTGAGGAGATCAAGTTTTTTATCAACAGCCCGGGTGGTGTGGTAACCAGCGGCATGGTAATATATGATACCATGAAGATGCTGAAAAGCCCGATCAGTACTATCTGTATGGGGCTGGCAGCCTCTATGGGCAGTATCCTGCTGAGTGGTGGTGTAAAGGGTCGTCGTTTTATTTACCCGCATGGTGAAGTAATGATCCACCAGCCCTCTTTGGGGGGACATATCCAGGGTGTAAGTGCCGACCTGGAGATACAGGCCAAACAAACCCGCCGGGTAAAAGAGATCGGGGCTAAGATATTGGCTGACAATTGTGGTAAGACCGTCGCCCAGATCATGAAGGACTTTGACCGTGATTACTGGATGGATGCCAAAGAAGCTATTGATTACGGCATTGTGGACGGTATCCAGGAAAAACTCTAAATCCTTAAGAAGTAAGAGTTTAACCCTAAATAAAGAAATAAAACCGCCCGTTTCAGGACGGTTTTTTACTTTTGTATGTTACGATTGCGTTAGTAATTCGTTATACCTATCAGAAATGGCAAAAAATCCTTTACACTGTTCATTCTGCGGCCGCAGCCGTGATGAGGTTAAGATCCTTATCGCCGGCCAGGAAGGGCATATTTGCGAAAACTGCGTGGAGCATGCCCGGGAGATCATTGACCAGGAATTGATGGTCAGGGATGAAAAAACACCCGCTGCATTTAAGCTCACGGTCAAAAAACCAATGGAGATCAAAAAATTCCTGGACGAGTATGTGATCGGCCAGGATGACGCCAAAAAAGTATTGGCCGTCGCCGTTTACAACCACTACAAAAGATTACAGCAAAAAGCCAACGATACACCTGTTAATGATGTGGAGATCGAGAAGAGTAATATCATTATGGTGGGTGAAACAGGAACCGGTAAGACCCTGCTGGCAAAAAGTATTGCCCGGATGCTGAATGTTCCTTTCACCATTGTGGATGCTACTGTTTTTACCGAAGCCGGTTATGTGGGTGAAGATGTGGAGAGTATCCTGACCAGGCTATTACAGGTTTGTAATTATGATGTGACTGCTGCTGAACGTGGCATAGTTTATATTGATGAGATCGATAAGATTGCCCGTAAAGGAGATAATCCGTCCATCACCCGTGATGTAAGTGGTGAAGGTGTGCAGCAGGGTATGCTGAAACTGCTGGAAGGAACGGATGTACTGGTGCCTCCACAGGGCGGTCGTAAGCATCCTGAACAAAAGCTTATCAAGATCAATACACAGAATATCCTGTTTATCTGTGGTGGTGCCTTTGATGGAATTGACAGGATCATTGCCCGACGGGTACAAACTAATACAATCGGATTCAATGTAGATAAGGACCTGCAGGAAAGCATGAAGAAGAACCTGCTTCGCTATGTGAACCCGACGGACCTGAAAACATTTGGCCTGATCCCGGAATTACTGGGGCGTTTACCAGTTGTAACTCATCTTGATCCATTAGATGCCAGCACACTAAGGGCCATCCTTACCGAGCCCAAAAATGCGTTGATCAAACAATACAAACGACTATTTGAACTCGAAGGCATTCACCTGACCATCGAGGATGAAGTACTAGACTTCATGGTAGAGAAAGCCGTTGAATATAAACTGGGCGCAAGGGGCTTAAGAAGTATATGTGAAGGCATTCTTACTGATGCGATGTTTGAACTGCCATCTACCAAAGAAACCAGCTTTGCACTTACTGCAGAATATGCCAAACGCAAGTTTGATAAGAGCAAGCTGAGCCTGTTGAAAGTAGCATAAAGTTTAAAAAAGTT
Organism: uncultured Bacteroidota bacterium; assembly: GCA_902826165.1. Lineage (GTDB taxonomy): Bacteria > Bacteroidota > Bacteroidia > Chitinophagales > Chitinophagaceae > CADEDV01. Next base: position 83,369 of record CADEDV010000005.1, read on the forward strand.
CCAAAGGTTTAAAAGGTTTCATAGGTTAGTTTTAACTTGTGAAACCTTTTAAACTTCTTATACCTCTTAAACATTTCCCATGCAGGAATTAATAGAAAAATTAAAAGCCGAAGCCGGCCTGACAGATGAACAAGCAAAAAAAGCCATTGAAACGATCAAAGGCTTTGTAGTTGAAAAATTTCCGATGCTGGAAGGTGCCGTGAATAATGTGTTTGGAGGATAGACCCGTTTATTTGATCACACCACATTTCTTTCCTCTCGGGTGGTTAGCCGCTTCGTATGGTGTAAAACTGCGGGCACAACTTTCAAGAAAAACAATAATGATCAGCAGGGCAATTACAATTCTTGTCTTCATAGTTAGCAGATTATTAAGGCATGAAAGTAATATTCCTTATTGATAAAGTAGGTATAGAATCCCTACTGAAATACCCTGTTATGGCAAAGGGGTATTTACCCGGTATTGAAAGGAGTATTTACGGAATATCAGGGTTTTTGCTTACCGGAATACAACCGTAGGTACTGTTTTGCGATCAACCCCCACTCTTTTATATCAGCATCTCCCCAGTTCCCTTTTGAAGCAGCAGAAGGTTTTAAGACAGAACAGGTCTCATTTTTATCTGATACCGACCAGGCTATCCAGCTCAGTCCTTTTGCATCCATCCAATCAACAAAAGCTTTCCATTCAGAATGATCAATTGGTCCGTCACCACTTGATTCCATCCCTGCACATTCAGAAACAAAAATGGGTAAGCCTTTCTTAATGGCTTCATCTGTCCGGTCACGCAGCCATTTTTTATGGGTGCCGGCGTAAAAATGCATCGTGTACATCAGGTTATCAAATCCTTTGACAGGATCTGCTGCAGGCAGGTCAACCGCCTGGTCCCATTTGGGTGAACCAACAAGAATGATATTATCAGGATCAGCTGCACGAATCACTTTGATCACCTCTTCCGAATATGCTTTTACCTCCGGCCATGTTTCATGGTCCGGCTCATTGAATATCTCATAGATGATATTCGGATATTGACCATACTCTTTTGCCATCATTTCAAAAAAGGCCTTCGCTTCCGTGGTATGGATATTATGATCGTGCCAGTCAATAATCACATACACTCCTTCCTTAATACAGGCATCAATGACATTCTTCATTAACCGTACTGATTCCTCCGGCTTTTTCAAATACCCACTGTCGTTCAGTTCAATGCCCATGGATGCACGAATGACGGTACAGTTCCATTTTATGACCAGTTCATGTACGGCTTTCTTATTGTAAAAACGGGGCCATAAGTTGTGCCAGCCGAAGCTCATCCCGTGCAGCGTTACAGGATTTCCTTTCTCATTTACCAGGTTTGTTCGTTCCACTCTTAATTGTCCATTCTCTTTAACAGGCTGTGCGATTATTAATGCAGTCGCAAGCAGGCCAATAATTGCACTGGTCAGTTTTTTACTATTCGAATTAATCATATTTATCTGTTCTGTGTATATACTGCCCTGTTGAAAAAAGACAGTCTATACTAGTTTAAAATAAGTTCAATCTCTTTCAGTTCATCAGCAGAAAATGAAAGGTTTGCCAAAGCATCAATATTATTATCCAGCTGCCCGGCAGAACTGGCACCGACCAGTACCGATGTAACTCTTTCATCTTTTAACAACCACGCAATAGCCATTTGCGCTAATGATTGTCCTCTTCTCAATGCGATCTCATTTAATTTTTTGGACCACTCTATTTTAGCAGGAGAAATATCGTTCTGACTGATTGCCCCGTTGGATAAACCTCTTCCCACTCTTGAATCAGCCGGGATCTCTTTCAGGTATTTATCGGTCAGTAAACCCTGGGCCAAGGGTGAAAAGGCGATACATCCAATTCCCTCTTCTCCCAACACATCCAGGACAGATTTTTTCACCACCGCATTGGTTTGCTCAATCCATCTGTCATACATGGAATATCTTGGTTGATGAATAAGACAGGGTGTTCCAAGACTGTTTAATATAGCCGCTGCTTTGGTAGTTTGCTCCGCATCATAGCTGGAAATACCGGCATATAAGGCTTTTCCTGACCGTACAATCTGATCCAGTGCCGTCATTGTTTCTTCCAACGGTGTATTGGGATCAAACCGGTGCGAATAGAAAATATCTACATACTCAACACCCATTCGTTTCAAACTCTGGTCAAGACTGGATATTAAATATTTCCGGGACCCCCATTCCCCATAAGGACCGGGCCACATATAATAACCCGCCTTCGAAGAAATGATCAGCTCATCCCGGTATGCCTGCAAGTCTTGTTTAAATATCTTACCAAAATTTATTTCTGCTTCACCAGCCGGTGGTCCGTAATTATTAGCCAGGTCAAAATGAGTGATGCCCCTGTCAAAAGCCCTGAAGATAATTTTTTGCATGCCGGTAAAATCATCCACATTACCGAAGTTGTGCCACATACCTAATGAAATGGCAGGCAGTAATAACCCGCTTTTACCACAGCGGTTATATTTCATACTATCATAACGGGTTGATGAAGCTGTATACATTTTATTCCTGTTTTAAGTACAGCAATATTACATCATGCGGCTGTACTTCGCCCCGGAATGCGGATTTTGTTGTCCCGGAGGTTTTCTTTTTCCAAACATCTTTTACCGTATAATTCCTTCTCGTAAAATCAATATTTGTTTTAGAAACAGTATCAACGACAGGGTTCAGCTGCCAGTTGAATTCAACCAGCACTGGCTTTTGGGAACGGTTCAGAAAACAAACTGCCACATCATTTCCGGTCAATGGTTTGATCCAGGTATCCACGCTGTCTTTCTGCTGGTACAAATAAGCCTGTACTCCCCTCTTATCCTGGTTGATCGCAATAACATCCTTATCAGTTAAAATGGCAATCGTTTCTTTGGTCATATGGCGCAGATCATTACCGGCAATTAAGGGAGAGGCAAGCATAGACCACATCGTGAAGTGAGCCCTGTCTTCATTCACACTCATACCATGTCCCACTTCCATCATATCAAAATCATTCCAATGATCAGGTCCCGCATACTGGCGGATGTTTTTGCGCATATCAATAATATAAGTAACACCCCAGCTTTTCCAGGTGCCCCAGTCTTTGATACAATCAAAACAATTATAAATATCCCCACTGATGCGCCACAACTGGCCAACAGGCTCCGCCCATTCCCATGGATTATTCGATCCCCATTCGCAAAGGCTGAAGATAATAGGTCGTTTAGTGGCTGTTAATGCTTTACTCATGGTCGTATAAGCTTCTTTGGCGTTAATGCCATCTGTATAACACCAGTCATATTTGAGATAATCAATTTCCCATGCTGCATACTGGCGGGCATCCTGGTATTCATAGCCTCTTGTGCCGGGATAGCCTGCACAAGTTTTGGTTCCTGCACAATTATATAACCCGAATTTCAACCCTTTTGCATGTACATAGTCCACCACTTTTTTGATCCCGTTGGGAAACTTTACCGGGTCAGGAACTAAATTCCCTGTCACACTGTCCCTTTGCATAGCCATCCAGCCATCATCGAGTACAATATAGGTATAGCCAGCATCCCTCATCCCGCTACTTACCATGTCGTCAGCAATTTCCATCACCAATTTTTCATTGATATTAGTAGCAAAAGTGTTCCAACTGTTCCAGCCCATCGGTGGTGTGGGGGCAAGACCCGGCATTTTTTGTGCGGACGCAGTAACTGAATACAAAAACACCAATAGCATTATAGTCTTTTTCATATTGATCGTTTTACCAATTCATAATATTCTTCATAACGGTTGTTAATTCAGTTGCAATTTGCCGATGCTCTGCTTTTGATGGGTGTGCATCGCAACCACCGATAAACTGTTTTTCAAAAACATGGGTAAATATCTTATTGTCTCCTGCCAGTGCCAGCTTCGATCTGACAGCGTTGATTGATTGCCGGAGAAAATTCCTCAATTTTTCATCCGCCATTGGGCTTGATAAAAGAATAAAAGTTGCCGTTGGATAGTATTGACGAAGTTGCCGCATAAAAGAAATATAGTTTGTACAGAAGACTGCTGAATCCTGCACCCCATCATTCTGGCCCAAACAAACAGTTACTACATCGGGCTGATATCTCTTAAAATTCCACTGAATGTCATTGTTGCGCATACTTACCTTGTCAAATACCGTTGGCATGATAACATCCATATTGCAACAACTATGCATTAACCCAATACCGGATACTGAGGACAGGTGATATTGCGCCTTTACACTTCTTGCAGTGAGTGCACCATAACTAAGCCATGCATTATGCTGATCATACCAGTTTCGTTTCCCGCAGGGTATCTCACTATCATCATTACCCATCCCACAGGTGATTGAATTACCGATAAATTCAATTTTCCGTTGCGGTTTTGCCGGTGGTTTCCCTAACTCCCTGCAACGAATACCTGCCAGTTCAAGATACCCGATATTAGCTTCGGTATTTTTACAAATAATAGCTGAATGAGCTCCTTTGCCGGAAACATACGGGGAGAGAGAGATGGTATCAGATTTACTTTTCGTTTGCAAACGATACTCTTTACCATCCACAACCAGCTCAATATAATTATGGCTGTTTCCCCAAAGGACTTCGTCATTCAGTATTACTTCACAATTATCTCCTTTAAAACTGAAGGAAATATATACACCCGGTTGCCAGAAACGGGGCAACTTTGGATCGGAAAAATCAATACGTCCCGTGTATTGGATGAACGGGTGATCCGGGGAATAAAAATTAAGTTTTTTTTCCGGCCTTGCCTGTAAACATGTTACAGTCACCAGGAACAGTAATGAAAATAGTAACGACCGTTTCATAGCTTACTGGTATAAAAACTTAGCCTTCTTATCACCGATCATAATTTCAAATTCACCGGGCTCGGTCACCGTTTTCAGCTTATCGTTTACAAAAGCGAGGTCGCCCTTAGTGATGCTGAAGGAAACTGTCTTTGCTTCGCCTGGTTGCAGGCTGATCTTATCAAAAGCTCTCAGTCTTTTCATACTCGGAGTTATACTTGCAAACAAATCTCTTGTATAAAGTTCTACAGTATGCTTGCCTTCCCGGCTGCCTGTGTTCTTCACAGTAATGGAAGCCGTCAATGTCTCAGTAACGCTAAGCGTATTCTTGCTGAGTAGAATATCTCCATATTCAAAGCTGGTATAACTAAGGCCATGGCCAAAGGCAAAAAGCGGATCATAGCCGGTGCCCACATTATCATTGAACACTTCTCTTATTTCCTCTGTAGGTTTACGATCATACATTACAATTTCTCCCATGCTTTTATGATAAGTGAATGGTAATCTTCCACCGGGGTTATAATCCCCAAACAATACATCAGCTACAGCTTCTGCTGTTTTCTTCCCGCTCCAGTAGGTCATTAAAATCCCTTTTACAGAAGGTTCGATATTGGTAATAAACCTTGGGCGACCTTCTGTCAATACCAGGATAACAGGTTTACCGGTTAAAGCGGCTGCAATCACCAGGTCTTCCTGTTCTTTGGGCAAAGCCAGTTCACGGGTATTGCCGGGGCTTTCAGCGTAGGCGTTCTCCCCAATACAAAGAACAATAGCATCCACTTTTGCAGCAGCGGTGGTTATTGCTGCTGCATCATAGTTCATGAGGTTATCAAATCCTTTGCCCGTTGTCGTAATTACATTGGCTGCTCCGATTTTATCAGCAATGGCCTGGTAAATAGTTTTGCTATCAGCAGGATACCACCTGTCATCATTACCCTGCCAGGTATAACTCCAGCATCCATTTAACGCACTGATGCTTTGTGCAGACGGACCTGCTACCAAAACTTTTTTATTCTTTGAGAGTGGCAATACATTATTTTGATTCTTCAGCAAGGTCATAGCTTCCTGGGCTGCAGTTAATGCGTATTGCTGGTACTCCGGTTTACCGAAATTAGCAAAGGCAGCAGGTTCAGGATAAGGATTATCAAACAACCCGGTTCTGTACTTCATAACGAGAATGCGTTTCACTGCATCATCAACCCGGCTCATAGACACTTCTCCTTTCTTTACAGCTTCTATTAACAGGTCGTAAAAAGAATAATCAGCCGGCACCATGCTCATATCAATACCTGCATTCACGGCCATAACAACAGCTTCTCTCGGAGTTACAGCCACATTATGACGATCATGCAGCCGCTTAATATCTTCCCAGTCGGTTACGATCACTCCTTCAAAACCAAGTTCTTTTCGCAATACATCTGTCAACAGGTATTTGCTGGCATGTACCGGTACGCCATTGATTTCACCTGAGTTCACCATCACCGAAGCAGAGCCTGTCTTTACTGCTTCCCGAAACTGCGGCAGGTAATATTCTCTTAATTCAATTTCCGGGAGATAAATGGGTGTGCGATCTTTTCCTGAACGTGATGCCGAGTAACCGAGATAATGTTTTAGACTCGTAGCCACTGCTGTAGGATTTTGCAATCCATCTTCCTCGTAAGCCTTTACAGCAGTTGCTCCCATCGTTTTAACTATATATACATCTTCGCCAAATGTTTCCGGGAAACGGCTCCATAAAGGCTGGCGGCCAATATCAAGTACGGGTGCAAAGTTCCACCGAACTCCTCCTGCTCTCAGTTCGTTGGCAGTAACTTTCGCAGCCTGTCTTACCAGTTCGGGATTTCTTGTGGCTGCCATGGCAATGTTCTGGGGAAACAAAGTTGAGTTAAGCGTATAGGTCTGACCATGTATCGCATCCAGCCCATAAATAACGGGGATCTTCAACCTTGTATTTTTTACCTCGTCCTGTATTTGTGTAATGATAGTGCGCCATGTTTCCACCGGCAATGCATGGGCTGTCGTATTTAACATGGAGCCCACTTTATATTCAACTACAGCTTTTTTTAAGGCTACCGGATCCAGACTTCCATCTTCATTGGCCCACCCGCCTTTGGCAAATACAGCCATTGTCACCTGTGTCATCTGGCCCACTTTTTCCTCCAATGTCATTTTTTTAAGCAGGGTTGCTGCTTTTGCTTCCGGGGAGTTGTTGTTTTGCGCTGTTATGCTTATTGAAATAAGCAAGGTGAGCAGCGGGAACATTATATATTTCATATCCTGGTGTTTTTACTTTCTATTGAATAATGATACTTGTTGACATCAATCCATCTGCCGAAGCTGTTAACTTTATTTCTCCTGCACTATTTTCTATTTGAATGATTACCTGGGTATATCCATTGAACAATTTCCGTTTCCATCCTTCCGCAGGAATACTGACCTGGATATTCCCGGGATTGGTATTAATATTATCCCAGGGATACTTCTTGAGCAGCGGTGCTGCAACGATAGCTATATCGTTCTTCCCGGGGTGAAGAATTTTTGGATCTATAATGATGTCTTTGTCAGCGGTAAGGCTATCCGCAATCTTTACCCCGTTTATATAAACTGATTGGGAAGTACCTATACTCTTACTAAAAAAGGTGATCGTTGATGCAGAGATCATGTCCGGCATAGAAAAATCACCCTTGTACAATACCTGATTCACCCGCTTTCCAAACTGTTCATCCCGCTCTTCCCGGAATGCATCATTCCATTGTTTATCATCATAGCCCGTGGCTATTGCACCTGTAAAATCTTCACCCACCTCAACATATTTTTCTTTTCGCAATTGTATACCCGCAACTGAAATAGTCTCTGTAAACCGGTCTTTCTCTCCCGAAACCGGGTTACCATTGCCCACGCCAATAATTTTACCCGGACCTGTTATTGAAAAACTTATTTCGTTGTCTGCAACCGGCATTAAATACCCGTTTTTATCTGTTGCAGAGATATTTACGACAGCAGTACTTATCCCCTCCTTATTACTACTGCTTTTATACAGTTCCGCATGTAACGCAGTGGCCGGTCCGGAAGTCCTGACTTTCTCCACTGCTATCTTTTTTCCTTTTTTATATCCAACGGCCTCTATTATGCCAGGTTGATAATTTACCATCCATTGCAAATGCCCGTTTGGTAACATTACTTTTTTACCCAACGACTTTTTGTTCAGGAACAATTCCACTTCATCGCAGTTACTATAGACCCATACGTCAACCGGCCTTCCTTCTTTTCCTTTCCAGTTCCAATGAGGAAGTATATGCAAAACTGTATCATTCGTCCACCAGCTTTTTAAATACCATATATTATCTTTGGGGAAGCCACAGATATCCATCATACCGAAGTAAGAAGTAACGGAAGGCCATCCAAAAGGAGTCGGCTCTCCCCGGTAATCAAATCCGGTCCAGATAAACATACCGGCAAGGTAGTCACGGCTTATATAATGTTTCCAGCCATCCTGGATAGAAACAAAGTTGGGCCAGGGCTTTTTATCATAAGCTGCTATAACGTGTAATTTATCATCGTCAACATATTCACCTCTTGTAGCCCTGGTACTGCCTTCTTCAGTACCCCACATCGGCTGCTTTGGAAATTCCCGGTGATGCTCATCCGTATTGATTTGCCCGATATAATTTACTCCCATGATGTCAATCACATTAGAAATACCCTTTTGCCAGCCACCGCTGATCGCTGCGGTAATTCCTCTTGTACTATCGAGTGATCTTACATATTCCTGCATAGTTATGGCAATCTTTGCTCCTTTCTGGTTGCCTTCAATCCCCCATTCTTCGTTTCCAATACTCCAGCTGATGATGGAAGGATGGTTCCTGTCTCTCTGTATAAACCGTTCCAGGTAACTGAAGTGCATACTGCTAACTCCCATCAGCCTGTTCTCATCAATAACCAGCATACCCATCCTGTCACAGGCATCCAGCAATTCAGGAGCAGGCGGATTATGTGCACAACGCCAGGCATTGAACCCAGCTTCTTTCATTTTTTTAACCCGGTATTCATATAAACCATCCGGCATCGCCGTTCCGACACCTGCATGATCCTGATGATTATTGGCTCCTTTAATTTTTATAGCATTACCATTTAAGAAAAAACCTTTCTCCGCATCAAACCGGATACTTCGGATACCAAAGGTTGTTCTGTACACATCCGTAACTGAATTATCGCAAATCACTTCTGTGACCATCGTATATAAATATGGGTCTTCGATTGACCAAAGGTTAGGGGAAGTAACAAGCAGGTTAGCAGGTACATTCTTTTGTTCCATCTTTCTCAGCAAAAAAAAATCCGTATTACCAGTTGCTATTTTTTCTCCCTTTGCATTCAATATCGTTTGCCTGATTTGAACTTCTTTATTTCGATGCTCTTCATTTATAATAGTAGCTACAACCGTAACAGTAGCTGTTTCTGCCTTTACAGTTGAAGAAATAAATGTGCCATCTGAAACCACATGTACAGGAGATGTTTTGTTCAGCCATACATGGCGGTAAATACCGGCACCTTCATAAAACCAGCCTTCTTCCATCGTGGCATCAGCCCTTACTGCGATAAAATTATCCCCACCATAGTTTACATACTCAGAGATATTATACTCAAACCCTGTATACCCACTGGGTTCTGTTCCGAGATAGAAACCGTTTATCCAGACAGCAGCATTTCGGAACACTCCATCAAATGCCAGGCTGATTCTTTTGCCTTCATCTGACTTTTGTATAAAAAATTTCTTCCGGTACCAGCCGATACTTGTTCCCGGAAAATTTCTACCCACAGCTTTAAAACCGTGACTTAAACTTGCTGTGCTGTCAAAAGGAAGTTCAACTGCCCAATCATGAGGCAGGTCTATCTTTCTCCAGGAACGGTCATCAAAATCAGCTGCTGCCGCTCCATCACCGTAAGCGGCTTTTGCCAAATAAGAAAAATAGCCCGTTGCGCTGTTAAAATCTTTTCTGGTATCTGTTGCGTGGCCAAATGAAAATCTCCAGCCGGCATCAAAATTCAAATGTTCTCTTGCTGCGGAGTTATTTTCCTGTGAGTAAGTAATTGTAATGAAAGACAATACCATAACTGTCAAACAGAAGTGTTTCCCATATAGAAAAGAAGTAAACATATTATTTCACCAATTAATCCAGCTTAATAACAATCTCTTTCCCTGCATATTTTACCGTCTTCATTGCCTTTTTGCTAAACTCTAATCCGGCTGGTTTGTCCTTACTTATCATTTTAATGTGGATCGTTCTTGTTTTCAGCATTCCTGTAAAACTGCCTTTCCGGTTGCCAATGATGACAGTTTTTGTTGCTTCGTTGTAGGTGAATGGAATTTCAGAAAAACTCCCTTTCTCATAATTATAATTCACTCCTTCGTCCTCATACAAAACAAACGAAGCGTCATTACCAGTATATACAAATAAAGTGATAGGGTCTGCCGGCTTTTCTGACACATACTGCAGTTCGGGGCCTGTTGGGATAATGGAGCCTTCCTTTATAAATACAGGTATCTTTTCATAAGGGGCATCAGCAGTAATGCTTTGCCCGCCATTATAATACTTACCGGAATACAGGTCGTACCATCCCTGACCAGCTGGCAAATAAACAGCTCTGTTTATTGCTTTATAAGAATAGACAGGATTGATAAGTAATGACGGCCCAAACATAAACTGATCACCTGTCTTCCATGTTTTTTTATCAGTCGCAAAATCCATTACCAGTCCCCGCATGATCGTATAATCAGTATGATAAGCTGCACCGGCCAGTGAATACGTATACGGCATTAACCGGTAACGAAGCTGGTTATAATACAGCATACTTTTATACGCAGGGTGATCTTCCGGGGCAATATTGTAAAGCTCTCTCACCGGAAATTGCCCGTGAGAACGAAACAAAGGCAGAAAACTTCCCCATTGATACCAGCGGGTTTGTAACTCTCTCCATTCTTCCTGGTCTTTTTCCAGCATGGGAACTTTATTATACCGGGTCTCTGTTGCAAATCCGCCAATATCCATTGTCCAGTAGGGTAACCCGGATAAAGAATAATTCAATCCTGCACTGATCTGTGTACGCATATCCTCCCATCTTGCACCGATATCACCACTCCACACACTGGCTGCAAATCTTTGTGAACCTGCAAAAGCAGAACGGGTCAATAGAAAAACCCTTTTATTGTTATCTGAGCCCCGTTGTCCTTCGTAAATCCCTTTTGCATTCATCAGCGGGTAAGCATTCATAAATTCAGCTGCCGTTCCCAATGCCAGCGGGTGCATTTGCTCTTTTCTTTTTGCCGGTGACACGTTTGATTGAATATCCGGCTCGCTGGCATCCATCCACCAGGCATCTACTTTTCGTTTGAATAAATTTTCTTCGAGTAAATTCCAGAATCCTTTCCGGGCACTGTCATTAAATACATCATAAAAAGTAGATACATAACCGGGGCCGACCCAGTCTTTTTGGCGGTCGGCACTATTTCTTGTGTACAACCAACCCTTTTGATCAAACTGGTTATATGTTTTAATTCCTTCGTAAAATTTTGGCCAGACAGAAATCATAAACTGAGCATGATGCTTTTTGTGCAGTACATCAATCATGTTATCCGCATTGGGGAAACGGGTTTTATCAAATTCCTGGCTGCCCCAATCATTCTCTTTCCAGTAAAACCAATCCTGCACGATATTATCCAAAGGAATTTTTCGTTTTCTGAATTCAGCTACGGTATTTAAAATTTCTTCCTGTGACTTATATCGTTCCCGGCTTTGCCAGAAACCCATAGCCCATTTGGGAACAACTGGCGCCTTGCCGGTAAGCTGCCGGTAACCATGGACCACCTCATCCAGATTAGTTCCGTACACGAAATAATAATCTATTTGTCTGCCGGCCTCTGAATCAAAAGAAAATGCATTGGCATCATCCGGTGAAGCAGGGGGTAAAAATTGGACTGATATATATGATTCACCGCCATCAGGTATCCATTCTAATTTGATGGAATATCTTTTTCGCTTTTCCAATGACAGATCCATTAACGCTGTTCCGGGGTTCCATGCCTGCCTCCATTTATCAAACATTAGTTTCCCGTTCACCCAGCATTTCAGGTATCCGCCATAGGAAAATTTAAACTGGTAGATACCGGCTTCCTCTCCTGCAATACTACCCTGCCAGGTAATACTTCCTTTTTCAATTGCAAATTCTTTCGGCAGCCTTTGTTTAGTATCATTCATAAACGGATACCATATCTCTGATTCTGCCTTTTCAAAAAGAAGCTGGTCAGGCCTGTTCTTATCATTAGCATAAGAAGCGGTAAGCCACCCCGAATTATCCTTCTTATCAAACAAATGAAGACCTGAGAGCGGCTGGAATGACCTCACATCTCCCACTTTGCTGTATGAATAATTATCCCATAGGATACCATAATTCTTTACTGAAACAAGAAAGGGAACCGCTATCTCCGTGTTATTTTGAAAAAGGATGGTTTGCCTTCCTTTATAATCCCACACATCATCCTGGTGCTGGCCCAGGCCGTAATAAGCATCTTCGCCTGTTACAACAAAACCTTGTTTCACTGCATACAACGTCTTTCCTTCCTGCATTACCGGTTGAATGCTCCTGCCCTGTACAGTTTTTTCTGCAAGTATGGAGTTATCGTTTTTATCAAAAAAAGTTACGGCACCAGTTGAAAGGTTTATACGGACCTTTACGGAAGCTGTTGCCAGTTCAAGTGTTTCGCCAGTTTCTTTTACTTCCCATTGACCAAATGTGGGTTGCTGAATAACGGTGAGACTTTTATCAGGTAATATATCTGCCTGCGGCGATGCAGTAACCCGTATTATTTTATCATTTACCACCCGTAGCTGAACCATTTTTACCGCACCTGAAAACTGCTGATCAGGATAAACAACTACCCCATTTTCAGTTTTCCTGAATACTGGTTGTTGAGAAGTAGCTGCAACAGAAAAAAACAGGAACAGCAGAACTGTAAGCTGCCTGGTGGAATTTATTTTCCTCATAAAACAAGAACTTACGTTTATTTAATACCCAATCTTTCCATTTTTGTCAATCAATAACCTGTTCTCCCTCCCAATCTATTTCTATTTCTTTACATCCTGCATGATTTTTATTGTTTCGCCACTACTAAAAACACAGCTGCACGACCCGGAACAGTAACTCTTATGCCGTTGGTTGTTGAAGCAGAGTTGGGCCCTATATTTTTATAATTCTCCGGGCCGCCGGCAGCAAATGAAGAAGTAATACCATTCACCAAAGTTTTCCTGGAAAATTCACCATTATCGCCGCCACCTGTTAAAGTGTACCAGTAAAATCTTGAACCTTTCCGGAAATTTTGAATCTTTACCTCAACAGATTTTGAATCAGCAGATTTATTCACCAACGCAACTGCCGTTTCTCCTGAAGTAAAGGAAGAAGCATAACTGACAATATCAGCAGCACTAGAAGTCGAAGAGACCAACCTGTCGCCGAGGTATTTCTGAAAGAAATACATGTGATAATAGGCAGGGCGGGGATTCCATTTGGGGACAGCATCCGGCTCATCACCATTATTGAACATGCCATGGTCGTTTCCATTATCCCATCCATTGGCAAGATCCCATCGTGAGGTCATTCCAAACTTATTCTTTAGTGATTCTCCTAACACCAATACAGCATGCAGCCCATTAATATGTGATACAGCCTGTTTTGACCCGGTAGAAAAAATATTCCATTCATTTAATACAACTGGTTTCTGGGTAAGTCCTGCGGTACTGATGGACTGCTTCACATAGTCCATCATGGTTCCTGTTACAGCTTGCGGAGTGGCCAGTATTTCCGTAGCATTTGCATTGGTCTGGAAATTGGTATAGTAATTATGAACGATATAGTAATCCGGGAAACTTCCGGCACCTGTAAATAAACCAGTGTTCCAGGTCCTGGCGGTATTGGTCCACCAACTCAGTGGATCCGACTCAGAAGTAACAGCGCCTATATAAATAGTTTTACCAATTTCCTGTGCTGCTTTTCGCATCGAATCAGCAAATACTTTAAAATGCTGCCCGTACAATTGCCCGGTTAAAAACTCGGGCTGTCCATCCTGGTTAATAGCTGTATTGATACGGTACCCAGCTTCCCATTCACCAAAATTTTCATTCCCTATTTCCCAATACCTGGTGCGACCGTTATCATAACGAACCCAGTCAGCAGCAAGATGTGCAGCTGCTGCAACAGGATTAACTCCTGTCCCATACCTGGCATATCCATAATTGATAGTGATCATCCCCTGGTTACCTGTTTGCTGCAGCATGCTGTAATAATTATCAACTGAGAAGGTCCAGCTGGCCGTATTCTTTCCATACCAGTAGCCTGCATTTGTTGTCGTGCCATTTGCCTGTACTAATTGTGCAGGCGCATCAGCAGGAGGAGTATTGGGTTGGGCATTCCAAAAGAAAACATCGCTGATACTTCCTCCCGGGAACCGGATAATGTGCGGATGAAGGGTGGTAATATGATCCATTAGTGATGGTTCTGTAACGAATTGACCCATCCAGAGATTAGCATTATTGCCTGCAATAGACCGGGGGATTTTAGTAATGACATTGCTCCTGTCAACTGTAACAGTAATACCTGAAACAGCCGGGGCCGTTGTATTGGTAAAGGAGGAGGGTACAGTAAAATTTACCGGTTGCCAGTCATCCAGGAAAAATCCGATCGTATTGGCCAATGGGGGATCAACCTGCGGGTTAACGGTTGTTGTATCTGTTGGAGGTGTCACCGGGTCTGTACCTCCATTACTTTTTTTACAGGAAGAAAAAATATTAGAGGTTGCAATAAACAACACACACAATAAAACTACCCATTTTTCTTTCTTCATAATTATCGGTTCTTTAATTGATACGTTTAACCAGTTCAATACAAGCCCGGCTATTGTGATAGGGACATTTCCAAAAACCAGCTTTGTCTTTTGGCATGATCGTATAATCGCTGTTTATACCCCAGAACCATTCACCATTCTCTTTATCTTTAATGTGCTTTTTTACAAACTCCCAACTCCGCAATGACATTTGCAGGTATTTTTCTTTTTCTGTTAGCTGGTAAGCATTATAGAACCCGATCATGGCTTCTGCTTGTGGCCAGGAATGTTTTTCATGAATGAGCTGATCAGCATCCGGCTCATACTCATACCATAATCCGCCGTCAGCATCAAGGCCTTCGGTTGCCGCATCTGTAACCGGGGCAGCATATTGCCGGAATTGATCCATCCATTTTTCATCTTCTATGACCTCTGCACATTGTTGCAGCAGCCATGCTGCTTCGATATCGTGCCCGTATGATTGCAGGGAAGATTTAAGATGCCAGTCGTCATCAAAAAATAAGTTCAGGTGATGATTAGTACTATTTATAAAATACCGGTCGAATAAAAAAAGCAGGTTGTTGATTTTTTCTTTCAGCCCTTTATCCGGCCATACAGAATACAGGTTTGCATACGCTTCAACGATATGCAAATGTGTATTCATGGTCTTGCGTTCATTATTATCCTTTTCACTCAATCTCAGATCACTGATCGCCGACCATTCTCTCGTAAAGGCCTCGATATATCCATTTCTATTTTTATCAAAACTGTAAAGCTCAATACAACGATACAAATCAATAGCTGTATCTATAGCCTGTTGTTCATCAGATATTTTATAATACTCGGACAGACCGTATATGCAAAATGCGAGGCCGTATATTTGTTTCCTGCCATCCGGCATTTTTCCGTTTGCATCAACCGACCAGTAAGCTCCTCCGTATTCCTTATCAATAAAATATCCGAGAATATAATCATAAGCCCGTTGGGCTGTTTTATAATGATTCAAATTCCTTGTTAACTGGTACGCCGCTGAATAAGTCCATAAGATCCGGCTGTTGAGGACCAACCCTTTTGCAGCTGCCTTATCCGGCATATTCCTATTATTTACACTTCCATAGAAACCACCGGACCTGTCAATGGTATGCCTCATCCAATAGGAAAGAATATCCGTTAATTCCTCGGTCAATTCCGTTTTATACCGGAGCAGCAAGTCGGGTTGTATTTCCTTATTTACTAACAACATTATCTTCCTGAAGCATTTGCATTATTTCCCGGTTCTACTGCCTGTTCTGACATATTTCTGTCAATCAGCCGGGTCAGTGTCTTCACCGATTCAGCTGAAGTAAATCCGTCCGGTGCTGTATTTAACACGTAATCCAGTAATTTTTCTATGGTTGTTGTAGCCACATGTAACCGGGTATCTGATGAGGCATAATAAATAAACACTGATCCATCATCATTCACGATCCATCCATTACTGAAAACAACATTTGAAACATCACCGATTCTTTCCTCTCCTTCTGGAGCCATGAAATAGCCGGCAGGCTTATAGATCACTTTGGTTATTTCTTCCAGGTCCGTCATGAACATATAAAGTACATAGCGCAAACCCGCAGCCGTATTTCTTACCCCATGTGCCAGGTGCAGCCATCCCTTTTCTGTTTTAATTGGAGCTGGTCCAAGACCATTCTTCATTTCATAAACTGTATGATACACTTTGGGGTCAACTACGATCTCTTTTTCAATCGTTGCCTCCTCCATAGTATCACTTAATCCAAATCCAATACCTCCTCCCTTGCCGGCCTCAATAAATTTATCTTGTGGCCTTGTATAGAATGCATAACGACCATTATAAAATTCAGGGTGCAGCACTACATTACGCTGCTGAGGGGAGGGTGTTTTCAAATCATTCAGCCGTTCCCATACTTTCAGATCCTTTGTCCGGGCAATAGCGCATTGTGCAATGGCGGCAGACTGATCAGTTGCCGGTGCCGAAGGATCCCGGCGTTCGGTACAGAACAACCCATAGATCCAGCCATCTTCATGCTGCACCAGGCGCATGTCATAAATATTGGTATCAGGGGCTTCTGTTTCCGGCATATTGACAGGGTAATCCCAGAATTTAAAATTGTCAACCCCGTTCGGGCTTTCTGCCACTGCAAAAAATGATTTCCTGTCCGCCCCCTCCACCCTTGCCACCACAATATATCTGTCATTCCATTTTACGGCACCTGCATTCAGTACTGCATTGATACCAAAGCGTTGCATCAGGTGCGGGTTTGACTCAATATTCAGGTCATAACGCCAAAATAATGGTGTATGATCAGCTGTTAAAACAGGAAATTTATAGCGGTCGAAAACTCCATTTCCTTCCTCCGTCTTTTCGTTGCGGCGTTTCAGCAGTTTCTCGTAAGCCTGCTCCATTTTTTCCAATCGCCTGTAAAATTGACTACGCATGATAACCGAATTATAGTGATCAATCTTCTAATTTATCCCACCAGGTTCTTTTCAATATGAGAATAATCAGAGTTAAAATTATTATTGTGATAAGTAAAGGCAAATGCATGGACAGTACAATGTACATGGGTAATAAAGTCATACACAACTGTGCAATGATACCCAGGACCACATTGAACATATCAAGCTTAAACCTTCTGTTGGGTTCAAACGAAGGATCATCTTTTATAACCATTTCATGAACCGGTTTCCAAAAACCCCATGGCCGTACTGTTTTATAAAATTTCTTTAGTGTTTCTGTTTCTGTTGGCGGTGCTGTATAGGTTCCGATCAAACTACCGGTTACGGACAATAAAAACAAAACCGGGAAGTAATACAGGAACTCTATTCCTGTAAAAAGCCTGGAGAATACAAGGGCCCCGGCAACACCAGTCAACATACCGATATAAAACCCATTGGCATTAAACCGCCACCAATACCATTTCAATACGTTTGCAGCAACGTATCCGCCATATAAACCTGACACTATCCATTGCAGGATGCTATTCACATCTCTGGCAAAAAAACCAAGCAGTACACCGGCAGCCACCACCACTACTCCCACCACGTAATTCATACTAATGATCTTCTTGGTAGACGCATTTTTGTTTACATACTTGAGATAAATATCATTGACGATATAAGCCTGTGCGGCATTTAAAGTGCCTGAAAAAGTTCCCATAAAGGCTCCAAGTAAACCGGTAAGCACCAAGCCTAATATCCCCACCGGTAAAAAGCTGTTGATAGCCCCTGGCAGAATCCTTTCAAAATCTACTCCCCCATTTCCATCACTTAACTGCAGCTGGTTATAATACAACAAACCAAGAACGGTTAAACCAATTACCATTGAATAGCGTACCGGCAACAGGATAATAGAAACGAATCCGGTCATCTTGGAAGCTTCTTTCGGAGATTTTGTTGACAGTATCTTTTGCATATCATAGTTAGGTGCAGGGCCCGCACCGGCAGCAAACACACCTTTGAACAGCATCATCATAAAGAAGATGCCAAATAAGCCATACCCATCATCCGCTATTTTCTTATTAGCATCATCAATGATCCCGGTCCAATTAAGATTAAGATTCCAGCCAAAAAAGGGATCACTCCACCCGGCCGGAACATTTAGTGTATGACCATTCAGGTGTATCATTGCGATCACGGCAATTGCTATACAACCAACCGTCATAATTGCATACTTGATCAAGTCACCCAATACGATACTGTGCATCCCCCCGAGAATAGAATAGAACATAGCAAACAGGGTGAAAATTATTCCGTAGAAATGGGCCACATATTGCGGGGCTACATGAAAGGGCACATAGTCCTTTACCATCTCCCACGGAACAAAAATTTCCATGAATTTTCCAAGCCCGACAAATCCATACGCCAGGAATCCCAAACACCCAATCAATGCAAAAGCGACTACTATACTATGCGACCCCTTCACACCTTTCCCGGTTAACCCAAATCTTGTTCCCAGCCATTCAGCTCCCGTATTGGCATTAGATCTTCGCAGCCATTTACTCAGGTACATCATATTAAATACCTGGTTAAATACCGGCCACAGCCACGGTATCCAGATACTTTTAATTCCATATACAAAACACAAGGCAACCATCCACATGGTACCACTGATATCAAACATATCAGAAGCGTCACTCATGCCCAGCATATACCAGGGTAGTTTTTTACCGCCCATGAGATAGCTTTCCTTATTCTGCCTTGCTTTTTTACGGAGAAACCAGCCCAGCATAACCATCGTAATGAGGTACAGGATAACAATACTTATATCATACAATGTCAGCTTCATCTGGTGTGGTTTACAATCAGCCGGTCTCTTTTTTTCCCTGCAAAAATAGGTTGCAGGTTGAAGAATCAACCCGCAACCACTGCTTAACGAGTGCTCTGCTTGCTTTGGTTAAAAAATTTATTGATATAATTTCTCCTTATTGACATCCTTTTCAAATAAAGTTCTCTCCATCGTATAGAATTTCACAAAATCCTGTTCTGATACCTGTCCTTTATATGGAGCGTAATAATGCATCTTTTTCATGTCGTTGCTATAACCATGATTTCGCCATACCAATACATAAGAAATCTTATTGCCGCCAATTGCATTGAGTAATGTTTCTGTCCACCAGCTGGCATACGGTATGGCTTCAAAGCCGGTCTCTGCCAGGGCAAAAAGTTTATTCTTCGCTGTCGCTATTTCTCCAATTACCTGTAAAGCTGTATTCGTATTTACCTCAAACCATTTCTCCTTCAAGGGATCTCCATACTGGTAATTATCAAAGCTCAGTACATCCACCATATCATCGCCGGGGTAACGTTCCAGGTATTCCTCTTTCGTTTTAAAATCCCCGCTTGTATTATATACCCATAATAAATTATGCAGTTCCTTTTCCTTTTGCAGGTAATACACCGTAAAACGCCAGAGGGTTTTGTATTCAAATCCGGTAGCCGCATTTTTACACCACCAGAACCAATTGCCTGTATGTTCATGAAATGGTCTGAATAAAACAGGAATTGCTTCTCCTTTACTTCCTTTTAGTGAACCGATAAATGCAGCAACTTTATCCAGCCATTCTTTGTACAATGTATGATTAGCACCACCAGGATTAATTGAAGCCACTGTACCATGTGTTGTATCCCATGCGTTCTTATAATTTCCCAATGGGCTATCCAGGTGCCAGCTGATGGTAATTACTCCTCCCCGCTCATATCCCTGCTTAATAAATTGTTTCATTTTTTTGAAAGGGATCCCATCAATATTCAGCTCATTATTTTGTCTTTCTATACCGCCTAAATCCCATCCGTAAACAGCAGGATAATCACCCGTCACTTCTTTTACATCACTTCTTCCCTCTTTATATTTCCATTCTACCCCGTAAGCCAGGTCGTCCTGGTGGCCAAACATAAAACCCTTGCCGGCTAGTTTTTGTAAATTCTTATACAGGCTAGCAGTTTCCTTTGTAGCTCCTTTATCCGAAGGGAGATCCTGCTGCGCTACAGTTATACCGCATACAAGCAGGGAGATGAGAATTATACACAATTTTGTATAGTGAGTTCTTTTCTTCATCAGGGCGCCACTGGTTTTTGAGTCAGGAAAGTCAGCATTCCATTTTCACAGGCATACGCCAGATGGCAGCTGCAAATAAATGCAAATTGTAAAATTGGTATGTGCCTGTCAGGTCCCATCTGGTCTGTTGGTTATAAAAAAGTCGTTCCTGTAAAATTACCCGGGGTCCAGGAACGACTTTCTTTATCAGCTGCTAATCTTATCTTTTGATACCCTTCAGTAATAAGTTAGTCCTGGTTGAAGTTTATTTAAAGAACATAATATTGTCAAAATATACTGTTTTACCAGCATCAACGATCTGGAAAGTAACATTATTCACGGATGTTACACCGGGATAATTAGTAGCCAGTTCGTACCTGAAATACGTCCATTTATTAGCAGGTATAGTGATCACCTTCTGGTTACCCCAGTTTAGCCAAAACTGGAAATTCTTATCTACATCAGCACCTTTTACCCAGAAAGAAAAATACCGGTAAGGTGTAATGTCGATTGACCCCCCGTTTCCTAATTGCATACCACCCCATGTACCAGCGGGATCAAAAGCTGCTTTCATAGAAGAAGTTCCTGTTATTTTATCATCTGCTGATGCAGCAAATGTGCCGCCCCATCCCCAATTTTCAAACCCATTATTCAGCTGCTCTGTAAATACAGTTATCGCCCTGCTGACATTCACAAATTCCATATCGGTGATCCTGACACCTGATGCATTGGTCAGTTTTAATTTTGCCCTGTCCGCAGTACTCAACGGCATACTGATAACCATCTGTTTCCTTGTTTGGGAAACAATGGTACAAGCATCTGTCGTACCATCAAGAACAACCGTAGTTACATCATCCAGGTTGTTACCTGTAAGGGTAACCTGTGTACCAGCCTCAAAGTCGGTTGGGAAGGCTGCTGTTACATTCGGTAATGCAATAACACTAAATGGAACACTCAAGGTTTTTCCATCCGCATTTGTAAAGATTACATTCTGTGGTCCGCCAAAAGCCGTATCCGGCACCCTGAACACCAGGTTAGCATCTGTATTAAGCGTAGATAAAAAAGGAGCCGGTACATTATTCTTATCAAAAACAATTGATCTTACCTGGCCGATGCCCGTACCGGTTAGTGTAATCACCTCACCACCTGCAGCCGAGTTCGGATTGATTGTTCCGGATGACATTGCGCCGGTTTTTATATCGGGGCTCCCGTCTCTGTCTTTTTCACACGCCATCACCAGCACAGATATAATTGCCAGCAGTAAGAACAATCTTGTAAACAGATTCATTATTACTTTTTTCATAATAGTATCTTTAATTAGTTGATTGAATTATTAATAATAGGCTACCGGCGGTTGTGCTAAAGCAGGGTCCTGCAATACCTCACCGGCCGGAATAGGCAGGTGCATATAGTTTTGTGAAAAAGTTACATGTACCGGGTTGCCAAATGTTCCCCTGTCCTGTGCCTCAATGATCTGCTTCGCTTTTGTAAATCCCTGTCTCTGTATATCAAACCAGTAATCGCCTTCGAAAGCAAATTCAACTCTGCGTTCATGCAGTATATCATCGATTGTAAGAGAAGACTTGGTATTTAAGCCTGCCCGGGTTCTTACTTTATTGAAAGCTGCAAGGGCACTGGCATCAGTTGTGGAAGCATTTGTTCCCAAAACAGCTTCGGCATAGATCAATAAAATATCGGCATAGCGAAGCATCATGGTATTAATACCGGTATTCATCCCTAAAACAGATTCACCACCAAAAGCTGAACCCGGGCCAACTACATACTTAGCAATATTCGCACGGGTAGTGTTCTTTTGCCCGCCATCACCTACCGGTTGCAGGGTATCATACTTATATCCATTTGCCATAAAGGCATTATAAGTAGCATTGCTATTCTGAGGTTTCCATTGCGGATAGCTCCATCCATGCTCCATCATAGAACCCTTGCGGCGGAGATCACCTGATTCAAATGCGTTTATTATATCTATACTGGGTATATACAGCTCCCACATACTTGCTTCAGAAGTTTGCAGGTTGCCCGGACCCCGGTCAGGGTTCTTTTGATTGCCCGAACCCCACGGGTTGCCGGTGAGCTGGTGCTGAATAGAAAATAATGATTCAATATTATTATTATTTGAGCTGGAGTTGAACATAGCTCCATAATTGGGAAACAGATCATACTTGTTGGAGTTGATCACTTCCAACGCTTTTGTTTTTGCACTGTCGTAATCCTTGCGGTATAAATATAGCTTGGCCATCATACCCTTGGCAGAATATTTTGTTACTCTTCCTGGTCCATCCGTTTCAGGTAAGCCGGCTTCTGCTTTTTTAAGTTCTTCCAAAGCAAAACGAAGTACATCTGCTTTGAAGTAACGGGGAATATTAAAGTCACCTGAAAGAATGGTAGCCCCCGGGTTGTTGACAATAGGAGCATCACCCCAGATACGGGCAATGTAGAAATATACTGTTCCTTTGAAAAAATGGCACTCTGCTATCGCAGGATCAAGGAAAGCGGCGTTACCTCCTTTTGATTTTTTCAATTCCAGTGCATTCATATACTCACTGGTCCATCCGCCAATTTTATAGAATACTTTCCATGCATCAGCTATCCGGACAGATGTGGAAGCAAAAGAAAAATTTAAAAAAGGAGGATCATCACCACCGCCGGTGTATTCATTACCGGCCATTACATCGCCGATAGCATCCATGGCACGATTCTCATACCCGGCCCATGGCAAACCGTATAATGTACTGGTAAGCCCTCTTACCTCTTCCGGGGTATTATAATAGTTATCAAGAGTAGTTGCATCCAGGGCGGGTTTATCCAAAAATGATTTTTTGCAGGATAATAAAGCAACTGCCAGAACTAACAGTATTGCCGTATATCTGAATATATTTTTCATATCAATAATGTTTAAATATTATACTGATTATAATTCAATATTTACACCTACTGTAAATGTTCTCGGGTTGGGATAATGCCCGGCATCCACATTTGTCAGCCGGATATTATTGTTAAATACACCTACTTCCGGATCATACCCGCTGTACTTGGTAAATGTGTGCAGATTCTGAATGCTGAAATATACACGGGCTGTGCTGATCTTCGCTTTCGAGATCAGTTTGGAAGGCAGCCTGTATCCTAATGAGATGTTTTGAATACGCAGGTAAGATCCATCTTCTACATAGCGGTCTGACATATACACGTTGTTTACGTTTGTATTGGTAAACCTAGGCAGTTTCCCTCCTGTATTAGTTGCAGTATACCTGTCCATCACAGATCTCAGCTGGTTGTAAAAAGGATTATCCATTTTCTCCAGCTGCCAGCGGAGGAAGTTGAAGATTTTAGCACCCTGGCTTCCTTGCAGGAAAACAGAAGCATCGAAATTCTTATAGGTAAATGAATTCGTAAATCCATAAGTGAATTTAGGAAGAGGGCTTCCGATGAAAGTAATATCCTTTTCATCAATGATTCCATCAGGTTTACCATCCACTCCACTTATATCTTTATAGCGTATATCACCCAACCAGGTGTGTGTCTGGTCTACAGAATATCCAAACTGGGGTAAACTGTTATTCAGGTCTTCCTGCGTACGGAATAAACCGTCTGTTTGTAATCCGAAGAATGAACCCACAGCAAATCCGGGAACAGTCCGGGTGATCAGGTAGTTATCATAATAGATCCTTCCGTATAAAGCGGCTAGATCACCGGCTACTTTTTCCAGCTTGTTCTTAAAGCTTGAGAATATGACATTGGTTTTCCAGGTGAAATTTTTTGATTTGATATTGTAAGAAGTAAGACTGATATCAATACCTGTGTTCGACATTTTACCGGTATTAATAACGGGTCCTTTCAGGTCATCCCACTGATCTCCCACACCAATTAACCTCGGACCTGTTCCAATAAGCAACATGGCGGTAGTTGTCTTCTTATAAACATCCAGCGACATATCTATTCTTCCATTCAGGAAAGAGGCATCGATACCTGCATTCTGTGTTTCAACTGATTCCCAGGTAAGATCCGGGTTTGCCACACCATACAGGTAGTTGGAGCTTCCGAAACCAACCGGGCCAGGCCAGAAGGAGACCACGGAAGTATAAGGCGGATTCGGTGCGCCATTCGGCATATTGGTGTTACCTACTTCACCATACCCGATTCTCAGTTTCAGGGAATTGACCGTTTCTTTAATTTTCTCGGCAAATTTTTCATTGGTAATTGTCCATGCAAAAGATGCCCCGGGAAAATTTCCCCATTTGCCCTTACCAAAGAATTTGGAAGATCCATCTCTTCTCAAACTAAGGGTAAGTGCATACCTGTTATCATACGCATAAGTGGCACGGCCAAAATAAGATTCGATGGTGCCATCATTTTTTCCACCGCCGAGTTCCCATGTATCCCTGTCACTACTACCTGCGTTCAAATCCAATATATTATTCTGGAGATCTACTTTTTTACCATTGAGACTCTCCCAGTAGTTGTACTGTGCTTCATGACCTAATGTAGCACTGATAGAATGCTTGCCATAATTTTTATTATAATTAAGGTAATTTCTTACTGCATAGTAATATCCATTACCCCTGTATTCAAATAACTGGCTGCGCAGACTTGTGTTCCCTATGTTTCCTGAATTCTGGTGTGCCATGTTGTTGTATAGACTAAAGGAGTAAGCAAATTCATTTCTCAGGGAGAGCCCTTTCATTAATTCAAGCTCTGCATACAGGTTTCCAAATACCTGCGTGCTGGTGGACTTATTGCCCCTGTAAAAACTCCGGGCTATCGGGTTATCCTGCCCGTACTGGAAACCACCAATAGTTTGTCCGCCACCCCATGTTCCGTCCAGGTTTTTCACCGGTATCAACGGGCTTTGAACAGCTCCCCACCAGATGGTGCCTTCAGCGGCATCAGCCAGTGTAACATTCTGAATACTGCGTGATGCATTGGCGCTTACACCAACTTTTATCCAGTTTTTCAGCTGATGATCCAGGCTGAAACGGGTGGAGTAACGTTTAAAATCAGAGCCGATCAAAATACCTTTTTGTGTAAAATAATTGGCAGAGAGATAATAATTGGTTTTGTCCTTACCACCTGAAAAACTGAGCTGATGACTTTGCACGGTACCTGTCCTGAACATCGCATCCTGCCAGTCGGTACCTTCCCCTAAAACAGATGGATCCTGGAATTCAGCGCTGGGTGTTTGGCCCAGAAGAGGTGCAACTTCGTTCTGGTATTGGGCAAATTCCCGCAGGTTCATTAAATCAAGCTTCTTCTGCACCTGCTGGTTACCAAAATAAGTTTCGTACGTTATTTTACCCTCACCACTTTTCCCTTTCTTGGTGGTGATCAGGATCACACCATTGGCAGCCTGTGATCCATAAATAGCTTGCGCCGACGCATCTTTTAATATATCGATTGATTCAATATCATTTGGGTTTAGCGAAGCCAGGAAACTGTTACCGGTTTGGCCATCGGAACCTCCCAATCCTGCATACCCGGCACTGAATTTTGTATTACTTGTAAAGATGACACCATCAATAACGATCAGCGGATCATTTGCATTGATAGTGGTTACACCGCGAATGCGCAGTGAAACACCACCTCCCGGCTGACCGCTGTTATTAATAACAGTGACGCCGGCTACTTTACCCTGTATGGCCTGGTCAATACCTGCCACCGGCAAATCCTTCAGATCTTTCGCTTTTACTGAAGAAATAGCAGAAGACACATCTGATCTCTTCGTTGTTCCATAACCGATGACCACCACTTCACTCAGCTTCGTATCCGTTACATCCAGGCTGGCAATAATAGCCGTCTTTCCTTCAAGAGAAAACTCTTTTGATTTGGCGCCAACGTAGGAGATAATTAATGCCGTAGCATTGGCAGGAACAGAAATTTTAAAAGCACCGTAATTATCCGTGATTACGGTCGTCTTACCACCTTTCACAGCAACAGTCGCATTAACAAGTGGCAACCCGTTCTGATCGGATACAACACCTGATACGCTTTTGTTTTGGGAAAATACGGTAAGGGAAAACAGAACAAGCACAATGATCATTGTGGTTGCACGGGGGAGTCGTGACTTTCTCATACAGCAAGTAGATTTAATACCAAAAGTAGGTCCGTGTACCTATTCAACTCTAATACTTTTTTATCAGAATATCATACTAATTGCACCTTATTTGTATCAAACCTAATCAATCCCCTTGTTATCAGAGGCTATACTTAAAAACAACTTCTGTAAAATAATTCATGATAATAATACTTTTTTATCATCTGAATGATAATTTTGTATCAAAGAGCCTGCCATGCGAAAAGATATACTGAGAGAAATAACACCACTTACCAGCAGTGATTGTTTCACCATATTTACCCGGGTGAAATCTGAATTTGATTTCCCGCTGCATTACCACGAAGAATTTGAACTGAATTTTATCAGCAATGCAAAAGGTGCCAGGCGGGTTATTGGCGATCATATTGCAGAGATTGATGACCTTGAGTTGGTGTTGGTGGGGCCTAATCTTCCGCATGTATGGCAAACCCATAAATCTAAAAACAAAAAGATCACCGAAGTAACGATCCAGTTTCATAAAGACCTGTTTGATGAAAAACTTTTACGTAGGAACCAGCTGAGTTATATCCGCACTATGCTGGAACGATCTGTCAAAGGGATCCTGTTTTCCAGGCAAACAGCAGAACAACTTATGCCGAGGTTCCTGGCATTAGGGCAAAAGCAGGGATTTGATTCTGTTCTGGAACTGGTTTCTATCCTGCACGATCTTTCTGTATCAAGAAATATGCATACACTGTCTGATGCCACTTTCAGCAATGCAGAGCTATCGTATAACAGCCGGAGAATTGAACAAGCTTTTGAATACATGAACCAGAATTTTCATAAAAATGTTACCCTGACTGAAGTATCAAAACTGGTGAGTATGACAGATGTATCTTTTAGCCGGTTCTTTAAAACGAGAACAGGCATCACTTTTATTGATAGCTTGCTGGAGTTGCGCCTGGGTCATGCATCCCGCTTATTGATAGACACCACGCAATCTGTAGCCGAAGTGGCTTACAATTGTGGCTTTAATAATATCTCCAATTTTAACCGGTTATTTAAGAAGAAAAAAGGCTGCACACCCAAAGAGTTCAGAGAGAGTTACAGTTATGGCAACAGGATATTCATCTGATATGACATAAAAAATCCCGGCCTTCAGCCGGGATTTGAATTAATGGGTACCTTCTTTATGGTGGTTTTTCCGTCCTTACAACATTATTTAGCTGCACCCGCCCTGGTTACCACAGTTCAAACATTTATAACAAGTGCCGCTGCGCATCATGATATGACCACATACATTACAGGCCGGCGCATCACTCTGCATATTCTTGGCAGCAGCGTTAATAGCATCCATTCCTGCATCTGCTTTTACTGTTTGCGCTGTCCGCTGATTCTTTACGGGTTGAGGTGTTACCGAACCTGATGATGGCGTTATACGAACACTTGACAGTTCCTGTTCTTTGGCATACTCCAAACCGTTGGAGGGAATTTCATCCCATTCATCTGCACCGGTATTCATTACTTCAGGCTTGTCCAGCACATGGACAAGGTCAGTACGTCCCAGGTATTCATACCCTAATACACGGAAGATAAAGTCAACCAATGAAGTGGTAGATTTGATATTCGGATGCTCTACAAAACCAGAAGGATCAAATCTTGTGAAAGCAAATTTGTCAACAAACTCTTCTAACGGAACTCCATATTGCAACCCGATAGAAATGGAAATAGCGAAGCAGTTCATCATACTGCGCATGGTAGCACCTTCTTTCGCCATATCAATGAATATCTCTCCTAATGTGCCATCGCCATATTCACCGGTACGGAGGAAGATAGCCTGCCCGTTGATCTTTGCTTTTTGTGTAAAGCCCCGACGCTTGGCTGGTAATGCACGGCGCTCTACTATACTTGCCAGTTTACGTTTCAATTTAGTATCAGGAGAAGCTTGTACTCTTTTTTGTACTTCCTCCAGCAATTCCTCAACAGTCAGTTTTCCTAAATCAACGATGTTTGATTCTACCGGCACTGACTCCTGGTTATTGACTATCGGCTCCTGACTTGTTTCCTCTGTTTTTTTCTTCTTATCGCTTTTATTACTGAGAGGCTGTGACATTTTAGAACCATCACGGTACAAGGCATTTGCTTTTAACCCCAGTTGCCAACTTAGTAAATATGAATCTGCAATTTCTTCTACTTTCGCTTCATGCGGCAGGTTAATTGTTTTTGAAATCGCACCGCTGATGAATGGCTGTGTTGCACCCATCATGCGGATATGACCGTGTGCATGAATATAACGCTGGCCCTTAGGACCACATTTATTCGCACAATCAAAAACAGGTAAATGCTCTTCTTTCAGCAATGGTGCTCCTTCCAGCATCATTGTGCCGCATACATAGTCATTTGCTGCTTCTATTTGCTCATCGCTGAATCCTAAAGCTTCCAGCAAGCTCCACTCAAAATCATTGTATTGCTCAGGTGTAAAGCCAAGACGTTGCAGGCACTCTTCACCCAACGTATACTTATTAAATACAAACCCAATTTCAAAAGCAGTTAATGCAGCAGCATCCAACCGTTTGATCTCATCAGCGATAAATCCTTTTTCACTCAATGTTTGGTGATTGATGAAAGGAGCACCGGCAAAGGATGCAGAACCGGTGGCGTATTTAATAATGGCTTCTGATTCTTTTGTTGAATAGCCTAAGTTCTTCAATGCAGCCGGTACAGACTGGTTGATGATCTTGAAATAACCACCACCAGATAATTTTTTAAATTTCACCAATGCGAAATCCGGTTCAACACCTGTTGTATCACAATCCATAACCAACCCGATAGTTCCTGTTGGTGCGATAACAGTTGCTTGCGCATTCCTGTAACCAAACTTTTCTCCCATTTCTACTGCATCATCCCATGCTTTGCAGGCAGCTTTCAATAAGTAATCGGGGCAATATTTTGCTTTGATACCCATTGGCTTCAGGCTCAGTGTTTCATATTCATCCGCATCATAAGCAGCAAGGCGGTGGTTACGCATTACTCTCATCATGTGATGTTTATTCTCTTCATATCTTGGGAATGCACCTAAGGTCTCAGCCATCTCTGCTGATGTTTTATATGCAATACCGGTCATGATCGCTGTGATAGCACCGGCGATGCCTCTTGCTTCTTCGCTGTCATAAGGAATTCCGCTAACCATTAACATGGTTCCGAGGTTAGCATAACCCAATCCCAATGTTCTGTATTCATAGCTCAGTTGCGCCACTTCTTTGGAAGGGAACTGCGCCATCAAAACAGATATTTCTAATACAACCGTCCACAAGCGGCAGTTGTATTCATAGCCTGTTACATCAAACTGGTTGGTTTCTGTATCGAAGAACTTCATCAGGTTGGCAGATGCAAGGTTGCAAGCTGTATTATCTAGGAACATATACTCAGAACAAGGATTAGAAGCCCTGATCTCACCACCTTCGGGGCAAGTGTGCCATTCGTTGATGGTGGTGTTATATTGTGTCCCCGGGTCAGCACAACGCCATGCAGCATAAGAAACCTGGTTCCATAATTCACGGGCAGGAATTTTTTTCATTACCCGGCCGTCCATTCTTCCTTTCAATTCCCAATCGCCATCTTCTGCTAATACTTTGAAGAATTCGTTTGGAATACGAATAGAGTTATTTGAGTTTTGTCCGCTTACTGTTCTGTACGCTTCATCTTCATATCCGGATGGATAACCGGCAGCGATCAAGGCACCTACTTTCTTTTCTTCTTCTACTTTCCAGTTGATGAAGTCAACGATCTCAGGGTGGTCAAGATCCAAACAAACCATTTTAGCCGCACGACGGGTGGTACCACCTGATTTTATCGCACCAGCAGCTCTATCGCCTATCTTTAAGAAGCTCATCAAACCAGATGAAGTGCCACCCCCGCTTAATTTTTCACCGGCACCACGCAGGTTAGAATAGTTGGTACCAACACCAGAACCGTATTTGAAAATTCTTGCTTCCCGAACCCAGAGATCCATGATACCGCCTTCATTTACCAGGTCATCATCCACACTCAGGATGAAACAGGCATGCGGCTGCGGACGTTCATATGCATTCTGTGATTTTTTTAATTGCCCATCGGTCTGGTCTACATAGTAGTGACCCTGTGGTTTACCCGTAATACCATACACTTCATGTAAACCGGTATTGAACCATTGTGGTGAGTTAGGCACACACATTTGATTCAATATCGAGTAAACCAGCTCTTCGTAGAAAACCTGTGCATCTTTCTCCCCGGCGAAGTAACCATACCGCTCACCCCATACTCTCCAGCAATGCGCCAGGCGATGAGCCACCTGTTTAGCGGAGGTTTCTCTTCCAAGGCTGCCATCGGGTTGTGGCACACCTGCTTTTCGAAAATATTTTTGAGCTAAAATGTCTGTGGCGATCTGGCTCCATTGTTTGGGCACTTCCACGTTGTTCATCTCGAATACCACTTCTCCGGAAGGGTTACGGATCACGGAGGTACGGTAATCATACTCGAACTGGTCATATACATTCACATCCTCACGGGTGAAGCGACGACTAAACTGCAAACCGCTTGTGGCGGATGCCTGCTTCTTATTTGCCATAACTAGAAAAAATTTAACGGGTTTGGGTCCTGGTTTCAATCCAACCCCTCTGGCGAGAGGTCTGTTACGAAAGTATTTTTATCACAGGGAAATTCAAACCTCCAGATATACACATTGTGTGGATAAGGCACAGTAATTATCCCCAAGTGCTTTACTGTATTGATTTAGCTGATTTTTTCACAACTGGCTATGGGTTTTAGGGTAAATTTTTTTTGGAAAAGTCCGGTACATATATTACAAAATTCTTAACAGTTACCCGCCTGACCGCAAAGCCAAAACCAGCAAGGGATTTTACGATAAAAATCGCTGAAACCATTGATTCTACTGGCTTTTATGGATATCTAAACCCTGAAAGCCTTGCCAGCTATGTAACACAGCCGTTACACAAGGATAAAAATTTAGTAACCTGATTATTTTGTTTTTTTGTGTATATGAAAAAATTAATTGCCCTTGCGATCATTACCCTGTTGACCACCCTTTTTTCAGTTGCCTATGGTCAATCTCAATTTACAGGCTGGCTGGCTTCATTCAATACATTTAAGGTTGGTAAGAAAACAAGTATTCATGCAGATCTGCAATGGAGAAGTACAGATGAAATAAAACAAACACAAACTGTTTTACTTCGATCCGGGCTGAATTATCACCTCAATAAAAAAATCATCATCACGGCCGGGTATGCATTTATCAGCAATAAACGTGTTGTGAGTACTGTGGAGGGCTTTGCGCCTGAACATCGTACCTGGGAACAATTTATTTACAATCATAAGCTGAAAAATATTTTCACCAGTCACCGCTTCCGTATCGAGCAACGCTTCATTGGAAAAAGTATAGTACTGAACAATGAATTAAAAAATGACGGATCTGTTTATGCTAACCGTTTCCGGTACTTTATCCGCAATATTCTTCCGTTAAACAGCGAAACTTCCTTTCAAAAAGGCGTATTTGCAGCTTTACAAAACGAAGTATTTGTCAACTTCGGCAACACTTCCAACGTGAACGGGAAATTCTTTGACCAGAACCGTTTGTACCTGGCCATGGGTTACCGGTTAAGTACTAAAGCTGATCTTGAAGTTGGCTATATGAATCAATACATCAACGGAAAAGGAACTGCATTTACCAATAATCATATCGTGCAGCTTGCCACCTACCTGCGGCTGTAATTATTTTTTAGCATATACGAATTCTGCAAAACCAAGCAGATCCCAGAAAACACTACCCACTACTTTTTTATAAGTATACAGTGATTGAAAGATTCTAACCGGCAACAGAAAAATATAAGGCCAGTTGCGCCGGGTACCTGACCGTAAAACCGTACAGCCTTTTTCAGTAAGCAAATTTTCCAGCTCAGTACTTGAATATAATCGTACATGCGTCGGGTCATCATGAAAATTGAGCGTACCATGCATGGAAGGCAGTTGTAAACTTTTCTTTCCGGGATATTCTATAAAAATAAAACCGCCTTTCCTCAATTTGGGTAACAAAGCTGTTATCACTTCATCCCCGTTGTGCAGGTGTTCAATCACATGTACCATCCACAGCGCATCAAAATAATTGTCCGGTATAGCAGCAAATTCCAGTTGTTCCAGGTCTGTTTCATAAAAACCTTTCATCACCCTGAAATCTTCTTCGCTGTTATGGTAGGTTTTTTCCTTATCAATGCCATAATAGTCACATAAAGGAAAAACACGGCAGGTTTTAGAAGCAGAGTGATTGCCGCTGCCCACATCCAGCAAACGGAAAGAGGAACTGCCAAAAGACCTGTGCAGGTAACGGAATTTAAAATTTAATGACTCGATCCAGCGGCGCATTCCCGGTTATTTTCGTAGATAATGAAGCACAAAGTAATTAATTACCTAAAAACGGTTTTAAGCGGCTGAAAATCCACTAATAACAGATTTTTTTTCGCATTTTTGCAAGAACCAACCGGTACCGGATGAAGTCAATAATTTACCATTCCTTATCAGAGAAGAAAAAGCAGGGCAAAAAATCCTTTGCCGTACTGATCGATCCCGACAAGGTGAATAATTCGGTATTGGATGAACTGATCGATCTTTCTGTTACTGCTAAAGTAGATTACCTGCTGGTGGGCGGCAGCCTGGTTATCTCCAATCACCTGGACGAATGTGTACAGCATATCAAAAAGAATTGTGATATCCCGGTCATTCTTTTTCCCGGAAGCCCTTCGCAGGTGAGTAAATATGCAGATGCTTTATTATACCTCTCGCTGATATCGGGCCGCAATCCTGAATTATTGATCGGTCAGCATGTAGTCTCTGCTCCTTTTGTAAAAAAGAGCGGACTGGAGATCATGCCTACCGGTTATATTGTAGTTGATGGCGGAGCACCCACCACTGTTTCCTATATCAGCAATGCAGCTCCCGTACCTGCTGATAAAAACGAAATTGCCATGTGTACGGCAATGGCGGGTGAAATGCTGGGCATGAAACTCATCTACATGGATGCAGGCAGTGGCGCTAAAAGAGCCATTACCGAAAGTATGATCGAAGCAGTGGCCAAACATATTGAAGTGCCACTGATTGTTGGTGGCGGCATCATTGAACCGGAAAAAGCCTACCTGAACTGTAAAGCCGGTGCGGATGTGATCGTTGTGGGCAATGCCATAGAAAAGGATGCCTCCCTGATCAAAGAGATGAGTGATGCAATTCATTCTATCCCGGTTAAAGCGTAAGCCCGGGCGAAGATTCCGTAACACAATTATCTTCTTTTTCGACTATGAAAGTTACTGGCTGTATGTGAAAACCTTTTACTTTTCTTCCATTTCGCTCTGCGGGAATCCATTTACCCGGATAATTTTCAACCACTGCTTTTAATCGTAGGCCGAGACCAAAGCCGGGATTGTTTGCTATACCGGCAACACTGATTTTTCCGGCTGTATCAATGATCATCCTGACCGATATTTTGTAAATACCTGCCGGTATTGAATCCATTGCCAGTGAATCAGCTTCAAAATTATTGGCCAAGTATTTCTTCCACATGTTAAGATCAACCTCCGCATCTTTTTCAACCGTGCGGCAATAAGAGATACACATTGCTCCGACAGGAACGGGCTCATTATTTTGTGCTGACAATTCCGAAATACCTGAAAAACTAATTACTAATGGTATTAAAATAAAAAATCTCATACTCCTGTATGAGATCATTGAAAGAGATAATTCCACAACGGGAATAAAAAAATATTATTTCGAGAACGTCAGCATCTGTTTCTTGCTCACTTTCCGGGGCTTACCTGTCGCCGTTACAGCCGGGCTGAGTACCGGGGCATTCAGCGTAATCCTTTCTTTAACCTGGCTTTCTAAAAACGAATTCGAAGGATCGGAAGAAACGCTGATCACTGACACATGTCCATCCACCCCGATCTCGTAATTCAGCAGTACCGAATAAGTACCATCCTTGATCTTTTTGGATGTCATTACTTCGGTGCGGATATCCGTGGAGAGTTTATCCATAAAATCTTTCCAAACCGTATTGTTGTCTTTTGCTATTTCTTTCGAAGCCACCACCACATTTTCTTTGATCCGTTCCAGTTTCACCGAATCCTCTTTGACGACTGCTTTGGCGATTGAATCCCTGGCCCTGATCTCTTCTGTCTTTTTCTGGCTGGTATCAATCTTGCTCTTCAGGTCATCGGTTTTTTTTACCACAGAGCCTGAATCATTTTTCAACCGGCCACCGTACAGGGCTTCTTTCAATGTTTGCTGTGCGTTCACAGCACCCACCATCAGCACTGCTATGAATAAAATGAAAATCTTTTTCAAGTGTTTGCGTTTTTATTGCCTGTAGTAAGTTACACCGAAAATTTGGTGCCGGAATTGAAGAAAGGCTATTTGGTTATTTCTTAACAGGGATCAGAACAATCCGTATAACTGGGCATCCACTTTGCGGATGATCTCTCCGAAATCTTCTTCCCGTTCAGCAAATTTGTTCTTATCCACATCAATCACCAGTAATTGTCCTTCTTTGTAATCGCCGATCCATTTGTTATAGTATTCATTCAGGCGTTTGAGATAATCCAGGCGGATATTCTCCTCATATTCACGGCCTCTTTTCTGTATCTGTCCCACAAGTGTTGGCACCGACGCATTCAGGTAGATCAGCAGATCGGGTGGTTGCACCAGTGTTTTTAAGGTCTGGAAAAAATGAAAGTAGTTATCAAAATCCCGTTTGCTCATCAACCCCATTTCATGCAGGTTGGGCGCAAAGATGTTCGCATCTTCATAGATCGTCCTATCCTGGATAACCGTCTCGGTCCCTTTCTGAATTTCCACCAGCTGGCGCAAGCGGCTGTTCAAAAAGAATATCTGCAGGTTAAAACTCCAGCGGGGCATATCCTCATAGAAATCCATCAGGTAAGGATTATGATCCACGTCCTCAAAATTGGGAATCCACTTATAGTGTTTACTCAGCATTTCGGTCAACGTGGTTTTGCCGGCACCGATATTACCGGCTATTGCGATATGCTTTGGTTTTTTTGCTTTTGCCATAATTGGAAAAATTCCAGAAATAAAACTCCAAGTCCCAAAATCGGGAGGGGTTCAAAGTAAAACTTCTTTTTGAAATATGAGATTTAAAGATTTGGGTTTTTTAGAAATAGTTCAAGCCCATTACCTCCCGTACCAGGGTCATGGTGGCACGGGCACTCTTCCGGGCCTTATCCGCCCCTTTCTCCATCACTTCCTTCAGGTATTTCTCATCATTCCGGATGGCTTCTGCTTTTTCCCGTACCGGGGCAATAAAACGTACCATATCCTCCGCCAGTTGCTTTTTCATATCCCCGTAACGGATGCTGCAGTTATTATAATCGTCTTCAAATTTCTTCACCACATCTTCACTGCTCACCAGTTTCATCAGCAGGAAAATATTTTCAACTTCAGGAGACTTTACCGAATTCGGTTCCTGTGGTCCGGCATCCATTTTGGCTTTTTTGATCTTGTTTTGAATCAGCTCATCACTATCCGACAAATACAAGGTCGCCATTTGATTTTCACTCTTGCTCATTTTACCAGCACCATCCAAACCGGGGACTTTCACTAACTCACTACCGTAATTGAAGGCCTGTGGCTCGGGGAACACTTCGCCATAACGGTGATTGAAACGGTTGGCAAAATTGCGGGCCATTTCCAGGTGCTGTTCCTGGTCTTTCCCAACGGGTACGAATGTAGCCCGGTGCAGTATGATATCCGCTGTTTGCAATACAGGATAGGTCAGTAACCCGGCATTCACATTATCCGGGTGTTGCCTTACTTTATCCTTAAAAGTGACTGTTTTTTCCAGTTCACCTTTATAGGCCAGCATATTCAGGTATAAATACAACTCCGATGTCTCATAAATATGGCTTTGGCAGTAGAGGGCCACTTTGTCCGGGTCAAGGCCACAAGCGATATTCTCGGATAACACCCGCTGCACATTTAACTTCAGCTCCTTTGTATCGGGGTGAGTGGTCAGTGAATGCAGGTCGGCCACCATAAAATAGCATTCAAATTCTTCCTGCATCCTCACATAATTCTTTACGGCCCCGAAATAATTGCCGAGGTGTAAAAAACCGGTGGGGCGGATACCGCTCATTACTATATTCTTCTTATCTGCCATAGGGCGGCGAAGATAAGAAAATGAGGCAGGATGTACGATGCCGGAAATCCTGTTTCCGCCCCTGTAATTATGGTTTACCTCTTCGGGCTTCTGACTATCTTTGCTTTATGGAAGTCAATGATAAACTGGTGGACAAACTGGCCCGGCTTTCGAGGTTGCAATTCAGCGAAACGGAAAAGGCTGAGATCAAGAATGACCTGCAAAGAATGATCGGTTTTGTAGAAAAACTGAATGAGCTGGACCTGGAAGGCGTTCAGCCCCTGCTTCATATGAGCGAGGAGGTAAATGTGTTGCGGGAGGATGAAATCAAAGGATCGGTCAGCCGTACAGAAGCATTAAAAAATGCACCAGCTCATGATGACCATTTTTTTAAAGTACCCAAAGTGATAAAAAAATAACTATGGCACAGGAAATCATTCACCTGGAAGGGATCAGGAAAAGCTATTTCATGGGTAAAAATGAATTAGAAGTACTGAAAGGTGTATCGCTTGATATTTTTAAGAATGAATACGTGGCCCTGATGGGACCCTCCGGCTCGGGCAAGAGTACCCTGATGAATATACTCGGCTGCCTTGATACACCCAGCGGCGGAAGATATATCCTGAACCAGCATGATGTGAGTAAAATGCAGGACAATGAGCTGGCCGAGATCCGCAACCGGGAGATCGGTTTTGTATTCCAGCAATTCAATTTATTACCCCGGTTAACTGCGTTAGAAAATGTGGCTTTGCCATTAGTGTATGCCGGTATGGGTAGAAAACTAAGAAATGAAAAGGCGCTGCATGTTTTGGACCTGGTAAACCTGACCGACCGCAGCCATCATAAACCCAATGAATTGTCCGGCGGTCAATGCCAGCGGGTAGCTATTGCCCGGGCACTGGTCAATGATCCTTCGATCATCCTGGCCGATGAGCCCACCGGGAACCTTGACAGTAAGACCTCGTACGAGATCATGGATATTTTTGGCAAGATCCATAATGGTGGCAATACAGTAGTGCTGGTAACCCACGAAGAAGATATCGCCGCTCATGCCCACCGGGTAATCCGGCTGAGAGATGGTTTGATTGAAAGTGATAAGAAGAAAGAACCTACCATGGTTCATGGCTGAGTATAAGGCTTGCTTTCAAAAAATTTCCTGCTATAGTTCAGAACTTAATTGGGTTTACTTTTGTTAGAACCGTTCATTATAAAGGTTCAGTAGTGAGCCAATACCATCATTCCTAAATACTGCATATTATGGCCATGAAGATCTATACCAAAACAGGAGATAAAGGCACCACTTCTTTGATTGGTGGCACCAAAGTTCCCAAATCACATTTGCGTATTGAAGCTTACGGAACGGTGGATGAATTAAATTCTTACATAGGTCTTTGCCGTGATCTGTTAGCCGATGAAAACTGCCGGACTGTTTTGCTGGAAGTGCAGGATCGTTTATTTACCATTGGTTCATCACTGGCCTGTGATCCAATCAAAGAACCAAAGATGCGGATACCTGACCTGAAAGAAACGGACATTGAGTTGCTTGAAAAAGAAATGGATACAATGAATGAAGTGACCACGGAAATGAAAAGCTTTATTCTTCCCGGCGGTCATTTAGCTGTATCACAATTACATATTGCCCGCTGTGTATGCCGCCGTGCAGAACGCTGCTGTGTAAGGTTGGAATTAGAAAGTTTGGAAGTGGAACCTATCATTCTTAAATACCTGAACCGGCTGAGTGATTATCTTTTTATACTGAGCCGCTACACCAGTCACCAGCTTAAGGTGGCGGAAATTCCGTGGAAACCGAGAGTATGATGTGACAATTTGGAAATGTACTAATTTGAAAATTTAGGTTCCTACGCCCGATTTTCTTTCCCGTTGGCTTACACCTTACATCAGATAATGATGCCATCTTTCATGTGCAATACCCGGTCGCTGAGTTGCGCCAGTTCTTCGTTGTGGGTTACTATCAGGAAAGTCTGATTGAATTCTTTGCGCAGGTCAAAAAATAACTGGTGCAATTCTTTTGCATTAGCAGAATCCAGGTTACCAGTGGGCTCATCTGCAAAAATGATGTCCGGCTTATTGATC
This sequence comes from uncultured Bacteroidota bacterium, assembly GCA_902826165.1. Classification (GTDB taxonomy): domain Bacteria; phylum Bacteroidota; class Bacteroidia; order Chitinophagales; family Chitinophagaceae; genus CADEDV01. The sequence continues at coordinate 121,927 of CADEDV010000005.1, forward strand.
AAAGCCCTTGCTACAGCCACCCGTTGTTGCTCCCCGCCCGATAACTGGTTGGGTTTATTTTCCACCCGGTGCGACAGACCCAACATTTTTAATAATCGCTCCGCCTCTGCTTTTACCTCTGTTTTTTTTCTTCCCGCCAGCCAACCGGGGATGCACACATTTTCAATGGCGCTGAATTCCGGCAACAGGTGATGGAACTGGAATACAAAACCGATATGCTTATTCCGGAAGGCGGCCAGTTTTTTACCGGAAAGATCATTGATAGCCGTATTATTCATGGTCACTGTACCCTTATCCGCCTTATCCAATGTTCCCAGAATATGCAGCAAGGTGCTTTTACCCGAGCCGGACGGGCCGACAATGGAAACGATCTCTCCTTTCTGTATATCAATATCCACCCCCTTCAGCACTTCCACTGTTCCGTAACGCTTATAAATATTTTTACCTGTGATCATCCGGCAAGTATGAGTTTGAAAATCAAATATCCTTAAAACCATACCCACCGCAAAACCCAATAACTGATCTGGTCCTTTTTTTTAAGAAAATCTTCAAAACCCTGTCAGCAACTAAGGATTTGGAAAATTCGTTAATACACCTACATTTGCGGAAAATTAGGGTGGTATTAACCCGGATCAACCCAGACCTTATTCAAAATTTTTTAAACCTGAGAGCATGTTTTGGACCTTAGAATTGGCTTCTTACCTTGAAGATGCACCGTGGCCGGCGACTAAAGATGAACTGATCGACTATTCTATCCGTAGCGGCGCCCCTATTGAAGTGGTGGAGAATCTACAGGAACTGGAAGACGAAGGCGATGTGTATGAGACCATTGAAGATATCTGGCCTGATTATCCCACACAGGATGACTTTTTGTTCAATGAAGATGAATATTAACCCCTGTCCCCTAAAGGGGAACTAAGGTCACAAAGACCCTTGAAATAAATAAGCAACATAAATCAAAAGCCTCCGTTATGGAGGCTTTTGATTTAATAATACTTCTAAGTTAACAGAAACAATAACTCCATTTAGGCGGTTTGGGGATCTACACCCAGTCGTTGCATCACTTCGTTGCTCACACCGGTTGTTGAATAACCACCATCATGGAACAGGTTCTGCATAGTTACCATTCTTGTCAGATCGGAGAACAGGGTGATACAATAATTAGCACAATCTTCAGCACTTGCATTTCCTAACGGAGCAATGGAATTAGCAAAATCAAAGAAATCGCCAAAGCCTTTGATACCAGTACCGGCCGTTGTCTTGGTCGGTGATTGAGAAACGGTATTAATACGAACTTTCTTCGCCACTCCATAATGATACCCGAAACTGCGGGCAATGGATTCCAGCATGGCTTTAATATCGGCCATATCGGTATAAAAAGGATAGGTACGCTGGGCTGCCATATAGGTCAGAGCCACCACACTTCCCCATTCATTGATCGCATCCAGCTTTTTGGCCACGGCCAGCATTTTATGAAAGGACATGGCAGATACATCAATACCCTTCATGAAATAATCATAGTTGGATTCTGTATAAGGAATCTTCTTCCGGATATTCACACTCATGCCGATAGAGTGCAGCACAAAATCAATTTTACCACCCAGTACCTCCTGTGATTTGGTGAAGAGATTAGTGAGTTCTTCTACACTCGTGGCGTCTGCCGGAATAATCTCCGATTTTGTTTTTTCGGCCAGTTTATTGATCTCACCCATCCGCATCGCAATGGGGGCATTGGTCAGTACAATTGTTGCACCTTCTTCGTATGCTTTTTCAGCTACTTTCCAGGCAATCGAATTCTCATCGAGGGCACCGGTAATGATCCCTCTTTTCCCTTTTAAAAGATTATAAGCCATAACGTTTGATTTTGTGGCCGTAAAAATAAGGAGTTATTTTTTGGGCAATGGATAAATAGTGGTAAGAATAAGAATGAAAATCCCGGCATAGGTTAATGCTATTACTATACTGAGCAGGATATACAGGAATAATCTTTTGAATGATTCCCGGGGCCGGGTCAGTTTGATCATCCAGCGGTTAATATAATAAGCCGGCACCGCCACAAGCACTATAAACAATACAAAACCGGAGAGATTCAAACCACCCATTCACTTTGTTTTCTGGTTATTGGTTGCCTGTCGAAAGCAGGCCATAGGTTTTGATCAGCAGCCACAATCCTCCAAAAAATAAACTCATATTGACCAATACCAGCAACAGTGCATAGAGAAGTATTCCCCAGCCCGTCTCTGCCTCCCTGATCTTACGGTTTAGTAATTTGTAGGCTTTGAAACCTGCCAAACCTATCAACCAGAAAAAAAACAGGAATAGTATGAGTTTATAAAATTGAGACATATCGTCAACCGAAAAAGTTAACTATCAGTTGCGGACCATTTCTCTTGCATTTTCCATGGCAGCTGCGGTCGGTTTTTCCCCACTTAGCATTTTGGCGATCGCCGTTATCCGCTCTTCGGTGGACAATTGACGGATATTGGTTTTCACCGCATCTTTGACGATCTCTTTATACACGAAGAAATGTGCATCGGCCTTACCGGCAATTTGCGGCTGGTGAGTGATGCAGATCACCTGGCGTTTAACGGCCAGTTCTTTCATAATGATACCTACCTGCCTGGCAGCTTCACCAGAGATGCCGGTATCTATTTCATCAAAGATCATTGTGGGCAGATCAATGGACTGCGCTACCAGCGATTTAATGGATAACATCAACCGGCTCAGTTCCCCACCACTGGCTACTTTCCGTACCGGCTGAAATTGCCCGCTTTTATTGGCATCGAATAAAAAATCTATTGTATCAGTTCCTGACAAATTCAGTTCTGCTTCTTTAATATCCACTTTCAGTTTGGCATTGGGCATTCCCACCTGGGCCAGCAGCTTGTTCACTTTATCTTCAAATGGCTTCACCTGTTTTTTTCTGCCTTCTGAAATTTTTGTGGCCTGTTGTTTGGCCGTTGCCAGCAGTTTTGCTGCTTCTTTTTCTTTTTGCTGAATGGCTTCATCAATATTTAATACGGCTTGTAATTTTTGTTGCAGCTGCGCCTGGATGGCTAATAATTCATTGGTGGAATTAACACCGTGCTTCTTTTGCAATTTATAGCCAAGAGATAATCGTTCATTCAGCTGTTCGATCTTTTTCGGATCATAGTTTACATGACCGCTGATACGGTCCACTTCATCGGCAATATCCTTCAATTCGATCTGCGTGGCTTGTAAACGTTGCAGTAAAGCTCCCAGGTCGGGGTGATAGGCAGCATATATGGTCAGTTGGTTCAGGAGGCTTTTCAATTGCTGCACCATTGGTGTTTCGCTTTCCTCCAGTTCAAAATACACTTTGCTTAATGCACTCTTAATACCCTCTGCATTGCTGAGCATTTTCAGATCAGCATCAATTTCCTCCAGCTCGTTCTCCTTAAAGCCGGCCTCTTCCAGTTCAGTATATTGAAACTTGTTATAATCTGCTTCCTTATCAAACTGTAATTTTTGTTCTTTCAGTTGCTCCCATCCTTTTTTTACGATCTGCCATTCCCGGAAACTTTGCTGGTAAGTGCTGAGTGTTTCACCATTGTTTGCCAATGCATCCAGCACTTCCCGTTGAAAATCACTTTCCCCCAGTTCCAGTGTATCAAATTGCTGGTGCAGATCAACCAGTAACGAGCTCAGTTCATTTAATTGCGATAAAATGACCGGTGTATCGTTAATAAAAGCCCTTGACTTTCCATTTACGGCAATCTCTCTTCGTACCACCAGCTCATCGGCAATATCAAAATCATTTTCCTGCAAGAACCGACTGATCGCTGCTTTCTGATCCACCCTGAATATCCCTTCCACCACTGATTTCTTTTCTTTATTTACCAGTACCGTGCTGTCGGCCCTTTCTCCCAGTATCAGCCCCAATGCGCCCATAATAATGGATTTACCGGCACCGGTTTCACCGGTGATGATATTCAGCTGACCCGAAAAGTCGATTTCCAGTTCATCAATGATCGCATAGTTCTGTATGGAAAGCCGCTGCAGCATAGTAATTGCAAATTAATGGTTAACAGGCAGGCTGTAAAATAAAAACTCCCCCGCTTTCACGGAGGAGAAAAAAATCTGCTTTGCAGCAGACAAGAACAATTATTTTACCTCTACGTTGTTGTGCAGCTCTTCGTCAACAAGGATACGGCCGCAGTTTTCGCAGATCATTACTTTTTTATGTTGCTTGATCTCACTTTGCTTTTGCGGAGGGATTGCATTGAAACAACCGCCACAGGCATCTCTTTCAATAGGTACTACTGCCAGGCCATTGCGATAGCTTTTGCGGATCTTTTCATAACTGGCCAGCAAGCGGCTGTCCACATGCACTTTGGCATCTTCTGCCAGTTTATTGAAATGCTTTTCTTCTTTTTCGTTGGCAGCAATGATCTTTTCGAGTTCGCCTTTTTTGGTAGCCAAGATGCCTTCTTTATTAGCAATATTCTTTTTCGCTTTCTCCAGCAACACTGCTTTTTCAGAGATCTCTTCTGTAGCGTCTTTGATATGTTTTTCAGCCAGCTTTACTTCCAGCTGCTGCATTTCCATTTCCTTATTGATGGCTTCAAACTCACGGTTATTCTTTACGTCGGTGCTCTGCTTTTCGTATTTTTTGATCAGTGCTTCTGATTCTTTAATAGCTTCTTTACGCTGGTTGATAAAATCAGTAACGCCGTTGATCTCTTCTTCAATACGGGTCTGGCGGGCATGTAAACCGGTGATCTCATCTTCCAGGTCGGCCACTTCCATTGGCAATTCACCTTTCAGGATATGGATCTCGTCCAGCTTGCTTTCAAGTTTTTGAAGGGTAACCAGGGCTGTCAGCTTTTCTTCAACCGAAAAATCTTTAACGTTTGCCATTGTTTTGTTTGAAGTTTTAAAAGGCTCAGCTGTAATGAACAGGGTTCGTTTGCACAGCTGTTTTAAGGACGGCAAAAGTAGGGAATTTTTGCCTTAAAACGTCGTGCAGCAGGTCAATCGTGAACTGTTCGCTTTCATAATGGCCGATATCTGCGATCAGTATCCTTCCGTTAGCGTCAAAAAACTCATGGTATTTCATATCCCCGGTAATGAAAACATCAGCACCAGCCCCTAAAGCACTGGAAACGAGAAAACTACCTGCTCCGCCACAAAGCGCCACTTTTTTGACCGGCTTACCCAAAAAAGCAGTGTGGCGGATAATTTTCAGGCCGAAAACCTTTTTAAGCAAAGTCAAAAATTCCTTTTCAGCGATGGGTTCCGGCAAATGACCAATAACACCGGCCCCGATTCCGGGATGGGAATTGGATTGGGCCACCACATCAAAAGCCACTTCTTCATAAGGATGGGATGACTGCATAGCCGAAATAATCCTGCTCTCCAGGTAGCCGGGAAAAACAACTTCAATCCTTATTTCTTTTTCTTCATGTCTTTCTCCAATCTTTCCCACATAAGGGTCACTGCCGGTACCGGCTTTGAAAGTTCCTGTCCCCTCGGTATTAAAACTGCATTCGCTGTAATTTCCGATTTGCCCCCCACCAGCTTCAAAAATGGCATCGCGGACCCGCTCCGCTTTATCAGCCGGAACAAATGTGAAAAGTTTTTTCAGGATATTTCCCTTTTGGGAAAGAATGTTTACCCGTTCCAAACCAAGCATGGCTGCCATTTTCCCGCTTACCCCGCTGATCACATTATCCAGGTTGGTATGAATGGCATAAATAGCGATATCGTTTTTAATAGCGGTGATGATCGTTTTCTCCACGTAGTTGTTGCCATTGAGCTTTTTCAACCCGCTAAAAATGATCGGGTGATGAGCCACCACAAGGTTGCATTTTTTCTCCATCGCTTCCCGCACCACATCTTCCGTTGCATCCAGCGAACAAATGATACCACTGCATTCCCATCCTGCATTCCCCGTAATAAGCCCGGTATTATCATACGGCTCCTGCAAAGAAGGATGTGCTATCGACTCAAGCAACGAGATAATTTCTGCGATTTTCATAGCAGCAAGTTAAGTATTTGCCTTAATCCTTCTTTAATCACTGCATGAACGATCTCCCTGCTGATTTATTTATCTTTGGAACTATGGCATTGAACCCCCACCAGCAGAGTCTGATCATCCATGAGATCAAAAAATCATTGGGTAAAAAGGACAGTGATAACCTGAGCAATTACCAGATGGCCAAAGGTGCGTGGAGGTTACGAAAAACGATCAGGCGGGAGATCAAGGAAGCCTTACTGATGCTATTGGGCATTCTTTCGGCAGGGTTTGGGTTAAAAGGATTCCTGATACCGAACGGCCTGATTGATGGCGGGGTGATGGGAATTTCCCTGCTGATCAATAAGGAGACTGCTATCCCTCTTTCACTGCTTATTATCGTCATCAATCTTCCTTTTATTTTATTAGGCTGGCAACAGATCAGCAAGATATTCAGCATCAAAAGTATTGTGGCAATCAGTTTGCTGGCCCTGGCTGTTGCTTTTTTCCCTTATCCTGATGTAACCCATGATAAACTGCTGGTCGCTGTATTTGGGGGCTTTTTTATCGGGGCCGGTATCGGTTTATGTATCCGGGGTGGCGGTGTCATTGACGGAACCGAGGTGTTGGCCATTTCATTGAGCCGCAGGCAGAGCTTGTCCGTAGGTGATTTTATATTACTCTTCAACATTGTTATCTTTTCTGTTGCCGCCTATTTGTTATCCATCGAAATAGCCCTTTATTCCATACTTACCTACCTGGCCGCTTCTAAAACAGTTGATTTTATCCTGGAAGGTATTGAGGAGTTTACCGGTGTTACCATCATTTCCCCGCATAGTACGGAAATAGCTGAATTCATCAAGCAAAAAATGGGCAGGGGCTTAACCATCTATACCGGCAAAAGGGGTTTTGGAAAAAGGGGAGAGAGTTTAGTAGCAACTGATATCATTTTTACGGTTGTAACCCGCCTGGAGATCAGCCGCCTGACCAACGAGGTAGAAAAAATAGACCCCAACGCTTTCTTGGTGATGCAGAGTATTAAAGACACCCGGGGCGGTATGGTAAAAAAAAGACCACTGAAGCATTAAATTTTTACCGTGCCAAAATCATTGTTGGTCAAGTCAAAAACTTTAGTAACTTTTCATCCGCTCCTGCCCTTTGGATAACAGCTTATCCGAAACATCATTAAAAAACTTAGGTCATGCTTAAAAGAACCAAAGGTCGTCTCCTGCTCACATTGCTGGTGGTCACCGGTATGGCAGGAACCCTCAACGATGCTTCCCTTGGCAGTAAAGAAAGAAAATTTGCTGTCCAGCACCTGAAAGAAACAAAAGCCAACCTGCTGAAGAGTGTAAAAGGATTGTCGGAGGCACAACTGAATTACAAACCAGCGGCTGACCGCTGGAGTGTAAAAGAGTGCTTCTATCATATCATATTAGCAGAAAACGGCCTCTGGGCCATGTTTGAAGCTACCATGAAAACTCCCGCCACCCCCGAAAAACGTTCGGAAATAAAAGTAACGGATGAAGAGATTGTAAAAATGATCAGCAACAGAAGCCAAAAGGCAAAAGCAGCTGAACCCATGCTGCCCGGAAAAGCTACCTGGCAAAATATGACTGAGGCCATGGCTGCTTTTAAAGCCTCCCGCGGGGGACACCTGAAATATGTGAAGAGCACCACAGAAGACCTGCGTAACCATGTTTTTCAATTGCCCTTTGGATCCATTGATGGTTACCAATTCCTGCTATTTATGTCGGCACACTCCGACCGGCACACCCAACAGATCAATGAAGTGAAAGCAGATCCTAATTTTCCCAAATAATAACTAATTCAAGGTTGAAAAACCCAGGCCCGGGTTTACATTAAGAAGCCGGGGCCTTTTTATTAAAAAGCTTTACCGGCAGGTGCGATTATCTTTTCGATCATCAGCATTTTGCCATCATATGTCATTCCTTCCACCACTACTTTAAAACTTTTTGTCCTGTCTGTATTATAAAAGGTAAATGGAATTTTTGCATTCACTCCTGCTATATTGATATCCGGCTTCCATAAAAGAGTCATCCGCTGATCAGGCTTGTCGTTATTTTTTACCGGGACTTTATAGTCTGGTGAGTAAAATTCTTTGATGACAGTATAGCCGTTGATACTCATGACTTCCCCGGCAGTTGGTACAGACTGTATAAAATCTGAGCCACGCTTTGTGTAAATAGCCAGCACACCTCCTGCACCGTTGCCGCTTGCTCCTGCAAAAGAACTAAATACTTTGACCATTGCTACCTGGTTAGCGGGGATTGTAGCAATTACACTGGTTGATGTTTCGATCTCGTCAAGAAATACAACCATTGATATGTTCCCTAATGTGCTGATTGTTGGATTTTGCCTGTAAAATAATTTATATGTATTAAGAGGATCCGGCATTTGTTCATCTGTAGTATTAGGTTCAATAATTGTAAGACCAGGAACTCTTGAACGTAAATAATCAAAAATATTGGGGTAGGGTGTTAAATCCTCTTCCAGGAAATTTAATTTTCTTACTGCATCGCCAGCAAATAATCCATTCACATATTTTCCTTCAAACTCTTCCAACTTGGTTTTAATAATACCTTTAACAGTCACACCTTCAAGTATGACTCCTTTTTCATTTGTAAACCGGGAATAGTCATCGACCATTTTCTTTTTTACCTCTTGCGGCCTCTTGTCATTTGTTGCATAATAATTCGTCCAATCCCTTGCAGGAATAAACAAGCCATTTCGCAATGAATCCGTATCAGGTTTTATATCCACAAACCTGCTTTTCTTCCCCCGGATATCACTGAATAATACGCTGGCCTTTCCAAAAAAGATAAGCGAATCGATGCTGTATCTTCCATTTGCATCTGTTTTTATCAGCTGAGCAGTTTTGCTGGAATCAGCTGCCACGATATACAGCAACAGGTCTTTTTCTGCAAAAGGTTTTTTGGTTCCTTCAAGGTTCACCTGTCCGGATAAGGTAATGTATCCTGCGTCCTTGTATCGGTTTACCGGCAAATGGTCTTTCACCAGTTCCTCCCATTTGAACCTTCGCCAGCCATTGGTCATCATCAGCAGGTCTATTGCATACTTAACAGAATCATTAGTCGAAGAAAAATAATAGGCGGGATTGTGAACATACCCTTTGAGATCAGAAGTGAGTAATAGAGATGAATAAATATTCTGTTCTCGTTGTAAATGACTTTCAAAAGCTGCATCAGTGACGGCCACTGAAAAATTACCTTTCACCGTATCCGCAAATGACAGTGTAAAATGATTTTTGCCCCGGCTGTTGATATTAATGGTATCAGCTATCAGCTGAGCAGCTTGAATATACTCTTTGTTATCAATAAAACTCAGCCTTTCAGCTAATGGCAGTCCATCTTTATTAAAAACAGTTATATGCAAAATACCTGAAGAAAGATTATTGGTTTTGATCAGCCCGCTGAGTGCAGCTACTCCTTCTTTCAGCAGTTGTTTGAAAACTACGTTGTGCTGCATCTGCCCGAGAATATATGCGGAACTAAAGACAGGGTCTTTTTTAGGCTGGAAGATCTCGAAATGAATACCATCATCTCCTGTCAGCAGCCGAAAGACAACTCCCTTATCTATCACTTTGGGTAGCTCGTATTTTTGCCCGGATACATCATTTTCCAATTGCACATAATAGCCGGTATTTTCAGCTTTGCTGATATCGATCATTCCCAT
>CADEDV010000005.1:131720-151355 GCA_902826165.1 uncultured Bacteroidota bacterium
TATTCTATGAAGCCATTACTTACTTCACTTTTTTTGATCCTGCTGCTTTCGGGCTGTAAAAAGACCGTTGAAAGTATTCAGCAGGACCTGGTGATCAAGGCCATGACCGATGGCCAGTGGAAGATCACCAGCTTCACCCAGAACAGCAATAATATCACTTCCAGTTTCTCCACGTATACATTTCAATACTACAGCAATAAAACGGTTGATGCCATTAATAATGGCACGGTAGAAAAAACCGGCACCTGGGATGGCAACGCCTCTACGATGACCACTTCAGCCAATTTTGTCAATGCATCCAATCCCCTTGACCTGATCAATGGAAGCTGGCGCATTGACCGCAACAGCTGGACTTATGTGGAGGCTACTCAGACAGTTGGCGCTGAAACTAAAACCATGCGTCTTGATAAACTGTAGCCCCTTATCAGCTATTTTTGTTGAAATCTTCCGCACCCTCACTTTTTAAACGTTCAGGCAACGTTGCTGTCGAAACAATTGATTAGAAGTATTGAGAAAGTCAGCAATAAAACCTGTAACAACCCATACGGGAACAATTTTTGCACCGTATTCATTTCATTGTTTGTAAGGAAAACTATTAAAACTGCCCGATTTTGAGACTTGTGTTGCGGAAGCACTTTACCAGGCTGATTGCTTTACTGATATTAGTTTTATCAGGCCTGTTTAGCTATTCACAAAATCCTGTTGCCAATTTTACAGGCACCCCTTTATCAGGCTGCTCCCCGCTTATTGTTAATTTCCAGGATCTGTCCGCAGGAAATCCTACATCCTGGAGCTGGGATTTCGGAAATGGAAATACATCAACACTGCAAAATCCCACAGCAAGCTATTTTACACCCGGTACTTATACCGTTCAGCTGACTGCCACCAATGCCAATGGCTCCAACACACTGACCCGTACACAATATGTAACGGTTTACGAGCCCCCTGTTGTCAATTTTTCTGCTGATAACACCAGTGGTTGCTTTCCTTTAAGAGTACAGTTCACAGACCTTTCTACTGCCGGTATCGGTAATACCAACGTGAGCTGGAACTGGGATTTTGGAAACGGGATCACATCTTCTTTACAAAATCCTTTTGTAACTTATACCACAGCCGGGTTATTTACAGTTACACTCAGGGTCACGAATGATAAAGGTTGCACCCGGACGATCAGCCGGCCGACCTATATTGCTGTTACTCCGGGTGTATCTGCCAGTTTTTTTCATTCACAACCAACTGTATGCAGTGCTCCTGCTGTTATCAATTTCACCAACCTGTCAACCGGCCCCGGTATATTAAGCTATCAATGGGATTTTGGAGATGCAGGTACGTCCACTGCACAAAATCCTTCTCATACTTATACCACTAACGGTTCTTATATTGTTACATTGGTAACAGCAAGCAGCGCAGGATGTATTGATACATTCCGTACCGCTGTTCCCATCGTTATTGGAGGTTTCAATACATCTTTCACTGTTCCGCCCAGCATTTGTGTTAATGAAATAGTCCCCTTTGTAAATATGTCAACACCGGTACCGGTCAGCAGCAGTTGGTCGTTCGGGGATGGAGGTACAGCTACAGGTCTTAACGCAACACATATTTATACTGCACCGGGTTCATATACCGCCTGGCTTTATAACACCTATTCCAGCTGTATTGACTCCATTTCACAAACAATCACAGTAAATGCAAGACCAACAGCAAATTTCACAGCCCCGGTTACTTCCCGTTGTGAACCTTCACTTACAGTTAATTTCCAGGATCTATCTGCCGGAGCAGTAAGCTGGCAATGGGATTTCGGAGACGGATCCCCAATTTCCACACTACAGAATCCCTCATACACTTACACTAATTATGGTGTTTATGATGTTTCCCTTATTGTGTCTAATGCTGCAGGCTGCACGGATACGATAGTAAGGCCTGCTTATATCAGGGTACAAAGAGCCGTCATTACTATAAACGGGCTTCCGGTCCGGGGATGTGTTCCTTATACCATCTCTCCTGTACCTGCAATCAGCTCTGTTGATGCTATTACTTCTTATGAATGGGATTTTGGTGATGGTGTGGGTACCTCCACTTTACCTAATCCTAATTATACCTATACAACACAGGGCACTTATACTGTCAGACTGATTATTACAACAAGTACCGGTTGCCAGGATACATTATTACTCCCCGGAGCGGTAAGAGTGGGAACAAAACCTGTTGCAGATTTTTCTGGCCCGTCCCAGATGTGTGCCCGCCAGCCTGCTTATTTTTTTGATGCCAGCACACCGGCCGCAGATGAATGGAGCTGGACATTTGGAGATGGTGGTACATCTATTCTTCAGAACCCCATTCATCTTTATACTGATACCGGCTACCAGACAGTAACGCTTATTGCCACTAACAACGGCTGTCCAGATACGATTACCAGGATAAATTATATTTATATCAATCCTCCAATTGCTGCATTCACCAGTACACCCAATTGTATCAACAGGCTTCGGTTCAGTTTCACGAATTTTTCGATTGTAAACCCTGGTCTTGCGCCCCTCTCCTGGGAATGGAATTTTGGAGACGGTAGCCCGTTAGTCACTATACAAAATCCTGTGCATACTTTTCCGGGGTTAGGTACATATACTGTCAGGCTGATAGTAACAAATGGAAGCTGCGCTGATACAACTACCCGGATCATTCGGGCAGTTAATGAAGCTCCGGATTTTACGGCGAGCAATACCACCGGATGTAAAGCAACCTTTGTTGCATTTACGACAACAAATATTGTGCAGGCTAATATCACTAACTATTCCTGGGATTTTGGAGATGGTTCGCAAATCAATACCCCTGCAGCTTCAGTCGGCTACACCTATTCTACTTCCGGAACATTTACTGTCCGGTTGATCATTACTGATGTTAATGGATGTACGGATACCATCGTTAAAAATAATTTTATCCGGATCAACGGACCCGTTGCCAATTTTACAGCTGCCAACCCTTCCGGTTGCTCGGGGCTGGCTACAAACTTTACAGATCTTTCTGCCACCGATGGGATAAATGGAATTACGAACTGGCGATGGGATTTTGGAGATGGGAATATTCAGAACCTGACTGCAGCTCCCTTTCAGCATACATACGTTACACCGGGAACATACAGTGTTCAATTAATAGTTACAGATGCTGCCGGCTGCCGGGATAGTATTACCCGGCTCAATCATGTAACGGTCACTGATCCTTTCCCGGATTTTATTTCTGCCGACACACTTACCTGTCCCGGTGCTACTGTCAGCTTTACGAATACGACCATTGCTACCGGGTTCAGCAGTCAATGGGATTTTGGAGATGGGAATACATCATCGCTAATTTCCCCAACTAATGTTTATACAGTCGCAGGATTATACAATGTTAAACTGAGAATTATAGATTCTTTTGGTTGCGCAGATTCAACAATCAAAAATATTTATATCCGGGTAGAAAACCCTGTTGCAGGATTTACTGCCAGTGATACGGCAGGAGGTTGTACACCATTGGAAATTCAGTTCACCAATACTTCAACCTTCTACTCATCTGTACTCTGGGATTTTGGTGCCGGGCAAGGGACCTCTCCTCTGAGAGATCCTGTACACTACTATTCCGCTCCCGGCACTTATCTTGTAAAATTATTAATAACCAGTCCGGGGGGGTGCCAGGATTCTGCTTTTCAAACCATCACTGTTTTCGATACTACAGGTGCCAGGCTGGATTACACTCCTGTCAACGGTTGTAAACCGCTTTCTATTGGTTTAAATGTATTGAGTACGATTACCGGAGGCACTTATTTCTGGGATTTTGGAGATGGGAATACATTGAACACAACTGCGCCTAACGTAACACATATTTATACTTCATACGGAAGTTTTGTGCCTAAAGTGATTCTTGAAGATCCTGCAGGCTGTTTAATTCCTCTTGAAGGGATTGACACACTATTAGTGAGCGGATCTGACCCCAATTTTGGCCTGGATCAAACATTATTCTGCGATAGCGGTTTTGTTGTCTTTACCGACTCCACTACTTTTAATGACCCGATCATCAGTTACAACTGGTCATTTGGAGATGGCGGTACTTCTGTTTTACAAAATCCATCTCATCAATATACATCGCCGGGGTTATATACCGTATCACTCGATGTGCAAACGCAGAGCGGCTGTCGTGATACGGCAATCAAACAGCAGATCGTAAAAGTGGTGGAAAGCCCTTTAATTTCGATTAATGGTGATAATGAGATTTGTATCAATGAATCCATTTTGCATACCGGTGTATTTCTGCGACCGGATACATCTGCGGTGTCATGGCAATGGACTTTCCCGAATGGGAATACTTCTTCTTTACAAAATCCTTCGTTGCAATCTTACAATACAGCGGGCAGTTTTGTAGTAACAACTATTGCCACCAACAGCAGCGGTTGTGCTGACACCACTACACAGAATATTACTGTTCATCCGTTGCCGACAGTTACGCTACCCGGGCAAATGACAGTGCAGGCCGGTTTCCCGATTACCATTCCGGCAACATATTCTCCTAATACAATCAACTGGCAATGGTCCCCTGTTGCAGGGCTAAGTTGCACCAACTGCCCCACGCCAGATGCCGGACCAAGATTCAATACCAACTATACAGTATTATTCACGGATGCAAACGGGTGCCGGAATACAGGTACAGTTGAAGTAATTGTTATTTGTAAAGATGCCAACCTGTTTATTCCGAATACGTTTTCACCCAACGGCGATGGCAGTAATGATATATTTTATCCAAGAGGAAGAGGGTTATTCAGTGTAAAAGTGCTGCGCATTTTCAATCGCTGGGGTGAAGTGGTCTTTGAAAGACAGAATTTTCAGCCCAATGATCCGTTGGCTGGCTGGAACGGAACCTACAAAGGAAAAAAACCACAGGCTGATGTGTATGTTTACCAGGCCGAAGTGTTTTGTGATAACGGCGATACCATCAAACTAAATGGGAATATTTCTTTGATACTCTGATGCTGCAAATAAAGCGAACGATATTATCTCTTTTATCAACCATCCTGTTATTGAACACGGTAGTGGTTGCCCAGGATATTCATTTCTCTCAATTCTTTGAAGCCCCCTTGCTACGTAACCCATCATTGTCCGGAATCTTCTCCGGTGATGTGAGGGTGCAGGCCGTTTACCGGGATCAATGGAACAGTGTAACCAACGCTTACCGAACCGTTTCCCTGAATGGAGAATATAAAATGCCCGTTGGAAAAGGAGATGATTTTGTAACCATGGGTATGCAGGTACTGCATGACCGAGCCGGATCAATCGGCTGGACCTCCACCCATATTTTACCTGCTCTGAATTATCATAAGGCATTGAGCAGTGACAGGAACAGGTATTTGTCACTGGGTTTTATGGGAGGTATGGTGCAACGGGGTTTTGATCGTTCCAAAATGACAACAAACTCTCAATACGATGGTGGAGGTGATGGTGAAACTTTTCAAACCGCTTCGTATATCTATCTCGACGGCAGTGTGGGCCTGAGTTATAATTCCAGCATCAATGATAACCCGGATAATAATTTTTTTATTGGTGCCGCTTATCATCATTTCAACCGGCCCTCCTATTCTTTTTATAGGAATCCAACTATTGAATTGTATCCCAAGTGGGTGTATTCCGGCGGCATCAAACTTGGCGTTACCGACTATGCCTATGTAACCTTGCAGGCAGATCATTCAAGGCAGGGTGCTTTTAGTGAGACTGTAGCAGGTGGCATGTATGGACTGAAACTGGGTGGAGATCCTGACAAACCTGATTACACGGTTCATGCCGGTGCATTTCTCCGCTGGAACGATGCCCTGATACCTGTTATTAAAATTGATTATGTTCCTTTTTCAGTAGCCCTCAGCTATGATATCAATATTTCAAAACTAAAACCCACCAGCTATGGCCGGGGTGGTGTGGAGCTATCTGTTTCTTACATTGGTTTCCTTGAACGGTTCAACCGGTCGGCACTCAATTCTACATTATGCCCGAGATTTTAAGTGATAAAAACTGTAACCTTTCCTATTAATATTTGTTGATTTGTCTAACTAATAATTTGATCATTAAAATATTGAAAGCATCATGAAAATTGAAGTTGGACAAGCAGCCCCCGATTTTACATTATTTGACAGCGAAAAAAAAGAAGTAACGCTGGCTGACCTGAAAGGGAAAAATATCTTGTTGTTATTTTTTCCCCTGGCCTTCACCAGTGTTTGCACCAAAGAACTGTGCGAAGTAAGGGACACGATCAGTATTTACAATACTGCCAACGCTATGGTGTTTGGTATTTCTTCCGACTCACTTTATACCCTCGCCAAATTCAAACAGGAACAAAACCTGAATTTTTCTTTACTGAGTGATTATAATAAAGAAACTGCCACAGCTTACGGCTCCTTATACGAAACCTTTGGCTTTGGCATGAAGGGTGTCGCCAAGCGATCCGCCTTTGTGATCGATAAGGAGGGCTTCGTCAGGTATGCCGAAGTTCTTGAAAATGCCGGCGAGGTTCCTGATTTCGCGGCCATCAAAGAAGTACTGGCCAAACTGGCCTAAATTTCAGTTAAAATCCTCCTGCTTATGCCTTGTAAATTAATGATTTACAAGGCATAATATTTTTTGCGGCAAATACCTTGTATAACTAAGAAAAAGGCTCTATTATTGAGAAATAAAAGTAAATTTGTTTCGTTGAAGCGAATTCTACCCATACTATCCTTTATTCTTTTGACAGCCATCACTTCAGGTGCGCAGACAACACGTACTATTCCAACTTCTGAGACTGCTGACAAAGTGAAATTGTACCCCAACCCTGCTACTTCTTACATCACTTTTGATCTCCAAAACAATTACCAGAAAGGAATGTCTGTCCAAGTATTTCATATGCTGGGTAAGAAAATGTTTGAGAGCCAGAACATTGCTGAGAAGATCATCATTAACCTTACTGATTTTAACCGGGGTGTTTATATTTATCACCTCAGGGATCAAAGCGGCAAGCTGATCGAGTCTGGAAAATTCCAGGTTTCCAAGTAAAATTTATTATTCTTAGCTTAAATCACTGAACCTGTATTATCAGGAATTTAAGGTATTGTGTATTCTCTAATCCCCAAATGATCGGGTGATCTGCTGCCTGTGCCTGGAATACCACTTGTCTTATTTTTCTCCTGGCGTCTTTGGCAGCCATATCAATGATCTGTAGAAAAAGTTCTGCTTGTACAAGATTTGTACAAGAGGAAGTAACTAAAAAGCCCCCGGGTTTTACCAGTTTCATTCCCCGCAGATTTATTTCTTTATACCCTGTGATTGCCTTTTGTATCGTTTCCCTGCTCTTTGTAAATGCAGGAGGATCCAGCATCACTACATCATACTGCCTGCCATCCTTACCCCATTGCTTCAATACATCAAAGGCATTGGCTGTTTCAAATCGACAAATACTGCCTAACCCGTTTAGTGCTGCATTCTTATTAGCTTGCTGCACGGCATTCTCTGAAATATCAAGCCCAAGTACAGACTTAGCACCGTAATGGGCTGCGTGAATTTCAAACGTCCCGGTATACGTAAATGCTCCCAGTACATCAGCACCTTTCACTATATGCTGAATAGCCCTGCGGTTATCCTGTTGGTCTAAGAAATACCCGGTCTTCTGCCCATTCTCAATATCCACATAAAACTTTAACCCATTCTCATTGATGATGATCTTTGTATCAAATGGGGCTGATAAAAATCCTTTCTGTTGTGGCAAGCCTTCCAGTTCTCTTACCGGAACATCATTTCGTTCATAAATCCCTTTGGGCTCGAAAATACTGTTGATCGCTTTTACAATAGCCGGCTTCCACACATCGATTCCGAGGGCCAGTGTTTGAATAACAAAGTAATCATTGAATTTATCAATGATTAGCTGTGGCATAGAATCAGCCTCGCCAAAAACAAGGCGGCAATTTTCGGTATAACCCAGTTTTTTCCTGTACTCCCAGCATTGGGCAATCCTGTCATGAAAGAATTGCTCATTGATCTCATCTTTCTTGTCTCTTGTGAGCAGTCTTACCACGATCTGGGACTTAGGATTATAATATCCCTTGCCCACAAATTTTTTATCATGTGTAAATACAGTCACTATTTCTCCACCAACCAGGTCTCCCTCCACTTTTTCCACTTCATTATTGAAGATCCAGGGGTGACCATTGACGACCCGGGGCGAAATTTTTCTTTTCAGGTAAACGTTGCTCATAAAGGGCTGCAAGCTACTGAATTTGACGGGGCTGACGAAAGTAAAACCCGGCCTTTTCATGACATACAGAGGCTGCCTATCCGGTCATTTTGTCTCCAAACAGCCTACCTTCCGGCAAATACAGGGGTTGGCAATATTCTTGACAACCTTACCTTTGCAAACAATTTGGTCAAAAATGGCAGAAAAAGACATGATGGAACAAGAGAATAACGGTAACGTCGATATCAATACCGACGACAGTGTTAGCGGCAGTACACATTTGAACGAGCCCGTGGCTGAAGAATCTGCCCTTGAAAAACTGAAAGCTGAACTGGAGGATGCGAAGGATAAATTCATCCGTAAAGTGGCAGAATTCGACAATTTCAAACGCCGGAGTGTCAAAGAAAGGAATGAACTGATCCAGACCGCTGGTAAAGAAGTTATTACTGACCTTTTGAATGTCCTGGATGACTGTGACCGGGCTCAAAAACAGCTGGAAACAAGCACTGATGCTGCTGCAATCAAAGAAGGTGTGATGCTTGTTTTTAATAAGTTGCGTAATACACTGCAGTCAAAAGGTGTGAAAGCCATGGAAACAATAACACAGGAATTCAACCCTGACTTGCATGAAGCCATCACCGAAATACCGGCACCAACCGATAACCTGAAAGGCAAAGTCGTGGATGAAGTGGTGAAAGGATATTACCTGAATGATAAGATCATCCGTCACGCAAAAGTTGTAGTGGGGAAATAATATATACTTATGGCTAAAAGAGATTACTACGAAATATTAGGTGTGGCAAAAGGTGCTTCTGCTGATGAGATCAAAAAAGCGTATCGCAAAGTAGCCATGCAATATCACCCTGACCGTAACCCCGGTGATAAGGCTGCTGAAGAAAAATTCAAAGAAGCTGCTGAAGCCTATGAGATCTTAAGTGATGCTGATAAGAAAGCACAATACGACCGCTATGGTCATGCCGGCGTTAGCGGCAACGGCCGGGGAGGTTTCAGCGGTGGCCAGGGCATGAATATGGATGATATCTTCAGCCAGTTCGGGGATATATTCGGTGATGATCTTTTTGGAAATTTTTTTGGCGGACAACAAAGAGGTGGTGGTCGTGGAGGTCAACGAAGCCGGGGTGTAAGAGGCAGCAATCTTCGTATCAAATTAAAACTGACCTACGAAGAAATAGCGAAAGGTGTAACTAAAAATATCAAGGTTAAAAAGCATGTGGTTTGTGCTATCTGCAGCGGAAGTGGTGCCAAAGACAAAGGCAGTGTGCAAACCTGCGGAACCTGTGGTGGAAGTGGCCAGGTGAGAAGGGTACAAAATACATTTCTCGGGCAAATGCAAACTGTTACAACTTGCCCAACCTGTAATGGTGAAGGAACAACTGTAACAGCAAAATGTGGTAACTGTAAAGGCGAAGGGAGAGTATACGGCGAAGAGACGGTAAGCATTGAAATACCAGCAGGCGTTCAGGAAGGAATGCAACTCAGCATTAATGGAAAAGGAAATGCGGGGGAAAGGGGCGGCATGCCCGGCGACCTGATCATCCTGATAGAAGAAGAAGCACATAAAGAATTACATCGTGACGGATTGAATGTTGCTTTTGATCTTCATATTACATTTACAGATGCTGTTTTTGGCACACAGGTGGAGGTGCCAACCATTGATGGAAGAGCAAAGATCAAAATCCCAGCCGGGACACAAAGCGGTAAAATATTCCGCCTGAAAGGCAAAGGCTTTCCGGCGGTTAATTCTTATGAGAAAGGCGACCAGCTGATCCATATCAATGTATGGACACCGCAACAGGTAAGTGCTGAAGAAAAAGCCATGCTGGAGAAATTGAGTCATTCTCAAAATTTCAAACCTCACCCGGATAAGAATGATAAAGGTTTCTTTGATAAGATCAGAGAGATGTTTTCCTGATCAATCCCATTGTGCAAAGGAGCTACCTTTCTTTTTCTTCACTTTTGAGTAGAGCGTTTTTGCCTGCTGTACCAGGTTGATGAATTCTTTTTGTAACAAGTCATCCGGGCTGGATGATTGAGTTGCAATATCAATTATTTCCTGCCATTCAATATCTTTTGCATATTGAGATGCTCTTAATAAAGAGCCAAACATAACTACAGAAGTGTAGAATTGGTATGGCTTATCCGTTTCCTGGAAGTGGGTATACTCGAATTTGCTGCTGTATACCTTATGACAGTGCATCGTATCCCGGGAAGGGCGGTATTGCAGATCAATATCAGCAAATTTACCTGTTGTGAAATTATCCTTAATAGCTCCTCTATTGATATCTGTTGGAACGATCTCAAAAACTCCGATCATAGAATGACCCGAGCCGATCTCACCTCCTTCCACCACCGACATTGAATCCTTGATAGCCCCTACTTTATTATCAAAGCCGATCAACCTGTACTCTTTTACATATTCAGGATTAAACTCTACGTTCATGTAAACATCATCAGCAACAGCATACAATGTTTGTGTAAACTCTTTCAACAAGACCTTTTCTGCTTCCCTGAAATTATCCAGGTAAGCAAAATTGCCATTACCCTTTCTTGCCAGTGTCTGTATTTTAGAATCTTTATAATTACCCATCCCCACTCCAAGGCAGGTAAGATAAATTCCTGATTCCCGGTGCTGGGAGATCAGTTCATCCAGCTCTGTTTCAGTTTTAAGTCCCACATTAAAATCACCGTCGGTAGCCAGGATCACCCGGTTATTTCCACCTTTGATAAAATGATTTTTTGCCACACTATAAGCCACCCGTATCCCCGATTCCCCAGGTGTGGAGCCACCGGGATTCAGCTCATCGATGGCTTTTAATATCTTCTCTTTTTCCCCACCACTCGTACTGTTCAGCATGATACCCGTTACACCACCGTAGACCACAATGGCAACTGAGTCCTTTTCCCGCAGGTTATTGACTAATAACCGGAAGGCAGATTTTAATAAAGGCAGCCGGTTGGTCATATCCATTGACCCCGATACATCGATCAGGAAAACAAGATTGCTGGGAGGAAGTGTGTCAATATTTATTTTCTTGGAAAAAAGATTCACATAATAAAGCTGGTTGTCTTCATTCCAGGGGCAGCCTGTTAATTTGGTCCTGATAGAAAAAATATCATTACCGGAAGGTTCTTCATAGTTCAGGTTGAAATAATTCAGCATCTCTTCAATACGGACAGCATCCGGGGGCACAAAAGATTTAAGTGTTATAAATCTCCGGATATTACTGTAGGAAGCCCTGTCCACATTCAACGACATCCCCGTGCTGGGAAATTTCTTTGCAGTGATTAACCTATTCTCAATTATACTTGCATAGGTCTCATCACCTGCAAACCATTGCTTCTGTTCATCACGGGTCAGGTCCCTGGTTAGTGAAGCCAGTTTGTCTCTCCTCCCCTGGGCCGTATTAATCGGTTGTAATTTGAGCTTTACATTTATAAAATTCTCCGCATTGGCAACCACCCGTTCGGGGCTATATCCATGCAATGAAAAGACAAGTGTATCTACTGATTGATTAGTGACAATCCCAAATGTTCCGTATGACCCGGTGCGGTACAAATAGCCACTGCGGCTGTGAAGAATAGTTACATTCTGTAACAGGTTCCCTGTTTCATCCTTCACTTCTCCCCGGATATAGAATTGCTGGGATCGGGTGGATAAACAGGTCAGTAATAACAACAATATGTGGCAAGCGGCCTTCAAATGGGTATATTGGGCAGAAAAAGTACAAAAAAACCCTGAGACGTCTAAGTATTTAGACAAGTTGATAGATCTCTTTCAGATTCCTGCCCAAGCCGTCGTAATCAAGGCCATAGCCCACAACGAACTTATTCGGAATATCAAACCCGATATAATCCAGTTGGAGCGGGTATTCCGTGGCTTCTGGCTTATGCAATAAGGAAGCGATCTTTAAAGATTTGGGCTGCTGGTGAAGTAATTTGGGCAAAAAATTATGAAGGGTCTTCCCCGTGTCAACGATGTCTTCCACGATCACCACATCTTTTCCAAAAAGATCATCCTCGAGTCCGATGGAGGTTACCACGTTTCCTGATGACTTCATCCCCTTATAAGAGGCCAGTTTAATAAAACATATTTCCGCATTGATAGAAAGATGTTTAAAGAGATCAGCCGCAAACATGAAAGAACCGTTCAGAATGGCGATAAAAAGCGGTCTCTTACCGGCATAATCCCGGCTAATCTCTGCCGCCATTTCTTTGATGCGCTGCTGAATGACTTCCTCTGAAAGATAGGTATCAAATGATTTATCGTGCACTTTAATAATGGACATATTTATTTGCTGTTTTTAGTTACGGCTCCATTTAGAGGATGCCGGACTGATTGAATAATTCTCTTTTACAACAAGCCTGGGCATTGATCCGGCCTTTGCCTGTAATGATAATCTTTCACCAACTGCTGGTTGCTGACCTGTACTGAGCCAGTTATACTCCAGCAATGACTCCAGGCGCATCGCTTCTTCCTGTGCTATATCACGCAAAGTTTCGCCCGGTTGTACGATGTGATAATCTGTTTTACCGGTCTTCCTTTTGCGTTGAAGGTAGAGGAGTTGATCAGAGTCAGCTGCTTCACCCGGGTTCAGTTCATTAAACTCAAATAATTTGGCCAGCGGAAGACTGAATTGCTGCGCTATACTGAGATATGATGTCCCTTGTTTAACAAAGATCACCTTTGTTTCATTGATCTTAAATTCTCCATCGGGGTATACGAATATTTTTTTCTCACCGGCAGGCACTACGTTTTGATCTTGTTCGTTTCCTATCTCGCCGGCCAGTTCAGTAGTCTTACCCGGATCTTTCGCTGATACAGCGACATCCGTTGATCTTTCCATTTTTCCAAGAGCTATCAGTGTGTAATCCTCTAACTGGTAATCTTCGATCAATTTGATAATGATAATAGGATATTTTGGGTTTGTGGCATAGCCTGCTTTCTTCAATCCGTTTGCCCATCCCTTATAATCAGTGGGTTCTAATAAAAATAAAGAAGCGTAGCGTTGGCTGTTTTTCAGGAAATCAGAATGATCCCGGTATGAATCTTCTGCAGAAGGATATTTCCTGAAACATTCACCTCTTGCATCATCATCGTGAGAAACAGATTCACCGGTCCAGTTCGACTTACATTTTATGCCAAAATGATTATTTGATTTTATTACAAGATTACTGGTTCCGGCCATGGTTTCGTGGATACCCTGTGCAAGTTTTACAGAAGCAGGTACTCCAGTTCTTTGCATTTCAGCAATCGCCAGTTCCTTATAGGTCTTAATATATTCCAGCACAACAGGGCTTAGCTGCGCCGGGGCACTAAGCCAAAGAATGCCAAAAAAAATACCTGAGACAAACTGCTTCCTAAATTGCATCATACATAAATTATAATTTCCTGATAAGATATAATCCGTCACGTATCGTTAATACCACTTTCTCAACATCAGTTCTGTTATTAATAAATTCATTGAATGCCTGGATACCTTTGGCGCTTTTTCCTTTCACCGGTTCTTCCAGCACCTGTCCATGGAAGAAAATATTATCTGCTAAAATAAAACCGTTTGGCCGAAGACGGGGTAAAACAAGGTTAAAATATTCAATATAGGCAGGTTTATCGGCATCAATAAAAACAAGATCCCAGGTTTCATTCAGTCCGGGAATGATGTCTAACGCATTACCCGTATGTGATAGTATCCGGCTGGCATAAGAAGATTTATCAAAGAAATATCTCGCTTGATCTGCATCTCCCTGCCTCAATTCTATGGTATGCAGCATGCCCTCTTCTGTAAGACCTTTAGCGAGACACAATGCACTATAGCCAGTGAAAGTGCCAATTTCCAGTATTCTCCGGGGACGGAGCATACAGCTGATCATCTCCAGCACCTTTCCCTGCAGATGGCCGCTGAGCATGACATACTCTTTGTGATGCTGCAACGTATACTCATGCACTTCCCTGAGCAACGCATGTTCGGCTGAAGAAAATTTTTCAGCATACAACTCTGCCAATGGATTTATTAACTCCAATTCCTGCTTTTTTTGCAAAGATAAACCTAAACAGATTGCAGGGTTGTCGAAGAATTGGTTCCCTTCTTTGATATCAGCCAGAGACCACAGAATGTGAAAATTCCATTAATCAGGATCAGTTCATTACCGATCTTATATTCGTTGAAAGTGGCTACCGACCATTCCCTGAGAAGAGGCAATTGCACATGCAGTTTTGCCTCGTACCAGGCCGGATTACTGAGCATATCCACTCCCAAGGCTAATAACGGGGCTATAATACAGGCCATCCAGATCAGTTTATCGTTAAGCCGCCTTTTCGTAAGAATTCCAAAGGAAAACAAACCCAATAAAGGGCCATAAGTTATTCCGGCAAATTTGAGAATAAAATCAATGATCAGCTTGTCATTGATCCATTTGAACAGCAAAACCATAATGAAGAAAATAGCAGCAAAAGTAAAATGTACTTTCAAACGGGTATTCTTCTTTTGCTTTTCAGTTCCTTCTTTTTTATTGATACCGAGAATGTCGATGCAAAAACAGGAGGTAAGTGAGGTAATAGCCCCATCCACGCTGGGAAAAAGAGCAGATATAATGGCAATGATAAAGATGACACCGATTACGCCACTAAAAGTATCACTCAGGGCAATAGTAGGAAACAGATCATCCGGAGGAACATTGATGCCTTTCTGTGCTGCATATAAATAGAGCACTCCTCCAAGCACCAGGAAAAGCAGGTTTACAATCATCAGTACCCCGGTGAATGTCATAATGTTTTTCTGCGAATCCTTCAGGGTCTTCACGCTGATATTCTTTTGCATCATTTCCTGGTCAAGCCCTGTCATAGCAATAGCGATAAACATACCCCCCACTATATGTTTCAGGGCAAAGGACCCTGAATTAACGTCCCAGTTAAATATCCGGGTATATCCTTTGTCAGACATCATCGAAATAGCCCCGCCAAAATCTGTACCCAACGATTTTACAATCACAATTATACAAACCACCAGGCCCACCAGCATACCGGTAGTTTGAAGGGTATCAGTATAAATGATCGTCTTTACACCGCCTTCGAATGTGTACAATAGGATCAGCACAAGTATCACTAACGCTGTTGCTTCAAAACGAATTCCCATTTTATTGAAAATAAAAATTTGCAGCACACTGATTACCAAATAAAGGCGGGCTGTCGCTCCTACTGTGCGGGAAAGAATAAAAAAGAAAGCTCCTGCTTTATGTGCATTAACCCCAAACCTCTTTTCAAGGTAAGTATAGATACTTGTCAGGTTCATCCGGTAATACAACGGGATCAGGACAAAAGCGATCACTATATACCCCAATAAATAACCCAATACGATCTGGTAATAATAGAAATTACCTGACCCCACACCACCTGGCACACTGACAAATGTTACTCCGGATAAAGAGGTTCCGATCATACCAAATGCCACCAGCATCCAGTTACTGTTGCGGTTACCGATAAAAAAAGAATCATTATTAGAATTACGGGAAGTGTACCAGGCCACTACCAGCAGCAATAAAAAGTATCCGATAACAAAGGAGAAAAGAAGAACAGGTGACATACAACCGGGTTTCTGTTAATGAATATTTATTATAAAAATGTGCAATACTGAATTTTGAAGATAAACAAATTTGTTATCCCTTTGCCGCA
Source organism: uncultured Bacteroidota bacterium (assembly GCA_902826165.1). Taxonomy (GTDB): domain Bacteria; phylum Bacteroidota; class Bacteroidia; order Chitinophagales; family Chitinophagaceae; genus CADEDV01. The sequence continues at coordinate 147,625 of CADEDV010000005.1, forward strand.
ATTTAGCAGAACTATGGGAATACAATCACTTGCAGTTTTTTGCGGCTCACATAGCGGCAATAATCCTTTATACATGGAGCAGGCTGTTGAGCTGGGTAAACTGATGGCCAAAAAAAATATTACCCTGATCTATGGCGGGGGCAATGTTGGTATCATGGGGGCTATCGCTAATGCTGTGATGGACAGTGGCGGCAAAGTGATTGGCATCATACCTAAAGTATTAGTGGAATGGGAACGGCAACATACCGGCATCAGCCAACTGATCATAACGGAAGATATGCATGAAAGAAAAAGAACCATCTACAGCATGTGTGACGCCGCTGTTGTGTTACCCGGTGGTTTTGGCACCCTGGATGAATTATTTGAAATGCTGACCTGGAACCAGCTTTCTATTCACGACAAAGAGATATTTATCCTGAATAGTAACGGCTTTTATGATCATCTTATCAAACACATTGAAGTGATGCAGCAGGAAAAATTCCTTTATAAAAAAGCTGCCAAAAGGATCAGTGTCATTAATACCCCTGCTGAGCTGGCTATACATCTCTAAAGAGTATGCAATTGCTATTTATTTTTACTTCCCTGGAACAACGGCACCTGGATACCACCTCTTACGATGGGAATAACCCTCCCATAACCATCGGTGTAAGGCGAATTGATATCACCAATCAGGTCAAACATGACTGATAAATAAAAGAAGGGAGGACCGCCTTTTCCAAACCTGCCGGTGGCATACCCCGCTCCCAGTAAAAAACTACTGGCCTCTGAATTGTAAACCTGCCTTACTCCCGCAACAGGAATAAATTTCTGTTTCAGGAAATTATGTTCAAACTGTCCCTGAACAAAAAGAAAACGCACCGGGTACAATTTCAGGAAAGCTCCGCCACCAAAAACCGTTTGCCTGAGTTTATCGTTGAAGACAAAATTATAATCCCTGTATGTAGTGTAAGTATAATTTAAAACAAGCCCGGCATCTATCCAGTCGGTAAGACTATAGCCAAAAACAGGATTTCCGCCCAGCAATACAGAATTGTTCGAAAAGCCTACGGAAATACTTCCCCCGGTAAAAAGGTTTTCTTTTTTGAATCCTCCTTTTTCACTTTCCTCCTTATCCTGTGCATGAATTGAAAGAATCCCGGACAACAGGACACACAAGATCATAATTACTCTTTTCATATTATTGGTTTATTGTAAAATATCTTCATTATGCATCAAATATTTTTCCGGCATTCAAAATATTATTGGGATCAAAAGCCTTCTTTATTCCCCTCATCAGTTGAAGATTGGCTTCCTTGCAAACAATATCCATATATGTTTTCTGGATCAGCCCGATACCATGTTCGCCACTGATCGTTCCACCCAACCCATTCACCAGCTGAAACAATTCCCGTAATACTTTATTCATTTCCTCATTGCCATAGCTATTCGGTATGCCCTCCTTTTTGATACGGATATGCAGGTTACCATCACCAGCATGCCCATAACAAACTACTTCAAAGTCATGTTTCTTACCCAACTCTTTCACACCCCTGATCAGGGCAGGCAATTCAGCCCTTGGCACTACGGTATCTTCTTCAATAGTATAACCAATCAGTTTCACGGCTTCAGCTGCTCTTCTTCGCAGTTTCCAGAGCTCTGCTTTTTGCTGTGCATCATCAGCAAAGTAAATATCCCCGATATCATACTGAGATAATAAGGTGCCGATCGCTTCCATTTCCTGCATCAGTACTTCCATATTATTACCATCCACTTCAATGATCAGGTGCGCCGCCGTATCGGATGTAACCGGCACTGCATTGCTATCCACAAATTTGCTGACAATATTCAACGCATTGATCTCTATCAGTTCCATGGCGCTGGGGACAAAGCCAGCCCGGAAAATAGTACTCACAGCCTCACCTGCTTGTTCAAGATTTCTGAAAGGAACCAGCATTAATATATCAAACTCTGGAAGCGGAATGAGCCGCAGGACAATCTTTGTAACGATACCTAAAGTGCCTTCACTGCCTACTACCAATTGCGTAAGATTATAGCCGGTTGAATTCTTCAATACATTCGCACCCGTCCAGATGATCTCACCATTGGGCAGTACCATTTCCAGGTTCAGTACATAATCTTTTACCACACCATACTTGACCGCTTTAGGACCACCGCTGTTCTCCGCAATATTTCCACCAATAAAACAAGATCCCCGGCTGCTGGGGTCCGGAGGATAAAAAAGTTTCTTCTCTTTTACAGCATCCTGTAATACCTCTGTAATAACACCGGGTTCTGTGGTTACCTGCAGGTTGCGTTCGTCAATTTCAATGATCGCATTCATTCTTTCCATAGAAAGCACTACGCCACCCAGGTGTGCTAAGGCACCGCCACTAAGTCCTGTACCACCACCTCTTGGGGTTACCGGTATTCTTTCTTTATTACAGATCTTCATGATCGCACTGATCTCATCAACAGTCCGGGGTTTAATAACGGCTTCAGGTGGATAATGCAGGTTCTCGGTTTCATCGTGAGCATAGGTCTCCAGGGATTCCTCGTCCACGAAAACATAGTTCTCACCAACGATCTTTTTGAAGGCCTCAATATGTTGCGATGTAAGTGCAGGATTAGCTAATGTGTCCATTCGTTTATTTTACAGGCTTGAGGCTGTAAAAATCGTACTTATCAGCGAATTGGTAAAGGGAAAATTCAGCCTGTTAATAACGGAAAGAAGGGCACATGGATTCCCGCCTGTTGCCATTGTAGCGGTCAAAAGCCCCCTGTTTGATCAGTGAGAATTCAAACGCACCTCTCGAATTATTATAATTGCGCAGTGTGGACATTGTGGCATCATAGGTAAATGCAAAATTGTAGTCTTTTAATCCAAAACCGATCATAGGTATCACCGCATCCTGGTGGCGGTAGTATAAACCGGCTATCAGTATTTTCTCCCCATCACCAGACAGGTTATAATGCGCATTCATACCACCGACCAATTCAGTTGATTTAGCCTGGTAAGAAAAATAGACATTGGGATTGATGATCCATTGCTCATTCAGCTTGAAACTTCCGTTGATAAAAGCATTATGCCGCATGGATATCCTGTTGTCAATACCCGCCACGGCATTAAAAAATGATTCCCTCGGCCGGTTGATATGCATCGTGGAAAAACCAACATTGAAATAGGTCATACTATTGGGAAAATAAGCATAATTAACCCCGGCCTGTATATCCAGGTAATTGATATTGTTTCTATCCAGCGCAACTGAAGTGGGAAGTTTATTATCAAAGAATTTTCCGTCAAACTGGTCGGGGAATTTCAGGTTGGTTACATTGATATTTTTATTAGCCCATCCCACATTAAAACCCAAACTCAGCAAACTGCCCTGGTCAATCATCTGGTGATAGGCAACAGAACCATATATTTTTGTTGAGGTAAGGCTACCACTACCTGCTACATCTCTTAAAATAAGTCCGCCTACGCCCAGCCAACCAGTATTATCCTCGTTGTTCATGGTCTGGAAATCACCAAAAACGCTCATGGTTTTATAAGGAATGGTCATAACGGAAGACCACTGGTTACGATAATTCACCCCAAGCCGGTAATCACCATCCGGTATAAACCCTGTATTAGCAGGATTAGTAACAAGGGGCGAATTCATGAATTGTGAAAAATGAAGATCCTGTGCTGAAGCGCTAAGGCTAAGCATACAAGCCATCCATAATCCCATCATTTTTCTTTGCTTCATAAACGG
>CADEDV010000005.1:151455-152995 GCA_902826165.1 uncultured Bacteroidota bacterium
ATCTTACTGTTCACATCACCGCTTTGAGGAGTGAATGCATTGGGTACATCAACTACAGGGACTACCCTTGTCTGTACATCCTGGCAGCTGGTATCAGGACAACCGGCAGCATTATAAGCAATAAGGCAGGCCGTAAATGTTCCTGTTGCATTATACTGGTGCTGAACCACGGCTCTTGATGTGGTTACTAATGAATCTCCGTCACCGAACAGCCACTTAAACCTCACTGCATCCGGAGATGAAAGATTAGTGAAAAAATTAGGCGTGTTCTCCACCGGCGTAGTAGGCGTATAAGTGAAATTGGAAGTTGGGATAGCAACCACCGTGATTGTGAATCTTGCCGTATCGGTCACATTACAGGTATTAGGATTTGTTGCTACTAATACTACATTGTAGGTTCCGGGAGTAGTATATAAATGTGTTGGTTCAAATACAGTAGAGGTATTACCATCTCCAAAATCCCATTGCCAGGTTTGCCCTGCAATGGATGTGTTATCGAATACTGCTGTATAAGGCACACAACCTGTTGCCGGTGTTGTAAATCTTGCATCCACGTTTTCATCCACACTTAATTGCAGGGTATCCGCATCCGGCGAATTACAATAGGAAGTATCTGTTAGCCTCAATATCACATTGTAAGTACCCGGTGCTGCATAGGTGTGAGTAACAGAATTTAAGCCTGCTATTACTGTTGGACTGCCATCACCAAAGTCCCAGGTAAAAGAGGTGGGCTGAAATGGTGTGGAAGGTGGTGCAACAGATAGATTATTGAACTGGTATTGGAAAGAAGTACAGGGTCCGATCTTCACAGCATTAAAATCAACATTTGCCCGAAGATCACCGACACGAATATTAATATATGATGTATCCCGGATATTGCAGGTGGCCGGATCAATAGCGATCAGCATGACCTGGTAAGTACCAACAGCATTATACGTATGCGATTGAGTAAAACCGGTAGCAGCAGGCAGGGGACCCACCTGGGGCGACCCATCACCAAAATTCCAGATATAACTTTCTGCATTACGTATTTGATCAGTAAAATCAACTGTCAATGGCACACAACCAGCAGTATCCCTGGGAACACCTCCGATGGCTGACTCCACATCTGAACCAACACCAGACAGGTTGAAAGCAATTTTAACCATGGCCATATTACAGTTCTGGGAACCATTAGTGGGTGCCCAAACTCCGGCAGTGGTAGGGAAAGTAGCTCCCCTGCCGCAATTGGCACAGATACCCTGGTAAATAACGCCGTTTTGATCGAAGCGGCTGGTACCACCATCCACATGATCCACCAACCCGCCGGTCTGACCAAAGAAGCTGCCATATAATTGACTTGTAGCATTCCTTGCCAGTACAAAGAAGTACATGTCTGATCCGTCTGTTGAAGGATCAAGAGCATCAGTAGTAAAAGGCATACCAGTTGTACCGGCATTGGGATATAGACCGGGCACTCCCGGATTGATCAATCCGCCCCAACCCGATACATATACATTTTCACATCGGTCAACAAGGAAAGCTACAGGTGAAATATTTG
>CADEDV010000006.1:0-8261 GCA_902826165.1 uncultured Bacteroidota bacterium
AACATCCAATCCTCCATGAACAGCCAGGTAGGCCCTGGCCCCGTCTTTTATGCCGTGAAATTGCAGTATGCTGAACTTGCTTAATAAAATGGGTTGGTTCACGGGTACCTCTTCACCATTTACACTCGCAATAAAATCAGCACCGCTCACAGCGATCAGTGCGGGCAGTTCAAAGAAAAAGGCAGCCGCCGGAAAATGTAATTCGATCACGGCTTCCTGCTGATCATTACCTACCAGTATATTGGCTACCCTTGCGGCAAAAGTATCCATGGCGCCACCGGGGTTGATCCCAAGATCCTGCCGGCCATAGCGGCCAGTATCTTGAACGGTATCCAATATACCTGCTTTAATAATTCGCAAATTCATTTTTAGAAATTGAAATGAATTGTATTTGATCTCCTGCTTTTAATAAAGCAGGTTCTTCTTTTTTTACATCAAATAATTTCAAAGGCGTTCTGCCAATGATCTGCCATCCTCCCGGTGACGCTAATGGATAGATACCGGTTTGTCTTCCGGCAATACCAACACTACCGGCAGTCACATTTACCGGCTGTGGTTTTCTGGCTATCGAAATTCTTTCATCTACTTCGCCCATATAACTAAACCCTGGCAGGAACCCCAGCATATAAACACGATAAGTTGTTGCAGTATGCAGTTGAATTATTTCCTCTACGCTGATGTTTTTCGCTGCTGACAGGGCTCTGATATCTGGCGCAAATTCATCTTCATAACATACGGGTATCGTCAGTAATCTTTCAGTTGATTCATCGGTGATCACAGGTTGTGCCAGCAGTTCCTCTAACTGTTCTTTCATCCACTCATATACAGTGATCTCTATGGTCCGCTTCTTCAATACCTCCTGTGGATGATAATAAACAGCCAGGGAACTATACGCCGGGACCACTTCAATGATTCCGGGTACATTTACATTTCTCAATTGTGCAAATCTCGTCATCACTTCTTTGTTGATATGTTCATCAACAAGGTTCCCGTAATCGATTATCAGTGCGGTGTCGCCAAGCGGGAAAATACGGTATGCAGGAATTACGTAGTTCATACATTAATCATTTGAAGATACCAACTTAACTTTACTCCCTGATGCCGGGATTAAACAGAAATGATACATTAAACCTTTTTTCCAAACTCACCGCCCGCCGGGTCTGGAATGGAGTGAAAGTGCTGAGCAGTTACTATATCAGCAAATGGACCAAAAGACCCGTGCAGTGGGGTTATCCTGTTTCCATTTCTTTCGAACCGACGACTTCCTGCAACCTCCGCTGCCCGGAATGTCCCAGTGGGTTAAGGGCTTTTACCCGGCCCACAGGAATGCTTAAAAGAGATTTCTTTAGCGAAACCATCGACCAGTTGCACAAAGAGCTGTTGTACCTTGTATTTTATTTCCAGGGTGAGCCCTACCTGAATCCTGATTTTCTCGATATGGTACAATATGCGTCCCAAAAAAAGATATATACCGCCACTTCCACCAATGCTCATTACCTGACCGAGACCAATGCAAAAAGGACAATTGAAAGCGGGTTGGACCGGTTGATCATCTCCATAGATGGCACCACGCAGGATGTATATGAACAATACCGGGTAGGCGGACAACTAAAAAAAGTGATTGAAGGAGCTAAGAATATTGTGAAGTGGAAAAAAGAAATGAACAGTAAGAAGCCTTTTGTTGTTTTCCAGTTTTTAGTTGTAAAACCAAATGAACACCAAATTGAGGATGTAAAAAAGCTGGCGGCCGAGGTCGGAGTGGATGATGTATGGTTCAAAACAGCGCAAGTGTACGATTATGAAAAAGACCCGAACGAGCTGATCCCAACCATTGATAAATTCAGCCGGTACCGGAAAACAGAAACAGGGTATGAGTTCAAAGGAAAATTAGCCAACCATTGCTGGCGGCTTTGGCATGATCCTGTTATTACCTGGGATGGCTTAGTGGCTCCCTGTTGTTTTGATAAAGATGCACAACACCGGTTGGGGGATCTGAAACAAAAGCCTTTCCGGGAGATCTGGAAAAACGGAGAATACACAAAATTCAGAACAGCCCTGTTAAAAGGAAGAAAGAACATCGATATATGCGCCAACTGCTCCGAAGGAACAAAAGTATGGAGCAACGACTGATCATTAAATTGTACGATTATGCAAATGCCATCCTCTGTTTCAACCCGCCTGCAATACCAGCATAAATCATTAGTGGATATTATTGATGGACTCACCGATGAGCAGATCAGGAGGCATATTGCAGCCGGTAAATGGTCGATCTTTGAAACGATCGTACATCTCCAGACCTATCAGCATATTTTCATAAACCGGGTGAAGGAAATATTAGAAACAGATAGACCCTCATTTGAACGATATTCCGCGGATGGCGATCCATTATTCCTGGATAATTGTCATAAATCTTCCCGGGAAATTATACAAGACCTTTTAACAACCCGAAAAGAAATGGCCGCCGAAATCCTTTCTTTTAAAGAAGCCGATCTGGACAAAAAGGGAATCCACCCTGCTTTTGGGGAAATGAACCTGGTGCAATGGTTGAATTTTTTCCTGCTGCATGAGGCGCATCACCTCTTTGCCATGTTCAAACTGGCAGCAGCACTAAAAAAAGAAACTGGTCATTACTGATCACCAGCTTTTCATCTCATCATAGATCAAGGTGTAAAAGGAGGCAAATCCTTCGAAAAAATTTCTGATTGATTCGGTTACTACTCGCATGGTGGAAGGTTTCAGGTTAATGGTTGACGATACAAAGCTTCTTTTTTCTACAATGCATACCAATACCACAAAGAGGGGATTCGCCGGCCGGATGCTGCCCGGCTTTTGTTAAGAAATGGTGAATTGGGCTCCTTTGATAAAATAAAATTTGGAATAATCAATGTTGCAACATTAACTTTGTACCAGTATTCATTCAAACACTAAAACTTTATACAATGTCTGATTTAAGAACACAGGTTGACCAGCTCAACCAGATGGTACTGGAAGGAAAGATCCTTGACGCTTTTGAAAAATTTTATGATGAAACAGTTGTGATGCAGGATAATGATTATCCTGCCCGTGCCGGTAAGGATGTAAACCGCCAGCATGAAGAGGCTTTTGTGGGTGGACTTACGGAATTCAGGGGTGCCAAGATCCTCAACACCCTGGTAAGCGATGACCTGGCTGTAACAGAATGGTGGTTCGATTATACGCATAAAGATTATGGCGTTCGCACCTATCGTCAGCTGGCTGTTCAGCGCTGGAAAAATGGGAAGATCGTTGAAGAAAAGTTCTATTATAACAGTTAAGAACGCCGAGTTCTCAGTTCATCCAGAAAGTTTTGGGCCGGGCACGCAGCTTAGCCCGAAACTTTTTACTTTTACCACACACGACGAAGCTTTTAAACGTAAGTATTTTTTTGTATGAATAACAGTAACGTCGTCCAAGTAAATTCATTCCATATGGGTATTGATAAGGATATACAGCAGGCCAGGTTCAGGAATGTGTACCAGAAAGCTGGCATCAACCTCATTTACACATTGGGCTGGATGAAGGATAAAACAAAGTGCATTTTTGACGAGGAAGATATCACTTCCCAGCAGTTCAATATTCTTCGCATACTGAGAGGCAGCTTTCCCCAACCACTATCCACTTTGCAAATTAGAGAGCGGATGCTGGAGAAAATGAGTGATACCAGCCGCATTGTTGACCGGCTGATTGCTAAAGGTCTTGTTAAAAAAATCACCTGTAAAGCTGACCGTCGTCTCGTGGATGTTATCATTACCGACAAAGGAAAGAAGCTCCTGGAGCGGCTGGATGCCAAACAGGATGAGATAGATGGCGTATTACGCAATCTTACTGAAAAAGAAGCTACCACACTTAGCGACCTGCTTGATAAGATACGTAACAGCGAATGACGTACTTTTACGGTTAAATGTTCGTCTTACTGATTGTAAGTCTATTATCATTTATCCGAAACTGAAAACATGGTACGTTCTGTTGTATTACTTTTTATTTCCTTTTTTACATTTTTATTGTTGAATGCCCAGCCCAAGTATGAATTCAGGGCTGTTTGGATCGCCACTGTTGATAATATCGACTGGCCTTCGTATGGAAACACCAATACTGAAAGCCAGAAAGCAGAATTCATCCGCATCCTTGATATGCACCAGCGTAATGGCATGAATGCCGTAGTAGTGCAGGTGCGCCCCTCGGGAGATGCTTTTTATCCTTCACAATATGAACCCTGGAGCCAGTGGCTCACCGGCACACAAGGTAAACCACCTTCGCCTTATTATGATCCGCTGCAGTTCATGATCGACGAAACCCATAGAAGAGGGATGGAATTTCATGCCTGGTGTAATCCTTACCGGGCTGTTTTTAATATCCGTTCTTCTTCCATTGCCGCCAATCATATCTCAAGGATTCACCCGGAATGGTTCCTTACCTATGGCGATAAAAAATATTTTGATCCGGCAAATAAAGCAGCGCAGGATTTTGTGGTAAATGTGATCCGCGACATTGTCAAACGCTACGATGTGGATGCCATTCACATGGATGACTATTTCTATCCCTATCGCATTCCCGGAAAAGAATTCCCGGATGCTTTTTCTTATGCAAGATCAGGCAGTAAATTAAATAAGGATGATTGGAGAAGAAGTAATGTGGATTCGATCATTCGCAAACTGAGTAACGTTATTAAAGAAGAAGATAAATTATGCCGCTTTGGTATCTCCCCTTTCAGTGTCTGGAGAAATAAAGAAAAAGACCCGGTGAGAGGGAGCGACAGCAGGGCCGGTCAAACTAACTATGATGATCTGTACGCCGATATTTTATTATGGCTGGAAAAGGGCTGGATCGATTATGTAACGCCGCAATTGTATTTAGAAATCGGTCATGATAAGATTGCTTATGAAAAACTATTGGACTGGTGGAGCCGTAATAGCTTTGGCCGGCATATTTATATTGGTCATGGCCTGTACCGGGTGGAAGAAAGAGCTGCTGCCTGGAAAAATTCAAATGAACTGCCTAACCAGATAAAGCTATTGCGCCGCTATCCAAACGTGCAGGGTAGCGTTTATTTCAGCAGCCGCTCTTTTAACCGCAATCCAAATGGCTGGAATGACAGTTTGCAGAACAATTATTATAAATACCCGGCATTGCTCCCGCCCATGCGCTGGATCGATAATGAAAAACCCTGGGCACCGATCGTTGAAAAAAATATAACCAATAATAGCATTGAATTCAATGTGAAACCGGATCCCCGCAACCTGGTTGCTATCAAATATTATGTAGTTTATAAGTATGCGGTTGACTCACATACAGAAACTTTTGGCAATATCCCTCAATACATGAACCGGGTAGTTGTAAAACCTGAGGGATTCACATTTACTGATACGCTAGCTTCCAGCCAGTTCTCCTACCGGTATGTGATCACTGCGGTTGGCAAGAATAATAATGAAAGTGAGATGAGTGAGATCGCCATTGTAGTGCAACCGGATGGTAAATGGCAGTTTTATAAACCCTGATCTTGTTCCCGTCCCGTTTTTTACCTTTGCAAAGCAATTCCCTGAGTTGCTTTTATTTTTCATTTTTAATTGACTTATATGCCCGGCTACGAACTCTGGAGTGACAAAGAAAGAAAAGAAGTAAATGACGTTTTGGAAACAGGTATCCTGATGCGCTATGGTTTTGACGGACCCCGGAAGGGTATCTGGAAATCCAAAGAGCTGGAAGCCGCTATCAGTGAAACGTTTGGCTGCAAATATGCCCAGCTGACTTCCAGCGGTACTTCAGCTTTGACCACAGCTATGAGTGCCCTGGGTATTGGTTATGGTGATGAAGTCATCACTCCCTCTTTCACTTTTGTGGCAAGTTTTGAGGCTGTATTAAGTGTTGGTGCTATCCCTGTTTTAGTGGACGTGGACGATACACTGACTTTAAATCCGGATGCTGTCCGAAAAGCCATCACTCCTCAAACAAAAGCGATCATGCCCGTACATATGTGCGGCAGCATGGCTGACCTGGATGCTTTACTGGCTATCTGCAAAGAACACAACCTGATCCTCCTCGAAGATGCCTGCCAGAGTATCGGTGGCATGTACAAAGGAAAACATTTAGGCAGCATCGGGCATGCAGGCACTTTTAGTTTTGATTTTGTAAAAACAATGACCTGTGCAGAAGGTGGAGTCGTGATGACCAATAGTGAAGATGTATATGTAAAATCTGATGGCTATACGGATCACGGGCATGATCATAAAGGTGCAGACCGTGGAGCAGACCTGCATCCCTTTATTGGCTATAATTACCGCATTTCTGAATTACATGCTGCCGTTGGATTAGCACAAATAAAAAGATTACCGGAATTCTTAGCCCTGCAAAAAAAGAATCACACACAGCTGATCAATATACTCAAACAAGTTCCGGAAATAACTTTCCGCCGAATCCCTGATCCCGTTGGTGACAGTTGCAGTTTTATCAGCTGGTTCCTGCCAACTGAAGAAATCACAAAAGCAGTAGTGGCAGAATTAAAAGCACAGGGAATACTCGCAGGCAATTTTTACTGGTTTGATAATAACTGGCACTATATCCGCAAATGGGATCACCTGAAAAATTCGGTAACGCTGAATGCCCTGCACCCGGAAATGAAAGCTAAGGTAATGGAACAGGCGAATAAAGATTTTGCAGCGAGTGATGCTATACTCAGCCGTTGCATTTCTACTTCCATCAGCTTACTATGGACCAATGAGCAGATCAGTGAAAAAGGGCAAAAGATCATTGCGGCAGTAAAGAAAGTACTCAGCACCGCAGCCGTTAGCTTATAACAAATTGAATATGGATCCGAACCAGCATATCATTGAACAAACAAAGAAATGGATTCGGGATGTGGTGATCGGTTGTAACTTCTGCCCCTTTGCTTCCAAAGTTGTTAAGGAGAATCGTTTACATTATACTGTTGAAAATGCTGCTGACTTTGCCGCTTGCCTCGAAACTTTATTAAATGAATGTATCCGGCTTGATAATGATGAGACCATTGAGACCACACTGATCATTTTCCCAAACAGCTTTGAATCATTTGAAGATTACCTGGACCTGGTTGAGCTCGGGGAGAAATTATTAGCACAAAATGAATACGAAGGTATTTACCAGTTAGCCAGTTTTCATCCACTCTACCGGTTTGCAGATGCCCCCGGTGATGATCCCGCTAATTATACCAACCGTTCTGTTTACCCGATGCTCCACCTGTTAAGAGAAGAAAGTATTGAAGAAGCCATCGCTGATTTTCCTGATCCCGACAGCATTCCTGAACGCAATATCAAATTTGCACGACAAAAGGGTTTGGCAGCAATGAGATTACTACGTGATAACTGCCTGTGATGTGTTATTTTCTAATAGATCATTAATACTGCGCCCTGCAGCATAAGATTTATCTTTAGGACATGACAAAGCTTTTCAAAGAGTTTTTTAACAGTGAAAAAAGTTCAGGCATTATACTGATCTTATCTACTGTTTTAAGTCTTTGCCTGGCCAATATTTTCATTGGTCAATCCTATATCGACTTCTGGCACCATAAAGCCGGTTTCTCCATCGCCAATTTTGAGCTGAACCTGAGTATCGAACATTGGATCAATGATGGCCTGATGACTATCTTTTTTCTGCTGGTCGGGCTGGAAATAGAAAGAGAATTATACGCCGGTGAGTTATCAAGTGTAAAAAATGCTTCATTGCCAGTTGTTGCTGCCATTGGCGGCATGGCCATTCCTGCACTGTTTCATTTTCTGTTTAATGCAGGCACTCCCACCCAAAGCGGCTTTGGTATCCCGATGGCCACAGATATTGCTTTCGCATTGGGCGTATTATCATTAGCTGGCAAAAGAGTACCGCTGGCATTAAAGATATTTCTGACTGCATTGGCCATTATTGATGACCTGGGTGCGATCCTGATCATTGCTGTTTTTTATACCAATGACCTGCAAACTACTTATCTCTTTATTGCCTTAGGCATATTTGGAATATTGCTCTTATTAAACCGTCTTCGTGTTTATCAATTAGTATGGTATCTCCTTGGTGGAATTGTAATGTGGTATTGTATGCTGCAATCGGGTGTGCATGCCACCATATCCGGGGTATTACTGGCTTTTGCTGTTCCTTTCGGGGATGGGAAAGAAAATTCTATTTCCTACAAACTACAGCATTTCCTGCATTACCCGGTTGCTTTTATCATTGTACCCTTATTTGCGTTTGCTAATACCGGTATCATCATCAGCGGTAGTATC
>CADEDV010000006.1:8361-83731 GCA_902826165.1 uncultured Bacteroidota bacterium
CAAAGTATCGTTACAAACAGATGGTACTGCTTTCAGCAACTTTTCAAAATCAAAGTTTCTGAGCACTTCATAATCAATAGGAAGTTTGATACATTCCTTTTGGATGATACGTAATTCAGAAATAAGTGTAAGATTGAAGGCGGGACCCGGGGTTTTACTGTAACAGCCAAATTGATTACAGTTATATTTTATATCCACAGAGTCGATTTTCCCCTGTCCGGAAATATTTTCCCAAAACCCCAAAACAAACACAACAAGAAAATAACAAATCCGTTGCCGCATCCTTCGTTGATTTGTACGTAATTTACGGCCTGATTTTTGATAATTGGCCGGATTTTTGAAAAACAGCGGCCAGCCACAAATAACACCCGGAGGATATGGCCTTAAGCCAGAGTTTACAACAAAAAATGCTGCAGAAGCTGTCACCACAGCAGATTCAACTGATGAAGCTGCTGCAGGTGCCTACGGCCAACCTGGAGACCCGTATTAAAGAGGAGCTGGAGGAAAACCCGGCCCTGGAATTGGATGATGAGAGTCATGATGAAAATGCAGATGAACTGAAAGATGAATTTGCAGAGCCGGGTGAGGAAGAATATGAAGACAAAGACGGCAGCGAGGATGAATATGATAATATCGACGTCAGCGAATATGTGTCGGAAGGAGATGATGATGTGGCTGATTACAAGCTCCGGGATGATAATTATCCCGAGGAAGACGATAAGAAACAACTCCCTTTTAAGACAGAAACGAGTTTTTATGAATTGCTGCTGGATCAGCTGGGCCTGCTGAAACTGGATGAAAAGGAACAAAGGATCGCAGAACAAATTGTCGGTAGTATTGATGAAGATGGTTACCTGCGCAGGGAAACGACAGCTATTGTAGATGACCTGGCTTTTCGCCAGAATATCAGTGCCACCGAAGAAGAAGTGGAAGCTGTGATCAAAATGATACAGCGCTTCGACCCTCCCGGCGTGGCTGCAAGAGACCTGCAGGAATGCCTGCTCCTCCAATTACAACGTTTAAAAGATGAAGGCAAACAGGTGGATACAGCTATCAAAGCTATTTCCCGCTACTTCGATGAGTTTACTAAAAAGCATTACGAGAAAATTCAACGGGGGCTCGGTTTGGACGAAGACCAGCTGAAAGATGTAATGCAGCAGATCATCCGGCTGAACCCGAAACCGGGCGGTAACTTGGGTGAGATGAGCAAGGCGGAGAGTTATGTAGTGCCCGATTTCTTCATCTTTAATAATGCTGGCAAACTGGAGCTGACGCTAAACAGCCGGAATGCACCGGAACTCCGTATTAGTGAAGGCTACCGGGATATGTTGAAAGAATACGACCGGGGTGCCAAGAAAGATAAACGTCAGAAAGAAGCTGTTCTCTTCATCAAGCAAAAGATAGATGCCGCTAAATGGTTCATTGATGCCATCAAACAACGGCAGCACACTTTGTTAAGTACGATGAATGCGATCATGGAGCACCAGTATGAGTTCTTTCTTACAGGTGACGAGACCAACCTCCGTCCGATGATCTTAAAAGATATTGCCGAAAAGACCAATCTTGATATTTCTACCGTGAGCCGGGTGGCCAACAGCAAGTTTGTGCAAACAGAATTTGGAACCTACCGTCTTAAATTCTTCTTCAGTGAATCACTGACTACTGACAGTGGTGAAGAAGTATCTACCCGGGAAGTAAAGAAGATCCTCAGCGACCTGATTGAAGGTGAAAGCAAGAAAAGACCACTGAGCGATGAACGCCTGACAGAACTCCTGCAGGAAAAAGGCTACAATATTGCCCGCCGCACCGTGGCTAAATACAGGGAACAACTGAATATTCCTGTGGCAAGGCTGCGGAAGGAACTTTAACATGCGTTAATCATTTCCCTGCACTTGTTATTTTCTCAAATACCGCTCTGAGGGTATTGCTGTTATTCCAACTTTTTTGTTCCTATGCACTATAAAACATTGCAGCAAATTAGTATTTTACGAAGCTAAATATTCCCCCACCCATTCCTATGGTATTCGCAAGCCTGGTCTTTCTCTTCCTTTTCCTGCCGCTATGCCTGATGCTGTATTACAGCAGCAAAAATCCAAAATGGCGAAACTGGGTGCTTATCATTTTTTCACTGGCCTTTTATGGCTGGGGAGAGCCAAGATGGATTTTTTTACTGATCCTTTCCTCCTTTATAGACTGGGGCAATTCTATTTTTATAGATAAACACAGGGGTACCAAATGGGCAAAGATCGGGGTAATATTTACCGTTTGTTTTAACCTGGCCTTACTGGCTCTTTTTAAATACGATAAATTTTTGGTGGATCAGCTGAATGCTGTTTTGGGAACTTCTTTTACGGCCACCGGTTATGCACTACCACTGGGTATTTCTTTCTATACCTTTCATACTATTTCTTACGTGGTGGATGTGTATCGCGGAGATATAAAAGCGCAACGGAATTTTCCTGATTTTTTAATGTATGTATCCCTCTTCTCCTCCTTAGTAGCCGGGCCTATTATCCGGTATGCCCATGTAGAAAAAGAAATTTATGGAAGAAAAGAGAATCTTACTGATTTCAGTTTAGGTGTATCCCGTTTTTGTATCGGCCTGTTTAAAAAAGTGGTCATTGCCAATGTGGCGGCTGAACTGGTGCGAAAATACATGGGCGATAACCAACATCCGTTAAGTATGTTAGAACTGGCTAATCTTTCCAGCCTCGAAGCCTGGGTGGGTCTTGTCATGTTTGCGATCCAGATCTATTTTGATTTTTCCGGTTATTCTGATATGGCCATCGGGCTGGGAAGAATGTTTGGGTTTCATTTCCGGGAGAACTTTGATTATCCTTATATCTCCAGGTCAATTGGTGAATTCTGGCGACGCTGGCATATATCGCTGGGCAGTATTTTCAGGGACTATGTGTATATTCC
The DNA here is from genome assembly GCA_902826165.1 of uncultured Bacteroidota bacterium. Lineage (GTDB taxonomy): Bacteria > Bacteroidota > Bacteroidia > Chitinophagales > Chitinophagaceae > CADEDV01. The sequence goes on from CADEDV010000006.1 coordinate 11,284, forward strand.
CTTAGGTGGTAACAAAAAGAGGGGCTATCTCAATTTGTTCATCGTCTGGTTCCTTACTGGTATGTGGCATGGGCCCAGCTGGAATTTTATTTTCTGGGGCTTATACTTCTTTCTATTCATTTCGCTGGAAAGGGCATTCCTATTAAAGGCATTGGAAAAATTACCGGCATTCTTTTCGCATGTCTATGCATTGGCGGTTATTATTCCCGGATGGGTGATTTTTTATTTCACAGATACCAAAATACTGATCGCTTATGTAGAAAAATTGTTTTCCTTCAGGGCGGGGCCCAACGGTAATATGGAAGTGATGAATACACTTACGGAGCACCTGTTCTGGTTACTGCTGGCAATCGTTCTTTGCATGCCGGTTTACCATTCCGTAAAAAAATGGGTGGAGAAAAAAACCAACCGTATTACCTGGTATGATACCGTCACGATTGGTTTTAATATGGTATTATTAATTGTTTGTGTGGCCCAACTGGTGGGCAAAAGTTATAACCCGTTTATCTATTTCAGGTTTTGAGCAATAAACAATATGAAGTCAGGATATGAGCGAAGTTGTAAATAAAAGAATTCATCTGGTCAATGTCATCATTTTCTGCGCAGTGTTATTACTGGGCGGGATTGCTTTATTGGCTATGAAAAAAGGAACAGAATCTGAAATGGAAAACCGGAAACTGGCCAGTTTCCCTGTTTATTCAGACAGTGCCTTGTGGAGTGGTGATTATTTCAGGAAAATAGATGAGTATTATTCGGATAATTTCCCCTTCCGGGATAAATGGATCAGTTTCTCCGGTTCTTTCAGGAATATTTTCGGGTATGAGTCCAGTGACATTACTATTTATAATCCTGCTAATAATGCTGAAGCCAACGAATCCCTTGGTGATACAACAAAAAAAGTAAACAATGGTCCTTTGCCTGATGATGGTGCCACCGGGGAAGTGAAGAAAAGAGTTTTTGTTTTCAAGAACCGTGCTTTTGAAATGTTTGGTGGTGGCGAAGCGATGGGTAAATCGTATGCGAATGTGATCAACTCGTATAACCGTTTAAATTTACCAGGCTTGCAAGTATATAACTTAGTAATACCCGTAGCACTGGAATTTGAACTCACGGAGAAGTATAAAAAATTACAAAAGCCGAATCGTCCTGCTATTGAAAATATATATAATCACCTTGATTCGAATATCAAAAAGGTTTGGGCTATTGATGAGCTAAGGAACCACCGGGAAGAATATATTTATTTCAATACAGACCACCACTGGACAAGTCTTGGGGCTTATTATGCGTATCGTGCCTTTTGTGAAACAGCGGGTATGACTGCTGTTTCGCTGGATACTGTTCCCTCGAAAGTAAAGCAAACGTTCCTCGGGTCGCTGTACCGGTTAACAAGAGATCTGAAACTGAAAAGTAACCCTGATTCTGTCCGGTATTATAAATTCAGGGATTCGGTGAACTTTTATATCGGCAGTACAGCTAAACTGGGCGTATGGACCAAATCAAAAATGTATGGGGAGGGTGCAAGTGGGTCCAATAGCTATTCTGTATTCCTGCAGGGAGATCTCCCGGTTGTGAAAATGGAAACACAGCATAAGAATGACAGAAAGATCCTGATGATAAAAGAATCCTATGGAAATGCTTTTGCGCCTTTCCTCATTAATAATTTTGAAAAAGTAGTGGTGGTTGACCAGCGGTATTATACCGGCAACCTGGTGGAATTACTAAAATATGAAGGCATCACCGACCTGTTATTCATCAATAATATTTTTGCGGCACATACTCCCTTCCATATCGATAAGATCAAGGGATTGAAAAAGTAGATCAGAGTTGAAGATTCTTTCTTACCCAGGCCACAGTAGGCCTTAGCTCGTTATTGTATTTATCCCCGGTAGCATATTTAGAATACTTTAGAAAATCGTAATAGGTTCCTTTGGGGTGTTTTGTTTTCCATTTAGGATAACGTTTATCCTGCCATTTTTTATAATAAGCAATGCAGGCAGAATCGGAGGTAAATTTCAGGCATTTATTCCCCTTAATATAAAACCCAAAAAGGTTATGATAACGCAGACAGCAGTTCTTACAACTGAGCCAGCCTGTTTCCTGGATACTTTGGGCGATCACAAAATCAGCTTCCTGGATGCCGGCCGCTTTAATGGCATTGTATAAAGCCTGAATTTTGGGCTTATTGGATTTTTGAGAAAACCCTTCCTGAAGGCAAAGTAAAAGAAGAACAGCCAGTAATAATTTCTTCATGCAGTTCATTTTTGATAAGCAATGGGTTGGTTCGTTTTCTAAGGAAAAATTTTAAGTTCGCTAAATATACAAAAACCGCACCCTTTTTAGAGATTCCTTTACTTTGCATAAATCAACAAACAGATATGAGCACAAGGTTAGTCGTGGATGGTCAAAACCAGTTGCTGGAAACAAGGGAACCCGGTTTTCCTGAACAACCGGCTCCTTTACGTATAGGTGCAACTGTCATTTCATATATTTTTCATCCTTTATTCATACCTGTATATATTTCCTGGTTTCTTGTAACAATACAACCTCATCTTTTTGCCAGTTTTACTCCTACGGAAAAGATCATTACTGTATTCCGCTTCTTTATCATGTACAGTTTTTTCCCATTGGTTACAATATTACTGGCGAAAGCACTAGGTTTTTTACAAAGCATTTACCTGAAAACACAGAAAGAAAGGGTCATCCCTTATATAGCATGTGGTATCTATTATTGGTGGATGTGGAATGTGTTGCGCAACCAGCCTGAATTTTCCAGGGAGATTGTAATGCTTTCAATGGCAATCTGGATCGCTGCCAGTCTTGGATTGTTAGCTAATATCACTATGAAGGTAAGTATGCATGCTATTTCCATGGGAGTTATGGTCACTTTTATCATGCTGCTCGGTCTGTCTCACCCTGATGGGTATGGCATTTATATTTCCGTTGCACTTATTCTAACCGGGCTTGTTTGTACAGCTCGTTTTGTAGTTTCCGATCATTCACAAAAAGAGGTTTATACCGGTCTGTTGGTGGGGATAGTGTCCCAACTAATCGCCAATTGGGTGTCCTGAGAAAAAAAATCCAAAAAATATTAGTTTTTATTTGCTAAATGATTTAGTTTCGTCCTCCCGTCAAAATTTTGGGGCGGGCCACCTGTAAAACCTAATTTTGGCAATGGCTAAATCAGAAAAAACTACCGATATGTCAACGAACAACGAAAAAATGAAAGCGTTAAAGCTTACCATGGACAAGATCGAAAAGGATTTTGGTAAAGGAAGTGTGATGCTGATGAATGAGAAATCCGGCGATGTACAGGAAGTCATTTCAACCGGCTCAATCGGGCTTGATGTGGCACTTGGTATTGGCGGCCTGCCAAAAGGAAGGGTCATTGAGATCTACGGACCTGAATCTTCTGGAAAAACAACTGTAGCCACCCATGTTATTGCCGAAGCACAGAAGAAAGGTGGTATGTGTGCAATCATCGATGCGGAGCATGCTTTCGACAGCAGCTATGCGCAGAAACTTGGTGTTGATGTTGATAATCTTTTGATATCGCAGCCTGATTATGGTGAACAGGCGCTGGAAATAGCCGACCGCCTGATCCTTTCTGGCGCCTTGGATGTGGTGGTGATCGACTCAGTGGCTGCCCTTGTTCCCAAAGGTGAGCTGGAAGGTGAAATGGGAGACAGCAAAATGGGTCTTCATGCCAGGTTAATGAGCCAGGCACTGAGAAAACTAACCGCAACTATTTCCAAAACAAATACGATCTGTATATTCATTAACCAGCTGAGAGAAAAGATCGGTGTTATGTTTGGTAACCCCGAAGTGACTACTGGTGGTAATGCACTGAAATTTTATGCTTCTGTCCGGTTAGATATCCGTCGTTCCACCCAGATCAAAGATGGCGATGAGGCAATTGGTAACAGGGTAAAAGTAAAAGTGGTTAAAAATAAAGTAGCCCCTCCTTTCAGGGCGGCTGAGTTTGATATCATCTTCGGGGAAGGTATTTCCAAGAATGGAGAGATCATTGACATGGGAACAGAATTGGGAATCGTCCAGAAAAGCGGAAGCTGGTACAGCTATAATAATGATAAACTGGGCCAGGGCCGTGATGCCGTGAAGCAACTACTGGTGGATAATCCCGAGTTGGCTAAAGAAATTGAAGGGAAGATCAGGGAAAAGATCAAAGAAATGCAAACCGCCTAATAATCGTTTTATTCGTTGCTTTTCAATGGGTTAGTAAGTAACAACGTCCCGCCTCCGGCGGGACGTTTCATTTTCTTCACAAATATTTCACTGTAAAATACTTAATCAATGTTTAAACATTGTATATTTGTGTTGCGCTTTTGAACTAACTAAAAAAAGATTCGTTTTACCACATACTATATGTCAACTCAAACAAACAAAAAGAGCCCCTGGCTGAAAAGGATATTATTCGGCGGTTTAGTCCTTGTATTGGCTGGGGCTGGCATCTATTGGTATATCGCCACCGATACTTTCGCTGATACAAAAGACAGGAAATCTGCTTTTACCGTGGAGGCTGTTGATTTCATCCGTGAATTTCAGCAAAATGATAGTCTTGCCAATTTAAAATATCGTGAAAAAATTCTAACTGTTAATGGTACAGTTTCTGATTTAGAATCACCCGATACAGCAACTGTTAATGTAAAACTGATAGATACCACTTCTGGCAACTTTGCCATTTTTGCTTTCCAGGATCAGCATGTTGCAGAAGCTAAAAGCCTTAAGATTGGCGACAAGGTATCCATTAAAGGAAGTTGCAGCGGGGGAAGTCTTGACGGAATTCTTGAAGTAATAAAAATTGATTTTAAAAGAAGCGCTTTAAACAAACAATAAATTAAACTATCACCCCAAAAAATAACCAAATGAAAAAAACAATTCTATTTCTTTCTTTCGTGGCCCTGACTGGCAGCCTGTTCGCACAGAAAAAAACTACTACATCTGCAATTGTAAATTTTGATGCCAGTACTGCTATTGATGCATTACCAAAAGCTGAAAATAAGACTGTAACGGCTGCAGTTGATACTAAAACCGGGACTGTTGCCTTTGAAGCAACTGTAAAAAACTTTGCTTTCACTAATCCAAGAATTCAAGAACATTTCAATGGTAAAGACTGGTTGAACTCTGATAACTTCCCTAAATTCACGTTTAAAGGAAAGATCGCTGACCTGTCTAAAGTAAATTTCGCCAAAGATGGCTCTTACACTGTGCAGGTAACCGGTGACCTTACTGTCAAAGACGTAACAAAACCAGTTAGTACAGAAGTCACTATCGTTGTGAGCGGTGGAACATTAAGTACGACAACGGCTTTTTCGATTAAACTAGCCGATTACGGTATCACCGGTATTCCTATTGATGCAGGCAAAGTTGCCAAAGAACCAAAGATCACTGTATCAGCAGAACTAAAGTAATAGTTTAGTTTATAGATATAAAACAAAGAACCTTACCTCCTGGTAAGGTTTTTTTATTTTGCTATACCTTCGGATCATGAGTATAAGAAAACTGGAAAGCCGGAAAAAAATTGCCCTAGTAGCCCATGATCATAAGAAGGCTGATCTTATTGATTGGGCAATCTATAATAAAAAAGTCCTGAACAAGCATCGCTTGTTTGCCACTGGTACTACAGGCATATTATTGGAAACTGCACTCGATCAGTCAGTGACCAAATTTCTGAGTGGTCCACTGGGAGGAGACCAGCAGATAGGTGCCCAGATCGCCGAAGGAAAAATTGATGTGCTTATCTTTTTCTGGGATCCCATGGAGGCCCAGCCTCATGATCCGGATGTAAAAGCATTATTACGTCTTGCTGCTACTTATAATATCCCTGTCGCCTGTAACAGGGCCACGGCAGATTTTATGTTTACTTCCCCGCTGATGCATGAAGATTATGATGCGATACTACCCGACTACTCGGCCTATTCAAACAGGAAATTGAAAAAATAATTTATTCACCCAGTATTTTTTCGATATGTACTAATTTACCATTTACATCAAATCCTTCTATTATCACCCTGTATTTCTTACTTACATCATTATTGTAAAACCTGATAGTTACCGTTTTTGTATCTGAATCGGTATAAACATCCGGGCTCCAGTAAAGTGTTCTCCGCCGGTCAGTTATTTGTGAATTATTCCCATTATTAGAATAATCTGGATTATAAAACTCCCTTACAATTGAATATCCGTTACTGGTAAAATATTCCAGCTTATCGATTTGCTGGCCATTATCTTTTTTCTTTGTATAAACAGCAATAGCCCCTCCGGGTGAACCACTACCGACACCAACAAAACCAGCCTCGTAATATTTCACCAGTGCAATTTCATCAACTCTTAATGATCGCAGCTGGCTTGCATCAGCCGGTGCCTCATCAATGAAAACCCCAACTGCCCATTTTTGTCCTGTTCCAAGACTGAAATTTTTCCTGCTTACAAACCTGTTTCCCTGTAATTCCACATGTGTAATACTATTCCGGATCCAATCCATAACATTTAGTGATTTATCGTTTGCCGGAAGGTTGATATTATCCAGATTGACTTTACCCGGAGCCCTGAAAACTCCGGTCGTGTATTTCTCATTTACTACATCAAAAGGCTTCTTCGCTGTTTTAGATTCAACAGTAACATTGGCAAGCTCCTTTATTTTTCCCCTGTTTCTCATCCACTCATACTGCTCTTTTACTGCTTTATTTAAATTATCGGGATAAAAATGAAGATACACTGTATTATCGGGTAAGGATAGCTCCCCGGTGATCGGATCAGTATGAATTTTTACCGGTTTTTGTTTCCCTTGTGGATTAGAATACACATAAAAGAAATTGGCTTTCCCATTAAAGGCAGCCGAATCAATCTCAAACCTGCCATCCTGTGCTACTGGTATCTCGTAACTCTGGGAAGTAGAGTCCTCATTTTCCTGGTAAATACTCAATTTACCTCCGGAGACATGTTGTTTATCCTGTTCTTCATTCACAACCCCGGTAACCGACAGCAAGTAAGGTTCATTTGTCTTTTTTACTTTCAAATTTCCTGTCAGTAATTCTTTCCAGTTGAATCGCACCCAGCCATGTGTCAGCATCAGGTTATCCATAGCAAGAGCTGCTGTATCACCGGTTCCTTCAAAATACCAGCCGGGGTTATGTATATATCCTTTCAGATCGCCGGATAATAAAAAGGCTGACCAGATACTTTCTTTGTCTTCACTGCCATCAGTAGATGCATCAGTGACCGCTACGGAAAGACTTCTTTGTATAGAAGCGGGAAAATTAATATCAAATGAATTCATTGCTCTTTTAGCACTGTCATGCTTTACGGTATTGATATTTCCAGCAGAGATATATTCCCTGTTATTAACAAAAGAAAGACGTTCAGCTAAAGGAAGCCCGTCTTTATTGAAAACCGTAAAATGAAGTATCCCTGACGGCAGGCTATCTGTTAAGACATGTCCTTTTACTGACATGTAATTATCAAATGCAATATCGGTCTCGTTAACGACCTGGTTATTCATTACGCCTACCAATGTAATATTCTCAAAATTGGATTTACCATTTACACTTCTTGATACTGTAAAAGCTATGCCACCCGGTTCATCCTGGATTTTTAAGTTGATCCCTGAACTTATCACTTCAGGTAAGTTAAAAGAATGAATATTACCATTGTAATCTATCTCTGCTTTGTATTTTTTTGAAAGTTGTGGTTTGAACTGAACCCGGCCGATACCATCATGATATGACTTAAAAGAAGCTATTGTAGTTCCTTCTTCATTACGGATCACCCCGTTAATTTCAACAGGATTGCCGCCTGCATCCGTTGCCTTAAAGGCAACAACCGTCAGCAAGCCGTCCACAAGATTTCCACTTTCCGGGAAGAACTGTACTTTAATATCCTGTGGAGCTGGGATGATTTTCCCTGCAACAGATGGGTTATAGATATAAATATTCTTCCGGTAAATAAAATCACTCCCATATGTCTGCATACCTGCAGTGGTTGCAATAAAATAGTAATTACCCTGTGGCAGGGAGTCCGGCAAATCAATATTTCCTTTTGCCGCTGCTCCCGTTACCGGGTATTTCTTTTCAGCAATTGTATGGCCTTTATCATCAACCAAACGGATATAGAAATTCGAACTTATTCCGCTTGGCAAACCATTACTCGAAAAATAGGCTTTAAACCACATGGTCTCCCCGGCGATATAATTTTCCTTATCATAGTGAATAAATATCTTTTCAGCAGGAAACTCTGCAGCTAATACAGCAAGCACTGAGTCTCTTTTTTGAGTGAGCCCTTTTATCCCGGTACTGCATAAAAGCAACAGCAAAAAGATTAGCCTGGTATTTCTCATGTCTGGCTGTTTATTGTAAATATAAATTGTTACCCGGGCAAGTTACTATATCAAAATGATGACCGGTATGAGTTTAGTTACCCGGGCCTTACCGGGTTTTCCTGCTATCCTTTCACTAAATAGTCTGCATTCGCATTAACTTTGGCTGATGTCTTTTAAACTCTATGCTCCATTTCCCCCTGCCGGCGATCAGCCAGGTGCCATTCACCAGCTGACAGAAGCTGTTATACAGGGTGAAAAATACCAGACACTGCTGGGTGTAACAGGTAGTGGTAAGACTTTCACCATTGCCAATGTCATACAGAATACGCAACGGCCCACGTTAGTCCTGACCCATAATAAAACGCTGGTAGCTCAGTTATATGGTGAATTCCGGCAGTTCTTTCCTGAAAATGCGGTTGAATATTTTGTCTCCTACTATGATTACTACCAGCCGGAAGCTTATATGCCGGTTAGTGATGTATATATTGAAAAAGATCTCAGTATCAATGATGAGCTGGATAAATTAAGGTTAAGGGCCACTTCCAGCTTATTGAGTGGCCGCAGGGATATCATTGTAGTTGCTTCCGTGAGCTGTATATATGGTATGGGAAACCCTACCGATTATGAAAACGGGATCATCCGTATTAATAAAGGACAGCAAATTTCAAGACAGGGCTTTTTGCACTCGTTGGTTAATTCCCTTTATAACAGGACAACGCTGGAATTTAACCGGGGCACCTTCCGGGTAAAAGGTGATACTGTTGATATCAACCTTCCTTATGTTGATTACGGATACAGGATCACCTTCTTTGGAGATGAGATCGAGGAAATTGAAAGCATAGAAGTTATTACCGGGAAAAGGATCGGGAAAATGGAGAATGCCGCTATTTTTCCTGCTAACCTGTATGTGGCTCCCAAGGACATCATGCAGCAGGTGATCTACGAGATACAGGATGAAATGACTGCACAGGTCGAATATTTTAAGAATACCGGGAAATTCATCGAAGCACAGCGGCTGAAAGAAAGAGTGGAATATGATCTTGAAATGATCAAAGAACTGGGTTATTGCAGTGGTATTGAAAATTACTCCCGTTTTTTTGACCGCAGAAGACCCGGTACCCGGCCATTCTGTTTGTTGGATTACTTCCCTAAAGATTTCCTGATGGTCATTGATGAAAGTCACCAGACCATTCCCCAGGTAAGTGGGATGTATGGTGGCGACAGAAGCCGGAAACTCATATTGGTTGACTATGGCTTCCGTTTACCCTCTGCCTTAGATAACCGCCCGTTGAATTTTCATGAATTTGACTCCTTATTAAACCAAACCATTTTTGTTTCTGCTACGCCGGATGATTTCGAGTTAGAAAAAACCGGCGGTGTGGTGGTGGAGCAGGTCGTCCGTCCAACAGGACTGCTTGATCCTCCCATACAGATCCGGCCCAGCGTAAACCAGATCGATGACCTGCTGGATGAGATTGATAAAACAGTGAAGAAAGGTGACAGGGTGTTGGTAACGACTTTGACAAAAAGGATGGCTGAAGAGATGGACAAATACCTTCACCGTATTAATATCAAATCAAAATATATCCACAGCGAGGTTGATACATTGGAACGGGTGGAAATTCTCAGAGAATTAAGATTAGGCACTATCGACGTATTGGTGGGAGTAAACCTGTTGCGGGAAGGATTGGACCTGCCGGAAGTTTCTTTAGTTGCCATTCTGGACGCAGACAAAGAAGGTTTTCTGCGGAATGAAAAATCGCTGACACAAACTGCGGGCCGGGCAGCCAGGAATGTAGATGGCTTTGTTATTTTCTATGCAGATAAAATGACAGAGAGTATGCAGAAAACAATAGATGAAACAAACCGCCGCCGTGAAAAACAGGTCGCTTATAATATAGAACACAATATCACCCCCAGAACCGTAAAGAAAAGTAAAGAGCAGGTATTTGCACAAACATCAGTGCTTGATATCAAAGGATATGACCCCGCCAATCCTTATGCTATTGCCCCGGATGAAGATCTTGTTACTATTGCGGCGGAAGAGCAAACAGAGTATAAAACGATACCACAGGCAGAAAAAGCTATTCAAAAAATTAAAAAGGAAATGGAGAAAGCCGCACGGGATCTTGACTTTATGGAAGCAGCCCGCCTTCGTGATGAGATGTTTTCCCTGCAAAAAAAACTGGAAGAGATGAAAAAATAACGATTCGTAGTTTTACGAACAGATCTAAAGTAATTCTTCTCTATTTTAACAAATACCATCATCCAATTCTTGCACATCGTACTACGGGGGTCTATCTTAGCCTTAGAGAAACCGAATAATCCAATAATTGTAAAAACCGAATAAATCCAATATTTATGAAAAGACGTGTCCGCAAAATCGTAAACTTTTTTGCCTTCAACCTCCTGTTCTTCGCTCTATACCTGAATTTCATTCACAAAGATAAAGTGGCCGTTGCTGACCCCGGAGCTCAACGTAATGTTGCTGCTTTCAGTGGTACTGTACTGGTGGAAAATCCTTCAGAATACCTGAATAAGAATACCATTACAGCACAGCCTGCTATCAAGAATGAGGAAGATAACACCGTGAATTAATTTTTTTTCTCTACATAAGTCTCTTAAGCAAAGCAGTTAGTTTATACAATATACCCCGCCGTTCCCGGCGGGGTATTTGTGCTTTGTACGCATCATAGCTGCTGAAAACATTAACTTAGCAGCATGGCAAAAAAAGTATTCCTCCTCGACGCTTTTGCGCTGGTGTTTCGTGCATATTATGCACTGATAAGAAACCCCCGCCTTACTTCAAAAGGCAAAAATACCAATGCACAGTTTGGTTTTACCAATGCATTGGTGGACCTGATCAAAAACCAGAACCCCTCCCATATGGCGGTATGCTTTGACACCGCTGCTCCTACCGAACGTCATACAGATTTTGAAGATTATAAGGCCAACCGGCAGGAAGCACCTGAAGATATACTGGCTGCCATACCTGATATAAAAGCTATCATCCGTGGGTTTAATATCCCGGTAGTTGAACTGGATGGTTATGAAGCGGATGATGTGGTGGGGACCCTGAGTAAGCAAGCCGAAAAAGCCGGTTACGAGGTATATATGGTTACGCCAGATAAAGACTATGGCCAGTTGGTATCTGAAAAAATAAAAATATACAAACCCGGCTACCAGGGTGGTGATGCAGAAATCCTGGGACCAGAAGAAGTATGTGCAAAATGGAATATCAAAGAGGTATCGCAGGTCATAGATATTCTCGGGTTGATGGGTGATGCTGTTGATAATATCCCCGGTATCCCTGGTGTTGGTGAAAAGACCGCAGCAAAACTATTAGCTGAGTATGGTACATTAGAAAACGCTTTAGCCAATGCAGATAATATCAAAGGTGCTTTAGGTGAAAAAGTTCGAAAAGGAAAAGAGTCAGCGATCTTATCCAAGAAATTAGCCACCATTATTACTAACGTACCGGTGGAGTTTCACGAAGAGGATTTTAAACTGAAAGACTGGGATAAAGAAAAATTAAAAGAAGTGTTCGGTGAACTTGAATTCAAAACGCTGGGTAAGCGATTACTTGGTGATGATTTTTCCTTATCAACCCCTTCAAAGGGTGTAGTCGATAAAGAAATACCCCAGGGTGTTCAAACAGATTTGTTTGGAAATATAGTGGAGCCGGTTAAAAGTGAAAGTAAAAATCAACCCATTGTTGACGATGACGATGATACAAGAGATGGGTTAACTGTTGATAAAAACATTACTAACACGTCGCATAAATATGAAGCGGTGGAAGGTGATTCAGCCATAAAAAAATTAGTGGCCGAATTAAAGAAGCATACCGAGATCTGCTTTGATACAGAAACCACCGGTATTGATGCTAACGATGCAGAGCTCGTTGGGCTCAGCTTCTCTGTGACACCCGGTGAAGGCTATTATGTGCCCTGCCCAACTGACCAGGAAAAAACAAAAACCATACTGGCTCATTTTTCTCCCCTTTTCGCAGATAAGAAAAAGATATGGATCGGGCAGAATACTAAATATGACCTGTTGCTGTTAAAATGGTATGGTATAGAAATAGCCGGTGATCTTTTCGATACGATGCTTGCACATTATGTGATCGAACCTGATGGTAAAAGAAGTATGGACCTCCTGAGTGCCAAATACCTGGGTTATGAGCCCGTCCATATTGAAGAACTGATTGGGAAGAAAGGCAAGACCCAAGGGAATATGCGGGATGTGGAATTGGAAAAGATAAAAGAATATGCTTCAGAAGATGCAGACATTACCCTCCAGTTGAAAAATGTATTTACCCCGCTCCTTAAAAAAAGAGAAGTAGAAAAAGTGTTTAACGAAGTAGAGAATCCATTAGTGAAGGTGCTGGTGGATATGGAATATGAAGGGATCAAAGTGGATATTAATTTCCTGGGTGATTATTCCAAAGAACTGGAAAAGGATGCAAAAAAAGCCGAAGAGAGTGTGTATAAACAGGCTGGCGTACGTTTTAACCTGGCATCCCCCAAACAACTCGGTGAAGTATTATTTGATAAACTAAAACTGGACCCCTCTGCCAAGAAAACAAAAACCGGGCAATACCAGACCGGCGAGGATGTGCTATTAAAGCTTGCAGCTAAAGGTCACCAGATCGTAGATGATATTTTAGCATTTCGTGAACTGACCAAGCTGAAATCAACCTATGTAGATTCTTTACCGGAACTGATCAATAAAAAAACAGGAAGAGTTCACACTACTTATGGCCAGGCTGTGGCCGTCACCGGCCGGTTAGCCAGCAATAATCCCAACCTGCAGAATATACCAGTAAGAACAGACAGAGGCAGGGAGATCAGGAAGGCCTTTATTCCCAGGGATAGTAAATATATTTTATTATCTGCTGACTATTCTCAAATTGAATTGAGAATAGTTGCTGCTATCAGTGGTGATACCAATATGTGTGAAGCCTTCCGGAAAGGAACAGATATTCATACTGCCACAGCGGCACGGGTGTACAATATTCCGGAGGCTGAGGTAACTAAAGAAATGCGTTATAAAGCCAAGAGTGTAAACTTTGGTATCATTTACGGGCAGGGAGCTTTTGGTCTTGCTGATAACTTAGGTATATCAAGAACAGAAGCCAAAGAGATCATTGATAATTATAAAAAAGAGTTCCCCGGCATTCAAAAGTATATGGACGATACGATCAATTTTGCCCGGGAGCATGGATATGTGCAAACACTGATGGGAAGAAAACGCTGGTTAAAGGATATCAATTCTGCCAATTTTACGGTTCGTGGTTTTGCAGAACGAAATGCAATCAACTCACCGATACAGGGCACAGCAGCCGATATGATCAAATTAGCCATGCAAAAAGTGCATGCCGCCATGAAAAAAGAAAAAATGCAAAGCCGGATGATCCTGCAGGTGCATGATGAATTGGTTTTTGATGCATTGAAATCAGAAGCAAAAGAATTGAAGCCCCTGATCATTGAGAATATGCAGATCGCATTGCCGTTGCCGTATGATGTTCCGGTTATTGCAGAATGCGGGCAGGGAGATAACTGGCTCGAAGCACATTAATCTTCAAACATGAATTGGTCACTTTATTTTAAGGATGTACAAATAATCGGCAGCCGCTATTTACTGATTGCCAGTATTGCCTTCTTCATTTGGTATGTGGTACTGCGGAAATTGATCAGTTCTAAAAAAATTCAGCAGCGGTTTCCAAAATTCAATGATTATATAAGAGAGATCGGGTTTTCAATTGCCACTATATTCATTATGGCCTTTATTCCGGCTATTGTCCTTGGCAGCCCGGAATTATCAAAACATACAAAGTTCTATACTGATATTGATCAGCAAGGAAAACTGTATTTCTTTCTTGCCTTCCCGGTAATGGCCTTCCTGCATGACACTTATTTTTACTGGATGCACCGGTTGATGCATCACCCCCGGGTATTTAAATGGGTTCACCTTATTCATCATAAATCGGTTAACCCAAGCCCCTTCGCCGCTTATGCTTTTCATCCACTGGAAGCAATTGTGGAAGCCGGAATATTCCTTGTTTTTGTATTTACTATTCCTGTCCATCTCTTTCACCTCCTGTTCTTCTTTTTATTTATGATCATCTATAATGTGTATGGGCACCTGGGCTGGGAGCTTTATCCAAAAGGCTTCAGTAAACACTGGTTGGGAAAATGGATCAATACCTCTGTGAACCACAACCTGCACCACCAGTATTTTAAGGGCAACTATGGGCTATACTTCCTGTTCTGGGACCGGATGATGGGTACGATCAGGAAAGACTATGATGAAAAATTTGATGAAGTGAAGAACAGGTGATCATTATCCGTCTTTATTATTACCAAAGTCATAAATTTTACTTTTCTTATCTTCTTAAGTTTGCACTCTTATGCAGCCTGTAATCTATTATTGTTATGACGCTTATTGTGGCTGGTGCTATGGCTTTAGCCCTGTGATCAAGCAAATAGCGGAAGAGTATAAAGACAAAATATCATTTGAAGTACTGTCGGGAGGGATGATTCCAGCAGGAAATCCCCGTCCCATTGCTGCAACTGCCAGCTATATCAGTGAGGCTTATCACCGGGTGGAAGAAATAACAGGTATCAAATTCGGTCCTGATTATCTCTGGCATATTTTCAATCCCGGTGAAAGCGATTGGTTTCCACACTCAGAAAAAGCTGCTATTGCCATGTGTATCTTCAAAGAGATACTCCCTGATCAACAAGTAGCATTTGCGGCTGATCTTCAATATAGTTTGCATTTTGAAGGACGTGACCTGACCGATAATGAAGCATACCGGCATTTACTGGAAAAATATTCTATACCCGGAGAAGAGTTTTACAGCAAAATGAACAGTGAAGCCTATAAGGAGAAAGCATTGTATGAATTTGCTTTGTGTAAGCAACTCCAGGCGACAAGCTTTCCCCAGGTATTGATGCAGGTAGCTGAACAAAGATTCTATCTGCTTACCAAAGGCTACACCGATCATGAAACATTAAATAATCGGATACAGTCCGTATTAACAGAAATAAACAATTTATGATACTTACGATCACACTTAATCCTTGTATTGATAAAAGCTCAAGAGTAGAAAAATTCAAACCCGAAAGCAAGTTGCGTTGTACTGAGGTAGTGAATGAACCCGGAGGCGGTGGCATCAATGTGAGTAAAGCTTTGCAAAAATTAGAAACTCCTTCTGTGGCTTTATTCCCAGCCGGGGGGCATAATGGAAATATGCTGTGTTCCTTATTAAAGGATGAGAATATTCTGTTTCATGCTGTGGATACAAAACTGGAAACAAGAGAGAACTGGATCGTATTGGAAACTTCAACTAATAACCAATATCGTTTTACATTCCCGGGTAAGGAAGTATTGGAAGAAACAATTAAATCACTGGTTGACCAGATCCGTTCTTTTGCACCAACCTATGTTGTAGCCAGCGGGAGCTTACCTCCGGGACTCCCTGATTATTTCTACGGCCTGATCGTTAAAAATGCAGCCGCCGTCGGTGCCAAATGTATTGTGGATACCAGTGGCCCTGCTTTGCAAGCATTGAAAGGTAAACATGCATATATGATCAAACCCAATATTGGTGAGTTATGTAAAATGCTGAATGTGGAGTGGCTGGATAAAGAGGAAGTACCCGATGCTGCGCAACAGGCGATAAGAGATGGTTTTGCTGAAATAATTGTTGTTTCTATGGGGCATCTGGGCGCCTGGATGGTAAGCGAGGATAAAAGATATTTTGTGGATGCGCCACCGGTAGAAAAGAAAAGCACTGTTGGTGCCGGAGATAGTATGGTGGCTGGTATCACCTATTCTTTACAAAAAGGAAAAACATTAAGAGAGGCAATTCGCTTTGGCGTGGCTTGTGGTAGTGCAGCAACCATGAACGATGGAACTCAACTTTTTAATAAGAGTGACGCAGAAAAATTATATGCAGCCATCAATGAATAAAGAATGAAAAAAGATATTTCAAACAGGGAAGACCTGTTATTGCTGGTCACCCTGTTTTATGAAAAGCTGTTAGCAGATAATTCTATTAATTACATCTTTACGGATGTGGCTAAGATTGATCTTTCTCATCACTTACCTGTCCTGGTTGATTTCTGGGATTCCGTTTTATTCCAGTCGGATACGTATCATAAAAATGCCATGCAGCCTCACATAACTTTGCACCGGCAGTCGCCATTACAAAAGCATCATTTTGAAACCTGGCTCCGCTACTTTAAAGAATCTGTTGATGAATTATTTGAAGGAGAAACAGCATTCGTTGCCAAAGAAAGGGCAACCAGTATTGCCACGGTTATGCAGATAAAGACCATCCAGCTTTCCTGATTTTTTCTTTCATCCTTTAAAATTCCGGTTTCGTCGGAATATTTTGCAGCTCTCTTTAAGGTAATTAGTATCTTCTCCCTCCAAAATAATACTTAATATGAAACGAATTACCTTATTATGCTGTGCAACAGCTTTCCTGGTTTTTTCCTGCAACAATGAAAAAAAAACAGATGAAGCCAAAACTGAAGCCACTGCAAACACTGAAACAGTAGCATCAAGCCCTGCTGGGCCGCCAGATTCAGCTGCACAAGCTGAAATGATGAAAGCATGGATGGATTTTGCCACACCCGGGCCAGAACATGCATGGATGTCGAAACATGCAGGTACATGGATAGCCGATTCAGTTTTGCAATGGATGGATCCTTCTCAGCCCCCTACAGTATCAAAAGCTACAGATGTGGTGACCATGGCGGTAAATGGTCTCTACCAGATGACAGATTTTTCAAGTACTATGATGGGGCAGCCCATGCAGGGGCATGGTATAATGGGATTTGATAAAATGAAGAAAAAGTTTGTTCTTTCCTGGATAGACAATATGGGTTCCGGCATTGTGCGGATGGAAGGTAGTTATGATGAAGCCACCAAAACACTGAGTATGGCAGGAAAACAATCAGACCCCGGTATGAAAGCAGAAACAGATATTCGCCAGGAATTAAAGTTCCATGATGATAATAGTTATACTATGTCGATGTATGGCACAGGTCATGATGGTAAGGAAGCTAAATTCATGGAAGGGATTTTTAAACGAAAGAAATAAAAAACTGATTCAGCAAAAACCCCGGGTATGCCGGGGTTTTATTTTATTATTCCTTTTTTGTTTTCTCCATCGGCAGTTTTTCATCCCTGCTCCACTCCTGCATACTGCCATCATATACTTTCATCTTATAACCCAGGCTGCGTCCTGCCAGGTAGTCCACACAGGCAGTTTGCCCGATAAAACAATACACTACCACCTCCTTGCTTTTATCCGGCACTACTGTAGTGAAATTTTTTTCCACTATAGAAACCGGCTTGATGCTGTTCGTGGAATCTACCATATCCGGGAAAGGAATATTTTTGGCACCGCTGATATGACCATCTCTCGGGTTGCCGGTCGGGTCACCATCATACCAGCGTTTAGCCCTTGCATCCACCACTTCAGATGATTTTGTATTCAAGGCATTGAGGACATAGTCTTTATCCACCAGCGTACCTGTTGTAGTTGCCACATAATTTCCTTTTTTAAATGCTGCCGGCCTATTGGTCACAGTATAACCCGCTCTTTTCCATGCTTCAATGCCTCCATTCAAAAATGAAACCATTCCTTTCAGGCCAAAATGTTCCAATGTCATAAACATCCTGGCAGCAATAGTTACATCGCTGCCTCTATGACAAATTACAATTTTTGAATTTTTATTAATTCCTAGCTCCTGCAACACCTTTGTTGCTGTTTTAGCATCCGGAGCATACATACTGCCTTCCGGTTTATCAAATGCCAGCCAGTCGGGCCAGAGAAAACGGGAGCCTTCGATATGCTCTTTGTCATAATCCGCCTTTATCACAAAGCCTGTGTACAGGATCACCAGATCTGGGTCTTTCATATTTTCATTCAACCATTGCGCAGAAACAATAACCGGTTGTTGTGCTTTGGTAATGAAAACGAACAGGAACAAAAGAATGGTTAAACCAATATTTTTCATAACTGCAGGTTTATATAGTAAGTTACAAATCCCCAATGCCTCCTTACTTTTCTATTTGACAAAAGGTGAATCAGGCTTCCCGACCGGTAGTTATAAATTTATAATATGTGCAGTACCGCCTGTTTCCGTCACGAGGAGCCGTTTACCGTCATTTGAAAAGGAAACGGTATACAGCTCATGTTCAAAACCAAACAACGTCAGCGTATTGATACCTTTTTCAACATCCCAGAATCGTAGTGTACGATCGTAGGATGCTGTAACGGCGATTGGTAAAGAAGGATGAAAAGCAGCACCATACACCCATTTGGTATGGCCTTTCAACGAAAGGCTTTTTTTCTTTTTCAAATTCCAGGCAAAGACCTCTGCATTACCACTGGTAAGCAAATAGTTTCCATCTGCAGATGCAGCCATATTGAATATGGTTGTACCACTTTGCAGGCTGTCAGTAATCGACCAATTTTCTGATGATATAATTTTAATTTTCCCGTCCACACAGCCTGCGTAAATATGTTTACCGTCAGGAGAAAATTTAACGGTAAAAGGATTACCGGTATTTGAAACAATTTTATAAGCTGTAGTGTCTGTAGTATTCCAAAAACGAATGGTATTATCGGCAGCTGTTACAAACAGGTCGAGTTTTCTATTGTAATCCATTCCGTAAATAATGCCTGAATGCCCTTTTCCGGTTATTTGCCGTTTACCCGTTGTTGTGTTGTAGATAATGAGATTTCTATAGCCCGTTGCCAGATATTGCCCATCAGAAGAAAAGGCGGCAGCAAAAGCAGAAAGACTGTCTAAAAATAACATCGGCTTACCGCTACT
The DNA here is from genome assembly GCA_902826165.1 of uncultured Bacteroidota bacterium. Lineage (GTDB taxonomy): Bacteria > Bacteroidota > Bacteroidia > Chitinophagales > Chitinophagaceae > CADEDV01. The sequence goes on from CADEDV010000006.1 coordinate 30,478, forward strand.
CATGCTGTATAATGCAAGGTGCCTGTCGCTATTCACAGGGGCCATCCATTTTCTATCTGGGGAAACAGGAGCATTCCATGGGCCTATCACACTTGCCCTGAAACTCATTTCCCCGGGAGCTCTTATATCCCAGATTTTAATAGTATTATCAGCAGAAGTAGTATAAATTTTAGTACCGTCAGGATGCCAGGTAAGCTGGTTAATGCCGGCAAGATGACCCCTGAATGTAAGCAGGTTCCTTCCAGTACTTGTTTCCCATACTTTCAGCAGCCCATCATCGCTGACGCTGGCAAAACTTAATCCATCGGGAGAAAAACGGGTACCATTCACCCATTCTTTATGTCCCAGCCACGATTCAATAACATACATCAATTTGCCATCCAGAGTATTCAGCATTCTTATTTTATTATCCTTTCCGCCCTGCACAACATATTTATTATCCGGGCTCACATCCATGCTTTGTACTGCAGTATAATAATCAAATTCCCGCATGTCGTAATTCCAGTCGGTGCCTCCAGATACGAGATCATGCTGCTTGATTTGAAAACCCCATGTACCCGTATACAATTTCTTATTATCAGCAGAGAATTTTACTGCCGAGGCCGGATGATCGTCTGTATCAAAGCGCTTTATTAAAGCACCGGTTTGTACATCCAGTACTTTTGCAAAACCCTGTACCCCTTTGGCGCCTCTTTCCCAGGATACAACTCCAAGCATTTTACCATCCGTGCTGAACTTACATTGGTAAATACCCTGTTTAAATTCGCTATTGTAATTCCGGGTTTCATTCCCGGTTGCCACATCCCATAAGCGGAGTGATTTATCTGTTGATCCGCTTACCAGAAATTTTCCATCAGGTGAAAAATCGAGGGTGGTTACCTGTCCCTTGTGTAATTCAATTTTCCGGATCAGCTGGTAAGTATTCGCATCCCAAATGATGATAGCATTATCTGCAGACCCGGTAGCCAGCAACTTGCCATCTTTACTCACTGCAATACTCACCACTGTCTTGCTATGCCCGGTTATGGTATATACACTCCGGTCGGTTCTTGCATATAACAGTTCCCATTCAAATGTTCTTTTTCCGGCAGGAACAGCTAATAATATTCTTTGGGCTTCGCCTGTCTGGTTATGCCGATAATAGGCTTCCGCTGTTTTTAGCCGGGTGAGGTAAAGCTCATCAATTTCCTTTTTCTTTTGGGCTGTGGAGAATAACGGGCAAAGTGAGAATATCAGTATTAAAAAACTATATCGCATACTATTTCATTGAAATAAAAAAAGGCTGCACTTTTCTTCTCCAGTCATTGGTGAGCTGCCGGAGATTTGTACCATCAGCATTAATGAGATAAATATCATTGTTCCTCATTCCTTTCTTTCTGCCAGTAAAGGCGATTTGTTTTCCATCAGGAGAAAAGCTGCAGGAGGTCTGATCGATATTATCTGTTCTTATTAATGGTTTAATTTCACTGCCATCCATATTCATCACCATCAGCCGGTAAGCACCTTCCCAAAACCCTGAAAAAACGATCCGTCCGTCAGGGGCGATAAGGGGGCTGCTGGCCCGTAACACATTGGCTGTTGTATCAGGGTTATAGGTAAGTCTCTTCAGGCCGGTTCCGTCAGTATTGATGCTATAAATCTCAAACTCTGCCCAGCTTTTGGGATTCCTGTCCCTGTTACTTCGAAAGATTATTTTACTGTCATCGGGAGCAAAAACAGGTTCAAGGTCAATAGCTGTATCATTGGTAACTTGTTTTTTTATAGAGCCATCTTCATTGAACAAAAAAATATCGTATTGTAATTTTGCAGCCCCGGGAGGTTTGTGGGAAAAACCAGCAGTATATAAATTCAGTTTACTGCTGAAATCAATATCCTGGTACAAGCCCCTGGCATCAAAAAGAAATTTTTCTTCCTTCGTTTTTATATCATAGTTGTATAATCCGGGTTGTTTCCCTGAACTGTCCTTACCTACCTGGAACCAATATTTGGATCCTGAAGCCATTACCATCCAGCCGGAACCTGAATAATCAATGATTGATTTATCCCTTTTGCCATTCATCTTCATCAGGTGAATAGAATTTTCAGCAGTTACCGTATCATGCCAAAGCACATAGGCAATTCTCCAGTTTTTTTCCTGTGAAAACGTAACCTGTACTATCAGTAATAAAAAAGCCGTTAGTAGATTTCTCATTATAAACATAATGCAACCCCATTTTTAACCTGCCTGCTCATACGCCTGCTTTATCCAGTCAAATAATTCTTTTCCGATCAATTTTTCGTCTTCTACTTTAATCCGGTGAGTACACATGGCATTCCAGCTTCCAGCGGCAGTGGCCATCCCAGACGGAGCCACTCCTTTAATATTTAATCCCACATCTAACCGGTCTTTGGTAGAGGGTTGAATCAGTGCAAATTGTTTTTTTCTCCTCAAGCTGACATAGGCTTTCTTTGGCGCCATTTCTACATCTTTTCCCAGCTTGTTTACTTCGGACATTATTTTATCATACCAGGGCTTCAGGTTTTCTTTGCCTTTGTATTGCTCCGCAATCCAATCGGTATCATTCTCCGGGGCGCCAGCATGAGATTGTTTGGCAAAATGTACAATCGTGTTTGCATTGCCATGGGTAAAGCCGTGTTTTTCTTTTAAGAAAATAACCAACTCCCCATGCTTAGTAAACCCGGATTTATTGACGATGTCAATCCATTGTTGCAGTGTCTTGCCGGTATTTTTTTCAATATTGGCTATCTGGGTTTGAATGGCCTTATCAATTGATTCGTTAGTCATAAATAATTTTAGCTTTAGTCACATTTATTTACTGCAATGCCATAAGGGTAAACCTTTGCAAGCATTATTTTATTTTTTACCGCCGGGTCATCCATCATAAATTGTAAAGCTTCTTTCTCATCCTTTGCATAGAAAATAACCAGTCCTTTCATGTCTGGATCACTCAGAGGAAGTTCCATTCTGCCGGCCAGTACCACAATGCCAGTTGTTTTCATTTTCATAAGTCGCTGAAAATGCTCTCCGACAACTGCCTGATCCTGCTGTGTCCAATTAGATTCCGTTTTAAATTTTTCTGCCAGGGTGAGTACACCCAGCCACTCTTTGGGTTTTGTTTTAGTGCTGTCCTGAGCCAAAGATTGAAAGCTAATAAAAAGCGTAGTGATAAAGATTAAATTTCTCATTGTCCTGTTATTTTTTCTTCCGGCTGTCTTTCAGGTTGGTTTCATACATTTCAATCCAGCTTTCTACCGTTATTTTAGAAGCCAGTTCCCCAATTACATCAAACGGAATGTCTTCCACTTTTTTATAGCGGATGCAGCTTTTACCCATATCTAATTTTTTGGGTGATGCTTTAGCATGTGCCTCCTGGAACCATTTCAGCAGTTTGGGATCCGCATAGATACCCATATGGTAAAGATTAATGGAATTCTTCTGTGAAGCAAGTCCCATAAACGGAAGCGGGTCCTTTGGATTGCAATGATAACCGGCCGGGTAAATACTGTGCGGCACACTCCAGCCCATCATGCCATATCCCATTCCCTCCTGAAAACCTTTAGGTAAATTTTTTTTAATTACTGACCGAAGTTTTGCTATGGCCTTCTGCCTGTCTTCTGGTAATTCGGCCAGGTAAGTATCTACGGTTGCCGCTTTCGATTGCATAACAAAAAATTTAGAAACTTAAAGTACAAAAAAAGCCAGATCAATCTCTCACTTCTTTTTCCTCCTTGTCGCCCTGGCAATCTTGTTATACTCAAGGGCATGGTTGATCCAGTATTCCAGTTTTCTTTTGGTATTGAGTTCGTCAATATCTACAAAAACAAATCCTTTCATGACTTTCCCGGTAAAATCCATTGGTCTGCACCCTTTTTTTTTCATTACCTCATCAAACTTAGCGGGATCAAGCCGCACCATCAATCGGTCCTTTTCAACACCCACACACATTTTTTCATTGACCATAAAACATAGACCACCAAACATTCGTTTCTCCTCCACATTTACTTGTGTCAGAGAAATCATCTCCCTTACCCGGTCAGCTAAATTCTCATTATAACTCATCTTTCAGGAATTAAGTACTTGCTGAAGATTTTCATTTTTATTCCGCAGATCAATACCCCCTTCATATAATGATTTCATATTAGCCAGGTAAAAGGTCCAGCCTGTTTTGCAGCCTACATGCCATGTAAGTCTTCCGCTTTCATCATCCGGGATATTTTCCTGTGCCAATTCCACGATATTCTCTTCATTTTCTTTATAAATTCTGACAGAACAATTGCCGGCTTTTCCAAAACTAAATTGAATAAAATCCTGCCCGTTGCAATCGAGAATAGTACCATACTCAGTTGTTTCATCAGGCCATCCATGCCAACGCCAGGTATAACTGTCTCCTTTAGCAACCCGCTCCTTATTTCCCCTTATGATACTATCTGGTGTTTTATACTCAGATAATCGCAGGAACCAATATTCCATCCCTGAACGGGTAGCCCATGCATCATAGAGCTCTTTTCCTGCTGCATTGATATTGATGCGGATGATAAAACGGCTCCAATCTGTGGTAGTTGCCATAACGTTCCTTTTTATTGAGGAATACTGTGCAGACCGATACGATTTCCTTCTGTGTCAATGATCACCGCCATATTTCCATACTCCGGGGATATCTCTGTTTTAGGCATCATGATCTTACCCCCGGCTGCTTCCACTTTATCAAGTATATTTTGCAGATCAGGGTTTCCGTTCAGGTAGATCAGCGGGCCATCTGTTGCGGAAGGCTTGTGAAAACCACCACTATCCACCAATGCGCCGCCTACTCCCATCATATCATCTATTGGAAACATTCGCATTTTAATATCAGGCAGATCAAGGGGGTTAAGCTTTATGCCAAATATGGTTTCGTAAAAAGTAGTAGCCCTGTTAAGATCTGTTGTGCCGATCTCAAACCAGCTGATCGCATTTTTCATATTTCTTATTTTAAATTTATAACGGAGTTTTTGTTTCTTTTAAACCCTTGCTTTGCAGGTATTCCAGTAATTCTCTCGCATCATCTCCTCCCCGCTGTGCATGATGCAGTAAGGTTAATCCATGGGGACCCCTTGCTGAAAGGTATTCCGGGAATAGCTCGAGGTAGGGTTTTACCACCTGTGTTTTACCCAACATCGTGAGCACAAACATGTTTGCCCTGGCTCCCAGCCTGATCAGGTAGTTAGCAATCTCTTTATTCCCCACATGCCCTGCTCCTTCTACTGCAGTTTCAAAATCCCCGCCACCCAGGTCCCATGTTGCATATAGCAAAGTGGGGAATTCTGCCAACATGGATTTTACTTTCTCCAGGTTATTATGCCCGGCGCCTACAAATTCTTTTACTTTTTCAGCAGGGAGTGGGTCTGCCTTTGACGCTATTGCCATTTGCTGTGCCGGCAACCAGCCAGGGACAGTAATGATACCAGCTGTACTTAAAGCAGCTTTTGTAAGAAAGTTTTTTCGGTTCATCATTTTTTCTTTTAAGTTCCGAAAAACTAAAGACAGATATCAACCGCCTGTCATATTAAGTAGACTATTTTACTGAGCCGCTGGCTTTTTCCGCCTGTACTCCAGGTCGTATTCAGTGACCCAACTCATTCCATTATCCTTTGATATTTCACCCAACTGCCTGACTTTATTCATATCAAGATCAAAAAAAGTTAGCCGGCGAATAGCCAGTGTGTCCCTGGAAAAAGAAAAGGGTTTTGTTAGCAAAATGATCCTTTTGTTATCAAATTTTCCTTCCAGGTATTCAGTACTCCCGCCTGTATTATCCACCCAGGTCTGTTGCCATTGTTTTGTAACGGCATTATAGGTATTAAAGCTCTTCCCGGCAAAACGCAGACCACGATTAACCGAGGCGCTGGTCCATTCTTCCAGTATGATACAGCTATCAAGCACCAGGCTTATTTTGCTATCGCCTGCTTTTTGCCCATTCTTTCCAAACGCCTCCCATTCACCTATCCAGAAATCAAACTGCCGGTAAACAGGGTTACTGCAGGGAAGCTGTTGCGCAGCCATCGTTTTTACAAGACAAAAGGCCACAATTAGGAGAATAAAATTTTTCATATTTTTTACATAAAGACCGCTACACAGTTGATTTTGCTGGTTCATTTATCCCTGATTATCGCCATACACCAATAATAGCCCCCATAAGTGTTAATGCCACTAACAGGTAACCACCATTAATAAATATATAGCTCGCTGACTTATGTTCAAATAAACCAACAATAGCGATACCACAAAATGGCCAGATACCAGAGAGAAAACCAGCAATAGCTCCCCAGGTAATATCGGTTTTTTGAGCACAGTTCCCTGTACATTCGGCTGGTGTATCTGCAAGATACATGGCCAGGTTAACTGCCATAAGTAATGACAGTATAAAAGCGATGCCGTAGATTTTCGTGGCATTACCCTTTTTTACATCCTCTACCGTCATCCTGTTCTCACTCATCCAGGCATTACCAAATAAGGCAGGAGAATACCAAACGCCACCCAATACAAATGCAGAGATACCGGCTACTAATACAGCCAACCAGTTAATTGAAGACATGTCCATAATAAGTGCTTTAGTTTATAACAGATGTTGTGATTCTAAACTAATTTCTAAACTTTACAGCACAAACGAAAGGCGAACCAAGCCGAAAAAAATGCCGATAAAGGCCAGCAGTATAGCGACAAAGCTTTTCAGCCAGCGGGAAAAGATAAATGATCTGGGTATCCGGGTCATCCTGGTTCCGTTCTTTGGTATAGCCATTCCACTGATTACCCGCATGGTGCCGCATAACCAATTTACCAACTGGGAGATAAAATTTTCTTACCTCTACACTATCCTGATAGCGTTTGTGATTTATGAAGGGTCAAGGTTTTTACACTTCACACTGCGTACTTATTTTGACTGGTTTAATAAGCCGGTAAAAAAGATCGTCGCCCTTGTCATAACAATCCCCTTCTATTGTGTGCCTGTCAGTATGCTGATGCTCGTGGGCTGGTACCATTTGTTCATGAATGGCATTGTTGACTGGAAAACTGTAAAACTCACTTCGTTGATTATTTTAATTGCTGTTTTCTTCCTGGTGAATCTTTATGAGACTGTCTTCCTCATCAGGGATTTAGCGAATGACCGGGTAACACAGGAACAACTGGAAAGAGCAAAAGCAGAAGCGGAGCTGGAGGCGCTTAAAAACCAGATCGACCCTCATTTTATTTTCAATTCGCTGAATACTCTCAGCCATTTGATTGATGATAAGCCTGAAAAGGCCCGGTTGTTTAATGATAATCTTGCAGATGTCTATCGTTATATTCTACAAAACAAAGCCCGGGATTTAGTGCTACTCCGGGAAGAAGTCAATTTCCTGGAAAGTTATTTCCTTTTATTAAAGATTCGCTTTGAAAATGCTGTACAAATGCAAATAACAATACCTGAAGAAGCTATGGACCAATACCTGGTACCGCCCATTTCCCTGCAAATCCTGGCAGAAAATGCGATTAAGCACAATGAATTTTCAGAAGTTACTCCTTTGCTTTTTAAGGTCGAGATAAAAAATGAGGAGCTGATAATACATAACCCGGTACGGAAAAAAACATTGCGGAGAGCTTCTTCCAAGATCGGGTTACAAAATCTGAAAGAAAGATATAAGCTGATCACCAACCAGGAAATTATTATTAAAGAAGAAGAAAATGACTTTACTGTAACATTACCTGTTTTAAAAATTACATAATATGCGAGCTGTTATCATTGAAGATGAAAAACCTGCGGCTGAAAAATTAATCAAGGCCATACAAAAAACTCAATCAGCAATAGAGGTTGTAGCGGTATTAAATAGTATTAAAACATCTGTGGACTGGCTGCAAGAAAACCCAATGCCAGATCTTTTGTTTATGGACATAGAATTAAGTGATGGTCTTTCATTTAAAATATTTGAAAAAGTAAATATCAGCAGCCCGGTTATTTTCTGCACCGCTTTTGACGAATACTGGCAGGAAGCCTTTGAACACAACAGTATTGATTACTTATTAAAGCCAGTAAAGCAGGATAAGCTGGAAACTGCCTTAAATAAATACGATAAATTAAAACAGCATTTTGCCTCCAGCTTTCAACACCTGATGCAATGGCAGCAGCAACCTGCCGGAACAGGCTACAAAAAAAGATTTCTGGTGAAAAGGGGCGTTGATTATATAACAGTCAGAACAGAAGATATTGCTTATTTCTATGCCACTCACAAGCTGGTTTGTATGGTCGATAATAAAAACCAGAAATTTATTCTGGACCAATCACTGGCAGATATTGAAAAACAATTGGATCCTTTACAATTTTACCGGGTCAACAGGAAATACCTGGTACAGCTTACCGCTATCAAAAAGATCAAAACCTATCCAAAGAGTAAACTACAACTGGAAATAGAGCCGGTTGTTAATGAAGAGGTGATCGTAAGCCAGGAAAATGTATCGGCTTTCAAAGAATGGATGGGTAGTTGAACTATAAATGTGTTAATGATGCACACTTATATAAGTTCCACACGGGGAATTAGCCATATTTCAATCCGCTGAAAAGAATAATTCACCAACGAGCTTGTGTAATTTTTTTACCGGCATCATCTATAGGCAAATACTTGCTTATGCAACAGCAAATGCTGCGCCTTGATCCCCGCTATTTTCAGGTTATTTTCCAGATTATTTTTTTAAGCTATGGAATACTGATCCTTGGCTGGGAAGCTGATTGGCAACATATTAGTATCAGTATTGCCGGCTGCCTATTGTTTCAGTATGCAGCTGATTCGATAAAAGCAAAAAGACTGTTGAAGCCCCATGAATTTGACCGCTGGGGCTTCAGTGTTTTGATCAGTGCCATGAGTTTGTGTCTTTTACTGAAAACAAACAGCTGGTCAGTCAGCCTGTTAGCAGCATTTTTAACTGTTGCATCTAAGTATGTTTTTCGCTGGAACCAAAAACATATTTTCAACCCATCAGCCTTTGGTATCGTGGCCTGTTTATTTTTTACCAATGATGCCTGGCTGAGCCCGGGACAATGGGGTAGTGATACCGTTATATTCTTTACTGTTATCACATTGGGAACGATCGTTGTAACAAGAGTGCAGAAGTTGGACATTTCTTTAGCTTTTCTTTTCACTTTCATAGGTCTTTTATACTGGAGACAGGTTTATGTACTTGGCTGGCCCATGGATCATTTTATACATTCTGTCAGTACAGGCAGTCTTTTATTGTTTACCTTTTTTATGATCAGCGACCCGAGAACATCACCCAATCATCCGCTGGCAAGAATACTCTGGGCAGTATTGATAGCTGTTGCTGCCTTTTACCTCGCTGCTTTTAAATGGAAGTATAATACTCCCATCTGGATATTGGTTGCAGCAGCTCCGCTGGTTCCTTTATTAGATAAAATTTTTAAATCGAAAAACTTTAGTTGGTCTCCTGCTGTGCTATCGTTCTCATTCATTTTAAAACTAAAACATATAGTCATGAAGCCAATTTTGAAAAAAGGAGCTGCGGTGATCATCCTCACCGCCATGATCGGGCACGAAGCCGCTGCATTCTGCGGCTTCTATGTCAGCAAAGCAGATGGAACGCTGAAGAACAAAACTTCACAGGTCATCCTGGTGCGGGACGGCAACCGGAACGTGATCACAATGTACAATGATTTTAAAGGCAACCTGAAAGATTTTGCCATGGTGGTGCCTGTGCCGGTGGTGCTACAGAAAAAAGATATTAAAGTGGTTGACCAGTCCATTTTTAATACTCTAAATGAATATAGTAAACCAAGGCTGGTTGAATATTATGACCAGAACCCATGTAACCGATATATGGAGGACAAATTAAGTGGAAGTGTGCCCGGCCTTCAGCTAAATGAGGTCGTCGTAACAGGTTATGGTACAGCCAAGCGAAAAGATCTGGGTGTAAGAGTCGAAGCTAAATACCTTGTTGGCGAATATGATATACTTATTCTTAGCGCTAAAGAAAGTTCTGGGTTAAAAACCTGGCTGGATGAAAATGGGTATAAAATCCCTGCTGGTGCTGATGAGGTACTGGAACCTTATATCAAAAGCAACCTGAAATTTTTTGTGGTAAAAGTCAACGAGGAAGAAAAGAAAAAACTGCCCGGTAATTTTCTTCGCCCGTTACAGATCAGTTTTACATCCCCAAAGTTCATGTTACCCATTCGCCTGGGTATGGCGAATGCAGATGGCGACCAGGATATGATCGTATATGCCTTTACTAAAAAAGGAAGAATAGAAGCAACCAACTACAGGACACTTTCATTACCCACTTCCAAGAATGTCCCCTTGTTTGTAAAAAATAACTTTGGAAATTTCTATGCTAACCTTTTCCAGCATCAATGGAGTAAAGAAGGAAAAGCATTAGCCATGCTGGAATACGCCTGGGATGTGAGTCCGAAGAATTATGTGAAGTGTGACCCCTGTGTGGCTACTGCACCTTCAACACAAGACCTTGTGCAAGCTGGTGTATGGTGGATCAACCGCGACTGGAATGATTACAGCGACGTGGATGATAACGAAGACCTTGATTATTCAGATAATGTTTATTTTACCCGCCTGCATGTACGTTACAACCGGGATAAGTTTCCGCAGGACCTGGTGTTCCAGGTTACACCCAATACAGAGAGCTACCAGGCGAGATATATTATCACACATCCCGCTACCGGCGACTTTAATTGTGATGCCGGTAAAAAATACCTGAAGGATTTGAAGCAACGCCGTTCCGATGAAATGGAAATGCTGGCTTATTTAACCGGTAACACCTATAAAGACTGGGATGTGGTGCTGAATGAGGAAGAAGAAAAATTCATTCCCGCAGAGGCAGGATATGCATCAGTTGCTGAAACGATTACTGATCAGCCTAAAAGAAATAACACACTATTGTTTGCTACTATTGGTGTAATGGGCGTGGTGTCATTGATCGGGTTCAGGCAACGAAGCTGATAGCATAATGTTCACTATGAAAGTTCATACACATAAAAAAGCCCCGGTTTCATAAAACCGGGGCTTATAATTACCATTAGCCCTAAAACGTTTTTTAGTTACGGCCTCCGCCACCCGGGCCACGCCTTGGATTCATAGCTGGCTCAATATCATTTTTCCAGATGGTGAATTTATCATCCCCTAATAACACTTTTAATTCTTTATCCCTTCCATCTGTAATCGGCTGCATCCTATCACGCAATACCTGCATATCGGGGCGTTCGCCACCACTCATCAATTCTTGTCTTACTGCATCCTGCTTGCGGTAAAAACTTGCAAACACGGTATCTATCTGGGCCTGTTTGGCTGCATCTAAATGAAAGGCACTATCCAGCTTTTGGTGAACTATCGCCACTCTTTCTTCAACAGTACGGCGGAAACCACCACCCGGCTGTGCATTAACGCTGATGAATCCTGCCATTATAAATGCAAGGAACAGAACTTGTTTTTTCATGTTGTTATTTGTGTTTTGTGTGATTAAACGATGTGAAAGTTACTTTAGTTTTTTTTAGGCTCAGCCGCGGGTTCACCTCTTTTCATTTGCTTGCCCATTTTTTTGAACATCCTGAAAATAGCCGAATCATACTTTACAGCCTGCGCCTGGTCCTTGCATAACGCCCTGACATTTTTAAAATGATTGAATGTCTGCAAGTCCAGTGCTTTTTGTTTTTGTGCAATTATATCGGCCACACTATTCACAACAGAGTCGCTGATCCCCGGGTTTGTCATCAACCGGAACAAGCTATCTTTTGCTTTCCGCATTTCATCGAACATGGGTTTTACTGTTTTCTCCTGCAAATCTTTCAGTTGTTTATATTGTACGATCTGCTCATCAGTAAACCCGGCTTCTTTCTGTAGCATATCTATCACCATACCGGCTCTTTTTTCCTGGGTGAAACGGTTTCGCTCAACTGGTTTCTTAAACCATAAGAAATAAGCCAGCACAGCAATATTCGTCAGCAATAAAACTACAATGATGAAGACCAGGTTTTTATTTCGGGATGTAGTACTCATGGACGGTCGATGTTTTCATAATCAAAACTACTGTTAGTAGCCAGCACATATTCATTATCAGTTACCAGCTGTTCTGTTTGATCGGCTACAAAGCCTCCATTGGTGGTTGTTACATCCTGGCGCAACACCATAAAGGCATTAACCAGCAGGATAACAAAAAGGCCCGCAATAACAACAACCGGCCGGGAAATGAATGAACCCATGGTTTCCCATATCGTTTTTTCATTGCGTTGCAGCCGGCCTGTCAACCGGGTATAGAAGAACGGTTGTGGTTCAGCCCGCTGAATGCCATCAAGGCTTTCAAGGGTTTCCTGTACTTTTTTGTCAATGTCGGGTCTCATTTTCATATTCGTTTAGTTTGACGTTGGCTGGTCTCTAAAACCTGTGCCTATTCTTTGTCTTTATAATAATCTTCCAGCTTCTTTTTCAGGTTGGTCTTGGCCCGGTGCATCAGCGATTCCACCGAAGACACTGTAGTCTCCATTACCTCCGCAACTTCCTGATAACTAAGGCCATCTACCTTATGAAGAGTGAAGGCGACCCGCTGGTTTCCTGGCAGCTCTGCGATAGTTTTAAACAATGTAGCTGCTTTTTCCTTTTTATCCAATACCACCCCGGGATGATTAAAATCAGGTGGATTGACCACTACTTCGCTGTCTTCTCCAAAAAGGCTCCGGACAAACCCGAAACGCTTCTTGCGTTTCTTCCTCCGTTCATGGTCCAATGCCTTGGCAATAGTAATCCGGTACAACCAGGTAGAGAACTTGGACTCCCCTTTAAAAGAACCAACCGACTGGTACACCTGTACAAAGGTTTCCTGCGCTATATCTTCCGCATCTTCGGCATTTTGTACAATACCCAAAGCTGTGTTGTAGACCATGTTTTGCCAGGTCTCAACAATAGTTTTAAAAGCGGATTCATCTCCCTGCTTCAGTTGTTCGACTAATATCCTTTCATCCAAGCGTTGCGTTTTTAGCAGGCAACGATATTACGCAAATTTTCTATTGAACAGGTTGGCTTTGGTAATAATATTGCTATTGATTAAAACATGGGCATACGATCTCTTCTCTCCTGGTTATTGGAAGCTTTGGCTTTGCCAAAATTCTTTAAACTATAAGCGAAGGTCATCATGAAGTATTGTTTCAGCACCAGGTTCTGTACATCCTGCACATATGAATCACCCACCGTTCTCGTGATACTCTGGTTTTGTTTTAACAGATCAAAGACAGTCAGTTTCAATTCACCTCTCCTGTCTTTCAGGAATTTTTTTCCAACCCCCGCATTCCATAACCAGAAACTCTGGTTGAATCCCTCTGATAAACCACTGTAGGTTTGATTACTGATATCATTCTGCAGGAACCAGCCGGATTTCGATAACAGGTTTAACTGCACACCTGCCGATTGGGTTATATAATTCTGATTCAGCTGCGGTTGTACTGTATTTTTTACAGTATTAAAATTCGCATTGTATGATACATTGAAGTCGATCCGTTCGCTGATATTGCTCGCAATAACAATTCCGGTACTATAGGTGTAAGTGTTAGAAACAGTGCTTACATTATTTACCAGGCCGGGTACTTTACTATAGGTAAATCCGGCATTCAGGTTCACATTTGATTTAATGAATTTAATGGGTTGGCCATAGGTAAAGAATGAACGGAAACTCCAGTAACCGTCCAGGTTCACCGGTTTAGTGATCTGTGATCCTTTGTACAAGACAATACCGGGTGCCAGCAATGAATCTGTTGCGGCCGTATAGGTAGCATTAGCGACATAGTCATTAGCTCTTTGCACAAAGACATTGGCAAAAAGACTTTGCCCCTTTTGGGTGTTGGTATACGTGTAACGGCCTGATAATGTATGTGTGTATTGCTGATCCAGTTCCGGGTTACCGGTACTCATTCGTAACTGGTTGCTATTATCGATCACATTCTGTAATTGATTGACCGATGGGGCATTGACTGAACCCCGGTAGAATAAACGGATATTACTGCGGGCTGATAATTTCCTGCGAAACTGAATATTGGACAGCAGATTAGAAAAACTCCTGTCTACGGCTGCAATCTCCGGGAATACCTGGTCACTTTTCAGGGATGAATTTTGATAACTGACACCTACGGAAAATTGATTATCCCTGTCACCAATCCGGTAAGTGATCCCTCCGTTCTGTGTATTATATGTATTATCAAACTTGTTGGAAAGAGTGGTATCAAAGATGGAATATTTACCGCCCACCTCATCAAACTGGTAGGTCACTTTATCCGCTTTATTCGTGGTAAATGATGGATTGAAGTTGAATTGTAACTGTCCTTTTTTACCAACCGGTTCCGTATAAACAATATTGGTGGAAATCGTCCGACCACTGGTCTTGTTATCGGAATATTGCTGCAGCGAGTCGTTCACATTACCGCTGTTATAGTATTTATTAACTGACTCAACATAGGTTTCACCTGATCTTTCATTAAAACTGGTATTCAGGTTCAGCGAGATCATTCTTCCTCTTTTAGCAAAGGCGTGGCGATATAAAATATTATTATTGAAATTATATCCTGAGTTCAATGTATTTGTCCTGCTGTTTGATTCGCTTTGAAGACCCGTCAGCAGGTCATAGTAGCTGGCGCTGCTGATAACACTCCGGTTATCATTTTTCTGGAAACTGATATTGGGTGTTATGATAATTGTATTCGATGAGTCGATCTTGTACTCCATCCGGAAATTGATCCGGTGATTATAATTACTGACTTTAGTAAGGGAAGTATCATCCAGGAATAAAGTAGAGTCTGCTTTTACAAATGATTGTGTACCCGAGAACCTGTTATTATCGGTGTTGCTGTTATTAAAGAAATAGCTTCCGCTTACATCGATCTTTGAGCCCCATTTATCCGAATAGTTGATGCCTATTGCATTGGTTTTGCTGATACCGCTTTGCTGGCCCACCACGAAATTATCACTGCCGCCTCTAAAATTTCCACCACCACGGTTAGCACCTCCGCCCCTGTTACCACCACCACGATTACCGCCGCTGCTGCTGGTAAGGCCCAACAGATCCTGTGAGCCAAAATTTTGCTGGTTAATATTGTTTGTCAGGCCGACTAAGGAAATACGGCGGTTGTTTTTAAAGAAGCTCATATTACCACCCGCCTGGTACCTGCTGTCTGTACCGATTCCGGCATATACCCGGCCAAACTGTCCATTACTTATACCTGATTTGGTAATAATATTAAGAGCCCGTTGCGAATTGCCATCATCCACCCCGGTGAGTTGTGCCTGATCACTCAACCTGTCAAACACCTGTATCTTATCCACTACTTCGGAGGGAAGATTTCTTAAAGCAGCCGAAGCATCATCCCCAAAAAAATCCCGGCCATCAATCGTCACTTTTCTTACCTGCTCGCCTTGTGCGGTCACTGTTCCGTCCCTGTCAACAGTGATACCCGGCATTTTCTTTACCAGGTCTTCCACCGTTGCATCCGGGTTTACTTTGAACTGGCTTGCATTATATTGTGTAGTATCTCCTTTTTGTTGTGCGGGCGGCACTTTTGATATCACAGTTACACCTCCAATCTCCCTGGTTGACTTGGGAACAAATAAAGAACCGAGATCAACATTAGGAATTGAATCGGTAACATCGGCGAATTGTTTGAAATTCTCATAGCCGATAAAACTTATTTGTAAAGTATAAGAACCTACAGATACGTTACTAAAAAGGAAATCGCCTTTACTGTCTGAAATCACATTATAGCGGTTCATTGAATCTTTGACAGACCGCAACTGAAGCGTGGCTCCGGCCAGTGGCTTATTATCAATGAGGTCCAGCAATTTTCCTTTAATACTTTGAGCCTGAACTATTACCGTGAATACTATCAGCACCAACAGGAACAGAATTTTCCGCATAAGATTTATAATTACAGTTATTGGACGTCTATAAACAGGCAAACCTTCGTAACCACCACAGTTGACGGGAATAACGGCATTTTAGCGAGAAGGTTTACTATAATATCCTCATTTCCCGGAACTAAAGTATCTTGCAGCTCCTTAATAATTATTTAAACGTATATGGAGTACAGTAAACTTGTTGCCGTAACCGGTTTGCCCGGTTTGTTTGAGCTGATCAATAGTAAAAATGACGGGGCCATTGTTCGCTCCCTGGAAGACCAAAGCACCCGTTTTGTGTCAAATCGTATTCACCAGTTTTCGCAATTGGAAAGCATCGAGGTGTATACCGTTCGTGATAACGTGAACCTGGTAGATGTTTTTAATGCGATGGATAAAGCTGGCATTGCTTTGCCGGATGATAAAGATGCAGCGGCTGTAAAAAAATATTTCGAGAAAGCATTTCCTGATATGGATTTCGAAAGGGTGTATAACAGCGATATGAAGAAAATGGTGAAGTGGTTCGCTGTTTTGAAAAAGAATAATATCGAGATCAAACTGACAGAGTTCCCTGAAGAAGAGATGGAGGAAGTAAAAGAAGAAGTAGTTGTGGCAGAAGAAAAAAAGCCGGCGAAGAAAGCAGCAAAGAAAAAAGAAGTAACAGAAGATGTTGCTGAAGAAAAACCAGCCAAAAAGAAGGCTGCTAAAGCTGATACAGAAGAAGCCCCCAAGAAAAAAGCAGCTCCTAAAAAGAAATAAGCAAACTTATTTTCATAACCAAGCTACCGGCTCCGGGCATTTGCCCGTGTTTGTAGCTTGTTCTTTTTATTATCATGATCATGAATACTGCCGCAGTGATACAAAAGTTACCCCGTCATTTTTTACCCGCTGACTTTGTGGTAAAAGATTGGGCCACCCTGGAACCTTATTTTAAAAACCTGGATGAAAGAGTTATCAACTCTTTAACGAGCCTGGAACAATGGCTCAAAGATGCCAGTGAACTGGAAGCTGTTATCAGCGAGGATGCTTGCTGGAGACAGATCCGCATGACCTGCGATACAGAAAATAAAGAACTGGAAGAAGCATTCACGTTCTTTATGATGGAGATACAACCACAGGTCCAGCCCTGGTCAGATAAGTTGAATAAGAAACTGCTGGATTGCCCTTTTACCAAAGAACTTGATCCGGAAAAATATTTTACCTACCTGCGGAATGTAAAAAAGAATATTGACCTGTTCCGGGAAGCCAATATTCCCATCCAGGCCGACCTGAATGTGATGCAGCAACAGTTTGGCGTAATTGCCGGAAAAATGACCGTGCAGGTAAACGGCCAGGAATACACCCTGCAACAAGCCGCTAAGTTTTTAGAGGACCCCAACAGGGAGTTAAGAGAAGAAGTGTACCGTAAGATCAACGACCGGAGATTAGCGGATAAAAAGCAGTTGAATGATCTGTATTCAAACCTGCTGAAGAAACGTCACCAGGTGGCATTGAATACAGGCTTTACCAATTACCGTGATTTTCGTTTTGCTGAACTGGGTCGCTTTGATTACAGCAAAGAAGATTGTTTCCAGTTTCATGAAGCGGTCAAACTTCATGTAATGCCGCTGGTGAACCTGATCTATGAAGCAAAAAAGAAAAAACTGGGTCTTGATAGCCTGCGACCCTGGGATGTGGAAGCAGAACCAGCCGGTATACAACCACTCCGCCCTTTTAAAACCGGAGAAGAGCTTACAGAAAAGACCATTGCCTGTTTCTCCAAACTGCGTCCCTTTTTTGCGGAGTGTTTGCAACAAATGAAAGCCATGGGCCACCTGGACCTGGAAAGCAGGAAAGGAAAAGCACCGGGCGGATATAATTGCCCATTGGCTGAAAGTGGCGCCCCCTTCATTTTTATGAATGCAGCCGGCCAGTTGGATGATGTGACGACCATGGTTCACGAAGGTGGTCATGCTATTCATTCCTTTTTATCGCATGACCTGGAACTGAATGGCTTCAAAGAATACCCTACCGAAATAGCAGAAGTGGCCAGTATGAGTATGGAACTCTTCAGCATGGACCACTGGGACGTGTTTTTTGATAGTGAAGAAGAATTGCTAAGAGCCAAGGAACAGCAACTGGAAAGGGTGATCACTATTTTTCCCTGGATCGCAACCATTGATAAATTCCAGCATTGGGTGTTTGAAAATCCCTGGCACACTGAGGAAGAAAGAGCTGCAAAGTGGCTAACTATACTGGATGAATTTTCTTCACCCGTCATTGATTTTTCCGGGCTGGAAGAATATCGCCGTTATGGCTGGCAAAGGCAACTGCACTTGTTTGAAGTTCCCTTTTATTACATTGAATATGGTATAGCACAACTGGGAGCCATCGGTCTCTGGATGCAGTATAAGAAAAACCCGAATGCTGCTGTGGAGAATTATATCAAAGCATTGGACTTGGGCGGCACCCGAACACTACCGGAATTATTCGGAGCGGCCGGCCTTCGTTTTGACTTTTCCCCTGCACATATCAGTAAATTAATGGGGTTTGTACAGGAGGAAATGCTTGCTTTAGCAAAATCTTAGTGAAAATACCCAGAAAGTGGTACGGTTGAAATTTCAGAAATTGAAAACGAGACACTATTTTTGATTCAGCAAATGAGATAATAACAAACTAATTATAAAATAGCTACTAATCAGAGCCTTAACCTTAAGTCCCGATGTTTCTACACCGGGGCTTATTTTTTACACGAAGGTCTATTTACAATTCTTACAAATTCCTTCCGCCACTACTTCAATATGCGAAGAAGTATACCCCTTGGGTAATTTCAATTCAGGAGTAACCACATCATCCAGGCAGTATGTGATACTACATTTGGTACATACAAAATGAACATGATGATCATGATGGTGGCCTTCTTTACAATCATCTTTACATAAAGCATAACGGATAGAATTATCAGCCGTAGGTATTGTATGGATGATCCCCTTCTCAACAAATGTCTGTAGCGTTCTGTAGACTGTAACCCGGTCAAATTTTTCCCCGGCTCTTTTTTCAATATCACCGTGTGCCAGGGCACCAGGTTGCTCCAGGAACAAGCCCAGTATCTTTTCCCGGCTGCCGGTGATACTGAGACTATTGTTTTTCAATATTTCTTTTACATCCTTTACCATAAAAAGTTTTTACTTTTTAAGTTGCCTTTTTATCTGCCTGATCAGTGCTTCCACTTCGCTATCCTTCAGGCCATCATATATTTTTTTCACTTTGCCTTGCTTATTAACCAATGCCCAGAATTGCGTATGTAAAAAATCATCCGCAACCGTCTTCAAATTATTCACAGGATCATCAATGGTGTAACTAACCCTGGCCATGTTATATAAACTATCTTTCCGGCCTGTCAGGAATATCCATTGATTGGTGTTCACCTTCATCGAGTCCGCATATTTTTTTAATACAGGCACAGAATCAACTTCAGGCATGCAGGTATGCGAAAGGATCAGGAAATCTTTTTCGTCTTTGAATGCATCATACACTTTCCGCATATTACTGTTCATCTTTGGACAAATACCTTTGCAGGTGGTAAAAAAATACTCTGCCACATAAACCTTCCCTTCCACATCCTTATTGGTCACCATCTTGCCATCCTGGTTCAAAAAAGCAAACGGCATTACATCAGAAATCGTATCATTCCGGCTGATCCACGGACTTATCACCAGGTAAAAAATAATGATCAATCCCACAAAAAACGCTGTATAAAGGCCCTGCTTTTTAGTCATAACAATAGAATGAGCTGCAAAGTTAACGAGCCTTCAATGATTTTACCGGTTTCAAAAAGACTTGATCAAAGATTTTGCAACTATGTTGCTTTTTGTTATTTTTGCCCTCCTCATGAAATTAAAAATCAATTGGGATGCATTGGGTATTGGGGCCTCATTGGCTTGCGCCATTCACTGTGCCTTATTGCCCCTGTTCATGAGCAGCCTGCCCTTATTTGGTATTAATATAATTGACAATCTCGCATTTGAGGCCGGGATGATCGTTCTGGCGTTCCTGATTGGCACCTATGCTCTCTTTCATGGTTTCCGGAAACATCATCATAGCTGGTTCCCCTTTTTACTATTTATAGCTGGTTTTGCCTGCCTGGTATTGAAACAGTTTTTTATCCATTATGCTACCTGGTTACTGATCCCCGCTGTAGTCTTTATTGTTGCCGCCCATCTGATCAACTACCGTTCCTGCCGAATTCATGACCATGCCCATGCGGATGATTGTAATCACTGATCCTTTTCTTTTGCTAACTTGACCATTAAATTGATTGTATGAAATCAACTTTTCTTGCTATCCTGCTTGCCTTTTCGCTTGTAAGTGCTGCACAATCTACAGATGAAAAGGCTATACGGAATTTATTGGCTGAACAAACAGCAGCCTGGAACCGCGGCGATATTGAAAGTTTTATGACCGGCTATTGGAAAAATGATTCGCTGATGTTTATTGGTAAAAGCGGCGTCACGTATGGCTGGACCAATACACTGAATAACTATAAAAAAGGGTATCCCGATACAGCGGCTATGGGCCAACTCGCTTTCACCCTTATTAAAGTGGAAAAGATTTCCCGGAAATATTTCCAGGTAGTGGGGAAATGGTTTTTAAAAAGAAGTATTGGTGATGTAGGTGGTCATTATACGTTATTACTCCGCAAAATAAACCGTAAATGGGTGATCGTAGCTGATCACAGCAGTTAACCGGCCTGTTGTAACTCTCTTTGCTGTAATTTTTCAAAAACAAAATGGGATACCACCAATCCTATCGACGAGAAAATGATATCATTATAGTCAAATGTTCTTCCGAAAAAGGGTATCCGTTGCAAGTACTCATTCACGATCAGCATCCCGAACCCCATCAGACAAACCAGCCGCAGATCATAGGATGATTGTATCCTGAATATTCTAGCTACCAGGAAATTTCTTCCGCTGAAGAACCAGTAAGCCCCAAAAGGAATTAGGAATGAACCTAGCAGGTTCGGAGCAATACCGAGAAAAAACTTCCCTTCATCCCACAGGTGCAGGGGACGAATGAGAAACTTGATTGCCCAGATGATCAAAGCACCAATTATTACAAAGTTCCGGCTGGTTTGTTTCAGGTACATGCTGATTGATAATAAGTTCCTAAAATACAGATTTTTGTCCTTGACATTATCCGTACTGAAAGGTATTTTATGTTTTACGAAACAGGGAGTTAAAAGTTACTTATTCCAGGTACGATAGAGATAAACCACAAGCCAGGCAAAGCTGCCTGTTAAAACAATGTAGAAAATGATAGTGTAGATAACAGGTTTTCCATTACTAAAAGCCAGTCCGAAATACAAGCCGGCCGTAGCCATGATCATCAGCCACAAGAGGGTTATTGAAATAGAATTCATGATCTTCTTGAAAAAACTTTTGATTTCCGGGTCCCAGCCTTGTTCCATGCGGTCGGTTTTAGTAAAAACCAAGTTACAGTAATTCAACAAGGCCGGTGAGGTAAAGTTCTATTTGATCAGCAGATTTCTAAATTCCACCGAGTCTCCGCTAAAAACATTGAAGTCAACCTTGGAGGTAATACCATTTACATTGCCTGCATCATTGTGCTGCCAGAAAGCCCAGCCCCGGTTGATACGGGGTTGCTGTTCCTGGTAATAGTGTGCCACCCATAGCGGGTAACTGTCAAAATCACTGCCGAGATTTCGTTTGTAAAAATCCACATTGGTATAAATGACAGGCTTAACGCCATAATAATTTTCTACTACGGTCAGCCATTCGATCAATTCCTTTTTGAGTTGTGCGGGAGATGTCCCGTTGAGTTGCTCAATATCCAGTACCGGAGGCAGGTCGCCGGGTTCCAGCTCCACTTTATCAATAAAATTCTCCGCCTGCAGCTTTCCATCTTTAGAAGGAATAAAAAAATGATAGGCCCCCCGTATAATATCATTGGCCCTTGCCTTTTTCCAATTCCTTTTGAATTGCGGGTCAGTATTTCCAATCCCTTCGGTTGCTTTGATGAAAGCAAACCCGAGTTGAATATCCTCCACTTTCATTGCTTTCACTTCTTCCCAGGCGATCATGTGCTGGTAACGGGAAACGTCAATGCCATGGATAGCATAGGTAGTAGGAATAGCTATTCCGAATTCGGGATAGCGGGTAAATTTTGCTTTACGATAGTTAAGCCATTGGAAAAACATCCAGGACCCTGCTGCCATACCACACAAAATGAGCAGAACCAATATGAATCGGGTGAGTTTTTTCTTCTGTCGGGCAGTCATGAAAGGGGCTTGCAGCTATTTTTATTATTGGCAACAAATATAAACCGCCGCAAACTGGAAAACGGTTAATTCATAATAATTAAAGCTTGCTGTTTTATTCTATCACATCCTGTAATAACAAGGCCGTACAGGCGTTGGCTAATAAAAACCTTTCTTCGGCTGAACTCTTTCCTAAAAAAACCATTCCCCTGTTGATAAATGAAACAGCCGCCACAGATCTCCCTTGCGCATCCCGGAACTCAAAACCAATAGAGCCAGCCAGTATGTTACCCGGCTTCCCCTTTATTTCCATTTTTGTTACCGGAACGATTGAATAATACTCCGTCCTGCTTTTGGCCAGGTAACCGACATATTCTTTAGGCCTGGCTTGCGAAAGCTGGTTATCAATCACCATTTCCCAGGGACGGGCATCCTTATCTGATGTGAATATTTGCACATAATAGTTATTGGAAGACGCACTTCCGATACCCAGGATATCTAACCCGATATTCAGCAGGCTGTTGGGATTCTTGCCAATCTCCAGTGCTTTAGCATTGAATCTTGAAACGCAATACACTTCTGACAGGTTCTTAGTATCTGCCAGGTTAAAACGGATTGTTTGTTTTCGGTTGATATATTCGGTCGAAATAATATTGACCCATTCCTGTTGTGTCGTACCTCCATATCCAATTCCGTTCCGGTACGAACTGCCCTTTGTTCAGGAACGTTTGATCTGCGTGGTGGCATATTCGCCAAAACTCATTTTTTGTTTAATGCGGGTTCCGTCTTTTCCTTTGACGATATATTCATCATGGTTGGTTTTCAGCTCATCACTGACAACCATTTTACCCGGTGCACAACTGCTGATTAAAATTATTACGATCAAAAAGATGGAGGAGAAACTCTTCATAAACTGTTTTTACTAATGACAACAAAGATGCGGCTTGATCCTGTTAAGATTTATTAACAATGCTGTCATTCATCATATTGATGACATGAACTGTGTAAAACCGGCGACAAAACGACCAACCGGATCTATTGAGTGACCAACTCATTTTATCTGCGGGTTGGACTTGTCTGCCTTGTATAAGCTGTAGTTTATCCAAAAGCAAAATTTTTCTTTCTGGTGTACAATAGTTTTAGCAAATACTTTTTAATAACAGTTAAACTTTTAACTATGAAGCAGTATTTCAAAACAATGATGGCAGTCGTAGTACTGGCCTTTATTTCATTTTCGGCTTTCGCACAGGATGAACAGCCTGTTATCCCCAAATGGGTGTCTGATAAAGGCTATTGGGTCATTGAAAGCAATATCAAAGAACCGCTCAATCATGTTATCCGGTTTTATAATAACGATAACGTATTACTATACAAAGAAGCTGTTAACGGCGTTAAACTGAATCCCGAAAAAAGAGCAATCAGGATGAAGCTAAAAAAAGTGCTGGAAGCGTCTGTTGTTGCCTGGGAGCAGAAAAAAGTAACGGAAGAGAATAAAAATTACGTTGCAGCTATCCTGAAATAAGCATAAGGATCAGTTTTCAAAGCAACCCTGCAGCAATTTGGCTGCGGGGTTCTTTCGCTAAAAACCGTTTGTCGCCTAAAAATGACCGTATGACGATATTACAAAACCACCGTATACAAAAGGAGCCGGGGCTTCGTAATTTTATAACTGTTCACATGCAGCAGTATCCCTTCATATTCTCCGATGAAAGAAAATATCGCATCAGACGCCACCTTTATTTCTGGTTGTTCTGGTGGGTCTTTTTCAGTTTATTGTATGCCTATACTGCCGGGCTGAACTTGTTGCCCGATTCCCGCCGGTTGCCGGTATCCACTGTTAACTCGATCTTTTTCATGGCACCTCATATGTTTTTGTCGTATTCACTGATGTACTTCGTGGTTCCGCAGTTTATACTTAAAGGAAAATATAAGTCGGGTGCTGCCCTTGTACTCCTGCTTTTTTTCGTTACTGCTTGCTTCTCCGCTGTGGTGGGAATGTATTTTCTTCCCGGGATCAGGGCCTGGCTTTTCCCCTATAATACTTCACACCCGGACAATGCCACTTTTTTCCTTTCATTGCTCGGCGGATTGCGGGGTGCTATCACCATCGGGGGACTGGCTGCATCCATCAAACTGATGAAATACTGGTATGTAAAAGAGCAACGAAACCTGCAATTACAAAAAGAGAATGTGGAAGCCCAGTTACAATTACTCAAAGCCCAGGTGCATCCACATTTTTTATTCAATACTTTAAATAATATCTATTCGTACACACAGAACACCGCCCCGGTGGCCGCTAAAATGGTAACAGGGTTATCGGACCTGCTCCGCTTCATGCTGTATGAATGTAACCAGCCGCTGGTTCCTTTGGCCAAAGAGTTAAAAATGATACAGGATTATATCAGCCTCGAAAAAATCCGGTATGGCAACAAACTGGAGTTACATCTCGATCTGCCTGACGACACAAACGATACTCATATTGCACCATTACTGCTGCTACCCTTGGTAGAAAACTGTTTTAAACATGGCACCAGTAATATGATTGAGCAGCCCTGGGTGAATTTACAAATTAGCCTCCGGGGAACACAGATGCAGATGAAGCTGATGAACGGAAAAACAAATCAGGCATCAAAAGAAACAGCCAGTACCGGAATAGGAATAAAAAATGTAGAAAAAAGGTTAGCATTGCTGTATCCCGGCAAGCATGAATTGAATATCCTGAATGAACAAGATGTCTTTATTATTAACCTGAAAGTGGAACTGGAATATCAAAAAAGTAGCTCCCCCATAAATACAACCAAACAGGAAATGGCGCATGCCTGATTCAATGATCATAAAATGCCTGGTAGTCGACGATGAGCCTCCTGCAAGGGAGATCATCCGCCGCTACATTGAACAAATGCCCACACTGGAGCTGGTGGCAGAGTGTGCCAATGCCATCCAGGCTTTTACTGTTTTACAACAACAACCTGTTGATCTTATGTTTTTAGATATCAGGATGCCGCAGTTAAATGGGAATGATTTTTTGAAAACACTGAAAAATCCGCCGAAAGTAATTTTCACCACCGCCTATACCGAATATGCGTTAGAGGGCTATGAATTGGATGTGGTGGATTACCTGATGAAGCCTATTCCCTTTGACCGGTTTTTAAAAGCAGTGAATAAAGCATTTCAACATACTGCTGCAAAACAAGAAGGGTTACAGGTAAATGAAGAAAAAAAATCCGAATCCTTTGTGTATTTCCGGGCCGACCGGAAGATGGTGAAAGTAATGCTGCAGGATATTCTTTATATCGAAAGCATGAAGGATTATATAAAAGTAATGACGGCTGCAGGGACCATCATTACCAAACAATCTATCAGCTCGGTGGAAGCTATGTTACCGGAAAAAGATTTTGTAAGGGTGCACCGCTCGTACATCGTTTCCCTGGATAAAATAAAAACCTTCACTTCCGAACTGATTGAAATAGAGAAAGCTGAGATCCCGATTGGGAAATTATACCGGAATGCTGTACTGAAAATGCTTGGATAGTTTTATTCCAATATCCGCAGCTTCGCATAGTTCAGCATGATCTTCTTCTCCCCATTATGCTCAAATTTTACAGTGGCAATTGGGTTATGTGCCGCCCCTTCCATCTTTAATACTTCTCCAAAGCCAAATTTCTGGTGTTCCACTTTTTGGCCTGCCTGGAGATTAGAGGTATCACTGGCAACAAAATCAGCAGAAGGTTTATGCTCGACTACTTTGGCATAGGTTGTTTTAGGCGGCAGGTAAGACGGGGTTTCTTTTTTAGCCGACGGTCTTTCATTGAAATAAGTTCCGGATTGTTTGCTTACGGCTCCAGATTCGCCATCATCTGTTCCTTTCATGCGGTTAAAGGCCGAACCTTTGCTCCAGTTACTGCCTCCCTGGTTCTTGGACCCGCCGCCGGCAAAACTCCGGTCCAGCTGATCCTGCGGCAACTCTTCAATAAAGCGGCTGGCTTCATTCTGTATCAGCGACCCAAAACGATACCTTGTATTCGCATAGGTCAGCCATAAACGGCTCTTTGCTCTTGTAATGGCAACGTAGAATAATCTTCTTTCTTCTTCCAGTTCTTCTCTTGTATTAATGCTCATCCCGCTTGGAAAAAGCATTTCCTCCAGGCCGGCTACAAAAACACATTCAAACTCCAATCCTTTAGCGGCATGTACCGTCATCAGTTTCACCACATCTGCATTAGGATCTTTCTCATCCGCATCTGTCAGCAAAGTGATCTGTTGCAAATAGGCAGCCAGACTTTTATCGCCGACTTCTCCATCTTCTTCGTTCATCGGTGTCTCGATCCATTCTTTAATAGAGTTAAGCAACTCCTGGATATTCTCATATCTCGCAACACCTTCTGTCGATTTATCGTTGAACAGCTCTTTTACAATATTGGTTTGCTTACCTACATGAAAAGCCAGTTCATAAGCATTATTTTTCTCCAGCATACTCTGGAAACTGCGGATCATCAGTACAAAATTCTCAATCGCTTCAAGAGTACCTGCCCTGAAGCCTGCCTGCTGCGCCTGTTCCAATGCCGCCCACATCGGAATATTATTCGTGTTGGCATATAATACCAGCTTATCAATGGTTGTCTTCCCTATTCCTCTTGCCGGAAAATTGATGATCCGCTTTAATGCTTCCTCATCATTGGGATTGACCACCATTCGCAGGTAGCCGATAAAATCTTTGATCTCTTTACGCTGGTAAAAGCTGATACCGCCATAAATAATATAGGCAATACCCATGCGGCGCAAACTTTCCTCAAAAGCCCGGCTTTGTGCATTCGTGCGGTAGAGAATAGCAAATTCCTTGTTGGCATAATGATTCCGGAGTTTTTGTTCCTGTATAGAGTCGGCAACAAATTTTCCTTCCTCATTATCCGTCATGGTACGGATGAGTTTGATCTTTTCACCAGTGCTGTTATCTGTCCACAGTGATTTTGGTATCTGCCCTTTATTATTCTTGATGATCTCGTTGGCAACATTCAAGATGGTTTGTGTGCTGCGGTAATTTTGTTCCAGTTTGATCACCGCCACATCATCATAATCTTTCTGGAATTGCAAAATATTCTGGATCGTGGCACCGCGAAAACTATAGATACTCTGTGCATCATCACCCACCACGCAAATGTTCTCATGCTGGGCGGCCAGTAATTTCATGATCTCGTACTGGGCCGGGTTGGTATCCTGATACTCATCGATCAGGATATAGCGGAACTTGGATTGATAATTCACCAGTGCTTCCGGGTGTTCTTTCAATAATCGGTACATCTGATACAGCAGGTCATCAAAATCCATGGCCCCGTTCTTGAAACAACGCTTATAATAAGCATCATAAATAGTGGCAATAGCAGGGCGGTTGGCCCGCATATCTTCCTGCTGGATATGATAATCATTTCTGTATTCATCGGGCCCCACCAGTGCATTCTTTGCTGATGAGATCCTGTTGTAAACAGTATTGGGTTTGTAATGTTTATCATCCAGGTCCAGCTCATTGATCACTGTTTTCACCACACTCTTGGCATCGTCCGTATCATAGATCGTAAAACTGTTGGGATAGCCGAGCCGGTGTGCTTCTTTTCGCAATATCCTGGCAAATACACTGTGAAAAGTACCGATATACAAATTCCTTGCTTCGCTGTTGCCAAGTATATGCTCAATTCTTTCCTTCATTTCCTTCGCTGCCTTATTGGTAAAGGTCAGCGCCAGTATCCGGAATGCATCCACGCCCAGTCCCATCAGGTGGGCGATCCGGGTGGTAAGCACTTTTGTTTTCCCGCTGCCAGCCCCGGCCACGATCATCAACGGTCCTTCTGTATGTAATACGGCTTCTTTCTGCCGTTCATTCAATCCACTTAGATAATCTCTCATAATAATATTTTAACCCTGCAGCAACACAAGGGTTACGCATGCTGCGAAATTACAGTTTGTGAAGATGATAATTTTTTGAAGTTGAAGCTTGCCGGAAGTTTTTATACACAGGCGAAAGGGAGAACTTATTTTTTTCGTTTGCTTTCCATGTATTTTTCATGGATCACCTTGCTCATGGATTTATTATAGACTTTACTTTCCAGCCAGGAGATGATATCCAGGTAAGCAAAAGCCCTGGTTTCAAAACGGTTCTTCTCCAGGTGTTTGATCTTGCCGAGAAATTTTTCCAGTTCCGGTTTTATTTCCCGGTTAGATACTGCCAGTGATTTCCGGAAAAATTTAAAGATCTCCTGTTCCACCACGGTCAGGTTTTCCATTTTTGCAAAGAACCGGTAGACAGAACGGCTTAAAGGTTCCATCAGTTCCATATTACCCAGTTCATAATGCGCCAACAGGTGTTGCAGGCGGGCATAACATTGCAGGTCCGTACGCAGGTTGCCAGTTTCATTGATGATACCCTGCAGGTAATCAATACAGGTACTGTAATCACCACTGCCGAAATAGAGTGTGGCAATTTTATAATTCAGGACCATGATACGATGAGGATCGAGGAACAGATCATATTGTTCCAGTTTTTCCTCAATGTCCGGCACGATCTTCAGCCCTTCTTTGAAAGTACCTGTCATAAAATGCAGGTTGATCTTTCCTGTGCTGATATACACAAATGCCTGGGTACGAAAGTTATCATGATCCTGTACCCGGCTGGTTTGTGCAAACTGTTCAAATTTTTTCAGCGTTTTATCGAACTCCCGGTAATTACGCAGGTCAAAATGTGCATTCAATAAATAATGCAGGCCTTTGATATAATGACTTGTTTCCACCCGTATCATCAGCGGGTTAGCATCAAAGAGATCGATCCATTTTTGTGCATAGCGATAATATTGCAAAAAATCCTGGCGGATAAATGCGTACCAGCAATAGCTCTGGTACAGGTACATTTTTTCATAGAAACCAGTAACCAGGTGTGCATCAGCCGGCAAATGTTCCTGCATGAATTTTTTTACTCCCGCCTCATCCCTTTTATTTCTTGCGTGGCCATGCTGCGTGAACCAACTGAACAACAAGAGAGAAAGGTTGCTCAATCTTGATACCACATCAATATGACGGCTTACATCATTAGCCTCAATGGCCAGCTGTTCCACCCGGTCGTGCATACTACGGGTAATATGTAATCCTTCAATCCTTTTTTCTAATGAAATGACCTGGGTAAGGAAATTATATTTCTGATTATTTCTGGCAATATCTTTTACCCTGTCCAGTATACGCAGGCTTTGCATAAACAGCCCCTTTTTATATAGTATATGTGCATAGTCAAATTGCTCGTTTAGCTGCAGGTCAAGACTATCAGCACTTTTTAGCAGACGGAGACTGGCCAGCAGTTCTTTGTACAAATGGCTCTTTAAATTCGCCAGCTGTGGCTTCTGAATACCGGGTAGTTTTTTAAATAACAATTTTTCATCATATTCCTTCAACTTATCTAAAGCATCGAAAAGTTTGACGATTTTAAGGTCTTCCCGGGCTGAACTGCGGGTGATATAGAGCTTGAAATGGCGTTTTTCTGCCTTTTCCAATGATTTTACTAACTGAAATAATATATCCGTGGGACGGTTGGGCATCATTACAAATTTATCCTGAAATACAGTACCAGTAAGGGTTTTTAAAAAAAATACCGGTTTTAGACATCATGAAACCCGTCTCATCTTGGCTTGAATAGGCTGTTTACAGCCCTTAATTTTGTTGTACAAAGCTGAAGGGCTTCATAAAGCAAGGCAATCGTTAGAAGGAAATAGCAAGTCGTCAGAGGTCCAAAAGCAGCAAACAGATACTACTTTATTAAGATTTTCATATGGCAAGCAATCGTTAGAGGTCAGTCCGTTTCTACGGAAGGGCCTTTTTTCTTTTAAAGGCATGCTAAAGTAAGATTTTATTAACAGCTGCAAAACATATTAGCAGGTTTTTTTATTTTCTCTACTCTTTCTGCCCATTTGATGGATAGCTTCAATTTCGGGGATACATTCAGCAAAAACTGATTATTTATCTTCACGCCAAAACAACCCCATGGCTATCCGCATCTTCATCACCGGCGGCACCTTCGATAAAGAATATAATGAAATTACAGGTCAGCTTTATTTCAATGACACTCATATGCATGACCTGCTGGAAATGGGACGCAGTAAGGTTCCGGTAGAGATCAGGACACTGATGATGATCGATAGCCTGGAAATGACCGATGAGGACCGTGAGCTGATCGCTTACCAATGCAATCAGTGTGACGAAGAAAAGATCGTTATCACGCATGGCACGGATACAATGGCCATGACGGCTAAATTATTGGCAGAAAAAGTAAAAGATAAAACGATCATACTGACCGGGGCGATGATTCCTATTAAATTTGGTAGCTCGGATGGCTTATTTAACCTCGGTAGTGCATTAGCTTTTGCGCAAACACTATCTCCCGGTGTTTACGTGGCCATGAATGGACGTTATTTCAATTGGGATAATGTGCGGAAGAATAAACAAACGGGGATGTTTGAAGAGATAAAATGATTAGCGAAAGAATACTAAAAGAAAAGGCGGTACAGGTTGTACCGCCTTTCTTATTAACCATTAAAACTATACCACTATTTTTTCAGGCTCAGGCTCCTGTTAATAGTAAAGCCAAAAGCAAGGTTATGAAAATCAAGTTTACTGCTGTTTCGTGCCAGCTGATCGATATTAGAGGAGCTGGTAGTGTTACCAATATAGAACTGGAATAAGTGACCACCGGTATTGAATTCCATACCTACAGAAAGCAGGTCGGGTTTGTAATTCACGATATTACCGTTTTTATCCAGCAGGTTCTCATACATATTGAACTGGCGGGCATATTCAAACGTGATATTCTTGTTAGCAGTCAGCTTATATTTTCCGCCAAGGCCCATAGAGAATACAGAATTACTGTTGTTGATGCCATAAGGGACCACATTAAAGTAAACCAATGTTGGCATTAACTGCAGGGAAAATTTATCAGAGAACTTACGGGCTACCAATAACTGGTGCATGAAAGAATATTTATTCCATCCGAGAGAAACAGAAGCATCTTTGGCAGCATTTACGTTGAACATAGAATACCAGCCCACAGATACAGGAATATTTTTCGCACCGGTTTGCTGGCGCAGAATTTTGAATTTAGCAAAGCCTTCAAAACGTGACCTTCCGGCAGCAGCTAATCCCAGGTTCATATAAGGGGTGGGAGAGTAATCAAATGACAGATATGTATACGCAAGACCGGAGTTTAAACCCAGTAAACCAGCCATATTATCCTGTGTGGAACCACCTTCGGGCCACAAGGGGCTGAAATGGTGAGATATTAAGAACTGGAGACTTCCTTTACTTACGATCTCCGTACTCTGCATATTAATGATCCGGGTAGAATTGAAAGTGGCCCGGGTAAATTTTTGTTTAGGAGCTTCTGTAGCTTCGGGAGTATCCTGTGCAATGGTAGTTGCCCAACAACCCAATCCTAAAACGAGAAGCGAAAATATTTTTTTCATAAAACCTGTTTTATTTTTAAAACAATCTTTTTCTTAATGATACTAATTACTGGGGTTGCCCCTGGTTGATCCACTCTTTGAATTTATTGATGGTACAAGTGGTAAGACTTAATGCGCCACCGGGGTGTCCCTGGCTACCACCACTGTTCATAATAGTAGTAAGAACAGTTTTCTCAGCCACCATTTTATTATAATCCAATGCTACTGCGATACCACCATGGCAGGTAGATCCTTTACAACTGGTATTATAGATCGGTAAAATATCTACTGTATAACGCAGGCTACCACTTACAGTACAACCAGCACCATCATCATAAGGATCTCCCTGGTCAATCCATTGCTTAATGATGTTCTTCTCATTAGGAGCAAAATCAATAGCACCACCACCTGGGTGAATACCGCCTTCCACCCATGCTTTAAAAACAGATACACGGGAAAGAATCGCATCATAAAATACCGTATCAAAATGAGAGAATTGTACAGCCCTGGTGGCTATACCATTATTATGACATCCGCAGGGCCCGGCTGTAATGATGGGTGCCACTTCACTTCTGAAGGATACCCGCGGTAAGGCAATAATATCTTCTTTATTCTGGTAACAGGATGACAGCGCATAAACGATCATCGTGGTCATCATTGCTGTTATTAATATTTTTGTTTTCATAAACCTGTAGTTTTTTGTAATGATTGATTGGGTTAGCGTCTGATGATGTTTCCTGTTTTCCTGTATTTGAAAATACCGGCATTATTGACACCATATTTCCACACATCCGGCACATTAGGATCAGCAAAGTACCAGGCTTTGATCAGGGCCACTTCATGC
The DNA here is from genome assembly GCA_902826165.1 of uncultured Bacteroidota bacterium. Taxonomy (GTDB): domain Bacteria; phylum Bacteroidota; class Bacteroidia; order Chitinophagales; family Chitinophagaceae; genus CADEDV01. The sequence goes on from CADEDV010000006.1 coordinate 62,954, forward strand.
GGTTTCAAACCACCATCTCCATATGCCATATCACCCTGGTGTGATGATGCAAATACGCCAGTAGATGGGTTTGCCAGCACTACTGTTGAATCAACTCTTGACACCATAGAGCTTGTTACATTCAGATAATTTGCTCTTGCATAATATTGTGTAAGCGTTACAGGATCTGTATATTGAACAGATGAATTACTCCTGGCACTTTTCGGATACATAATATCCATCAGTATATCATCATAATTCTGCAGAGGTCCTCTTGTACTGGAAGCAGAACGTGGAGTGGTAAGAGTTTTCCAGGGCCTGAAACTTGCATTAGCAATAGTATCCCCATAGAATTTTTTTACACTGTCTTTATAAGAGGTCCATACCTGGTTCAATAATGTTTGATTGGAAACCTGGCAGTATAACGTAACGGAACCAGTAACGGGGTTGATATAAGTAAAGGTGCTGGTATCCGCTGTGGTCAATGGCCCAAACAAACCTTTCCTGGCCCATCCACCGGTAGCCGTTGCCTGGTTATGACAATTGGCAGATCCGCAACCATCTGCAATAAGCCTGATAGCGGCTGGTCTGAAATCGGCCAGATCAGGTCTTTCTTTAGCACCATTTAATATCCAGTTATAAATAAGGCCTTTGTCAGAAGTATTCAATTCATGATTGGAAGCAACAGGGGGCATTGCTTTATCAAAATCATTGGTAGTGATGAACTCCCACAATTTGCTTCCCTGGGGATTGCCCGGAGTCACATACTTCATGATCTCAGCATAAGTATCAAACTTAGGTGCGATAGGGCCACCATGACAGTTAGAAGTACCGCAGTACTCATGAATAACAGTTTGTACACCCCGGTATTTGATAACGTCATTTACATCTGGCGTAAGATCAGAAGGGCTTACGGTGTTGCTTTCATAAAACGAAGCATAGACAGTTGAGTCAGCAGAACCCGTAAAAGACCTGTTAAGGCCTTTTACAATATCTCCTGATTTCGTACACTGGAAAACGGTAGTTGCGAGAAACACACCACAAACAAAGAGAACCACCGTTTGAATAGCTGAAACCTTTTTCATAAAAAGCTAGTTTAACTTATTGAAATGTTGATGCTGATAAGAACTCATCTTTAAAATGCAATGTCAAAACTATCCCGGTGTAGTTGACAGTCTCATGACAAGAGACTGTTTGAAATATGACTTTAGTCACACAAGCTCCTAATGATAATCAAGATCAATGCATTTGTGACTTATCTCACTTAGAATCTTGACTCCTGTCATGAGAATGTCAACGACTCATAAATAAGTTGCATTGTCTTTTACATTCTATAAACACAAACCGGTTATATATGGGAAACAATAAGAAACCAGGTAACAAATCCCGCCGGGATTTTTTATCCCTCTTCATTTCAGCTGATAAAAAAACAGCCCCTGCTGAAATGGTAAAAATGCTGACAGCAGATGGCAAACTGGTTGAAGTAGACAAAGCTGTTCTGGATGAACTCACTAAGAAGCAGAAGGCTACAAATCAACAAATTTTTGACTGGATGAAAAACCCTTCTAAAGAAAACAGCTGATAACCCTAATGCTCCTTATTAATAATAAGCACCATGAAACAAGAAGAAATAAATGACAAAGGCCGCCGGGATTTTATCAAGACTGCTGCTATCGCAACAGTTGCAGCTACTGCCTGTGGCAGCCTGGCTTGTTCCTGCTCTTCAAAAAAAGCAACTACAGGAGATAAGGTAAAACTCTTATCACCCAACGGAGAGATCGTAGAGATCGACTCTGCCTACCTGAAACATGAGGAACATATGGCCATTGTCTCCAAACTGGAAGCCAGGGAAGGTATTGCCGGTAAAAAATTCGTGATGGTGGTGGACCTGGCCAGTTGCAAAAATGCAAGAAGCTGCGTCAGTGCCTGTCAGAAATGGCACTATCGTCCGAAAGAAACCGAATGGCTGACTGTAAAACTTTTACAGGATAGTGAAAAAGCGGCCCCTTACTGGTTCCCCAAACAATGCTTCCATTGTGACAACCCTCCTTGCGTAAAGGTTTGTCCCGTTGATGCCACTTTCAAAAGACAAGATGGTCTTGTATTGATAGATAATGAACGTTGTATTGGCTGTAAGTTCTGTATGGCAGCCTGCCCCTACTCTACCCGTGTATTTAACTGGGATGAACCCGATCAGCCTTTTGATATAAGAAGTTTGACCTCTAACCCCGAAACGGGTATTCCTGCTAAAGTGGGTACCGTGGAGAAATGTGATTTCTGTCCTGATCGTGCCCGGGAAGGCCTGCTCCCGCCTTGTGTGGAAGCTTGTCCTAATGGCGTATTCTATTTTGGAGATGAAAATGAAGATACGGTCAGCAATGGTCTTGAAACAGTCAGCTTCAGCCAATTGATCAAAGACAGGGCAGCTTACCGCTACCAGGAAGAGCTTGGTACCAAACCAAGGGTCTATTACCTGCCGCCAAAAGACAGGGCATTCCCTGTGGAAAAAGGATACCAGGATGCTGATTCAGCTATCAAGGAAAGATTTAAAGATTACAAGGATCTGCTTGAAGCAAAAGAATAAGCAAACCCATTCTTCAACTTTCTCAATGAATACTTAATTATGGAACTCAATACATATCAACAGGAAGCTTTCGATTATCAGCGTAAGAATATCGAAACATATGGCAAAAGAGCCTGGGGCTGGACCATCTTTTATGTGCTCTGCATTCTCGTGGGCTTATACGCATTATACCTGCAGATTGCCAAAGGACATGGTGTAACAGGAATGAGAGACAATGTGGTTTGGGGTCTGTTCATCGTCAACTTTATCTTCTTTATCGGGCTCAGTTATGCAGGTGCCATCATTGCCGGTATCCTTCACTTATCCAAAGTAACCTGGGGTAAACCCATTATACGGCTTGCCCAGTTCATGACACTGATCTCCGTGATCGTAGGACCGATTTTTATTCTGCTTTGTGTGGGCCGCTTTGACAGGATGCACCATTTATTTATTTATCCAAGAATACAATCCCCACTTACCTGGGATGTGATGGCTGTTGTTACCTTCTTTGCGGGTAGTGTCCTGTTTCTTTACCTGGCACTTATTAAAGATTTCTCTGTGTACCGTGATGCCAAACTGGATATTCCGAAATGGAAACAAAAATTGTATAAGATACTTGCATTAGGTTATCGTGGCGCTGCCAGCCAGAAAAGACACTTACTGATCTCGCAAAACCTGATGGCGATCATCATGATCCCGCTGTCCATTGTTGTTGCCTCTATTCTTTCCTGGATATTTGGTATGACATTGAGGCCAGGCTGGCACAGTACTATCTTCGGACCTTACTTTGTTTTAGGGGCTGTTTATTCTGGTTGTGGTTTGCTGATCGTGGCCATGTGGTTTTACAGGAAAATGTACAAACTGGATTATTATTTTACAGACCGCCATTTTAAATACCTCGGGTATATTATGCTGGTGCTGGCCGCCGGTTATGGTTATTTTACTTTCTCCGAATATTTTACCGGTTGGTTTGGCTCCGAAAAATGGGACAGCGAACTGATCCATAAATTATTCAGCCCTGCTGAGTATGGCTGGTGGACATTCTTTGCCAATTTCGCGGGCATCGTATTACCGATTGCTATTGTTGCTATTCCTGCCACCCGAAAACCAGGTCCTATCACGTTAGTGGCATTCATTATGGTAATCGCCATGTGGATAAAACGTTACCTCATCATTGTTCCTACACTGGAAACAACTTTATTACCAATGCAGGATACCAGAGCAGAGTATGTAAAATATGCTGCCACCTGGCCTGAATGGGCATTGACCATTGCAGGTATTGCCACTTTCCTGCTATTCTTTACCGTGATGTCAAAATTTGTAACAGTTGTACCGGTTTCCGGGTTAGAAGATACACATACACATCATGAACAACACCAGTTACAACACGAACATCATTAAGCAACAAACCAGGAAAGTACAACCTGCTAAAAAGATAGTATATGAAACAAGCAATAACTAAAATAACCAGCCCGGGATTGACCAGGCAACTGTTATTATTTGCAGGAGTCATTTTGTGTTTATTGTCTGCAGCCCCGGCTATTGCGCAAGCTGACAGCACTGCACAACAACCCGCAGCAGAAGCTCCTGTTGCTGAAGAAGAAGAACTGATATCACCATCTGTTGAATTGATCAGTATTCAGAAAGCTGATAAATCTGTTGATCTTAAGATAGCCGTTAAAGCAAAGATTGAGAAAAAGATGCGGAAAATGTACGGCCTTAAGGTCAATGTTTTCCAGGTCACTGACTCTGCAGAACAGGAACTCGGCTCTGTAATTACCGACAGGAATGGCCTGGCTGTTTTTACTGTAAAACCAGAACAAGTTGTTGCTAACGCAGAAGGAATGCTTCATTTCAAAGCAGTACTGGGTCCTGTTAAAAAAATGGAAAGTACGGAAGGAGAAGTAACTGTGAAAAGAGCATTGCTCACCATCACCCCGGTAAAAGAAGATTCATTGTATTCTGTACAAGTAAAACTGGTTGATCTTGCTACGGGTGAAGAAACTCCTGTTCCTGAAGCAGCCCTTGGTATTTTTGTTAAACGTTCCTTCAACCCGTTAAAAATCGGGGAGATTACCACCGATGAGAATGGTGAAGGCAGTTCTGAAATAGCTAATAATCTGCCCGGTGATGCCAAAGGAAATATCACCCTGCTGGCCCGGCTGGATGAAAATGAAACGTATGGTAACCTGGAAGCTGCCGTTGTTCAGCAATGGGGCTTGCCTGTATCGGATAAAATTGAAGATCAGCCAAGAGCTTTATGGAGCTCACATCCTCCATTGTGGATGTTGATCACTTTTATTATCTTAATGCTGGCTGTGTGGGGACACTATATTGTGATTGTTTACGAATTATTCAGGTTAAGAAAAGAACAGCCGCATGCAACCAACGTATAGTATAACTCTATCTATTTAATAAGCAAAATCAATGAAAATGAAAAAGAATGTAATTGTTATGATAGCTGGCCTATTTGCTATCGGTTTACTGGCCTTTGTGCCCAAAAACAACACACAGGACCCCTGGCCTGTTCCTGATGCAGCCAAAAACAAAACCAACCCGCTGAAAGGAAATGCAGAATCTGTTGCAGATGGAAAAACACTCTATAACCAGCATTGCAAATCCTGCCATGGTACAAAAGGTAAAGGTGATGGCCCTAAAGCTTCCCAGTTAGATACGGATTGCGGCGATTTTACAAAAGCTTCCTTCCAGTCGCAAACCGACGGAGCCCTTTTCTATAAGACATTTGAAGGACGTAAAGACATGCCTGCCTACAAAAAGAAAATTCCTGATGCAAATGACATCTGGGCAATCGTAAATTATATGAGGACCTTGAAATAAATAATTGTTTCAGTTATTAAAACCACTCCACGGAGTGGTTTTTTTATTATTCCTGTACCTGCCGCTGACCGTATATATATTTTTGTATGCTGCTAATGGTCACAGCCACTACATTTATACCCGGCTATCATTTATGCAGCATATTGAATTTTTTCATACCGACCACTTCGAAACAAACTACCACCGGGTGCCGCCACCGGCTGCGCTCAACCATTTCATTGATTTTTTCTGGGAAACCAAATTTGGTCCGTTGTGGAAAGAATATCCTAAAGGTTTTTCCGATGCACAGTTTCCGAATATCGGTTACACCTATATCATTAACCTGGGTACCCCTTTCATTATGCAGGTGGCTGATAAGAAATTCAGCATGAAGACCGATTGTTTTTTACCCCGGTATAATGCCATTGAATGTTTTCATAAACCAGGCAATCATTTATTCGGTATCAAGTTCCGTGTTTCCCCGGTACTCTACGAGAAGAAGATCAACTTTGCAGAATATAAAAGTTATATTTTTCCTCTCAGTTATTTACTGGATCACCTTATCATTAATAAGATCAAAAAAGCCAGCTCCTTTACTGAAAGAATGGTTATTGTGTCTGATTATTTTACCAGCCTGCTGCATAAACAGGAGGGCTCTTTACAACAGGTCAATATTGTCAGTAGCATTATGGAACGTTGCATCCGGGAAAATGATTTTACGGTTTCATTAGAAAAATTAGCCGCCCGCCACAATATATCGGTTCGTACCCTGCAACGTTATTTTGAGACCTGTACCGGCATCAGCACCAAGCAGGCTTTGCAGGTGATGCGGATCCGCAAAGCCACTGCTCATCTTGCCGGTTCACCCGGTGATTTTCATTATTCTTTATACAATTATTACGACCATAGTCATTTTTATAAACACCTGAAACAATTCCTGCAAAAAAATACATTGAAGAACCTGCAGCCGCACCTGGAATTGTTGAAAACATTGCATCGTTGAATTTTTTCCGTCAGGCAGTTTCCCCGAACAAGATCCCTGTAATAGCTGTTCAATAAATGTCCTATTTTAGACGTCTATGCTGCAGGATAATATCTTACTCGTCATTTCCTTGTTTTTCGGGATCGCTTTTCTCGTGATGCTGAGCGAAAAACTGAAGATATCTTACCCGATACTATTGGTCATCAGCGGATTACTGATCAGCTTAGTACCGGGTATCCCATCTATCAGTTTACATCCTGATCTTGTTTTCCTGATCTTTTTGCCGCCATTGCTGTATGCAGCAGCCTGGAATACTTCCTGGAGTGATTTCTGGAAGATGAAACGGCCCATTAGCCTGCTGGCTTTCGGGCTGGTGATCTTTACTTCAGCTGCAGTAGCATTTGTATCCAATGCGATCATTCCTGATTTTCCATTAGCCTACGGCTTTTTATTAGGCGGTATTATTTCACCACCAGATGCTGTTGCCGCCACCTCTGTATTACAGGGATTAAAAGTGCCCAAAAGGGTAGTCGCTATTTTAGAAGGCGAAAGCCTGGTGAATGATGCATCCAGTTTGATCGTATTTCGTTTTGCATTGGCAGCCATCATCACCGGCCAGTTTCATTTAGGAGAAGCGGCACAGAATTTTGCGCTTGTGGTGTTCATGGGCATTGCTATTGGCCTGGCCATAGCTTATATCGTTTACATTATTCATCGTTTTTTTCCCACCACAGCCAGCATTGATGCAGCACTGACGCTTATCACTCCTTATATTATGTATGTCGCAGCAGAACATTTTCATTTCTCCGGTGTCTTATCCGTTGTAAGTGGGGGCCTGTTTCTTTCCTTCCGTTCCAATGAAATGTTCACCTATGAATCCCGTTTATCCATTAACGGGCTTTGGGACACCCTGGTATTCCTGCTGAATGGATTTGTATTTATCCTGATCGGCCTGCAACTGCCGGTTATTGTTGATGGTTTGGGTAATTATTCCACCGGTGAAGCTATTTTGTATGCCGTGATCATCAGCTTGCTCACCATCGTCATCCGTATCATCTGGGTATTTCCCGGTGCGTATATACCAAGATGGTTATTTAAAAGTATCCGTACTAACGAAGGGCCCCTCAACTGGAAAACAGTTTTCTTAGTAGCCTGGAGTGGCATGCGGGGTGTTGTTTCACTTGCCTCTGCACTGGCGGTGCCATTGACCTTATCCGGTAATGAAGCGTTTCCGCACCGTAACCTGATCCTCTTTATTACATTTATCGTAATACTGTTTACATTGGTATTACAGGGATTGAGCCTGAAACCTTTGATCCGCATTTTAAAGATCGAAGTAAATGAAAAAGAATCTGAAAAATTACAGGGACTGGCATTAAGGATCCGGCTGGCCGAATCAGTGCTTTCCTATTTAGATACCAATTACCCGGAAGAGACACAAAATCATGACACCTATAAACGGGTGCGGGACCGCTACGAAAGAATGATAGAGATCACCAAACGAAAGCTCGAAACAGATGAAGCAGAAGATGAAGAAGCTTCTTTTTTACCTCATTACCGGCAAATGCTGTTAGAGCTGGTCCATATCAGGCGGAGAGAATTGAACTATGTGCGGCACAAAGGTGAATACAGTGAAGAGCTGATACGGGACCGTGAATGGGAACTTGACCTGGAAGAAGCAAGATTGAATGGATAACACAAATAAAAAAACGTCATCACTACACAGCGATGACGTTTTTTTATTCCCTACTATTATAATTATCCGCCGTTACCGTTTGGTTCCAGCAGTTTGAAGAACTGGTCAAGCTGCGGCAGGATCACAATTCTTGTTCTGCGGTTAGCTGCTTTGCCTGCTTTCGTACTGTTATCAGCAACCGGTTTATATTCTCCTCGACCGGCTGCGGCCATCTTAGCCGGATCAAGGCCATATTGCTTTTGCAACATTTTTACAATCGTGGTAGCTCTTTTCACACTCAGGTCCCAGTTGTCAGCTAATACACCGCCGCCAACATACGGTACATTATCGGTATGACCTTCCACCATAAACTCTATATCAGGCTGGTTCTTTAATACTGCTGCTACTTTTCCCAATACCGTTTTTGCCTGGCTGGTTACTTCATATTTACCGCTTTTGAAAAGCAGCTTGTCAGAAATATCAATATATACCACCCCTTTATCTACTTTGATATTGATATCCTCGTCATCCATATTGCCAACAGCCCCCTTCAGGTTCATCACCAATGCCATATTCAATGAATCTTTATGTGCCATTTGCTGCTGCAGGGTTTGTATATAAGCATCCTTAGCGCCGATATTTTCCATGGATTTCCTGATACTTTCCGCCTGTGAAGTGGAGATCACCGAAAGATCTTCAAGCTGCTTTAGTGCAGACGTATTATTCGCTTTCAGGAAATCAACTTGCTTATTCAGGTCACTGATCTTGTTATTGAGGCTGGCATTATCGCCTTCCAATGTTGTTTTTTGCCGGCCTAATTCTGCTTTAGCATCATTACAATTGTTCAGGTCGCCCTGCAACTGCGTTTGTTTGGATTGCAGGGATTGTATTTCTGCCTGTGCTGTTTTGAATTTCTTACTGCTGACACAGGAGAATAATAACAGGGAGGAAGCCGTGGCTACCATTACCAGGTTTAATTTCATACAACTTACTTTAAGTGAAAGAATGGTTTTAGTAAATTACGTTTTACTGCCTTAACAGGGATCAAAGTTAAATCGCCCTGCAGTTTTTTCCGCTGGCAGTTTGTTAATTATTTTATCCGTAAAATCATGCTGTCTCCTGCAGAGCAGATTAGTTTTTAATTAAAATCGGCCAGCTTCCCGGCAATTCTTATTTTTAATCCATGGCAACAAATCGTAAAGCGGCGATCGGGTTTATTTTTATAACCCTGTTGGTGGATGTAATGGGATGGGGCCTGATCATCCCGGTGATGCCCAAGCTGATTGCCGAGCTGAAAAACATTTCCATTAATGAAGCCAGTGCCTATGGTGGTTTACTGCTTTCTTCTTTTGCCATCACCCAGTTCTTATTTGCACCGGTTATCGGTAACCTGAGTGATAAATATGGACGAAGACCTGTACTCCTTTTTTCATTATTGGGTTTTGGTATTGATTATATCATCTTAGCCTTAGCCCCCAACTACGGATGGTTATTCGTGGGCCGGGTGATTGCCGGCATCACAGGTGCCAGCTTTACTACCGCAGCTGCTTATATTGCTGACATCAGTACAGCCGAAACAAGAACCAAAAATTTTGGAATGATAGGTGCCGCATTCGGGCTTGGTTTTGTAATTGGCCCTGCACTGGGCGGGCTGCTGGCCGGTTTAGGTACCCGGGCTCCTTTCTATGCCGCAGCTACTTTGTGTTTGCTCAATACACTGTATGGTTATTTCGTATTACCCGAATCCCTGCCCAAAGAAAACCGCCGGGCTTTTGAATGGAAAAAAGCAAATCCCTTTGGTTCCCTGCAATTTTTACGACATACCCCCGGCATTGGTAAAATGGCATTATGCTTTTTCCTGATCTACCTCGCCTCACAGGCAGTACAGGGCAACTGGAGTTTCTTCACCATCCATCGCTTCGGCTGGAAAGAAAGTATGGTGGGTATTTCGCTGGCTGTTGTTGGCGTATTAGTGGGTGCTGTCCAGGCAGGATTGACGAGAGTGATCAATCCTAAGATTGGTAACACCAATAGTATTTATGCCGGGTTACTTTTATATACTCTCGGCCTGCTCTTATTTGCTTTCGCTTCGCAAACCTGGATGATGTTTGCCTTCCTTATTCCTTATTGTTTGGGTGGTATTGCTAATCCTTCCCTGCAGGCTACGATTGCCACGTATGTGGCCCCGAACCAGCAGGGACAATTGCAGGGGGCATTGACGAGCCTGATGAGCCTAAGCACCATCATCGGGCCGCTGATCATGAATAATCTCTTCACTTACTTCACCAGCGATAAGGCCCCGTTTTATTTCCCCGGTGTGTCATTTCTCCTCGGTGCACTGTTTATGCTGACCAGTGCTGTAATTGCATTTCTTATTCTGCATAAGAAAAAGGATCCCGTTGCGGCATAAAGCCGGATTGTCAGCCCGGCGTCAGCTGGCCCCTGTTTTACTAATTAAAATCATACAAACGGGTGACCATAAGCAGCACTTTAGATAAAGCAATTTTCCACTTTTACAGTACTGAAATGATCGTTCAATAATTCAGTTCTAACGGTTGCCCGCCCTTTTTGTAAATTCCTTTTCTATTTAAAGAATTATTTTATGTTACAACAATCCAACTTTTTTGCAGTGGAAGCTGCACCCGCACGGGCAGAACTCGAAACATGGGTCAAGCAAATTGCCGCTTTATGTGAAGCCGATTCCGTTCACTGGTGTGATGGCTCCCAACAAGAATATGATGCGCTTTGCCAGCTCCTGGTGAAGAAAGGAACATTTATTGCCCTGAACCCGGAAAAACGTCCGAACAGCTTTGCCTGTTTCAGTGATCCAAGCGATGTGGCCAGGGTAGAAGATAAAACCTTTATCTGCAGCCGTCGTAAAGAAGACTCCGGTCCCACCAACAACTGGATGGCCCCGGATGATATGAAAAAGAAACTCCATGTTCTGCTGACCGGCAGCATGAAAGGCCGCATTTTATATGTGATACCTTTCTGTATGGGACCTTTAGGTTCTCCCTTTGCCCGTTATGGAGTACAGATCACCGATTCAGAATATGTAGCAGTAAATATGCGCATCATGACCCGTATGGGACAAGATGTGTTACCTTACCTGCATAAAAAGAGCTATGTAAAATGCCTGCATACAGTTGGGGCTCCTTTGCAAGGCAGTCAAAAAGACAACAGCTGGCCTTGTAACCCTGATGTAAAATATATTTCTCATTTCCCCGAAGAAAGACTCATCATTTCTTACGGTAGCGGGTATGGTGGTAATGCATTGATGGGTAAAAAATGTTTTGCGCTTCGTATTGCTTCAGTGATGGGAAGAGAAGAGAACTGGCTGGCCGAACACATGCTGATCATGGGTGTTGAATCTCCCGATAAAAAGAAAACCTATGTAGCCGCTGCCTTCCCGAGTGCCTGTGGTAAAACCAACTTTGCGATGCTCATTCCACCAAAAGAATTTGATGGCTGGAAAGTAACCACCGTCGGTGATGATATTGCCTGGATACACAAAGGAGATGATGGTAGTTTGTATGCTATCAATCCTGAGGCCGGCTATTTTGGTGTGGCTCCTGGTACTAACTATAAGACCAACCCGAATGCGATGGAAAGCATTAAAGCCAATACCATTTTTACCAATGTGGCAATTACGCCTGATAAAGATGTTTGGTGGGAAGGATTGACCAAAGAAATTCCTGAAGGATTGACTGACTGGCATGGCAAACCCTGGGACCCCAACAGTGGCAAACCTGCTGCACACCCCAACTCAAGATTTACGGCTCCGGCTTATCAAAACCCTGCTATCGACAGTGATTGGGATAATCCGAACGGAGTGCATATTGAAGGATTTATTTTCGGTGGAAGAAGAAGTACCGGCGTACCCTTAGTATATCAATCCTTCAACTGGAACTTTGGTGTGTACCTGGCAACTACCATGGGAAGTGAAATGACCGCCGCTGCCTTTGGTGAAATTGGTAAAGTACGTCGTGATCCCTTTGCGATGTTACCATTCATGGGTTATCATATTGGTGATTATGTGAACCACTGGTTACAGTTTGGCCGTGACCTTCCGAATGCGCCAAGGATATTTGGTGTGAACTGGTTCCGCAAAGATGAGAACGGGCAATTCATCTGGCCGGGCTTTGGAGATAATATCCGTCCATTAAAATGGATCGTAGAACGTATCCGTGGTAATGCCTCTTCTGTAGAAAGTCCTATCGGCTGGATGCCACGTTATGAAGATATAGACTGGACCGGGCTGGAAAGTTTCACGAAAGAAGAGTTTGCAAAGATCATGACCGTTGATCGTGAACCAGGCAAACATGAACTGCTATCACACGAAGAATTATTTGAACGCATGTATGATAAACTGCCTAAAGAATTTTTCTTTATGCGTGAACTATTGTTATCAGCTTTATGGCGTTCTCCAGAGCATTGGGGATTGCAGCCCGAACAGCACTAGCCTCTATTGATTGCCTGCTAATTGAAAATAGTAAATAGGGCAGCAGGGTAATACCTGTTGCCTGTTTACTGTTTACAGCGTACATTTAATTAATACTATTTATCATGGACTGGTTCTATGATCTGTTTACGAAAACCTCGATTGCTCAATCCGTTATCATTTACGGAATCGTAATTGCTGTTGGCATCTGGATGGGTCGTATCAAGATCGCTGGTATCTCATTAGGTATCACCTGGGTTTTATTCGCCGGCTTATTTTTATCCTACACCGGTTTGGAAATTGATAAAGGCACCGAACATTTCATCAAAGAGTTCGGCCTTATTTTATTTGTATACTCTATCGGCCTGCAGGTGGGGCCGGGTTTCTGGGCTTCTTTAAAAAAGAATGCCATCGCCAATAATTTCCTGGCTTTTGCTATTGTATTCACCGGTGTTATTATTACGGTAATACTGTATTATTTCAGCGGCAACCATATTTCAGTAATGACCGGGGTGATGAGTGGCGCTGTAACGAATACTCCCGGTCTCGGTGCGGCACAGGCTGCCGTAGCAGACCTGAATGTGACCGGTACCGATAAATCACTGATCACTTTAGCCTATGCCGTTACTTATCCTTTAGGTGTATTTGGTATCATTGGTGCATTGCTCATACTAAAGAAATTCTTCGGCGTTAATATAGAAGAAGAGCAGGAGCGTCATCGCAAACTGAATGTACTGCGGGCCAATCGTCCCGTATCTGTTCACCTGCAATTGGAAAACAAACAACTCGTGGGCCAGCCCTTGCGGAAATTGTTTACAATGCTGAAAGAACGGCTGGTTGTTTCAAGAATGTTTCATAATGGAGAAGTCATCACACCAACACCCGATCTTATATTGGCAGAGAATGATGTGTTACTTGTTGTAGCATCCAAACCGGTAATCGAACAATTAAAATTATTGATCGGCCCCGCCAGCACCATGAACCTGAAAACTGTTAAGGACAGTGACCTGATCACAAGACATATTGTAGTTACCCGGACAGCTGTTACCCATAAACGCCTCGGCGATATCCCGGAATTACACCAGCATGATTTTACGCTGACAAGATTAAGCCGGGCTGGTATTGAAATGGTACCGCACGGTGATATCTTTCTTCAACTCGGTGATACGATCAAAGTAGTGGGAACAGAAGAAGGTGTGCAACATGTTACCACCGCTGTTGGTAATTCATTAAAGAAATTAGAAGTCCCTGATCTCGCACCCATCTTCATGGGTATTGTCCTGGGCGTTGTTCTGGGAAGCATTCCTTTCCATTTTCCCAATATGCCGGTGGCCGTAAAAATTGGTATGGCCGGCGGACCCCTGATCATTGCTTTAACATTGAGCCGTTTTGGCAATTTATTCTACCTGAATAATTATACAACAAACAGTGCCAACTTAATGATCCGGGAACTCGGTATCAGTTTATTCCTCGCCAGTGTGGGATTGAGCAGTGGTAAAAATTTATCGGTTGCTTTTGCAGATGGTCGCGGCTGGGTCTGGATGGGCATGGGTGTTATTGTCACTGTGGTGCCGTTGCTGATCGTTGGATATATCGCTTACAAATATTTCCGTAAAACTTATTTTGAGGTTTGTGGTTTGCTTGCCGGCGCTTCTACTGATCCACCTGCACTCGCATTTGCCACCAAGCTGGCGGGTAATGATATTCCTTCTGTTACTTATGCTACGGTTTATCCATTAACAATGATCCTTCGTATCGTTGCGGCACAATTGCTGATATTATTGCTGGCTTCGTAGCTTATTTGGCAGCTTGCTTTACCGCTTCCACTGTTTTCTTATCATTACCGATAAAGATCTTACCGTTAATAATGGTAACAGGACGCTTCAGGAACGTATATTCATCGAGGATGAACTGGCGGTAGTCTTTCTCCGTCAGTTTTTTTTCTTTTAGGCCCAATTCTTTATACTTCATGGCCCTGCGGCTGAACAACGACTCATAGCTGCCAGCCATTTTTTTCATTTCATCCAGTTGAGTTGCTGTGATCTTTTCAAATTTGATATCCTGCATCGCAAAGCCTTTTTGATCCACTCCGGTTTCTTTAATAATGGCCTGGCAGGTGGTACAGTTGCCGAGGTGATACATTTTCTTCATATCCTTATTACGCAAATTGAGGATGGTTAGTTCATTACGCTGTAAAATGGCGTATTTTGTGCCACTTTAAAGAGAAAATTATGGGCAAAGATGAGGTTTTCAAAGGCGAAATAGAAAAAGCCAGCGATTTTAAATTTGGTGCCAACGTAGCCAAAGTATTTGATGATATGGTGAACCGCTCGGTTCCTTTTTATGGTGAGATTCAGCGGATGATGGCCGAACTGGCTGCTGATCATGCCGCCGAAGGCAGTTTTGTATACGACCTTGGTTGCTCCACCGGCACAACCATGATCGGCATGGATACCATGGTAGATCAGAATATCCGTTTCATCGGGGTGGATGATTCACAGGAAATGCTGGACAAGTGCAAGTCAAAATTGATGGAGCTGGGTTTCACCCGTCATTATGAACTGCGCTGTGCCGACCTGGGACAGGGTGTAAAAGTCGAAAACGCTTCAGTGGTGGTGCTTTGCCTCACCTTGCAATTTGTACGTCCGATCTACAGGGAGCGATTACTGAAAAATATTTATGATGGCTTAAATCCCGGTGGTGTACTGATTCTGGTAGAAAAGATATTAGCAGAAGAAAGCAATTTCAACCGTGACTTTATTGACTACTATTATAATTATAAACGCCGTAACAATTACAGTGAAATGGAGATTTCTCAAAAAAGAGAAGCCCTGGAAAATGTACTGGTTCCCTATAAACTAAGCGAAAATATCACCCTGCTCCGTGATCATGGATTTACACATTGCGAGGTGTTCTTTAAGTGGTATAATTTCGCCGGGATCATTGCAACAAAAAAATAGCAGAGAGCATCGCACAGAGTGAAAGGAGAAAAAGAGTAATTTATTTTTGATATGGAAATAAATGAAATAACCGGCGAGGTCGTTGATGCATCCATAAAAATTCACAAGGAATTAGGGCCTGGCCTATTAGAATCTGTCTATGAAGAAGTTCTCCATTACGAATTAACTAAAAGAGGATTGTTTTCCCAAAGGCAGGTACCATTACCGGTTATTTATGAGGAGATAAAAATGGATGTAGGGTTTAGAATTGACTTATTGGTAGAAAAAACGGTAATCGTTGAACTAAAATCTGTTGAGACTATTACACCTTTTTTCAAAAAGAAGCTGCTTAATCATCTCCGGCTTACTAAATTACAGGTCGGGCTATTAATAAATTTTAATGAGGAGTTATTAAAAAATGGAATTACCCGGCTTTTTAATAACTATGCAAAATGAATACGCCGCCCAGGGGCAAACAGGCTAAAGGAGAAACGACAACATCTTTCTCTCTTTTTCCTCCGGGCGAAAAAAAATTTTCTATGGTAGCTATCGGCAATTTCTTTTTCAAGTACCGTAACTGGATCTTTATCCTTTTTTACGGAGCATTATTCATTCCTTCCTGGCCATTGTTCTCCAAAGAGCAATTCGGCAATCATTATTATATATGGCCGATTGCTATTGGTTTATTTATTACCTGTCTCGGTCAGCTGACCCGTGGGCTGACCATTGGGCTTGCCTATATCGTCCGGGGTGGAAAAGAAGGAAAACCCTATGCAGAAGGACTTGTTACAGAAGGAATCTTCACGCATTGCCGTAATCCTTTGTATGTAGGAAATATTTTAATGCTGCTGGGAGTGGGCATTCTCGCCAACTCTTTATTTTATACAGCCATCATGATCCCGGTCTTCTTGTTCATTTACCAGGCCATTGTATTAGCCGAAGAAAATTTTCTCCGGGGAAAATTCGGGGCCGGCTTTGATGAGTATTGTAAAAAAGTGAACCGCTGGATTCCGAACCTCAGCGGCATCGGTAAAACATTTGCCAGTATGGAGTTCAACTGGAAAAGATGGATCCTGAAAGAACACACCACGCAATTCATCTGGCTGATCGGTATCACCCTGCTCTTGTTACTCAACTATCCCGAACTCACGGGCCACGATGAACAGCAAAGAAATATACTTGCCGGTATCATCCTGGGAATTTTGCTGCTGATCTATATCCTTATCCGCTATTTGAAAAAGACGGGGAAGTTTAAAGAATAACGCCCCGGAATTTTTGTTGTCTTCAAAGGAGCTTCCTCTTCATATTACTTATCCCTTTCGTGGAATTCGTGCCATTAGTGGCAAAATCTGTGTATATCTGTGCTAATCCGTGTAATCTGTGGCTAAATTCCCTCTTTCCCGCCTTCGTAAACAAGCCTGCCCATTTCTTGTTATTTTTGTGTATCAAATTCTGAGCTATGATCAAAACAGGCAATCCTATTATCAGCATCTATACCGAGATGACCCCCAACCCGGAGACCATGAAGTTTGTGGCTAACAAGCTCTTATATCCCGGCAAAAGCATTGATTTCCCCGATGCGGAGAGTGCAAAACCTTCCCCGTTGGCAACTGAGTTGTTTGGTTTCCCTTTTATCAAAGCAGTATTCGTAGCCAGCAATTTTGTAACCCTGACCAAGACCGGCGAAACCGACTGGCAGGATGTGATCCCTTCTATCCGCCAGTTCCTGAAAGATTACCTGGAAGAAGGAAAACAAGTGGTAAATGAAGAAGAACTGGCTACTGTAAAACAATCCAGCAGCAACGAAGTGGCTGCCGATGATGATGATGTGGTAAAACGGATCAAAGAATTGCTCGATAATTATGTTCGCCCGGCTGTTGAAATGGATGGCGGTGCCATACAATTCAAAAGTTATGAAGCCGGTACTGTTAATTTAGCGATGCAGGGAAGCTGTAGTGGTTGTCCTTCTTCGATGATCACATTGAAAGCCGGTATTGAAGGCATGATGAAGCGGATGATCCCCGAAGTAAAAGAAGTAGTGGCAGAAGCAGAGTAAGTCCCTTTGCATAAAATTTTTATCAAGCAGCTTAACGGCTGCTTTTTTGTTGGCCACGGCTCAACGCAGATGTACACGGATTTTTCGTAATCCCTTTTGTAAGAACAAAAGAACTGAAGTCGAAAAGAATACCGTTATCTTATGGATCTAATTTGTGTTAATTCGTGTAATCCGTGGCAATAAAACACCTGCCGGCCGGCAGATCTGTGGCTAAACTATTTCTTGGATTTTCTCCAGGTCACATTCCTTGCCTTTAAATAATCCAGTACAAAATCAAAGCAATCTTTACGATGCCCGATCAGTTCTGGTGGAAATACACCTTTTTCTGTGAATAGTTTATCCGTAATGAGATGCACAGCAGCGGTGCAGGTATAGCCAGTTGTCCGGGCCATCGAAGAAGTTTTAGTCACGGGGTCATAACGATCCAGCAGGTCATAAGTGATAGTTTCCTTATCACCAATCACTATTACTTTCATCACGGTGAATTCTTCTTCCTCCGGGTCCAGCTTCCATTCATTCACTAATAACTTCGAGGTGAAATCAAGTGGTGAAACGGCAATATCGTTTATATGCAGCGGCGTCAAATCAAAAAAACCGGCTTGTTGCAACGCAATGATCAGGTCAATGTGCCCGGGATAACGAAGTGTTTTTTCTTTCATCTCAGGGATATGGTTCATTGTAAAGATCAATGAACGAAGTCCGTCGGTATTAAATGCTTCGAGCTCACCAACTTCATCAAACTGCATCATCTCTCTTTCACTTAGAGCCGGTTTGGTTACGATCTTCCCTTCTTCCACTAATCTTGCCGGGCGGATATACTCCTGTATCACATCTACGGGTGAGAAAGGTGCTTTGTATTGGAACGGTGGCTTTCTTTCTTTAGGCAAACCTCCCACATAACATGCAAAGGCTTTCACTTTCATTTCCGCATTGTAACGGCCCAGGATGAAATTGCTCATGCCCGGTGCCACGCCACAATCAGTAATAACAGTGACTTCTTTTTCTTTAGCCAAAGCATCCAGTTGCAACACATCTTCGGGGAAAAAAGATATATCCACCACGTCTTTACCGGCATTGATCACCGCTTCCAGTGTTTGATACCCCATAAAGCCGGGCACGGCTGTTACCACCAGGTCAAAAGGTTGTAACAGGTCAGTATAATTTTTATAATCAGCAAGATCAGCACCCGCCGTATGAATCGCCGGGTTGCGGCGGCTCAGTTCTTCCAGGTTGGCCGCACTGAGATCAAAAGAAGTAACGGAGAAATCAGCAGCAAGGTCCAAAGCAATAGCTCTTCCCACCATTCCGGCTCCTAAAACAGCAATCGTCATACAATTCAATTTAGTCTGCAAATTTACTGAGAACCGGCTTCATCGTGGCAGGGAAAACGCTGTAGTGTAAAAAACAAAACCCTCTTTAGAAAAAGAAGGTTGTCCTGTTATGCTTATGCACACGTAAATAATTATTTATACCGGTAAGCGATATTCTTTGTTTGCGTTGGCTTTCCCGGGATGGTTTCAGTCAGTACAGCCGACAGGGGTAGTTCATTGTTATTATATACATAATTATACTCCTTCGTTCGCTCCGGTTGGTTATTACTGTCAACCGCCTCTTCCTTATTGGTATTATTTGGCGAGGGGATAATTAATATCATCCACAGAAATTCTTTGGCCGCATAAAGCGGGTTGATTTTGTTATCAAATACAGATTGGGTAGTTCCATCTGGACTTAGTCCGTCAGGAGACAAGGGATCTGCTGAATATAATTGTGTCCGGCGGATGTTCCCGGCAGCATCATAAATAAAACTGCTTTTATGGAAAGGCGTCACCTGGTTACCCGACACAAAAAACACAGTTACCGATTTCAGGAAACCATTCAGGTACTCGTAGTCTGTATAACCCAGCGCATCGTTTTGTGAAGTTCGTATCTGCACCCGGGTAAGTTCTCCATCGGTATAAACAGGTGTAAATTTTACGCCTGCATCGTTAACAATTTCATTTATTTTTTTATTCGCAGTATAGCTTACTGTATATCTTGTTGTATCATCCGGGCTGAGTTCATTAGCAATAGCCGCTTTTTTAATAGTGCCATCAGTGTTATACTCAAAACTGGTAAACCCATCTTCACCGGACCTGCTTTCGAATCTTGTTACAGGGGTTACAGGAGGAGTATTGTTGGAGTATTCTTTTTTACAGGAAGGCATCACCAAACAGGCTGATAAAATAAGCAGTCCGGCCACAGTAATCTCTTTCATACATAAGGTTTAACTGTAAATATCAGTTGGAGAAAAGAATTCGGTTATCCCGCAATGACGTGAAAAATCAAATTGCTGAAATGAAGAAACCCCTGCCTGGCGGCAGGGGTTTTACTGGCATATATTTTTTCGTACTCTTTTCCGCAATTACGTAAGAGTGCTGAAGTTAAAAGCAATACCGCCTAAAAGTGAAACTAATTTGTGTTAATTCGTGTAATCTGTGGCAAAGAATCTATCCCATCACTTCCACACTCCGCTGCACAAATGCAGTAAGGTCTGCACCTTTCAGTAATCCCTGCGCCAGCATCGCTAAATCAAAGGTTTGCTTCGCCATCGCTGTTTGTTGTGCTTCATCAGCAGCTAATATCTTGCTCACGATCTTATGATTCGCATTCACCGCCACTTTATAATTATCCGGCATCGCCCCGTAAAAATTCATACCCCCACCCATCCGGCTCATATCCTTCATGCGGCGCATCCATTCTTCCATGGTAATGGTCACCGGCATCGCATCAGCTGGTAAACTCTCCACTTCCACTTTCATAGCAGGATTATTGATCGCTTTATCAAAAATCGCTTTCAGCTTTGTTGTCTCCTCTTCCGTGAGGGTATGTTTGGCCGTATCTTCTTTCACGATCAGTTTATCGATCACATCGGCATCCACTCTTTTCAGGGAGGTTTTCTCCAGCTTGCTTTCTAAGTGATGAATAAAATGCGTATCAATGGCCGTATTCATCAGCAGCACATCATAGTCCTTTTTCTTCGCCTCCTGGATATAACTGTCCTGTCTTTCTGCATCGGCTGTGTAGAGATAGACCAGCTGGCCATCCTTATCCGTTTGAAAATCTTTGGTCTTGATGCTGTATTCTTCCAGGGTGTATTTTTCCTTCGCTGTGTTTTCTAATAATAAAAACTCTTTGGCCTTCTCATAGAATTTTTCATCCGAGATCGCCCCGTATTTTACAAAAATGCCGATATCACTCCATTTCTCTTCGTAAGACTTGCGGTCTTTCTTAAAGAGTTCACTTAATTTATCCGCTACTTTACGGGAGATATAACTGTTGATCTTTTT
>CADEDV010000006.1:83831-98256 GCA_902826165.1 uncultured Bacteroidota bacterium
ATCACATCGGTTCCTCTTTCCGTTCTGCTGCCTTCGGAAATTTCAAAGGACGTACTGCCATCGCAGGTCCAGCGGGCCGGTTCAGCACCATCCTGGTAAGAAAGGGTTTGTATCTCCACTTTCTCCGCCACCATAAAGGCGGAATAGAAACCTAAACCAAAACGGCCGATGATCTCGTTCGCATCTTTGGCTTCCTTGAATTTTTCCATGAACTCGGTGGCACCGGAGAACGCCACCTGGTTGATATACTTTTTGATCTCTTCGGCTGTCATCCCGATACCATTATCAGAAATGGTCAGGGTTTTGGCAGCCGCATCCACGGCCACTTTCACTTTCAGCTCACCGAGGTCCTTGCTATAGTGACCCAGTGTGGCGAGCCGTTTCATCTTCTGGCTGGCATCCACGGCATTGCTCACCAGCTCCCGCAGGAATATCTCATGATCGGAATACAAAAATTTCTTGATGATCGGGAAGATGTTCTCGGTATTAATGGAAATGGTTCCTTTCTCTTGTACCATGATAAATGATTTATTTGGCGGTCAAACGATTTGTTGCGGGTTGCAAGATAGCAACAGCTGTTCCAACGGGAGGAAATTTGCCAGATTGACAGGGGAAGCTTATCGCTTAATAATATAACTGCTGCTTCTGCCGCCTCCCGGTTCTTTTGTCAACACATTTTTAGCAAGCAGGTCTTGTATATCCCGCAATGCTGTATCCTGTGATGTTTTGGTCATCGTTGCCCATTTGGAACTGGTTAGTTTTCCCTCAAAGCCATCCAGCATTTTATTCAGCATCATCACCTGCCTGTTGTTGAAAATTGTAGCAGCATGCTCTTTCCAGAAATTGGCTTTATCCAGGATAGCAGATAATATATTTTCAGAAGCCAGCAGAGCCCTGTTCATACATTGCAGGAACCAATCCAGCCAATCGGTTATATCCAGGTCGCCCTGTTGTGTTTGCTCCAGTATAGCATAGTACGCATTTCTTTCCTTGCGTATTTGTGCACTCATACTATAAAACCGTTGTGCGGTTCCATCGGCACGGGCCAGCAGCATATCTGCGATTGCCCTTGCCATTCTTCCATTACCATCATCAAAAGGATGAACTGTAACAAACCACAGGTGTGCAATAGCAGCTTTGAGCAGGGGGTCTGTCGCATTGTTGGTATTAAACCAATGGATGAGAGTCTTCATTTCATCCGCAAGCAGTTCGGCAGCCGGAGCCTCGTAATGCACTTTTTCTTTACCCGCCGGACCGGATACCACCTGCATCGGATCATGAGGAGGATTGTCCCGCCAGTTACCAACCACTATTTTATGCATACCACTTCTGCCGGTTGGAAACAGGGCAGCATGCCAGCCAAATAACCGTTCTTCAGTAAGCGGCTCATTGAAATGTTGTGTCGCATTCAACATCATTTCCACTATGCCCTCCACATGACGGTCGGCAGGAACCAGCCCTGCTATATCCATACCCAGGCGGCGGGCAATAGAAGAGCGGACCTGCAGTGCATCCAGCATTTCACCTTCTATTTCTCCCGATTTCAGCACATCAAGGGTAAGGGTCTGTAAACTGGCTTCTGCCTGCAGACCAAAACCCAGTCTTTCCATATTTCCCAGCAGCTTTCCCTGCTGGTGACGAACCGCAGTCAGCAGTTTATTAAGTTGATCCGCATCCCAGTGAAAGGAGGGCCATTGAGCCAGTTGATGAATATATACAGCCATTCTCCGCAAATTATGCGGTGAAAATAGGCATTAATCGCCGCATTTTGAAATAATCACCGCAAATTATGCGGCGATTAAGCTCTTTATTCGCCGCATCAGCCCTTACGAAGGATCAATTATTCAGCTCCTGGTGAAGTATTCCGGTCAGGCCATTTGCCGGGACGTCATCACTCAGCTCCCAGAACATAATGCCACCAAGCCCCTTGCGACGGACAAATTTTGCCTTCTCCCGGATGGACCGCGGATCGTCAAAAGTGGCGAACAGCTTTTTGCTTTCATTATACCGGTAAGGGGCTTGGGCTTTTTTATCCCAGTAATACCTATAGCCCGAACTGTCGCTGAAGAAAGAAGGAAAGTTTTTATACGAAACACCCTGCTTGAATTGCCCGCCCTGGTATAAACCATGGTTGACCGCCTCCACCTTTTCCCAAACCCTTGCATAATAGGCCGCACCAATGATCAGTTGCCGGGCAGGTATCTTTTTAGCCAATAACCAGTTCACCGCTTTGCTGGTTGACTCCTGGCCGGGGCGATAATCAGCCAATGGCGTATGATGCCCGGTAACTGTGCTGTAGCCACCCACAAGATCATAGGTCATCAGGTTCACAAAATCCACCTGCGGCAGCACTTCCTCCCATTCGATGGATTGCTCCAGGTACTTTACAAAACCACCGGCAGCAAAACTGAGAATGTAATCACGGCCCATTTCCTTTCGCAGTTGTTTTACCAGCTCTGTAAAATTTGTTTTGTCTTTCGTTGCAAAAGCATGACCGGGATAGCCTTCAATGGCCGGGTATTCCCAATCCAGGTCCAGCCCGTCAATATGGTATTGCTTGAATAACGCCACTGTTGTTTTGGCAAACACCGACCGGTGCTCCGCTGAACTGAACAGTTCTGAACAGGGAGCACAACCACCCCAGCCACCAATAGACACCATGATCTTAAGAGTTGGGTATTCTTTCTTCAACGCCACCAGTTGCTCCAGTGATCGCCGCTGCCCTTCATTATGAAAAGTAAGTGTATCGTTTTGCAGTTTTAAAAAACTATAAATGATATGGGTGAGCTGGCCCACTGGATATTGCCGGATCGTTTCCCCGTTGCCGGTATAGTAAGCAATTACTTTATAACCGTTGTTACCCTGGCCTGCCAAATGAAGACAGCAGCACATAACAATAGCGATCGCAAAACATTTCATGCGGTTGAAGGTAGGAAACTTGTTGAATGAAGAATGATCAAAAATAACCCGGTTATGCCTGTAGAATAAAACATTGCAGGAGTTATTTTGACGGGTTTATTTCTTAAACCCCGCATTATTCAAAAAGATATAAACTAATTGAAACAGGTTTGGTAATTCATCTTCAAACCAACCCGGTAGTTGTTGTATTGGTAACGAATCAATCACACTACCCTTATTAAAAAGAGCAAGTACTTTCGGAATACTCTCCGATGTATCAATAATCTGTAGCTCGTCAATTAATTGATAGTGTTTATTAAGTTGATAAAGATTACCGAAAAAGTTTCTCTCAATCTCATAAGGTGGTACATTATGACCACCCATTTTTGCTCTTTCCAGCACCCGGAGCTCTGAAATGGAAGGATGCGACAGCCCTAAAAAAATCATATGCGTAGTATATCCCGCCGTTTTGAACCGGTGAACAGTTTGCCAATTTTCTGCATCCGGGAAATGCCCTTCATATACAAAATGATCATCCCTGCTGATCGCATCTGCCACTCTTCTTTCAAATTCTTCATGCAGCCATTCTTTGGCAATACGCTGTGCTTCTTTAATAGAAGGGGTTTCAATTTTATAAACTTGCTTACGCTTTTGCATAAACAATTTATCGCCATCGAATATTTCGTAATTATCTCTTACCGGGTCCGGTAAATAGTAGCGTCCAGTAGTGGATTTTCCTGCTCCATTGGAGCCAGTCAGTATGAATAGATCCGGCATTCAGGTTCAGGCAAGCTGAAGTAGTTTTTTTATTGAATTCTGTTCTTCAATAGTCAGGTCCCTTACTTTTTCAAAATCTTTTTTGTGACGGTTAATGGCAACCAATTGAATGATCCCATTTGGAAATTCCAGGTAACACTGACCAGCCGGCAACGCTGCCATATTGATCATAAAGGGGTGTCCCTGCTCCAGGTTTTTTTTCCTGAGCAGTTGAACGGCGAGCAGCCCCGATTGTTCCAGCTTTTTACGTTTCATATTTCTTCGATCCGTTACAGTTCAATCTAATTGACCCTGTAAAAATAGATAACCCTTGTATCTCAAACAAGACTTGAAAAATAAATAAAAAATGCAGGGAAACCCCGGTTACTCCTCATTCCCCGGGGTGATACACTCTCTCTGCCTTTCGCAATATTTCCGCTTTATCCAATGTCATCGGCTTGGTGCGTTGCTGCTGGTACAGATCCAGCTGGTCTTTATAGTGAGGAGACGAAGGATGCATGGATGCACCAAAGGTATTCACCGATTCAATAATGGGCAGGCCGCCGTTTTTGGGATAGCGGACAAAACAGATATACGCATCACCCGAATTCACTTTCCGCATTCCATTCTTGTAGGGCTCTGTATAAATAGCCGTCAGCACATCGGGCAGTCCCCAGGCGGGACGAACCTCGTTACCTCTGACTAATTTTTGAATATCACCCAGCACCAGATCAGTTTTTCCAAAATGCTGCAGCATATAATCCTGCACATACTGGTAGGTTTCGATGGCTTCTGCTTTCGTAAGTTGTCTTGCCGGTTGTCCGCCTAATTTTTGTTTTACATATTCATACACGAGTAAGAACACCGCTGCGCCTTTACTGTCAGCAGTTGCTTTTTTATCCCATGCCTGTAAGCTGCTGATCACATCTTTCAACGCCGGGTAATCCGTAGCGGGCAGGTTCAGCATACTGTCAATCCCATAGGGATATTGCAATTGCGACGGTAACTGCTGGTCAAATTTGATGCGCTTGAAATAATTGTAATCCACTTTATCGCCGTTGATCAGTTCCGTCACCCGCTGGCTGCGGTTATTATGATACAGCTCATAACCATCTGCTTTATCAAACTTATTAGCTGCCAAATTATACTTGGTATCTGTAGCTAAAAATGGAGAATGATTAGTATTGAATAAATAACCGGACGCAGGATTGATATACTGCGGCAGTTCATTCACGGTTTTAAACTCCGTCCACAGCGTGGCAGCACTGTTGCCCGGCACCGTACTCTTCCAGTTGTATTGCGGGTCGGGATTTCGTCTTGGCATCTTTCCATTACTGATATAAAAAATGGTATCATACCGGTCTGCATATATGATATTGAACATCGGCAGGCTGGTCATGCTAAGTGCTTTGTAGAATTCGGTAAAATTCTTTGCCTTGTTCATCCGGTACCATTGCTCCAGTGCTTTTATATCCATCGTGGCGGGAACACGGATCGCAAACACACCCTTCTTTGTTTTCAGCGTGGCGCCGTATTTACTCCAGTATATTTTTTTGCCCACCGTCACCGGTATACCTTTTACTTTCAGTTTGGCTTTGTCTTCTTCCAGTCTCATCCATTGCCCGTCGAATTTATATTCATTACTGTTGGCCGGGTTCATCTCCAGTTGAAACACATCCACTTTATCCTGGTAGTTCACCGTATGTGCCCAGCCCAGGTTTTCATTCGTGCCGTGAAAGATGAGGCAGCCGCCGGGAAACAAGCCGCCCAGCATATTCCAGCCTTCTTCACTTTGCAGGTGGGCTTCATAAAAAGCAACCGGGCCTTCCTGTGGCTGGTGGGCATTGATGGCTAAAAACGTTTCGCCGCTGGTAGTCCTGGAGGAGTTCATCGCAAAGGCATTCGATCCCTGCGGGTTAAAGCCCGGTATCGTGGCCACTTTACCGCCGAGGATCTGCGGCAGCACCGCATCCACCCCGCAAAACAAACTCACGGAAAACACCACCGCCGTCATATACTCTTTGGCATTGAAGGGAAATGCTTTTTTATACTTCACTTCCTGCGGGTGTTTGTTGGCATAGGCATTCAATCCCTGCACATAGCCGTTGATAAGCGCAAGGAAATCCGGGCTCAGGGTAGGCCATTGTTCCTCCACCGTTTGGCGGATGCGCAATAGTTTGATCACATAATCCGCTTCGGCACCCTTGCGGCCGAGACCGCTGCCCAGCAGCGCCTTGCCCGACAGCACCACCAGTTGCAACGTTTCAAAATCATCTTCGGCATGGGCCCAGGCCAGGCCATAAGCCACTTCGGCATCGGTGGGGGCGAAGATATGCGGCACCCCAAAACTGTCTCTTGCAATGCTCACCTGTTGCGGGTTCACCTGTGCCCGGCTGTTGACCGCCAGCAGCAATAAGAAAATAAGTATCCGGTTCATACCCGGAAAATAGAGAAAAATTGCGGGGGAGGGAGGTTTTGTTGGACCAGCTGTAGTGCTTCTATCATCGGTTGTTGCGTCGCACTCTTCGGGGTTTGGATCGATGCTCAACTATCAAAATCATATTTATAGAATGCTCCATTCTCAATAGCATAAACAATGTGTGTATCATTTCTTAGCTGTTCTTCCGTTAAATCTTCCTCGTAAGTGTCATCAATCTCATTATGAATATCAAACCTATTCGTGTCGGGATAATAAGTTATTCTTTTGCTACTACGACATCCAAAGTTCAAAGCGATAAAAAACTCGGTCATCCCTTTTCTGTCATCATATTCCGCCTCTTTTTTTAATTCTTCGATTGAAGTAATCTTTTTCATATACAAAGGTTTTAGCAAAAATAAGGCGATGACCCTTAAAGTCCGTTGACTTAAAAGCCACATTGTTAGACCTTACGGGCATGGACATAAAAC
This sequence comes from uncultured Bacteroidota bacterium, assembly GCA_902826165.1. Taxonomy (GTDB): domain Bacteria; phylum Bacteroidota; class Bacteroidia; order Chitinophagales; family Chitinophagaceae; genus CADEDV01. The sequence goes on from CADEDV010000006.1 coordinate 90,393, forward strand.
TTAAAGTAGGCCAACGGATTAGAGAGCTCCGTAAGGAACTAGAGCTATCCCAAGAAGCACTGGCCTATAAAGCAGAAGTAGATAGGACTTATGTAACTGATGTAGAAAATGGAAGAAGAAATGTGTCAGTTGAGATTTTGGAAAGACTTATTAAAGCACTTGAGGTTTCAATTGCTGAATTTTTTAATAGTAAAGAATTTAAAAAATAATGGCACTTCATAATACATCATTCGATGCTGCTAATACTTCAGTTAGAGCGTTTTTAACTGAAATAGGTCAGTTCTATCTTGGCCGCACTTTTAATGTTAGTAGTGGACAGGGTAAAAAAGACTGGTTTAAAATACGGGATGAAATTTTTGAAGGGAAATGTGCTTATTGTGGTAAAGGAAATATGAAATTACAGATTGAGCATTTAATTATGTTCAATAAAGATGGATATGGATTACATCATCCTGGAAATATTGTACCGGTCTGCCATCCTTGCAACAAAAGATCAAAGGCGATCGATAAGAAATATAAAGGATGGGAAGAACACCTCTTATTCATTTGCAAGTCCAATAATGAAGAAGGTAAGTTTCAAGAAAGGTTAACCAGAATAAAAAATCATATTACAAGTGATGAGTTTAAATATCCATCATTAAGTGCGGAAGAAAACAATGCTTTGAGAATCATAACTAATAATCTATATGAAAGTATTAAAAACGAGTTCGAACAGGCGGTTAAGCTCTTTGAAGACTTAAATAAAGCTTATACAAAAAAACTATAGCTTTCCCTACCTATAGCATACCAAAGGCATGGATACTGTATGAAGAGAATGTTTTAACCACTTACCCCGCTGCACTCTTGTTGTTCTTTACCAAAGCAATTAACAGCAGGATAAACCCGGCCAGCATGAAACTGCCCCGCAGCCAGCTCAGCTGCTGCCAGCGTTGCCCCCGCTGCAGCCATTCATCCGCACTCACTTCCGGTTGGGCAGCACTGTTGGCAAAGGCCTGCAGCTCCGGCACAAAATAAACCGCCGTGGCCACCAGCACCAGCACATAGATAACAAATGCTGTTATTATAAAGGGCCGGCGGGGTCTTGCCTTCAGGTGCAGCAGCAGGGCCGCCAGTACAGCCAAAATAGTTACCGGGTGCACCCGCATCCAGAAATTTTCATCCTGCAGCCCGAAAGCACCTGTTACCAGTTGTGTGGATTCGGGCAAATGAGCAAGATAGGGCGGAAAGAAAACAAGATGGGTGTACACAATGCCGCCCAGCAGGATGCCCCAGCAGGTGATGGCAATGCATAAAGAGATTTGTCTGGCCTGTTGCATGATTCGTTGATTGATGAGGTTGATTTAATTTTTTATTTCGGTATATAACTGATCGCTTTCTCCCAGTTGGTGATCCAGCCGCTCTTCACCTTGCCCTGTGCATTGAAACCGGCATTCATCGCAAAATCATAACTGAAATCCACACCTACCATGCCGCTGGCTAAATCGCCACTGGCACTGCCCCGCATACCGAGATCAGCAAAATCATTGTTGTTGTCAAACACGATATAGAACTGCTGCTTGATGGAACCGGAGGCCAGCTTTTTAAAACTGCCTTTGATACCGGCACCCACATACAAAGTAGAAGTGCCTGTTTTGAATTTCTTTTCCATCCCCACCTGTATCAGTTTATAGACATCCGCTTCAACATTAAAGCCATTGCAATCAGCTTTCAGCTTGGCCACTTTCAGCGATACATCCATCTTCAGCCACGAAGGACATTTCAGGTCCACGTTACGGGCTGATTCCAGTTCGGCCTCCGCTTCTTCAAGGCTCACGTTATTATCAAAACAGGTCATATACGGCTCCTTGATCAGCAGGGCCCCGATAGCGCCATGCAGCCAGGCAAAATAATTCCCCACCGAGCGGTACACCATCAGTTTGTTGGACAGGCTGGGGTCTAACTGCACGATGTTGATGATGCCATTGATATATTGTTTGTAATTGGACTGCGCTTCCTTCACCTTGCTCATCACATAGCTGTTATACTTGTTCATCAGGTCATCAATGGGCGGTGTCTTCAGGGTGCAGCAGAGTTTATGATAGGCTTCCGGGCTCATCCCCGCTGCATCCGGGCACACAATGTTCTTGTCCTTTTCCATATACTGGTAATGCAGTTGCTCCAGGTGCGGCAGGTCATCTTCGGTGATATAGGCCAGCAGGGGAATATACTGGTCGCCGAGATCGCTCAGTAATTCATTCACCAGGTCCTGGTACATGCCGGGATATTTTTTGCCTTCTTCCTTTAGCTGTTCTTCCGTGGGCTGGCCGGCATTCATCCAGAACAGCATTTCTTCAGAGATGGCTTCAAACAGGGGCTGATGTTCCTGTCTCCATTTCGCTGTCAGCAGCGAACTCGCCGGCGGATCGGGAATCTTGAATTTATCCAAATGGATCTCCGAAAAGAAATCCCGGTTATCCACTCCGTCCATCTGTTGTTTTTGTTTGCGCAGCTTTGCTAAATTGATCTTATCACGATGACCCGATTTCACTAATTGTGCTAAAGAAGATTTGCGCTGCCCTACCTGCATTTCTTTTTCAAAATGTTTCAGTGCATTGGTCATATCATTCCCGAACAGATAGATCATCGCCATCGAGCGGTTGGCTTCGGGGTTCAGGTCATCTAATTTCAAACAGCGTTCTAAGAATTGTTTGGACTTCACGAGATCACCTAAACCTAACCAGGCTTGTCCCATATTATTGAGCAGCGTGGCACTCTCCGGGTGGGCTTCCATACAATGCTGTAAAATAGGAATGGCCTGGTGCTCCATACCGGTCATATTGAGTAAAGCGGCGAGGTTATTCAATCCCACTGCATCAGCAGGGTCTTTGGTCACGGCTTTCATACCGAGCAACAATGCTGCTTCGGGTTTACTGTCATACCAGCCGCCGGTGCTGGCAGATTGTATTTCTTTCACGGATTTATTAGCGGCAAACTCTTCCACCGATTGCACGGTTTGTGGAGGCACCGCTTTCTTTAGTGCCAGTTCCATCTTCGATACATTTTGTAACAGTTGCTGTCGTGTGGGTGGCGTTACCGGTATGGCGGAAATTCGTTTCAGGTCTAATACCGGTGGTTTGATCTGCGTGGTGGGCAATATCGTTTCATCAATGGTAAGATTGATGGCATCGGCTTTTTGTTTCAGTTGTCCTTCGGCCTGCTGCAGCATTTTCTTTTTGAATGCTTCCTGTTCGGAAGCCGGCAAGGCCGCAAAGCGTTTCATGTCTTCCATGCTCCACTTGGTGGGATCGGCAGGCAGGTCTTTGGGTTTGGTTTGTGAAAAACCGGTGATACTGATCAGTACACAACTGATCACAAGTATGAATTTTTGCATAGTGGTTTAATTAGGCCCTGCAAGATGTTCCGGTTTATGCAAACCTCTAAGCAGAGAAGGTATTAACTGGTGATTGTGCGGGATGAAATGGGGAGGGTTTGTAGTGCGGCGCCTGCTAAAAATACAAAAGCCCCGTTGCTGATCGAAACAGGGCTTTTATTGATGATGTAATATCTTATTTTGCTTTGGCCAGTTTTTTGGGTAGGCCCACAGCTTTCAGTAAAGCTTTTGCCTCGTTTGCTTTTTTTACAAAAAAAGGATGCTTCTCGTAGTTGCCAACCTTGGGGTCTACAACGGCGCTGGTTTTTTTGTTTGTTGCTTTTTTATTTTTATTCGTTACCGGCATGGCACAAATTTACAAATTCCTATTTGTCCCTGTCAATACTTAAAAGGCTGTGATTTTGTACTCCCGTAGCGGTAAAAAATCATTATCCTGCTCTCTTTTCATCCGTTACCTTCGCGGCATGAAACGTACTCTATGCGGATGGTTCGCCATCCTTATTGTAAGCACATTAGTATCCTGCGATAAAAGTAATGATGGCGGCACGGCACCCACCCCGCCTGCACCGCCCACTCCTCCAACACCACCCATCGTAGTCACCGGTGATAATGAACCCCTGCTGCCGGGCAACCCTACACTGGCTACAAGCTCTGTGAGTTTCCCGGAGAATTATTATAAGGATAATGGTTATTACAAAACTGCCTACAGCAAAAGCCGCGGCATCCCTGTATGGGTGGCCTGGCATTTACAAAGCGATGATATTGGCGGCACACCAAGACAGGATGATTTTCGTGGCGATGCGGGGTTACCCGCCGGCTGGTACCAGGTGCAAACCTCCGATTATACCGGCAGTGGTTTTGACCGCGGGCATAATTGCCCTTCGGGTGACCGCACAGCTTCCATAGCAGCCAACTCTTCTACATTCCTGATGACAAATATTATTCCGCAGGCCGCCAACTTCAACCAGGGACCCTGGGAAGGATTGGAAACCTATACAAGAAATAGTTTGGTGGGTACCACAAACGAAGCGTTTGTTGTGATGGGTAATATGGGAACCGGTGGTTATAATGCAGCGGGGCTTGTCAACAGTTTAGCCAATGGCAATGTGACCGTACCAGCCAAAGTATGGAAAGTGATCTTACTTATTCCGAAAGGAACCGGCGACCTGGCAAGAATAAGAAGTACAGCTACCATCCTTGCCGTGAATATGCCGAACAATAATAGTTTATACAATACCACCTCCACCGGTAAAAATGCGTGGCGTAATTATATAACCACCGTGAATGCCTTAGAGACCGAAGCCAATGCGGCAGGTATTCCGCTTAATTTATTCAACGGGCTGGCGGATAGTGTGAAGACCATTTTGAAAACAAAACTGTACCAGTAAGAGCAGGTCATTGTTCCGAAAGCTGTTTCACATTCGCTAATGCTTTCGGCCAGATCTGAGCAAACATTTCTTTGAACTCCTTCGTGATATCCATATCAATGGTCAATTCTGTCTGATCGTTGATCTTTTTCAGTGTATAATTTTCATGTGCACCGGCCCATGCTTTCACCCGGTCACTCGTGGTGTCTTCCACGCCATCCTTTACTTCCCCCAAATGTTCGATAGACATATATTCATTCGGGCGGTTCACCGCAATACGGCTCACCATGCCCATGCCTCTCCCGTCTAAGAACAATACTTTGCTTCCTTCTTTCCAATCCGTTACTGCATAAGAACCTTCCATGAAAGCAGATGTCCATTTACGATAAGTGGCATCGGTCCATAATATGTTCCATACTTTTTCGGGAGTAGCATTAATGCTGATGCTGAAGACAAGCTTTTCCATGACGGTAATTTAGGTTGGTGAATGATCGTTGGCATATCAAAAATGCAAAATAGTGGCGACATGCATCGGGTGGTAAAACGACAATCCGGGGGTTGATTGCGGCAGCAGCCAGCAATAAAAAAGCAGCAGTATATACTGCTGCTTCCTTTGTTCGCAGAACGACTCACAAGGAGGCTTCTGCTTTTTCTTTTTTCCGGTCCATCATTTTTTCGATCAGGTCCGGTACTTTTTCAAACGCCGCACTGAGCCCCTTGCTGGTGCGGGTTGGAATAAAGGAGATCTCTTCATTGTGAGTTACCAGGAAACCGATCGGCTCCACACCCATGCCACCACCCGCACCACCACCAATGCCTTCACCACTGGCTTTGTTGGGCTGGCCGCCCTTCCCCTCACCAGCACCATACCCGAGACCCATACCAAACTTGATCACCGGCACACAGGTAAACTGTCCCAGTTGGAAAGAAGCCCCTACTACAGTTTCTGTTTTTGCTTCGCTTTTAAAGAAGTCAGTAAGTTCTTTTACTGTTGCTTCGAGGTTGAATGCCATAGTACAATTTTTTAAAGGTTAAAAAATCATTCACCGCAGGTATGCATACAATAGTTGCCAGGGACGGTTGCGGATACGGATATAGCCATAATTCTCCCCGGTAAAATTGATCTGCACATGCCCGTAGCACCGGGGTAAAAAATTTACGGGATACAATTGTGCATTCAATACATGATCACCGGTATCAATCGCCAGCTGCCATTGCTCCACCCGGAATGTGCCCAGCACTCTCCGCATCTTTTGCAGCATCCTGCTGAAAGATCTTTTGGCAGCGGGTTTATGGTTCCATTTTTTCTTTTTTGTTGTTGCTTTCTTTGCAGCAGGTAGCTGCATATTCTTCCTGAAAAAAAAGACCCGTATATCTAATTGCCATTCTTTTTCAAAATAAAGCCTGGCATGGCCGATACCTCTCCACCGGAACTCGAGATACGGCACTCTTGTATCCGCTTCGATCACGAACGGAGCCAGCAACAGCAACAACACCCCGCACAACAGTATCAGTAATATGAGCAGCACGGCTGTCATTAACCAAAGTTGCATTACAGGCCATAGCGAAAACAATGATCTTTCTCAACTTTACCTGTTTTACTTTGTTAAAAAGGGAGTGTATGCTCCTCTTACCAATGGTTGATAATATATTAATTCAGGCAGCAACTTTATTCATTTATATTTACAAACACCACAAAACAAACCACTACTATGCCTTCTGTAAAATCATATGCAGCACAAAGTGCTGAAACACCCTTAGCCCCTTATACCATTGTACGAAGAGATCCGAAACCCCATGATGTGCAGATACAAATATTATACTGTGGTGTTTGCCATAGCGACCTGCACACGGCCCGTGGTGAATGGGGCGGCACGGTTTATCCCTGTGTGCCCGGTCATGAGATCGTGGGTAAAGTAACCGCCGTGGGCAGTCATGTCAAAAAATTCAAAGTCGGTGATCTTGCCGGTGTGGGTTGCCTCGTGGACAGCTGCCGGGAATGTGATAATTGTAAAGATGGACTGGAGCAATATTGCAGCAATGGCATGGTAGGTACTTACAACGGGCAGGAAAAAGATGGCAGCGGTAATACCTATGGTGGTTACAGTAAATCTATTGTAACACATGAAGACTTTGTATTGCGTATCTCCGATAAATTACCGTTGGAAGCCGTGGCTCCATTGCTTTGTGCCGGTATCACCACTTACTCACCGCTGCGCCACTGGAAAGTGGGTAAAGGAACAAGAGTAGCTGTGCTGGGTCTCGGTGGATTAGGTCATATGGGTGTGAAATTAGCTGCTGCCATGGGAGCTGAAGTAACCATGCTGAGTCATTCACCTTCCAAAGAGAAAGATGCGAAACGCCTGGGTGCCCACAATTTTGTATTGACCAGTGATGCGGCACAAACCAAAGCCGTAACCGGTTATTTTGATTTTATCCTGGATACCGTCTCTGCTGATCATGATTATAATTTTTACCTCGGCCTGCTGCGTACCAATGGTACCATGGTTTGCGTAGGAGCACCTCCTTCGCCGGCTACTATTCCTGCTTTCAATATCATCTTTGGCCGCAAGAGTTTTGCCGGTTCACTGATCGGTGGTATTCCTGAAACCCAGGAGATGCTCGACTTCTGCGCCGAACATAATATAGTAAGTGATGTGGAAGTGATCGCTATCCGTGATATCAATGAAGCGTATGAAAGAATGCTGAAAGGTGATGTGCGGTATCGCTTCGTGATTGATATGGCAACCTTGTAAGTAGTCCGGAGTCGTTAGTCAGTAGCCGGGAGCCCTGTATAAATAATGTAAAGACCGTTTCTTAAATGAAGTGGTCTTTTTTATGGAGCTATTCCTGCAATGATGCGAAGTGGTCCGCCGCTTCCTTTCCTGATCTTCATCGGTAAAGCCACTACATAAATTCCTTTGGCAGGCAGCAGGTCAAGGTTCGCTACATTTTCAAAACCGGGCCGGTTGGCACCCAGCAATACCTGGTGTGTTTTAAAATCGTTGGACTGGCCATAATCAAGACTCGGTGTATCGAGACCTGCTGCTTTAACGGCTCGTTTATCCAACAGCCATTGGGCAGTTACCGGGTCAATGCCGGGAAAATGTAATTCAGGTATTGCTTC
>CADEDV010000006.1:98356-111388 GCA_902826165.1 uncultured Bacteroidota bacterium
GCATCAAGGTGGGTGCCTCCATGTTCGGGTGTGCAGATAGAATAGGAAGAATAATAAAAACCAAGTGCCGTTTTTCCTTCTGCATCAGTACTGTGTTCAAAGCCTTTTGCATTATTGGGCCAGTATAAGGTACTGCTGTCATAGGTGTACGTAAGATCAATCCATTTTATGTCGGGGAAAGTTGCAGCAGGCTGCCTGTTGGTACAGGCAACAAACAAAAGCAGTATAAGTACTCCTGATTTATTCATATAAAAAATTTGAGCGGTAACTGGTACCAAAAGTTACTGATTTACCGGGTATCTACAATTCGCCTTTATTGATAAACCGGTAACCCACCCCTGATTCGGTCAGTATATATTCCGGCCGGTTCGGGTCTTCTTCTATTTTCTTGCGCAGTTGTGCAATGAATACCCGCAGGTATTGCGACTGGCTGATAAACCCCGGTCCCCAGATGGCACGAAGCAAATATTGATGCGTAAGCACTTTGCCTTCATTCCGGGCCAGTAAGGCCAGCAAACTGTATTCGGTCAACGTCAGTCTGACCAGTTCATTATTTTTCTTCACCGTTCTTGCCGTCAGATCAATTTCCAACCCGGGGCTGCTGATGATATGATCACCATCATCTGCTGCTGCACTGCGCAATGCCGAACGGATACGGGCCAGTAACTCACCCGTGCGAAAAGGTTTGCGCAAATAATCATTGGCACCATTATCCAATGCCATGATGATATCTTCCTCATCCTGCTGCACGGATAAAATGATCACCGGGTTCGTGTACCACTGCCGTAGTGATTTCAATACTTCATGACCGCTCTTATCCGGCAAACCAAGATCCAGCAGGACCAGGTCGGGGGGGTGATTCGCTGCCATGATCAATCCGTCTTTTGCCGTGGAAGCAGTTGTTACTGCATACTGGTGGCTATGCAAGGTGATCTCCAGCAGCTTTCGCATCTGCGCTTCATCATCTATCACCAGTATCTCTGCTTTGTTCATAACTACATTTTAATTTCGGATGTTTCCACCGGTATGCGGATCGTGAACCTGGCCCCAGCACCTGTTGCGGCCGTTAATTCCACGGATCCTCCCATGGCTTCGGTAAATCCTTTTACAATAGAAAGACCGAGGCCCGTTCCACTTTTGTTCGTGTCCTTTAAACGATAAAACTTCCGGAATATATACGGCAGTTCTTCTTCCGGGAAACCGGGACCGTTGTCTTCCACCACCAGTTCCAGCAGATCGGCATGGCAGGCGGCCATTACTTCTATTTTATTTTCAGCTTCCGTGTACCGCACTGCATTCATCAGTAAATTATACAGCACGGTTTCCAGCATCGCTTTATCCAGTTTGCACAACGGCAGTTGCGGGTTTATACTGATCGTTATTTTTTGCAGGGGTTTGTTCTCTTCTAATCGCCGTACTACTTCATATACCGTTTCTTCAATATCACACCAGTCTTTTCGGGGTTTTAAAAAACCGGATTCAATTCTCGACATATTCAGCAAATTTTCCACCTGCTGGTTCAGCCGGAAAGAAGCTTTGGCAATCTCGCCTACCAGTTGTCTTTTTGTTTCCTCCGCCAGCTGTTCGTCCGCAAGTAAATTATCCGTAGCACCAATGATGGCTGCTATCGGCGTTTTTAATTCATGCGATAAAGAGTTCAGAAACGTATTGTACAATTTCACGGCCTTTGCTTTTTCTTCCCGCAGGCGGGCCAGTTTTTCCACCTGCCGGATCTTATAGGTCAGTACCGCATTCACCATCGCAATAATAAAATACATGATCAGCAGGATCGCATCTTCCGTTGAATCCACATGGATGGTAAAATGCGGCGGTATAAAAAAGAAATCCCAGATAAAAGCAGATAGTGCCGCTGCCAGCAGCACCGGGAATATCTCAAACGAAACAGCAATGATGGAAACGGTCACTAATAAGATAAAAGCCACAACCCGGTAGCCAACATAAGGCGTCAGTGCATAACAAACCAACGCCACGCTGAGCACCAGCAATACACTGTAGGCATATTGCTTTCGTTGATCCAGTTTATGCAGTACTTGTCTTGGCATATAATAAGGCTACAAAAGTAGAGTGCCGGGATTAGAGCCGGTCGTTTTATTTCCGCATAAAGATTTTATAAAGATTTCACCGCCTGGGGGCCGTTTTCTTCCAAAGCCGGTAACGGCCTTATAGTTTTGTTCTTTCAACATTGAATCAACTACATGTCGCTTTCGCTAAAAAAAGCAACACCCGCCGGATTGCTGATCGCCCTGGGAATTATTTTTGGAGACATTGGTACTTCACCTTTGTATGTACTTAACGCCACCACCACCGGAAAACTGATCACGGAAGACCTGATCATCGGTGTCCTGTCCTGCATTATCTGGACACTGACCTTACAAACCACGATCAAGTATGTGATCCTTACGCTTCGTGCCGATAACCGGGGTGAAGGCGGAATTTTTTCGTTGTTTGCATTGGTAAGAAGAAGAAAAAAATGGCTGGTATTGCCCGCCATGGCTGGTGGTGCTGCCCTGCTGGCAGATGGAATGATCACCCCGCCCATCTCTGTTACTTCGGCAATAGAGGGATTGAAACAAGTACCTGCCTTATCACATATCAGCCAGTGGACGGTGATCTATATTGTCATTGGCATCATCACAGTCCTGTTCTTTATGCAGCAATTCGGTACGGCACTGATCGGCCGGTTCTTTGGTCCGGTAATGCTGGTTTGGTTTATTATGCTGGCTTCGCTGGGAACCATTCAGTTGTTCAATGAGCTGTCTGTATTAAAAGCTTTCAATCCTTACTATGCCTTCAACCTGCTGAGTACGTATCCCAATGGGTTTTATATACTCGGTGGTGTTTTTCTCTGCACCACGGGAGCAGAAGCCTTGTACTCCGACCTGGGTCACTGCGGCAAATGGAATATCCGTTATTCCTGGATCATGGTAAAGACCTGCCTTATCCTGAATTATCTCGGGCAGGGCGCCTGGTTATTGCACCTGCACAACGGAGATATGATCACGGCAGAAATGATCGAAAAAGGTTTCAACCCTTTTTATGGTATCATGCCCGGCTGGTTCATGTATTTCGGGATCAGTATTGCCACTGCTGCCACCATCATTGCCAGCCAGGCGTTAATCTCCGGTTCCTTTACATTGGCCAGTGAAGCGATGCGGCTGAATTTATGGCCCAAGATGAAGATCGTTTATCCCACCGAAACAAGAGGCCAGTTATATGTGCCTGCCGTGAACTTCCTTTTATTCGCCGGTTGTATTGGTATTGTATTGTACTTTCAAAAAGCATCAAATATGGAAGCGGCCTACGGGCTTGCAATTACGGCCACGATGATTGCCACATCTATCTTGTTTGCCAACTTTTTAGTTTTGCATCGGGCCAAATCAGCATTGGTCTATCTCTATCTCATCGTTTACCTCACCATCGAGTTTGGTTTCTTTTATGCGAACCTCGATAAGTTTCCGCATGGTGGTTATGTGACATTGATTGTGGGTGGTTTATTATTCATCGTCATGTACACCTGGTACCGGGCCCGCAAGATCAAGAACCGTTATGTGGAGTTTGTACGGCTGGAAGAATATATCCCCCGCATACAGGAACTGAGCAATGATAAATCGGTATCCAAATATGCGACACACCTGGTGTACCTCACCAGTGCTGATAATCCCAAAGAGATCGAACATAAAGTGATCTATTCGATACTGAACCGCAAACCCAAGAGAGCAGATATCTACTGGCTGATCCATGTGGACACCGTAGATGATCCGTACACTACCGAATATAAAGTAAGCCATATCATCCCCAATGATATCATCCGGGTGGATTTCAGTTTGGGTTTCCGGGTGCAGCCCCGCATTAATTTATTATTCCGCAAAGTAGTGGAAGACCTCGTAGCGAACAAAGAAGTGAATGTGCGCAGCCGTTATGAAAGCCTGGAAAAGAATAACGTGACCGGTGATTTTTCTTTTGTGGTCATGGAAAAATACCTGAGCCAGGATAATGAGCTGCCTTTCTTTGAACGGCTGGTAATGAAGATCTATTTCTGGCTCAAAGAGATCAGTCTTTCCGAAGAGAAAGGATTTGGCCTGGATACCAGTAACGTGGTGGTGGAAAAATTTCCGCTGATCGTTTCACCGGTAACTGCTTTACGGTTAAAACGGGTACATGATTAATGCCAGGGCATAAAAATAATATAGCCGCTGTACTATTGATAATAGCAGCCTGGTTCTTTGCTTTAGCGATGGCTTACCTTGCTTATTGTAAGATCAGGTTGTTATTTCACTAGTATCATTTTGCAGGCAAAGGCTCTACAAACTGTTTGAAATTATATTTTGCCGATTTGCTGTTGAAGGTATCAATGATCGCTTCTTCCAAACTTATATCCAGCAGGGAGGCCAACAGGTCTAAATAAATAGCGATGCCCCCGATCTCTTCCTTCAGCATTTCTTTATTGATGTCTTTGGCCGTGTAAGAACTGCCACCGTCAATACCACCTCTTTCCACCCGCTGCATTTTTTTGATCATGTTGCAGAGTTCACCCACTTCGCCGGCGAGTGCCGTTGTCCAGTAGGTGAGGGGCTGGTTATCGTAACATTTGAATCCTTCGGTTGCCCGTTGCACATTCAATGGACGGAAAGAAGCGAGGTCCAGTTTCATGGTTATTATTTTGATCGGTTATTGGCCCCCCTGTTGCTCCAGCTGCAGGAATTCGTTATATAATTTTCTTGTTATAACGCCGGGTTTGCCATCGCCAATGATATTTCCATCTATGGCTGCCACCGGCATTATTTTTTTTGTGGTGCTGGTTAAAAAAACTTCGGCTGCCTGTAAAAGCTCTTCGGTACGGATATCTCTTTCTTCCACATCCATCTGTTTGGCAGCGAGTGATAACACCTGTTTCCGGGTGATGCCCCGCAGCATGTGGCGGGAAGGCGTAAGTAACCGCTGGTCTTTTGTAACAATAAAAACATTGGACCGGGGAAATTCCGTGATGATTTCCTTATGATGATACAATACATCATTCACTTTTTTTTCTTTCAGCAGGGGTTGCAGCCAGACGGCCATCATGTAATTAATGGTTTTGACAGAAGGCAGTTCCCGCTGGTGCTCATAGGTCATCGCCGTTATCCCGTTTTCAAAATCAGCAAGGCTTGCTGTTTTTACCGCATTGCAGGTAATGATAAGATTGGGGGAAGCCGGCTGGTATCCATCCACCGAATAACCGCCGGTGAGCAGGATGCGGATACCTGCTTCATCCAATAAGGTTCGTTCAATTAATTCATAAATGATGGCTGTCAGTTCTTCTTTATTATACCTGGTGGCCAGGTGCATAGCTGCCGCTGATGCATAAAAACGATCAAGGTGATCATTTAGAAAAAGCGGCCGCCAGTTTTTTGTTCTGCAAAAATCAAAAATGGCATAGCCCCGCTGCATCGAGAGATCCGATACATGCAGCAGCGCATTTTCATTCGCCACAAAATGATCATTGAAAAATACAGCCATGTTATAAAGGTACAGTTTACAGCAATGCAGCTACCTGTTCCGGGCTGATGCGGATCGGGTCAGGAACCTGGAAATACGTTATTACTTTTTCTTCCAGTCCTTCCCGCACCACCAGTAAAATATTATCGCGGCGTTGCTCTAACACCTCTTTTAATATATCATGAAAACCACTTCCTCTCAGTTCCAGCGGACCGATCTCATCAATAACCAGCCATCCCTCTTTATGCACGGCTTCTTTAATGATGGTAGCAGCCCTGTCAAAATGTTCCGTACTAAAAACATGCTTACCCACCACCAGTACGGATTCATCTCCTTCTTTGGCTTCCATCCTGAACAGGTGACGGGATGCAATATTCATGAATACTCTTTTCTCATTGGCAACGGGAGTAAGAATTCCGTGCACATCATTCCTCCCGGTTGACCAGTTGACCAATGCTGTTGTTTTCCCGGTTTGTACCGGTCCGCTTAAAACAACGATCTTTTTCCCCGGCACAGGGTCCAGTGCATTCACCAGTATTATCTTAATGGCCGCTTTGACCCTTTTCCATCCCCGGTATTGAATAGTCCAGTTCCAGCTTTGCAGCACCAGTTGTTGTGTCACCGGTAACAGTTCCAGCACCTTCTTCACTTCGGCCTGTGACCGGTTTTGCTTTTGCTGCAACCAGCGTTGTAATATTTTTTTGACCAATGGCCCGATGATAAAATACCAACCAAGTACAATGATGAAAGACCGCAACAATATCTTCAAAGAGATATGTGCCGGTAATAACGGTGTTCCTATTTTATAATACGATTGTATGTACAGTCCCAGTAATAACAGCCAGGCAATGAACACTCCTTTTTTCCAGCGTTGCTTCTTTTTAGCAGCCTTTGTTACGATGCTGCCTGCTGTTTCGGGAACAGGCAGGCGGTATATTTTCTCCCTGCTCCATTTGCTGATCAGGCCTGGTAAAAGTGATGCCCACCAGCCGGCAATGATACCTGCTGTTACATGCAGCAGTACATATCCTCCGCCAATCCATAAGCTATAATTGGCCGATATTTTTTGTTTTGTCAGCCCGTTGATAAAATCATTGATCACTTTCCACAGGTCATTACCGTAGATAACCGTGAGTACAGCTATTCGTTGTAAACCGGATTCCAGTAGAGCCAGTATGGCAAAGACCAGGCAGGAAAGACGGAAGTATTTTTTATTGCGGAGCAGTAATTCTCCCAACAAACCCTGGAAGAATACAGCAATATAAGCCGTGGGTGGTGCCTGCGGGCTGAGCATCATTTTAAATATCGCCACAATAACAGTTGCTTTCAATATGGCACCTCTTGCAGGTGCATACCATGCAATGAGACAGATACAAATAACCGCTGCACTACCCACCACAAGACCTGATACCGGGATCTTAAATCCATGAATGATGCCACCCAACATAGCTTCACTCAATACCCATAAAGCAATTAAGCGATAATAAGTGAGTGAGTTGGATATGTCGCTGCCCCGGTTCATGCTATCAATTATACTAACTTTATAGCGGTCGTAAAATTTAATCTTCCCACCTAACATTGCATACATGAAAGCAGGTATCCTTTTGTTGTTGCTGCCCTTCTGTTGTTTTTCACAACAAGAGTATTCCATTACTGACCTGAAGAACGGGAAGTTCAAAGCAGACAGCAGCTTTATTTATACCCTGCCTTTTAAAAATCATAAAAAAGTATTCCTGGTACAGGCTTATGAAAGCGGCTTCAGTCATAAAGGAGAAAGAGCTCTTGATTTTAAAATCAAAAAAGGTACCACGATCTGTGCAGCCAGGGACGGAATTGTGATTGCCCTGCGGGAAGATTCGGATAAAGGCGGGTTGAAAGACGAAAATCTTTCTGACGGAAATTTTATTTCCATTCAGCATATTGACGGATCGGTGGCACATTACTGGCATTTACAAAAAGATGGGGTGCTGGTGAACAAAGGCGATACAGTGATCGCCGGGCAACCGGTCGGCCTTACCGGCAATACCGGTTATTCTGCTTTCCCGCATTTGCATTTTGAAGTACAGGGTTATGACAGCAAAGGAAATTATGTACAGCTGGCCACCCGTTTTTATACCAACAAAGGAGTGATCTACCTGCGGCCCGGAAAATTTTACCGCACCCGGCATTAGTGATAAAAGGTTTGTAAGCCCCTTATCTATTCAGTAACTTACAGGTCCTAAATTCGCTGCCATGATCATCGTTTATATAGCCGTCGGCATCATCCTGGCCATCTTTCTCCTTGCCGCCCTGATGCCTAAAACTTACCAGGTTGAAAAAAACATCATCATCAATAAACCGCTTGCTGTAGTAATGGACCGGGTGGGTGACCTGAATTTTTACAGCCAGTGGAATCCCTGGCAACAATCAGATCCTTCCGTGAAGAATACAATTACCGGTGAACCTAAAACAGCTGGTCACAAATATGCCTGGGAAGGAAAAAAAGTAGGTGTGGGTAGTTTAACGCTGCAGGGCATAGACAATAAGCATATTCATTTTGAACTTGAATTCTTCAAACCCTGGAAAAGTAAAGCCAAAGACAACTGGTTGTTTGAACCCTGGGGGGAGAATGGAACCAAGATCACCTGGCAAAACAGCGGAGGCCTTCCCTGGCCGGTGGCCCGTTTAATGGGACCGGTGATCAATAAAAACCTGTCGCACCAGTTTGAAACGGGATTGAATAATTTGAAGAAGATCTGTGAGGAGGGTTGATCAGTTAACTGGTTAATTAGTTAATCGGTTTATTGGTTGACCGGAAGTTGATTAAAGATGCTTCAACTCTTTCACTGTTTTTCCGTTGGTTACATTTCCGGTATTCAGTGTTGAGGCTGGTTCAAACAGCATGATCTCCACTTCTTCATTCGCTACCGGCTTGTGCTCCACCCCACGGGGCATAATGATGAACTCGCCTTCATGGATCGTTACGATCTTATCCCGCATATGCATATCAAAACTTCCTTTCAGCACATAAAATAATTCATCCTCATGATCATGATGATGCCAGACAAATTCTCCTTTGAACTTGACCAGCTTCACCTGCTGCCCATTTAATTCACCCACCACTTTGGGACTGAAATGATCATTGAACAGGGAAAATTTTTCAGCAAGGTTTATTTTATCCATCGCTCTTTATTGAATTGTTATTTGATCCGCTGCCTGTTTTGCTTTTTTTCTTAGCACATTCATATCTGTATCTGTTGCATCATATACCAATGCCACGGCCATTCTGCGGTACGGTCTTGTGCTGGGTTTACCAAATATCCTGATATCGGTATTGGTTTGTTCCAATGCTTTCTCCACACCCGTTATCGTAAACTGTTCTGCTGATTTGTTGGCCAGTACCACCGCACTGGCCCCGGCTCTTTCCAATTTTATTTCCGGTATGGGTAATCCTAAGATGGCCCTTGCATGTAATTCAAACTCGGATAAGTTTTGGGTACCTGCTAATGTTACCATACCTGTATCATGTGGTCTCGGGCTTAATTCAGAAAAATAAACGCCTTTATCCGTTAAGAAAAATTCTACACCCCATAGGCCTGCACCGGTCAATGCAGCAGTTACTTTCTCCGCCATGGCACAGGCACCCGTATAATCTTTTTCGCTGATCGCAACGGGTTGCCAGCTTTCCTGGTAATCACCTCTTTCCTGCCGGTGACCAATGGGCGGACAAAATAATGTCTTCCCGTTCTTTTGTGTTACGGTCAGTAAAGTGATCTCGGTATGAAAAGCAATGAATTCTTCAATGATCACTTCTTTGATATCTCCTCTTGAATTATTAATGGCATATTCCCATACCGTTTGCTGCTCTTCTTCATTTTTCAATACGGATTGTCCTTTCCCGGAAGACGACATCAATGGCTTTACCACGCAGGGTAAACCAATTTCTTTTACTGCAGCTGTGAATTCTTCGAACGTAGTTGCATAGAAATATTTTGCAGTCCTTAATCCTAGTTCTTTGCTGGCGAGGTCACGGATCAGTTTCCGGTTCATGGTGAAGTTGGCGGCTTTGGCACTGGGTACTACCTGTACCGGTTGTTTTTCATAGTCATAAAAGCGTTCGGTGCGGATCGCTTCAATTTCAGGTACAATTAAATCCGGCTGATGTTTGGCTACAACAGCATCCAGTTGTTCACCGTTCAGCATATCGATCACTTCAAAACCATCTGCCATCTGCATGGCCGGTGCGCCGGGATAACTATCCACCGCAATCACTGTTTGTCCCAGTCGCTTTAAAGCGATCACTAGTTCTTTCCCGAGTTCGCCGCTGCCCAGCAGGAGTATTTTTTTATGCATAAAGAATGTTGATCAGCTTAACTTATAAATTTCCATGATGGAGGCGAGAATGTTGGGAAAATCGATCTTCAAATCGATCAGTCTTCCGGAGCGAATATCAAAAACCCAACCATGCACCAGTAGCCCCCGTTCCTTATGGGCTTGTTGCACGGCAGCTGTCTTAATCAGGTTAATACATTGCTCCTGCACATTGAGTTCGATCAGCCGGTTATATCTTTCGTCTTCGGTATTGATAGCATTCAGTTCTTCCTTGTGCAACCTGTACACATCCCTGATATTTCGTAGCCAGGGATTCAGAATACCAAGATCGCTGGGTTGCATGGCCGCTTTCACACCGCCGCAATAATAATGACCGCAGACAACGATATGATTCACCTTTAAATGCCGTACAGCATAATTGAGTACCGACATCACATTCAGGTCAACACTGTTAACAAGGTTGGCAATATTGCGGTGAACAAAAACCTCACCGGGCTGTACGCCCATAATATCTTCGGCAGTTACCCGGCTATCGGAGCAACCGATATATAAAAATTCCGGGGCCTGTCCCTTTGCCAGTTCGTTGAAATAATCCTTATTAGCCGACAGCTTTTCCTGGATCCATTTTTCGTTATTGGCAAATACCTGTTCAATATGCATGGTTGTATGATTTATCAGAGTAAAATATTATTTTCTGGTTTCAAAGGAGCCGGGATAGCTGCCTCATTATACATTTCCCGGAGATCAATTTCAATGGCCCTGCTCATAGCGGTAATGGGTACATCATTTGCACTTCCTTCAAAAGGGCTCTCTGTTGATTCGCCTATCCGTTCCATCGTGGTAAATATCCAGGCAGAAAGTGCACTGAAGGGAACGGATAACCAGATCCAGTTACCTCCCATTTTTTCAAACTCCTGTAACATCCCTAATGGCAACAGGAAAATAAAGATCTTGATAAAGTAAAGATTCAGTGTGGCAAATTGTCTCGGGTAGGGGAAGTTCTTTATCCGCTCGGATACACCCTGCTGGTTATAAAACTCCAGTAATAGTTTTTCCAGTTCCATATGCCTGAAATCTTCGATCAGGCCTTTATCAAGTAATTCTTTGAGCTGGGCTGATTGCAAAGCAATGATCTGTGCCGCTTTATTGGACTTGGTCATGATCTGCTTTATATCTTCTGGAGGAATGTTTTTAAGCAACTCTGTTTCCATGGATCCATCATGTTCTTCCACACGGAACCACCTGTTCCTATATTCCTGGTTATGTTTTTTATTGATGGCTTCCCAAACCCTGCTTTCGCGGAGCTGAAATCTTAAAGCAGTAAGCCAGGCAAAATGCCGGTGGATCAGCTGTAGCCGGATCGTTTCTAATTCTTTTTCCGACAGTGGTTGTATGGCATGTTTATTAGAGATATAATCCCTGACCATAATGCCCCAGCTGCGGCTTGTATTCACAATGGCCCCCCATGCTTTGCGGGCCTCCCACGTCCGTTCATAGGAAGCATTATTCTTAAATCCTACCATAAAAGCCACCGCAGTACCCAACAAGGCAATCGGCAACCAGGGAATGGACAGGAATTTCAAGTCTAACACCGCATAACAAAAAGTGGGAATAAAAGCAATGAATAACAGGAAGAAGATATCTTTCCGTGTCCAGAAAAGCACCTCTCTTATTGTGAATTTTTTTCCGGCGTGCATGAAAAATAGAATTTAATTCAAATCTAACTAAAACAGTACATGTTGCAATAACGTTATTGCTGTGTAATAAGTAATTTTAAACTTCCTGATTTCGGCGTATGATTAAGAATATATTACCTGCAAGCTGTATTATTTTAATGGCTCTGTTTTCCAGTTGCTCCGTTAGTAATAACCCTTTACGCAAGGAAATAAAAGGATTGCAAAAAGGAACGATTAAAGATGATACCAGCTATGTCTATGCATTGCCGTATGAAGCCGGCACCAAACACCGCATCATCCAGGGCTATTTCGGCCCATTTTCGCATAAAGAAAGAGCAGCACTTGATTTTAAAATGAAAAGAGGAACAAAGATCCTTGCCGCCAGGGAAGGAGTGGTGGTAAGAGTGAAAGAAGACGGTGACCGGGGAGGATGGAATAAAAAATACAGGCCTTATGGTAATAATATTGTGATACAGCATCCCGATGGTTCACGGTCGGGATACTGGCATTTGCAATTCAATGGTGCATTGGTCAGCGTGGGTGATACCGTACAAAAAGGACAGGTGATTGCACTGAGTGGTAAAACAGGTTATACCGCCACACCACATTTACATTTTTTAGTATGGCGTTCATCAGGCGGGCAATGGCAACAGGTTGCCACCCGTTTTCAAACTTCCAACGGAATAAAGTACCTGAGAGGCTGGAAGAAATACCAAAGCCCTGCGGAATAGTTTTATCTTTCGTTTTCAATTATTGTTTTGTCTTTACAGGAGATATACCAGCAATTCATCGCCAATGTGCAGCAGACCAAATGGCCCGAATGGATCAGCACCATTGCACAGGTTGCCAGTGTGTGGTATGCCAAAAAAAATAATGTACTCGTCTATCCCACCGGCATCATTGGTGTCTTGCTCGCATCCTATGTTTACTTTTTCATGATCGATCCGCCGCTGTATGGAGAAGCCTCCCTGAATATTTATTATTTCGCCATGAGTGTATATGGCTGGTACAACTGGGTGCAAAAAAAGGATGATGCCCATTACACATATCCTATCAGCTGGTGCAGCCGTAAAGAATTAAGAACAGGTATTGGTTTATTTATCTTCTTCTGGATCGTTATCTATATCGTCTTGTCAAAATTCACAGACAGCAATACCCCGTTTCTTGATTCACTGGTTTCTTCCTCCGCCATCACTTCCATGTGGTGGATGGCGAAGCGTAAAATTGAGAACTGGCTGGCCTGGATCTTTTCCAATATCATTGCTATCCCGCTTAATTTTTATAAAGGCCTCATGTTATTCACCCTGATGTATGTCTTGTTCCTCGCACTGGCCTGGGCGGGTTACAAGGAATGGAAAAAAAAGATGGCTGCCGGTTAAAGCAGCCACCCTGTTGATTGATCACCTGGTTCTTTAACTCACTTTGATCTCCTGGCTGGCTGTTTCTTTACCAGCAATGACCGGTAAGGAAACCTGTAATACACCATCCACATATTTTGCACTGATCTTTGTGGTATCAATGCTGTCATCCAGGGTAAAGGTTCTTACAA
>CADEDV010000006.1:111488-114274 GCA_902826165.1 uncultured Bacteroidota bacterium
TTTGCACTGATCTTTGTGGTATCAATGCTGTCATCCAGGGTAAAGGTTCTTACAAAACCCCCCCGGCTGTATTCCCGCATCACCCAGTCGAATTTCGGGAACCCTTCCGGTGGCCGGTAGGTAACGGTTAATTCGTTGCCTTTTACGCCGAGGCTGAAGTTCTCTTTGATCCGGCCCGGGGCGAAGACCAGCATTTCAAAACTGGTTTCCGTCTTGTACACATTGACTGCAGCTCTTTGCATAGAACGGATGAACAGGTGGCTGCCCCTGTTTCCGGTTTGATTGCCTTTTGCGGCACATGACTGATTGTAGTGCATGTTTCTTGATTTAATGTGAAAAAATAAATATCATTACAATAACAGCTGAGGAGGTTCAAATGTTTATTCGGCAGCTGGCGCACTAAAAACCAGGACTTCATGCTTAAAAAAGTTGTTATCATCGGGCCGGAAAGTACAGGTAAGAGTACACTGTGTGAACAGCTGGCCCAACATTATGAAACCACCTGGTGCCCGGAATTTGCCCGGGAATACCTGCTGACCAATGGTATCAATTATGAATATGATGATCTTTTGACAATCGCCAAAGGCCAGCTGGCTTTAGAAGATGAATATACCCTGACACTGGAAAGAAATTCCTTACCGATGCTGGAAGATGGCGGTCATCTTCCTTTATTCATCGACACCGATATGTATGTGATGAAAGTGTGGTGTGAATTTGTCTTCAATAAATGTCACCGCTATATATTGGACCAGATCGGGGAGCGGGAATATGATCTTTACCTCCTTTGCAATATTGACTTGCCCTGGGTGGAAGATGAACTGCGGGAATATCCCGATCCGCATACCCGAAAAAAATTATACCAGATCTATAAAGATATTATGCTCAACCAGCCAGTACCCTGGGTGGAGATCAGCGGGGGGCACGAGGAGCGGTTTCAAAAAGCAAGAGACGCAGTTAACAAAATCTTATAAATTTTTGTGTAATAATTGCAGTGGCAGCGTCTTTATACTTAAAACCGCTGCTATGCGAAAATTTATTCCTCTCCTCATTTTATCATTCCATATGATAAATGGCTGTGCTCAATCCCCGGTTAGTGATCGGGGCGAATTTGCCACGAACACCAATGGGCTCATGTATAACGATGGCGATATGAAAACCCTTCGATTCATCGTTGACTCATTAAATCTCCGGTTTAAAACATGTGATCTGAACAAAAAATATTATACTGCCCCTCAGGCAAGAGTTTATGCTGTTTCGTTCCGTAGCGATACCAATGATTTAAAAGCAATTATTAGTGATATGAATAATAATGTCCTGCCTTCCGTTTTGGCAAGCAGGTATAAATCCTTTATTTCAAGCACTGATACATCAAAACTCATCATCAAAAATAGAAACGACTCCTACCTGTCCGGTAATCCCTATCACGGATACGATGGCATCAGCCTAACAGAAAAAAATAAAATAAAAAATAGCGACTTCGAAAATAAGTGGACTTATATTTATTACACTAAGAAAGATTACCAGAAATACTATTCCCTGAATTGCTATTTCTTTTCCACTTCATTTACATCTATGGTGTTGCCGGATAATTATGCAAAACTGATTCAATACGTTGATTGCATGATTGACACCGCTTCTGTTATTTATCTTACTGATAAATATGATCGGTACGGTTTTTCTTCACCAGGGGAATATCATAGCAGGATCAACAACTATTTAAATGCTGCAATGAAAATTAAAAAACAAGGTAAAGAGGACTGGGAGTACAATTATCTTTCGAATAAAAAAATAGCGTATGCAAAGCAGAATCTTTTAAAGGATCGCTATTTTATCAGTCTCGTGGAAAAAGCTGCGGAAGATTTCGAAGAGTCCAGGAAAAGCGATGATGCCCTGGAAGAGCTTACTGGCTTCTTTATTTCCAAAGAAAAAGCTTTGCATATGAAACGAAGCCGGCGTGTAATCGGTCAGTGCAGCCAGGACCAATCCCCGAGGGAACATGCCAGGAATATTGCCATACTAGCAGCAGAAGCCCATAGCTGGGATATCTTTCTTCGTGCACACCTTGATATTATGAATGACCGGTTTGAAAGAATGTCAGATGGAAGTTACGCCTGGGGGCAACGCCAAACTTACCTGAAGGAACTGGAAGAACTAAATCTGAATGTAGTGGACCTGATGCTTGGTTTGACGCTAAGAGCTGAAAATGTTGCTGAAAATCATTATTACGGCACTGTCTGGCGCATGGGTAAGGCACTTACAGAAAGCAGGGAAAAAGAATTGTTCGAACAAAAGGCTATTACCATCATGAAAGATGAAACATTGGATGAATTTAACAGGGGCCTTATCTTTTTACTTTATTCTACCTATACTAACTATCTCAGCCCGGAAGAAGGGAAATTGAAAAGGGATGCATTACGGAAAACCATAGATTCCTTTCCTGAATTTATCCGGAAGGCTATTATTGAGATGAAAGAGCCTAAAGTGCGGGAAGGATAATTAATGCCTGTTACAGATTCATATATTTGATGTATGAATCGGGTATCGCTACTTTTACAAAAACAGCACCGTCTTCTTTTTTATACCTGCTGGCTGGTATTGGGCCTTGCGCAAGCCGGTCTTACTGAATTACTGGACGATGAAGCCTACTACTGGGTGTACGGTCAATACCTCGACTGGGGTTATTATGATCATCCGCCGATGATTGGCTTACTGATCAAAATGGGGTATGCCATTTTCCCGAATGAGTTAGGCGTACGATTATATCCTTTATTACTGAACATTCTTTC
>CADEDV010000006.1:114374-115833 GCA_902826165.1 uncultured Bacteroidota bacterium
CTGCTGGCCAACTGGAAATTGTTTACAAAATACCAGACCTATGTGGCCGGTATCATCGCCCTTTTATTATTTGCTCCCCATCTCTGGTGGCAATACCAGCACGACTGGGTCAGTTTCCGGTATCACTTGTTTGAAAGCAATGTCAATCCCTATAAATTTTCCCATACGGGTGATTATATTATCGGACAGCTTTTGTTACCAGGACCTATTGCCGGCTTCATTCTCTTACCGGCTGCTTTTTTATACAAGGCAACAAATCAAACCGAAAGAGCTTTGCGGTTTACCATGATCGGTATCTATGCTTTTTTCCTGCTGAGTTCGTTTCGGGGAAAAGTGGAAGCCAACTGGACATCCCCGGCATTGGTTCCGCTTATTATACTGGCCCATAATTATCTCGCTGAAAAAATAAAATGGCAAACACTTTTATATAAGTTATTGCCCATAACATTACTGCTTACCTTATTTGCCCGCATTGCCATGATCCAGGATATCCTCCCGGTAAAAGCGGTGAAAGAACGCTATCATTCCTGGAAGGCCTGGCCCGCAGAAATGAAAGAAAGAACAAAGGGCTTACCCATTGTTTTCAGCAATTCCTATCAACGGGCTTCCAAGTACTGGTTTTATTCCGGGCAACCCACCTATTCGCTGAATCATTATATCGCCGGGGGAAGAAACAATTATAATTTCTGGCCATTAGAAGAGGCTGTGCTGGGCAAACCGGTTTACTTTCTTGACAAGTACCAACTCTGGCGTTTCCCCGATTCACTGAAAACGCCCATCGGTTATGTGGGTTATCAATATGATCCGGCCTTTGTTTCGTTTGCAAAGATCCTTGTTGATGTGGTTCCCCAAAAAGTAACGATCAAAGAAGGAAATGAGTTTGTACTAAAATGCCGTTTCACAGTACCGGAGCAGTATGCAACATTCATAAAGGATCATACAACATCGCTGCATGATACCACCCGAATTGGAATCTTTGGAAAAAAAGGCTGGGTAAAAGATGTATTAACATTGCTCACCGTTTCTCAAATGAGTATGGAGAAAGAAACTACGTTAACGATCAATCCCGGTTTACCAAAAGGCAAATATTATTTACGCTTTGCCATCAATACCGGTTCCTATGGCCCCACACATAACAGTGCGAAGATTGAGTTGCTGGTAGAATGATTTATTTCCTTTTTCCCGGCGGCGCTTTATCAATCACGTCTTGTATATCGGGATCGCTTTGCAGGTTATTCATTTGTTGTACAATGGTGCGGGACCTTGCAGCGACATAACCGGATACCGGTTTTACTTTATACCGTTTCGGGCTGGGCAAACAGGCAGCGATCATAGCGGCTTCCTGTCTTGATAAATTTTTGGCCGGTTTATTGAAATAGGATTGTGCGGCAGCTTCAATACCAAATACGCCATCACCCATTTCTGCCACATTCAAATACATTTCCAGTATTCTTTCCTT
>CADEDV010000006.1:115933-142681 GCA_902826165.1 uncultured Bacteroidota bacterium
AATAGCCAGAGCAGCACTTTTTTAGTGATGCGCCATAGTTTTTTCCAGGTAGAGTTATTCGAACTTGCTGCCATGTTGCGCAATATACTATCTAAAGAATTAATTATTCTGCAGGATAAAATAAGAGTCCGGCAATAAGGGCAATACCGAAGCCGATCAGGATGATGCCATTGATGCGGTTGATGATATGAATATTATGCGGTGTCAGCCGGTTACGGATCTTACCGGCCAGTAATACCTTAAGAATATCTGACAACAATACAAATAATAAGCAGGTAACAAAGATGATGATCCGCTGATTCACACTATGAGTGATCACGGCTGTTGACGTCGTGATCCAGAAAATAAAAATACCGGGGTTCAGCGTATTCATAAAGTAGCCCGACAGGAATATTTTAGCATAATCCCTTTTCCTGAATTTGATGATGAGAGCCCTTCCTTCTTCATTTACTTTAACTTTTTTGAAAAAAAGAAAATAGATGCCCATGGTGATCAGGAAAACACAGCCCGCAATACCGATCTGCAGCCTGTACTCCTTGATTTGGTTAAACAATTCTGTAAATATATTACTG
This sequence comes from uncultured Bacteroidota bacterium, assembly GCA_902826165.1. Lineage (GTDB taxonomy): Bacteria > Bacteroidota > Bacteroidia > Chitinophagales > Chitinophagaceae > CADEDV01. The sequence goes on from CADEDV010000006.1 coordinate 116,506, forward strand.
ACCAGTACCAGGGTGATATCGCTGGCGGATACACCGATAATAAAAGAAAATCCCCCCTTATGCCCATTGTTCAGGCTTTGCTTGATGATAGAAAAAAGAACAGGCCCTACTGCGATGGTGAGCAGTAAACCAAACCCGAGTCCTTTTAAGATGGCTTCAATCATACAATGTGTTCAAAGCTAAAATAAAAAACCCCTTTCGGGAAATGAAAGAGGTTTAAACTGCCTTATTATTTATTTAAATCGTTCCAGTCTTTAAAAAACGGTTCCATTCGTCCAGCATTTTTCCTTTCATCACCCGCGGGAATTTATGCTGGCTGCCCAGCTTCCCTTTCAGTGCCATAAACTGTAAAAATTTTTCTTCGGGCAATACTTCCAGGAACACTTCTTTCAACGCACTGTCTCTTTCCGTCGCATAATCATCATTCAATGCCCGGAGATGCTGATCGATCTTCTTCCCTAACTCTGCCACATCCACTTTATCATCCGTGGCCACGTACCATTTATGGGCAAAAAAACCTTCGTGCGGAAAACCAACCACGGTATATTCCGGGATACTTACATTCAATTCTTCACTTACCAGTTCAATGGCCTTATTCATATTCTCCACACTCAGGTGTTCTCCCACCAGGCTCAGGAAATGCTTGGTGCGGCCTGTGATCACCACTTCACTTTTTTCCAGGTCCACAAATTTGATGGTATCACCGATCAGGTAGCGCCAGGCACCGGAGTTGGTGCTCATCAGCAGGGCATATTCTTTTCCTTCCTCTACTTCATGGATCATTTTCGCTTCCGGGTTGACCACTATATTACAATCGCTGTCGAAGTTCTTCTCATCAAAAGGAACAAACTCAAAGAAGATATTATTGTTCAGGATCAGCTGCATGCCTTTTGCATGTTCCCTTGTTTTATAACCAATAAATCCTTCGCTGGACAAATAATTCTCAATATACACGATTGGCTTGCCCAGTAATTTTTCAAAGCCTTTCTTGTATGGCTCAAAAGCAACACCACCGTGTACAAAGAAGCTGAAGTTGGGCCATATCTCGTGTATGTTCTTCACTTTATAATGTTCGATCACCATTTCCATACACATCTGGCACCAGGCAGGTACGCCAACGATATAACCGATATCCCATTCTTTGGCATGTTCTACGATCTCGTGTAATTTCTGGTTCCAGTCAGACATGGCGGCAATGCGGCCACCTGGTTTATAAAAACTCTGGAACCAGAACGGTCTTTTCTTGGCCAGGATACCACTCAGGTCACCGGCAAACCAGCCTGCTTTTCCTTTTTTCAAATCCGTCGCACCACCGATCATTAAAAAGCCTTTGGTCATGGCTTTTTTATTGGCCTCTTCGTAATTCAGCAGACTTAGCAACTGGCGAAGATAATTAACCGTGTTGCTGCGCAGCATGTCTTTGGTGACTGGTATGTATTTACTCGCCGCTTCTGATGTGCCGGAACTTAATGCATAATATTTGATCTTGCCCGGCCAGGTCACATCGGGTACACCATCTAATGTTTTTTGCCACCATTCTTCATAGATCTTATTATAATCATGCACCGGGACCAGCTCCTGGAAACTTTTACCGGGATGCCGGCTGAACAACGCATCATCAAAATGATACTGCTGGCCGAATTCGGTGAACCTTGCTTTCTTCAGTAATTTTTTCAATACCCGTATCTGCTGCCGGCGGGGATCATTGGGCGGGAGACGAAGAGCAGCAGCAATTGCTTTGGGTAGTTTTATATCGATGATGGACGCCATTAATTATCACAATAGCTTTAAAGTTACACAATGTTTCAGCGCAAAGGTCTGCGAATATAGGGGCAAATCATTTTACCCGCCCAAATGACGATACCGTCTCCATAATAATTTCAGGTCATACATGGGTTCATAGTCACGGGCATACCAGTAATCCAGCTTATACAGGCTTTCATCAGGTAATTGTTGTGCTACTAATGCAGGAAAACCATTACAGGTCATCACTGCTTTTCGGAGTGCCGGTAATTTTTCTTCATTTTTAATATACCCCACCCAGGTCATCCGGGCTGTAAGCACCGCAAAGCAGTTGGCAAAAAATCGGATTGGTTTTTTTACCAATAACAAATGCGCCGGGAAACTGGCTAATGCTAAAAAAGAGATGATGATATCTGCTAATCGTTTTATTCTCCGGTTACCGGGTTCGGCCAGTTTAAAACCATTTTCCGTTGACAGGGCCTCCCCGGATGTATCTTTTGATTCACTGCCGACAATACTCCTGCTGCCGGCTGCATGAAATTTTATTTTCAGGAAGCCCGGTAATGTTTTCACGATTGAAATACTACTGGCATACGATAATTGTCCCTGGCAAAAAATGATCTCCCGGAAGGGAATAACGGATAACAATTTATTCAGCTCATTCACCTGGCCTATTGCTCCTTCTTTATTCTCATCAACAGCAATACGACCCAGTATTCTTTCCTGCAAGCCGGCTTCTTTCATTAGTTGAACAGCCTGCAAATATTCTTCGGGGGAACCGGCGATCACTGTAGTGGCATGTTCTTCTTTTTCTTTGCTGCTCGTCAGTACTTTTGTTTGTATCAGCACCCATCTTAAACTACTGATCAGCAAAAAGGCCAGCATGGCACCAAACAAAATGATCCCTCTTGAAAAGCGGTATTGCTCCGGTAATAATGCATATGCTGCCAGCAATACAATCGTAGCCATGACTGTTGAACGAACCAGGCCCGTCCATTTATACCAGCGGTCATAGAGCCCAGCATAATACGCAGTGAAAAGATAAAAGACCGTATAAGCCGGAAAAGCGATCCATAATAAACGGTTCTCGTATTCAATATCTGTTCTTACATACTGGTTCCAGATATTTTTCATGAGCCAGAAAGAAAGCAAAATCAGCCCGGCATCTATTAATGGTAACCCAATGCGGCGCACAAACTGGCCTACCGCCGATAAGGCTGCTCTTACCCAGATAGCAAGATGAATCAACAAATGAAAGACCCCGGCCCGGCTGCCGCCATAATGTTTGCGGACAAAAATGCTCATGGCATTATAGAACATGCGGACATAATTCATCGTTCCCTTGCGGGTACTTTCTCCCTTGAAATGGATGATATGACTGCCGGCAAAATAGTAATTGGTATAACCTGCTTTTTGTATGCGGTAACTCAGGTCCACATCTTCCCCATACATAAAGAAGGTTTCATCAAACCCGCCCACTTTATTCAGCACTTCTTTCGGGATCATCATAAAAGCTCCTGCCAGCACATCCACTTCATGATCTTCGTTTTCATTCAAATGACCCAAATGGTATTTTGAAAAGGTTTTAGAAGCAGGAAACAGTGTGGCCAAACCAAAGAGCTTGAATAAAGAGGTCATCGGGGAAGGAAAAGCCCGTTTGGATTCTTTGAGAAACTGCCCTTTTCCATCCAGCATTTTAATGCCGAGTGCACCTGCCCGGGGATGTGTTTCAAAAAACCGGATACAGGAGCGGAAACAATCCTCCGGCACGATCGTATCCGGGTTCAGGAATAGTACATACTGCCCGGTTGCTTGCTGCAAACCGAGATTACAGGCTTTGGCAAAACCCAAATTCTCCGCACTGGCAATAAATTGAACACCCGGAAATTGTGGTTGCAGGTAAGCCAGGCTGTTATCCAGGGAATTGTTATCCACCACGATCAGTTCCGCCTCCATTCCCGTCACTGCTTTTTGTACAGAACAGAGGCATTGTTCCAGGAAAAACCGGACATTATAATTGACTATGATGATGGATAACTGCATTCTTAACAGCCCCAAATCTAAATTCTAAAATCTGCAATCTAAAATCAGAGTTATCTTTGCCCATGCTCAAGACAACCCTTATGGAGGCGGCCAAAGCAGGTGCCGCAGAGATACAGCGATTTTTCAACAGCGAATTCAAGATCAGTAATAAAGAAGGGGTGAATAACCTGGTAACCGAGGCTGATCATGCCTCCGAGAAAGCGATCATGGAGCTGATCAAATCCAAATTTCCCGATCACCAGATACTGGCCGAAGAAACCGGTGAGATCATCCAGGACTCCACCTATAAATGGATCATTGACCCGATCGACGGCACCGTAAATTTTGCACATGGTATTCCGCTCAACTGTGTTTCTATTGGTATCGAACACGAAGGCGAGATCATTTTAGGCTGTGTATATAACCCGCATTTGAATGAAATCTTTTTTGCTGAAAAAGGAAAAGGAGCTTTCTTAAATGATAAAGCGATCCGGGTGAGTGAAGAAACACAGGCGATCAAAGCCTGCCTGGTGACCGGTTTTCCTTATACCTATATTAATATGCCGAATGGCCCGCTGGAAATATTTGAACGTTTTATCCGCAAAGGGGTGCCGGTCCGTCGCTTAGGTTCCGCAGCAATTGATCTTTGCTGGGTGGCTGCCGGTCGTTTTGATGGATTTTACGAACATAAACTGGAAGCCTGGGATAGTGCGGCCGGTTATTTGATCGTGGAAGAAGCAGGAGGAAAAGTAACGGACTTTACCGGCAGTACCTTCTCGGTCTATCAACACCGGATCTTAGCGACGAATGGAAAGATACATGACGAGATGCTGAAGGTGATCAATGGAGGAGAACTATAGGATTTGATTTTTGTTTCTGGATTTTTGGTTTTAGATTAGGTAAACCTTATTTATGACTGAAAAAGAATTAAAGATCCGGACAAAAAATGTCGCCATCTCTGTTGCCAAACTTTGCCAGAGATTGCCTTCCAGCAGAGTAAATAACACGTACATCGACCAGGTCTTAAGAAGTTCTGCCTCGATGGGTGCAAATTACAGGGCCGCCTGCAGGGCAAAATCTTCCAGGGATTTCGTTTATAAACTCCAGGTAGTTGAGGAAGAAACTGATGAAACGATGTATTTCCTGGAACTGCTTGCAGAGTTTAATGAAAAGTATAAAGCAGACATGCGGCTGATCTATAAAGAAGCAGAAACAATTTTGAAAATCATTGTAGCCTCTGTAAAAACTGTACAGAAAAAAATGACAGCCAATAATAGCAGGCAATCAAAAAGCTAAAATTAAAATTCTAAAATAAATGAGTAGTGAGTCACGAACAGAGATTAGTTCACTCGGCGAATTTGGTCTCATCGACCACCTGACCAAAAATATTGAATTGCAAAATGCTTCTTCGGTATTGGGCGTAGGTGATGATGCAGCAGTGATCGATCATTTTGGCAAACAAACCGTGGTGACAACTGATTTGTTAGTGGAAGGTGTTCACTTCGACCTGATGTATACACCTCTGAAACACCTGGGGTATAAAAGTGTGATCGTGAACCTGAGTGATATCTATGCGATGAATGCGATCCCAACGCAGATCGTTATCAGTCTCGGCATCAGTAACCGGTTTAGCCTGGAAGCAATGGATGAATTTTATGAAGGTATTTATGCAGCCTGTACCAAATATGGTGTTGACCTGGTGGGTGGCGATACCACTTCTTCGCAAAAAGGGTTTATTATTTCCGTTACGGCCATTGGTGAAGTGGCACCGGATAAATTCGTCAAAAGAAGTACGGCACAGAAAGGCGACCTGCTTTGTGTGAGCGGTGATTTAGGAGCTGCTTATGTGGGCTTATTATTCCTGGAAAGAGAAAAGAAGATCTATATGGAAAGCCCGGGTGTGCAGCCTGACCTGGAAGGTGAATCTTTTGTGATCGGCAAATTACTGAAACCGGAAGCAAGAAAAGATATCATTGAATTTTTAGCCAGTTCGGAGATCGTACCGACAGCGATGATGGATATCAGTGATGGATTGAGTTCAGAGGTATTACATATCTGCAAACAAAGTAATTTGGGTTGTGTGTTATACGAAGACAAGATACCGGTAAATGAACAAATGAAACAGGCGGCTTTCAAATTTGAAATTGATCCGACTGCCTGTGCCCTCAGTGGCGGGGAAGATTATGAATTAGTTTTTACCATTCCTCAACCGGAATACGATAAATTGGTATTAAATGAGGAAATTAGTGTGGTGGGCTATATGACAGAACCCGAACAGGGTGCCCATATCATCACCAAAGGTGGCAGTAAACATGCTCTCACCGCACAGGGATGGAATCACCTGAAATAAAAACGGGTCTACTAAGAAGTTGGCATATGAGGAAATTGTGGTTGTTCATCATCGTGGTGTTATTGGTTAGCTGCAGTGCCAGTAAGCATTCCTACTCTCCCAATAAAAAATATTCCCTGCAACAGGTAGAAAGAGATTATACGTTGTACCGGGAGATATTGGAAGAACATCATCCCAGCTTATACTGGTATAGTTCCAAAGACAGCATGGACTATTACTTTGAAGAAGGTAAAAAGCAGCTGAAAGATTCCATGACAGAGATCCAGTTCCGGAAGATCCTGAACTATGTAACAGCGAAGATCAATTGCGGGCATACCACCGTCCGTTCTTCCAAAGGATTTATTAAATACAATGACACCCTGAGGCCGGGGAAAATATTTCCGCTCAGCTTAAAACTCTGGCAGGATACGATGGTGGTGGCCGCCAATCTCAACCGCCGTGATTCTGTTTTAAAAAGAGGAACCGCCATTACAAAGATCAATGGCCGCAGCGGCAATGAAATTGTGGATACCTTATTCAATTATTTATCGACTGACGGTTATAACCGGACTCATAAATACCAAACCTTAAGCAACCGGGGTTTCTTTGGTTCTTTATATACATCGTTGTTTGGCTTATCTGAAAAATATACCATTGAATATGCTGACAGTGCCGGTCAGTTAAAAACCATTACCATCCCTGTTTATAACCCGGCTGCTGATACCTTCAACCGGGCTGCTATTCGTCGTTTGGCCAGTTTACCAAGACCAAGCAGGGAGGAAAGAAGGCAAAATCAAATGGCGGCTGTTCGTTTATTACAGATCGATACGGTCAATCATTCTGCCATGATGAACCTGGCTTCTTTTGGTAAAGGATTTGGGTTAAAAAAATTCTTCCGGCAATCTTTTCGTACCCTGAAGCAACAAAAGATCACTCACCTGATCATTGATGTACGCAGCAATGGTGGCGGCAGTGTCACCAATTCCACCAAGATCACCCGGTATATAGCAGATCATCGTTTTAAAGTGGCGGATACCTTATTTGCCATCAGTAAAAAAGGAAAGCACAGCCGCTACATGGAGAATCATTTCTGGAATCGTTTGTTCATTACCTTATTTACCCGGAAGAAAAGAGATGGTAATTATCATTTCGGGTATTTCGAACGGCATTATTTTAAACCCAAGCAAACCAATCACTACGGCGGTAAAGTATATATTCTCACCGGCGGTAATTCTTTTTCTGCCACTACTTTATTTTCTTCCGCCCTGATCAAACAGGATAATGTAACGGTGGTCGGCGAAGAAACCGGTGGCGGTGCTTATGGCAATTCTGCCTGGCTGATACCCGATGTAACGCTGCCGGAAACAGGTCTTCGTTTTCGTTTGCCGCTGTTCCGGTTGGTGATCGATAAGAATACACCCAAAGATGGTAAAGGTGTGCAACCCGAAGTGCTTTCGCTGCCGACCGTGGAAGCCATCAAAAGAAATGCGGATTATAAACTGGAGAAAGCGCTGGAGCTGATTAAGAAAGATAAGGCACAAACCCCTCCCAAAGAGTAGTTTCTTCGCACAGAGATAAAAGAGAAAAGGAGTTATTCCGCAACTGGTTCATCATTTAAAATATTCCCGGTACCGAACTATTCTTCCTCATCATTCATGATCATAAAATCATCGGCGTCTTTCCAGAAAGGAAATTTTTCCCGTACCGAATCAAGATGTGTTTTTTCCAGGGTGATGGTATAGATATCTTCTTCATCTTTCTTTGTGTATAATACTTCACCCAGCGGATCAATGATCATGCTTTCGCCGCTGTAATGAATTTTATTTCCATCATCACCCACCCGGTTAGCTCCCACCACATAAGATTGATTTTCGATAGCCCTTGCCTGCAATAAGGTTTTCCAGGCCTGTATCCGTCGTTCCGGCCAGTTGGCCACATAGATCAGTACATCATATTCAGGCCCGGCACTGAGCGAAGTCGAAGTGTCGGGGGCAGTAGCAATGTTGAGCGGAGTCGAAACATTGCGTGTCTGTTGTCTTGCCCACACCGGGAACCGCAGATCATAACAAACCAGCAAGTTGATCTTCCAGCCTTTTACCGAAGCGATCAGTCGTTTACTGCCTGCGGTATAATGATCATCTTCACCAGCATAGGCAAAGCGGTGCCGTTTATCATACACACCGTATTGCCCGTTGGGCAGCATCCAGATAAGACGATTGTAATAGTTGAACTGGCCATCAGCCGCTTCTTCTTTAATGATCACACTCCCGGTTAGTATCACTTTCTTTTGTGCGGCGATCCGTTTCATCCACTGCACGGTTTCACCCACCATGGTTTCCGCCAGTTCTTCCGGCCGCATACTGAAACCGGTACTGAACATCTCCGGCAGCACCACGAGTTCTGTTTTTTCTGCAATGCCCATGATCTTTTCTTCGAGCATCTGCAGGTTAGCCGGTTTGTTTTCCCAGTGAAGATTTGTTTGTAGAACGGAGATGGTAAGGGTTGACATACTGTAAAATTAGTTGGATTTGCGAAACTGCACCCGGCGAACTATGATTATACATAAACTCATTTAAGCTATTGACAATCAAAGTGACAATTATCTGAGTTTATCAAACAAAACAGTTCGTAGTTTCGCAAATACACACGTGGTGTGAAATTCTTTAGATACGATGCGTTTAATAACAGCCCTATTTTTACTAAGTTCTCTTTCTACAGCTGGACAGACACTTCCGGACAGTATCGTAATTACCAAGAACTCCTTTGTTAACAGCTATACAGAGTATGCGGACAAACTCTACAAGACAGAAAGATTTTCGATACTTTCAAGAGGAAACGGTTACATCTTAAATGGCGAAAGAATAGCCAAATCAAAAATCCTTGACTTTCTTTCAGCAATGCAAGACCCGGGTAATACCAGTAATTCTTTGTCAAAGTACCAGATTGACACAAACTGGATAAAACACAATGCAAATGAATTATTGGGATATTATTCTAACAGAAAAGAATTTGCATGGAATGAAAAACAAAAAGAATTCATTTACAAGGAACTTACTAACCTGGATAACTACAAAAAAGAGTTAAAAGATTATTTGTCCTCGGGCTGCTGTTATACTATGCACAGCAGTTATAGGAATGAATTTATCGTAGAGGTTTTTTTCCAAGACAGAGTTAAAGAAGAAATCAAATCGAGAAAATACGTTTGGGGATACAAAATGCCTTGGACCAATCAATCAGGCGATACACTTTATAATTATGCCATCGAGACCACACTTGATAAAATCCAAAGAGCAAAAGAAAAAACAAAAGACCCTTTAAAAGGTGATAAGTTGGTAAGCTACCTTGTAGACCGAATTGTCGACAACAACATGAGTACTCTTTATGTCTTGTCAGCATATACTTATCTAAATGAAATAGAAGAATTAAAATCGGACTTCGAAATTCTGTCGTTCAATGAAATTCAAGGACGTGGAAGATACATCTGGAATGAACCAGCTACAATGAGAGTTCGATTAAAGAACAAGAACATGTTCAATAATGTAAACCTTGTATTCTTGGCTTCCAAAACTGGAAAAACCATTTATTCACGGGACAGTTTGAAAAAAGATTATAAGCGGTACGTTGAAAGAGTTCAATCAATAAAATTTATTGCCAGCTATCTCAAGTCGCACCCAGATACACGGCTTGACATTTACTACTTCAATAATAAAGGCATCAATGACTATAATATTGAAAGTGTTAATAAAAACCCGAAGGAATGGAAGCTACATGACGATTATTTAAAAAGCCTTGAAACATCCCAAAAGTTAGGAGTAAAATTTTCCTTTGACATTGACCAAACAATAAAAACTTCGCAACAAGTTCATTGCGGCTGTAATTATAGGTTTGACAAGAGTTATTTAGAACAAGCCATATTCTTTGAAATTAGAGATGACGCCGGAAACAGTTCAATATGGTTTTTACTTCCCGACGACAAAGTTTTACTCTACATTATGGACAGGGCGACAACTCTAAACTTTAAGCGTTCAGACTTTAATGACAAAAAAGAATATGGCTTAATTTACCCTTGCGCCTTGTTTGACATGAATGGAAACCGAGTAACGAAATAGAACTTCACACAACATTCAGTTTTGCGTCAGCAGGGGGCGACGAATAAATCTTCATCTTAGTGCTATTATTAGCTACATATCCGGCTGAACGAACACGATGAGCTATAGAATATATTTTCAATTTTTGTAACTTGTGTCAGCAATATTTCCGGGCCGGACAATATACAATTTCCCGTCATCGGCAATAAATGTCTGTTAGCATTCATTCAAAAAACTATACATGAGAAAATTGATACACCTGTTTTTTTTGTCTGTGTCGGTTTTCTCAGTCAATGCGCAAAATTCGTACTACGACCATATTGAGTTGGGAAAATTCAGCGTTTGCTACAGCGACACTGTTATTTATGATCCTTCGATTCACTATGAACAATATGGATATTCCGGGCCTGCGCCTTTATTTGTTCAGATATGGTTCCCCTCAATGAAAGGTACAGCAGAGAAAAGACTGACTTTTGGCCAATATAAACTCCATACTGTTCCGGCCAGGTTATCCGGGGTGTATGAAAAACTCACCTCGCAAATGGATGAAATCTTTATCCGGGACGGAATAGAATCCGATATGCTGAATGACGAACCGATTGATTACGGCCATCTTACAACCCGTCAAGTTCTTGAGAAAATAAATCGTTCAGCCACCATAAGCCATCGCTCAGCTATTGGTGCTAAACTTGATTATCCAGTAATCGTTTACCACCACGGATCGCAGGGATTGTCTTCCGAAAACACTGTGATGGCAGAGTATTTTGCATCACATGGCTATGTTTTTATTAGCGCTAATTTTCATTTGCCCTACGAGAATACTATTTACGGATTATTACCCTATCATCTCGAAAAAGAAAATAAGCATAACCAGAGCAGTGCAAAAGCCCTTATCAACTTTGCTAAATCAATAGCTCCCGGGGATAAGGTATTTTTTATCGGGCACAGTTGGGGAGCCCAGGAAGGCTGGTGCTTCCTGGATGATCCGGGTTGGGTGGATGCATTTGTTTCGATGGAAACCACCATTGAATTTAAAAAAGACACAGCGAGAATAAAGGAATTATGGCCCTATGTATGGGATGCCATAAAAGTGAAAAGAAATACATTTTCCATCCCTGTTCTGTTATTTGCAGCTGAAGATGATGATACAAACTTTGAGTTTTTTAAAGGTCTTAGTTCAGCCCCCATGGTTTTTGCTTCCTATAAAGAACCATTTGCTCACAACAGTTATACTTCCCTGTCGATGATGCGCTACTTTTTAAGGAAGGATATTAATCAGCCCGACTCAGCCATGCTACTGAGCCAGGTAAAAGGATATTCCCGGCACCTCAACATGATACATGCATTTTTCAAAGCTTTACTGAAAAATGAAAAATTAAATTTGTCGCCGTTTGACAACTATTTCAAATTCGAATAAAATAAATACTAATAACCGCTTCACGCAGAATGTTAAGTAGTAAAAAATCCCTGCAGCAAAACAAGGATTTTACGCCATTGTTGGTGTTGCTCACCAACAATGGCCCTATATCAACTACAATTTCCCGGTCCAAAACAGTTCGTATATTCGGTGGCACTCCCCAATAAACCATGAACTATTTTGATCCAAAGACAGCAGCAGAACGTTATTCAAAAGGGCGGCCCGATTTCCATTCCAACACGATCCGGCATATCAGCGAATATTTGCAGCTTGATAAAAAACTCGATGCCGCATTAGATATTGCATGTGGCACCGGGCTGTCCACCAAAGCTCTTTTAGAAATTGCCACCACTGTTTACGGAACAGATATTTCGCAGGAGATGCTGAAGCTTGCATCGCTGCCCGGTATAATTCATTATACAGTAGCCCCGGCAGAGCAGCAACCATTTCCCGATACTAGTTTTGACCTGGTTACAGTCAGTTCGGGTGTTCATTGGTTTGCCATTGATACCTTCCTGGCAGAAGCCAACCGGGTTTTAAAAAGCCGGTCCTGGCTGGTGCTTTACGAGAACCATTTTATTGCTGAAATGGCGGGTAATGACCAGTTCACCCAATGGTTCCTGGATGTCTATTTGAAAAAATTTCCTTCCCCGCCCCGTAACAATGCTTACGACTGGAGTAATGAAAACCTTAACCCCCAACATTTCGATTTTATACACGAGGAAAAATTTAAAAACCCCATCGTCTTTACTAAAAAGCAGCTGGCTTTGTATTTTACCACGCAGAGCAATATCATTGCAGCCGTTGAGCAAAACCAAACCAACTATGAACAGGTTGAAAACTGGTTAGAACAGGAACTCGATTCTTTTTTTGATACTGACGATACCACTCAGACCATTCAATATGGAAACTGGATCAAATATATTCAAAAGTCCAGCTGACAACGATGACCCCGTTGTAAAGAGATGCCTGAGGATAAGCAAAGCCTTTCTCAAAACACAACAGCCCCAAAAAGGGGCTGCTGCAACCATTAAACCTATGAACTAACTGCTCTGAGAAAGACTTATTTGATGATATTATACCGCAGCATCAGTTCGTGGGCATTGGCACCACCCTGGAAAGAACTGATCGGTGTTTTGTAAATATCAAAGGCATAGCCCAGTGTAAACTTCTTTGTGATATGGGCACCAGCACTCAGCATCCAGCTTTGCCTGGCCCGCAAGGCCACGCCCCACCAGAATACATTGTTATGCTCCACCCGGAAACCACCCTGGAATTCCAGCGGTGCATTGGGTAAATAGATCATTAAGAAATTCGGGGTGATCACGGTAGCTTCATCCACCGTCCATTGATAAGAACCATGCAGGTAATAGTGGCGGTACAAACGGGCCTGTTCTGTAGTGCTTAAGTTGCCGGTATAAAAATCCAGTTTGGACTGCACCAGTTGTGAAACGGATGCACCGATTTGAAATTTCTTGTTCGTGTACGAAACACCAAAGCCGGCATCGAATTTAAACCGGTTATCGCCGGCACCCATAGCAGGATCACCTGCTATGGATTGGCTTAGTTTTTCACGGTTCAGCGAAAACTGCTGGCCTCTTGCTTCCAGGCCCAGCGAGAACGTGCCGTTCGCTGTTTCAATATGTTTGGCAAAAGCTAACTGGATACCGGTTCTTGAAGTGGGTCCTGTTTTATCACTGTAGATATAACCACCTAATCCGATCTTTTGCTCCGGTAATTTAAAAGAACCAAAGACAGTACCTGTCCGCGGGCTGCCGCTGATACCCGTCCACTGGCTGCGGTAGGTAACTCCCACCATATTGTTGATGCCTGCCATGGAAGGATTGTGTAACACACCCTGCAGATCATACAGGGAAGAGGTTTGTAATTGCTGTGCCTGCAGGTTCGTCAGGGCCAGGGCCAGGAACAGGGATAAAATGATATAGCGTTTCATTGCTTGTTAGTTTAGTTGTTTATCTCAGGATGGTTACGTCTCCTGCTAATGTTATTAATTTACCGGTGATGGTGCGGAAAGTAACGGTATAGTAATAGGTACCATCTGCAACAGGCTTGCCATTGAAAGTACCATCCCAGTCATTCGCATAATTGTTATTGGTATAGATCACATTCCCGTAACGGTTATACACTCCCACTTTGATATTGTTGGTACAAGGAGCGCCGTTGGTTACCAGCCAGCGGTCATTCATGCCATCACCATTTGGTGTAAAGGCATTCATCACTTTCATGCAATAAGGGATCACGGTTACGATGGCATCATCGGTAGAGGTACAGTTGTTATTATCTCTTACGGTCAGTGTGTAGGTGGTGGTGGTAGCCGGCTTTGCTACCGGTGTATAGCTGTTCGCATTGGTCAGCGTGGCAGCCGGTGTCCATGCAATGGATACCGCATTGGCCGCACTGCTTCCGTTCAGCTGCACCTGGTCGCCATCCACAATTGTTTTATCCGAACCGGCACTGATCACCGGGTTGGGTTTGATGGAGATATTCACGGTGCCGGTTCTTACACAACCATTCAGTGTTGCGGTTACGGTGAAAGCAGCATTGTTGTTCACGGTGGCAACCGGGTTACTGATATTCGTAGCAGATAAACCTCCGGCAGGTGTCCATGCATAAGCAGTACCTGTCCCGTTAGTGGCCGCCAGCATAGAAACAGGAGCTCCGGCACAAACCAGTGTATCATTGTTCGTGGTCAGTGCCAGGTTATCATTGAAACCAACATTGATGGTTTTAGTTAAAAGACCACAAAAAGAATCTTTAATGGTGATTGCCTTTGGCCCTTGTGTTAACCCGGTAAACATATTGGAAGCCTGGAATGTTCCCCCGTCAATACTGTACATATAGGGAGCAATAGCACCTGTTGCATTTATAGTAATGCTGCCACCGGCGGGATTAGTACAACTTGCATTGGTAACAGATTCAGTAGCATTAACAGCGATATCCGCCGGGTTTCCATATTCCATAATTGGCGCCCCGCTTACATTTACACCTGTCAGGAAAAATTTCCGGTTAGCAAAAGAAACAGAGGCGGGAACTCTTTTGGGAGCAAAGGCACCTGTTTCAAAAAGACAGTTGGTAGGCGGAATTTCCAAAGTCCATGTAGTCCCACCATCTGTTGTTTTACACATCAGGCCCGGTGTCATTACATAGCCATTATTAATATCATGCATTACAATGGAGTTTAAATTACCTACTCCCAGTGTAGTGATATTATTTGAAATATCTGTCCAGGTGGCACCACCGTCTGTAGTTCTGAAAATCACTTTTCTTGGAAATCCGTTACCAATAACAAAAACGGTATTTGCATCCAGCGCAATCAGGTCTTTATACGTTATTTGTGGTGTAACACCCGGTGTAGGAAGTGGAAGTTTATTCCATGTAACGCCGGCGTCGGTAGTTTTATAAATAGTATCTCTGTTACCAGAAGCATATCCAATCAATGAAGTTGGGAACTCAATATCTGTAAGATTTTGTGCTGTTGATCCCATGGAGAATCCGCTATACACATTCCAGGTGGCACCCGCATCAAAAGATCTGTATACCCTGGATGTTCTTGAAGCCGAAGGAACAGAAAAACTGGTATATCCCACTGCCCAAACGCTGTCATTACCCACTGTTGCCACATCATTCATTTGCATCAAACCATCGGCATAAACAGGGTCTAATGTAATGGCTGTATCACCGGAGTAATAAATCGTACCATTGCTTACGGCGAAATAAGATTGTGCCGGGTTCGAATTTCTGTAAGAAAACCCATTAATGCTATAGAATGAGCTGGCAAAATCGGGTCTCCCCCTGTCAATCCAGGATTTTCCTCCATCTCTTGTTACATTGATATTTGAACTGCCTGCAGTAGTACCATGATTACAATCGGCAAATTCCATTTTTGTAAACCCGGCTGAAGCAGGTACAGCCAGATAATTACTGCGCCATTCTGCATTGCCTGGTAAAGAATCTGCTACAACCCCATTGGTACCCATGCTTAAAAATCTGCCGTTAGGTGCAATGTCTAATGCCCAAACGCCGCTGGCGCTATAATTTTGCCCGGGAGGAAGGCTTCTTGACTGTACCCAGTTTCTTCCGGTATCAGCAGAAGTCCACATGCGGCCAAAATTTCCGTTTGCAATCAATGTACCGTTACTTGTTCTTCTTAACTGGTATGGATTTGACGCCAGCAATACTTGTGGGTTAGGAATGGGCGGACCTGCATTTGGCCCCTGTGTGGGAGGAAAAGGAAAATTGAGTACTTCATATTTACCTTTTTCAAAAACCCCAGGCGCATTCACATTAGCTGTTGAGTCATTATTACCGGTATGTACTTTAACAACTGTATTGTTATTAAAAGACATCAAAACCACCGTGGAGTCGTTGATGATATTCATTGCCCTGTATTGCTGGGTTACGGGTGTAACTGTTGCAAATGTGGAAGTGCAATTAATTGTATTGGTATTAATTCCCGTATAGCCAATCCTCTCTTTACTTAATGAATAATCGGTTAGTACGCCGCTTTTGAATTTCCAAAGCAAACTTGCGGCCATAGACCCGGAGGTTAAGAATGTGGTAAGTGGCGTACAATTTGTAGCACTGGTTGCCCTAAAGCTAACGGGAGGGAACAAGGTAACACCATAAGAGTTACTACCGCATACATATCCCGTACTGTCATTGATAAATTCAATGCGGAATATGGATTTCAACTTTGCATCCACCGGCCTTAATACAGAAGGGATAAGGGGATTATTTATGTATCCAACCCGGGAAACACCATTTACAGCCGGGGCAGCAATGGAATCCCAGGAAGCACCACCGTTCATTGTAACATATAATTTCGGCAGCGAATCAATTGTATTATTATAGTCTCCTCCTATGTACCCTTTATTGGCATCCAAAAACCAGCAGGCATTAATTATCTTTCGGTTAGAAGTAAGTGGTGTAATTACCTGCTGCCAGCTGGCACCACCATCTGTGGTTTTAGCCATACAACCATCGTTGCCAACTGCATAAGCTATTGCAGCAGTTACAAAATGTACATCATTAAAAGTTGTCTTTACGAGAAATCCATCAGCTCTTACAAATGTAAAAGGGCCATAGGTCCAGTTGGCACCTGCATCCCTGGTAATGGCGATCCCCCCATCCGAGCCAACAGCAATGGCATTGTTATCATCAAAATAATCAACATCCAATACTGTAAATCCAAATTGCTGAGGATTACTGAACCTCCATTTGGTGCTGTCAAAACTTCCCTGACCCAAAGCAAAGGTGGCAGATAAGGAAAAAACGATTACCAGGAGATAATTCTGGATTTTCCCAAAGCAGTTCTTGTTCATTTTAGTAACGTTTAAAATTTTGGTTGTTAAACAGGAAAACAATGTTAGACCAAGATGGAGGATACGGTTGTAGAATTAATTCTACTGGAATGAATGACTAAAAGATGGAATATTGAATACTGAAATTTATGAGGCGGAAACCAATTATACTACTGCTCGTTAGTTTGTGTATTACTGTGGCTTCACTAGCACAGGATAAATCCAACCGGGGTAAGGAATTCTGGCTGGCTTATGGTTTTGATTATAGTTTCTTTCATGAATCGCCTGTGAACTTCCAGGAGCTGGCCTTATATATAAGTACAGAACAGGCCGCTACAGTTACTGTTACTATTACCGGCACCAGCTATACCCAAATACTGAATATCCCGGCCAATACCGTTGATGCCACAATCCTTATTCCCAAGACAGGGCCCAATGATGCCCGCACCCTGACCGATGGGTTGCAACCAAGAAACATACATATTGTAAGTACAGTACCCGTGGCAGTATATGCCCATGTGTATTCAACACAGGTATCCGGTGCCACTATGCTGATGCCGGTTGAAACTTATGGCTATTCGTATCGCTCCATAAATTATTACCAGACCACTTCGCAAAGCAGCCCGGCAGACTGGTATTCCTGGTTCTATGTAATTGCCTCGGAAGACAATACCCGGCTGGAGATCACCCCATCTGATACCACGAAGAGTGGCTGGTTGCCCACGCAGACCTATACCGTTAACCTGAATAAAGGGGAATCCTATCATGTATTTGGCAAAGCGGTCTTTGATGGTGATCCTGCCAAAGCCAGCAAGGACATGACAGGCAGTAAGATCATTTCTGTTCCCGGTGCAGATGGGAATTGTCACCCGGTTGCTGTTTTCTCCGGTTCAGGTGGTATCCGTTTATGCCGCGGTGATGGTGGTGAATTTGTACACCAGCAAGTGTTTCCTTCACAGGCCTGGGGCACCCGTTATCTCACTTATCATACTATTAATAATACCAACACTGATATTCTTGAAACTAACCGGAATTATTACCGGGTTTGTGTGCAGGACCCAACTGCTGTGGTCAGGAGAAACGGGGTAGTATTAACCGGGCTGATCAATAATTTTTTTTATGAGTTCATGGATTCCACCGGTGGTGATTATATAGAATCTGATAAACCCATATTGGTATCGCAGTACACACCGAATAAAAACCAGTGCTGGAATTTTCCCACTACCACACCATCACCGCCTTCCTATGGTGACCCGGAAATGTTTTACCTGAGCCCGATCGAACAGGGACAAAAATCAGTTTTGTTTTATACCAGCCGTAAATCATCTATTGATTATGTGTATGTGAATATACATTTCCCTACAGTTGCCGTTGGTTCTCTCCGGGTGGATGGAACGCCTGTTCCAGCTGCCCAGATCATCCCGCATCCCAACTATCCTTCTTACTCTGTTGCAGTAAGAAGATTTGTAGGCCCGGCTGCACAACATAGCATTACCTGTGATTCTGCTTTCACGGCGACGGTATATGGACTGGGCAACTATGAAAGTTATGGATATAATGTAGGTACACTGATCAACAACCTGAATAATTACAGCGAGATCAAAAATACTTTCAATACAACGAATACGATCGATACATTCACCTGTCCCAAATCGCCTGTTCGTTTATTTGTGAAACTGGGTTATCCTGCCAATTCCATTCACTGGAAACTGAGTACAGTTGCCGGTATGTCGCCGAATGCTGATTCCATTATCAGCAACCCGGTTCCCGTCAGAACAGAACAGATCAATGGAAGAACCTATTATGTATATACGCTGCAACAGGATTTTATCTTTACCAGTCCCGGCACTTATTATATTCCTGTCAGCTACACCGCTACCGTGATTGAAAATTGCAGCCAGACAGAAAACGCTACGGTAAAAGTAGTGGTGAAGCCCGGGCCTCTATCTGATTTTACTTTTCCAACCCCGGCCTGTTTAACTGACAGTATCCGTTTTACCGGTGCTGCTGTTCCCGGTACTTTCAACCTGGTTACTTATAACTGGTTCTTTGATGATAACACAACACAAAATGGTATCAATGCCATAAAATTATTTACCGCAGCGGGCAATCAAAATGTCCGCTACCGGGTGATCGCTGATAATGGCTGCGTGGGTGATACCACAAAATTGTTGGTGATCGCAGCAAGTCCTGTTGCCGCTTTCAATGCAGGTGGTACTATTTGTCAACGGGATTCCATTCTTATTACCAGTACTGCTTCTTTACCCGGCGGCACCATTACCAGCTGGTACTGGAATTTTGGCGATGGCAATACAGCTACACTTACCAATGGCAACCCTTTCTATCACCGCTACAATACACCGGGCACTTATACAATATATTTAATTGCCACCGGCAGCAATGGTTGTAAAAGTGACACTGCTTTCAGCATGGTGAATGTACTGCCAAGACCACAAGCCTTATTCAGTTACGACCGGAATATCTGCACCGGTGATTCGATCCGTTTTACGGATAACTCTTCTTTTGTTCCGGGGAATACTATTACCAGCTGGCAATGGAATTTTGGAGATGGTAACAGCAGTAGTTTCAATAACGGCAATCCTTTCTATCATACCTATACAACTGCGGGCAACTTTACCGTATCATTAGTAGTGAATGGCAGCAACAGTTGCCTGAGTGATACATTCAGGCTGACCGTGAATGTAACAGCAAAGCCAATCGTATCCATCACAGTTGCCGGTAAACCCTGTATGGATAGTTTGCAAACTTTTACTTCGTCTATTGCAACTGGTGGAAATCCTGCCAACTGGTTCTGGGATTTTGGCGATGCACAAACATTCAATTCTTCCAGCAGCAATATTGCCACACATGCGTATACC
Source organism: uncultured Bacteroidota bacterium (assembly GCA_902826165.1). Lineage (GTDB taxonomy): Bacteria > Bacteroidota > Bacteroidia > Chitinophagales > Chitinophagaceae > CADEDV01. The sequence goes on from CADEDV010000006.1 coordinate 136,305, forward strand.
ACTGCATTAACCAATATCACGGTTAAACATGCGGTCAGTTTCAGCGGTGGTTGTGGTACTGATACTGCTACTATCAATATCCCGTTGATCAATCCGAATCCAACGGCTAACTTTACTATCACCGGCGATACATTGTGTGAAAAGAAACCCTTGTTCTTTTCTTCCACCAGCACCGGTGTCAGCAACTGGAACTGGAATTTTGGAAACGGCACTGGTGCCTCTATTCCGCCATTCAGTAAATCCTATACTACCGCCGGTACGTATACGATCTCCCTGGTCACTCAAACAGCAGCAGGCTGCGGTTCCTTACCTGCCACACAAACCATTACTATTAATCCAGTGCCTAATATCAATGCTGGTCCGGATAAATTTTTCAACCTCGGTGGTTCTGCCACCCTGGATGCAACGATCAGCAACCCGTCGAACTATGATTTCCTGTGGACACCTTCCACCTACCTTAATTCAGCAGTTATACTGAATCCTGTTTCCACCCCGGATATTCCTGTCACTTATACGATCCGTGCGGTTGACAAGACCAGTAATTGTATCGCTTCTGATGATGTGGTGATCACCCCGGTCTCCGATATTTTTATTCCTTCTGCTTTCACGCCGAATAATGATGGCCGGAATGATAAATGGGTGATCCCTGGACTGGCTTTATATCCTGATGCATTGGTCACCGTATTCAACCGGGCGGGGCAGCGATTATTTGCCTCCACCGGTTATATTAATAATCCCTGGAACGGAATGTATAAAGGAGTCGTACAACCCAATGAAGTATATGTGTATCTCGTGCAGCTGAATGATGATAAAAAGCGGATACTGAAAGGTACTGTCACGATCATCCGGTAAGCAGTACAGTGATTGCAGCTATAAGTCATGTTATTATTTAACCGATATTATCCTTTGTTTTGTTTTAATAGTTGCAGTTGTAGCAAGTTGTCTTCACCCTGGTCCGTTAACACGTAGAATAAATTCTACAAAAAGCAGGAATAAAATATGGAAATTAGTGTACTAAATGCCTTCCCGCCGGAAACAACAACAACCATGCAACCAAAAATCCTGATAGCAGACGATCACAGCATGATCAGAAAGGGCCTGAAACTACAGATCCAGCTGGCGATGGGCTATGCCGATATTGAGGAAGTAGCTACCTGCAACGACCTGATGAAAGAACTGGTGAAGAAAAAATATACGCATCTTATTCTTGATATCATTTTGTCTGATGGCAATACGCTGGAAGTGATCCCGAATATCCGCCGGGTGTACCCGGACCTGCAGATCCTTGTTTTTTCCATGCAACCTGCCGAGATCTATGGTGAAGCAGTAAAACAATACGGTATCAATTATTATTTATCCAAATCAGTGGGGGAGGAAGAGATCAACCAGGTGATACAACGTTTTTTACAAAATGAGGCGTTGCTGAGAAAATCACCGGTACTGCAAAATCATGAGAATCCCTTTTCTGCACTGGCACCAAGAGAACTGGAGATCCTGCATTATGTATTGAAGGGGATCGGCACCAAAGAGATCGGCGAAACGCTTAATTTAAAAATGAGTACGATCTCGACGATCAAGAACCGCATCTTTGAAAAGACCAGTGCCGGCAATATCAAAGAACTGATCGAACTGGCCACCCTCTACAATGTAAATTATTAACCGGTTTACAGTACCTTGTTACTGCAAACTGTTTATGATAAGGCTCCTCTTCTTCATCTTTTGTTTTATCATTTCCATTCCTGTTTTATCACAAACAGGAAACAGCTATCATATTCAGCAATTCACCACGGATAACGGAATGCCTTCCAATGGAATCAAGGGATTGCAGTGGGATGAACAAACCGGCTTTTTATGGATCGCCACTGAAGCGGGAATGACCCGCTACGATGGGCTCAGCTTCACCAATTTTACCAAAGAAAATACTCCCGGCCTTTCGCATGAACGCATGGCCTATATTGTAAAAAATAACAGCGGTGCCATTTATGCAGCCGATGTAAGTGGCAATTTTATTACTGTTAATGCAAGCACCCTGGTCAATCAGCCCTTTCCGGAACTTACCACTATTACCGGTTTTAAGAAGCGGTTTTATTTGCAGGTCTCCGGTACCCTGTTACAACAAAAGCTGCTTGCCTTTATGAATACAACCAGCGACATGCCCTGGGATCGTTTGTTACAGGTCACCGACACTTCGGTCATGCTGGTTGCCGGCAGGAAGTTTTTTTATTACTCGCCATCTCAAAAACAGTTCAGCCCGTTGACCGTTCCTTCAACGCTCGGCAATGAATTTATTTTGGACGGCCGGCTTTTTTTTATTGATAAAAAGCGACAGGTATTCCTGGCAAAAGATAATTTTCAACACTATGAAGCTGTTGCTATTGTTACTCCTGCAGGCAAATCCGTTCCGGTTAACTCACCCAATTTCCTGCTGTTCTGGGACAGTGGTATGAAGAACCCTATTCTTTTTTCCGGCAGCAATGCCTGGTTACTGCATTTCCGGGATAATATACTGGAAGCCGAGCTGATCTGTTCGGAAATTCCTTCTTATTCATTTATCCGTTCTGCGCAGTATAGTGAAAAGAATAAAACACTTTTTATTGGCACCGACTCAAAGGGTATCGTCATCATTAATAAGAACAGGATCAGTTCCGTAAAAAAAACAGATATGGATATCCGGGAACGGAATGCCTATTATTCACAGGTGGAATTAACCAACGGGGATATACTCACCAACGAAAATCATGTTATCGGGTTATCAGGAAAGGCGCCCGGCCCTTTACCTGTTACCGGGAAATTCAACTATACCGTTTATACCAGTGGTGATTCGTTGCTCTGGTATTCGCAAATGAATCCTGTCCATAATAAAAACCTGTTGCACCGGTACAATTATAAAACAGGTGAAACCATTGCTTATACTAAAATAGCGCCGGTCCAGGAAAGTTTTGCAATGAGCAATTCCGGCGGACAGTTTTATATCACAACCAATTTAGGTTTTGCCCTGCTGCAACAGGATAGTCTTCAATATCTTTTCAAACCTAGCCCGGGAAAGCAGGGATCAGCCCCTTATAGTATGGTGGAATTTTCACCGGGTGTCCTGGGTGTGGCTTCCTGTAGCGGACTCGTGTTGTTTGATATCAACAAAAAAACAACGGATACCATTTTAAAAGCAGGTGGTTACTGTGTCCGCAGTTTATGGAAATACCAGGATTATATTTTTATCGGCACTTATGGAAAGGGGTATTATATATATAAGAATGGAATACTGAGATCCATGCCCCTTGATAAAAATAAATTTCTTTTATACACCCACTGTTTTGTTCCGGATGAAAATGGTTTCTGCTGGCTCAGTTCCAACCGCGGGTTATTCAAGGCGCAACTCGCCGATCTTATCAATGCCTTTGAAAAAAATAACCGGCAGGTATATTATCATTATTATGGCAAGAACGATGGGATGGAAATCACCGAAATGAATGGCGGTTGTGCTCCCTGTGCTCTGCTGATGAAAAACAAAACGATCTCTTTCCCAACGATGGATGGTTTGCTCTGGGTGAACCCCGGCCAGGCAACACCTTTATTACCCGAGGGCAATATTTACCTCGACGAATTCAGGGCCGGAACAAAAAAAATCAATCCAGATTCGCTGGAGTTATTGCCGATCGCCTATACCGATAATGATATCCGGATGAAACTGGCTTTCTCTGCCTGGTGCAATAAAGAAAATATTTATTTAGAATACCGGCTGAATGATAAAAGTGCCTGGACGGCGGTGGAACCCGGCAATGAAGCGCTGATACGGCTCGATAACCTGTTGCCGGGAAAATATACTGTCAGCATCCGCAAGATGAATGGTTTTGGAATTGATAACTATTCCTATAAAAAAATTGTTTTCTCTATTGTTACTCCCTGGCACCGGCAGTGGTGGTTCTTTATGCTTTGTTTGTTTACCGCCTTTGGTCTCGTGGCACTGTACCTGCAGGTAAGAACCCGGCAATATAAAATACAGCAGCGCAGACTGGAGCAGCAGGTAACCGAAAAAACAAAAGAACTGCAGGAACAAAACGAAGTGCTTGAAAAGAACAACAGCATCAAAACAAGGCTGATCTCCATCATCAGTCATGATATCGTAACGCCGCTGAAGTTTCTGACCGTGGCCGGAAAGAATTTACTGGAGAAAAGAAAACTGATGCCGGAAGAACTGCAACAGGAAACCATACAGGAGATCACCAATACCTCGCAGGAATTGCAACTGCTTTCCACCAATATCCTGAACTGGATCAAGTACCAGAATGAGAACAGGCGATTGGTGAAAGAAAATTTTAGCCTCCATGAAATGGTGGGGCAGGTGCTCGGCATTTTACAATCACTGGCCCGGCAAAAAAAATTAGTGATCGAAAACCGGGTGGCAGCAGGAATGGATATACAGCAATACTATGAGCCCTTAAAGATCCTCGTGTATAACCTGCTCACCAATGCAATTCATTTTACCGAGAAGGGAACCATTACCGTATCGGCCGAAAAAACAAATGGCCATATAACAATCAGTGTACAAGATGAAGGCATTGGTATGACACCGGAACAGATACAACGGCTGATGGCCGATGAAGTGGTGATCACAGCCGCCAATGTAGATAATAAAAAAGGCCATGGCCTCGGTTATCTTATTATCAAAGACCTGCTGAAGACTATGGGAGCCAGCCTGCATATTGAAAGCAAGCGGGGAGAAGGAACCACCGTGTCAATAAAAATGCCGGGATAATACGGACCAGAGTTAGATTGTCGCAACTACGGGTTGCCCTTAAAAATCTTGCATAAACCTATTGAAACAGTTGAAAACCAGTGCGACAATTTTTTGATATTCCCGCCAAAAACTGTTCGTATATTCGACAATACACACGTTAGCACACATTTTAAAAATGAAATCGTACTTGACATTTATTTTATCATTTCTATTTCTGTTGACTTGCAAAGCTCAGTCAGATTCATTTGACATTGTTATTAAGGACATCTCAGTAATCGACACAAAACAACAATTGATTATTCCTCATAGGACAATATATATCAATGGTAATAGAATAGTGAAAATAGGAAGTAATAAAAAGTCAAAGAGAGTAACAGCAAAGACAACTATTGACGGCAAAGGAAAATTCATTTCCCCCGGATTTTGGGATATGCACATTCATACTTGTTGGAAAGACAATTTGGACGAGTCTGTATTTCCGATTCTTCTTAGCTACGGGATTACAGGAGTTAGAGATATGGGAGGTTCTCTAAAAATAGTAAATTCTTTCAAGCAGAAAGCTAAAAATAACCCAGCATCTTATCCAAAATTATTTGGAGCTGGTCCAATCCTTGACGGAGAGAACCCTGTTCATCCAGATTTTAGTATTCCTTTGACATCTTATAATGTGAAAGGAGTTTTGGATAGCCTTTATAAAAACGGTGCAGACTTTTATAAAGTATATTCATTACTGCCGAAAAACGTTTTGGATACCATTATGACATATTCGGAAAAGATAAAAATTCCATTTGCAGGACATATTTCTGAACATATAACACCCGAAGAAGCTGTATGTATTGGGCAAAAAAGTTTAGAACATCTGAATAGAATGGAAGAGTTGGCAAGTGACCCTATCAGACTTTCTGAATTTATACATTTAGCCAAAATGCACAACACCTGGATTTGCCCTACATTAATAATTTATAAGAGGAAAAACGAAATACTTAATGGCTATTTTGAATACAATGAAATATACGAAAGTTTGGATAACGATGTAAAATTTGAATGGGAGCAGGTGAAAAAGAAAAGGCAAAGCAAGACAATTAACGAAGAGGAAACAAAGAATGGCAATAATCGGTTTGAAAATCAAAAGAAACTCGTAAAGACATTTTATGACAACAGAATTTCTTTCCTTCTAGGTACAGATTTTGCAGGAATGCAGTTCGTTTATCCAGGTTATAGTTACCATGAAGAAATGGAATTACTTAGCAGTTTAGGTATTTCAAATTTTGATATTCTTAAAATGGCAACTTACAACCCTACTGTTTTTCTGGGGATTGATGAATTATATGGCACAGTTGAAGTAAATAAAATGGCGGACTTAGTTTTATTTAGCGAGAATCCCGTTGAAAATATTAAGTATTCACTGAAAATAGAATTGGTAATTAAAGCAGGAAAAATTGTAAGACAGAATTAAAAACGTGTGCTAACAGGCGGTTTGGCAATATGGCGGGGCGACGAATATATGCTCAGCTTTTTGTTCGCTAATCGGCTTAAGTTTCAGCCGACGAATAACGCCGAGCAATAGAATAAACAATGAACTTTTATTTATAAATTTAGCAGCGGTTACGGGCTGACGATTTTCAAATACCGCCACATCGCC